>JAJYQA010000029.1 GCA_021794835.1 Actinomycetes bacterium | reverse complement strand
AAATAGAATTGATACTATGGTGCATATCAAGACCTCCTTATCATGTTTACTGGTTCTAAACGAGATAATGTGAGGTCTTGATCTATTTTGCAAGCCCACACTTGCCTACTAAGAATTTACAGTACCTAAGCCTATCGTTACGGTTAACCGCTAGCTTGTATACTGCTAATATATTTTAACAGGTCAAGCAAACGTCCCGGGGTAAACCGATTAGATAAATCTCGAAAATACCTCGTTTCCGAGTAAGATTCCCTTGTCAGTTAGCCTTAGCGAGCCGTTATCTTGCTCTAACAGCCCGTCTTCGGCCAGTTTAGCGATTTGAGCACTGTAAATATCGTATACCGACCGTCCAAAACGGGCTTCAAAGGATTTAAGGTCAAGCCCCTCTATCTTCCTCAAGCCTAGGAATATGGTTTCGCTTATCATATTACCTGTTGAGAGGTCTGTTATTTCCGAAATACTTGCGCCTCTTGCACCTATGCTCTCAATGTATTCCTTTGGATTGGCGGTATTATAAAACCGCTTGCTGCCAATTTTCGAGTGCGCTCCCGCACCAAAGCCGATATAATCACCGTTATCCCAATATACCAGGTTATGACGGCAGCGCCTCCCCGATTTGGCGTAGTTAGAAATCTCGTAGTGCTCAAATCCCGACTCGGCCAAAGACCCCATGGTATACGCAAACATATCGGCCTGTAAATCTTCATCCGGAACCTGGAGTTTGCCTGCTGCTATCTCGCGCTCAAGGAGTGTTCCGGGTTCGACTGTAAGGCCGTAGCAAGATATATGCTCAGGATCTAAAGAGGCAGCCTGTTCCAATGTGACCGCCCAACCGGCAAGAGACTGGCCGGGTATGCCGAAGATAAGGTCAATGTTCACGTTATTAAAACCGGCCTCCCTAGCATCTTTGAATGCCGAGACAGCCTGCTGGGCGGAATGCTTCCGCCCAAGGAGTTTAAGAAGCCCATCGTCAAGGGATTGGAACCCTATGCTTAGTCTGTTCACGCCCGCACGCCTAAGCTGGACTAACTTTTCTTTTGTTACGGTCTCGGGGTTTGCTTCAATCGTAACCTCTGCAGCATCGGAGACTGAGAACCACCTATACACCTCAGCTAAAAGTGCATCCATATACAAAGGATTCAAAAGCGTGGGGGTACCGCCACCGATATAGATGCTGGGGGCATCTATATCGTCTAGACGAAGCGCCTGAAAGTTGATCTCCGATAATAGAGCTCTGACGTAAGGCCCATGAAAAGGATCCAGGCCAGCGTACGAGTTGAAATCGCAATATTTACATCTTTGTTTACAAAACGGGATATGAATATAAACTACAGGCATAAATCTTAAACACCGCTTAGATTATCTCAAATTCAGGGAGATGTTTCCAGGTTGGCTACGCCGATTCTCAAGTCCCGGTAGTTCTAATCTAAGCTAACAGTAAGAATGGCCACGTCGTCTGACAATATCCCGCCAGCACAATCTATGACTCTGTTAAAAATCACCCGTGGGATTTCTCTAGCCGGTATTGGTTTTAACTTATTAACGAATTTTATTAGTCTCTCACCCCCAAAAAACCTGTTGTTGCATCTTGCCTCGATTACGCCATCGGTATAAATAATTAAAGTATCGCCTTTTTTAATGGTCTCTTGATTGTTGAAATAGTTTAGACCGCTAAAAGCTCCAATAGCTGGCGAATCCGTAGTAAGAAAAAAGGTCCCCGAAGTTTTTCGTTTGACTATTGCCGGAGGATGCCCAGCGCTGCAATACGTAAGAACCTCCGCCTTCATATCTAAGATACCGAAGAACACAGTGATAAATAACTCCTGGGCAGATGCTTTGGTAATAGCCTCGTTGGTCTTCGCCATAATTACAGCTGGCGAAGAATTATCATAGGCATAGGCCCGGATGGTGCTTTTAACGAGTGCGGTTAAAGCTGAAGCTTCAAGGCCATGGCCGGAAACATCCCCTACAGCCATGCCAACTTTATTATGCTCAAGCTCAAAGATATCATAAAAATCTCCCCCAACTCTTGCGGTATCTGTTGCAGAGTGATAGAGGTAGCCAAAATCAATGCCCTCTATATTTTTCGGCATCGTAAGTAGTGCTTCTTGTAGTGTATCTGCAATGTTTTTTTCAATCGAGTAGAGGCGGGCGTTCTCTAGGGCAAGCGATATTGATACCGCCAACTTGCTTGCAAAATCGGCCTGGGCATCAGTAAAAGCAACCGGCTTTGTACTGTAACAGAAACAGAGGACCCCTATAACTTTTCCCCTTACCACCAGAGGAACCGTCAAAACTGAGCGGGTACCAAGCCTCTCCATTATCTTGCGGTTAACTCTCTCGTCGCTATAGGTATTATTGACTACGACCAGCTTTCGGGTATTGGCGGCGAGCACCGCGTACCTTGCCTCATCGTCGTTAAGCCTTGAACCCACCGCTACCTTCGGGAAACCGTACGTATAACGTACCACCCAGTAGCCGTCCTCGTGCAGAAGTATTATAGTTCGTTCTGACTCCATCCCCTTGACAGACCCTACAACAATCCTTTGCATTATCTCATCAAAGTTAAGTGTTGAGCTTATGGCGGCGTTAATCCTGTTTAAAGCATCACGCAACCTCTCGATTTTTTTGCGCTCAGTAATGTCTTGAAATGTTGTAACTGAATCAACAACCTTCCCATTCTCTAGGATAGGGGTAGTGACATAAGCCACTGGTAACATACTGCCATCTTTGCGAGTAAAAACGTCGTCATCTGTGCGGTAAATCCCTCCTGAATTTATGATTTTCAATACCGGGCACTCGCTAGCGGGAAATATCGAACCATCTGCTCTTTGATAATGGATTGCTTCATGCACGTTCTTGCCGTATAGCTCCGCCTCGGTCCAGCCTAAAAGACGCTCTGCTTCCAGATTCATGAAAGCAAGATGCCCCTTCTTATCTAGGACGTATACCCCTTCACCCAGTACCGAGGTGATATCGCGCAGCTTCTTTTCGCTTGCCCGTAACTCTGCCTCTGCCTTTTTTCGAGCAGTGATATCAGCAAAAGATAAAATAACTCCTAGAATGGTGCCTTTTTCATCGCGGAGCGGACTTGCGTTTACCGCTACGATAACTCGGATTCCATCAGGACGCTCTATAACATACTCGACATTCTGCACCAACTCGCCGGTTTGCAAAACTTGGGTTATTGGACGCTTCTCTATCGGATAAGGTTTACCATCGAGCGTAGTTACCTTGTATCCTGGATCGCTATAGGTGCGCCCTACAATATCGCTTCGCTTAAGGCCGAGAATCTTCTCTGCCGAGTTATTGGCGTAAATTATAATGCCGTCTGCGTTAATCATAAGTGCACCTTCGGCTACCGTTTCAATTACATGCTTAATCTGCTCTTTCCAGGATTCTTCGTCCACGCCTACTTCTCCTACGTTTTTACTAGTGCTGGTCTTAGATAAGATTATATACCTCCTGTTTTTATAGTAAAAACCCACCAATGTGGTCACAGACGAGCATGGGGGTCTTCTTACACAATTAGTTACCAGTATTCTGTCTTTTGTGATTGACGCTCACTGGATTTGCATTTTATAATTTTGCCCGTATAATTCTGTAAAAAGTACCGCAGACACAAAAAAGGCCATCAGATGGCAGCAATAAATACAGCTTCGCTTACAAAGTATTATGGGAGAAACCGGGGCATCGAAGATCTCAACCTCACCGTCGAAGAAGGCGAGATTTTTGGCTTCCTCGGCCCAAATGGAGCCGGAAAGACCACTACCATAAGGCTCTTAACCGCCCTTCTTAGGCCGACAAGGGGCGCTGCATCCGTACTTGGCAAGGATGCCTGGGGAGATTCTGCAATTATAAAGAAAGAGGTCGGGAACCTGCCTGGGGATATCCACCTGTATGAGAAGATGACCGGGAACCAGTTCTTAAGCTTTATAGCGCGCTTTCGCCCAAAAAAGCCCCCCGTTTTGAAAAAAGAGCTTGTTTCCCGTTTCGACCTGGATCTTAAAAAAAGGATAAAAAATTACTCCAAGGGAAATCGCCAAAAGCTTGGGATAATTCAAGCCCTCATGCACGATCCTGCGCTTTTGCTTCTGGACGAACCGACTTCGGGGCTTGATCCTCTCGTTCAACAGGAGTTTTACCACGTCTTAAAAGAGTTCAAGTCGCGGGGACGCACGGTGTTTCTGTCCTCGCACATACTGCCTGAGGTCGAGAAGGTTTGCGACCGAGTGGGTATTATCAAGGAAGGCCGGCTGGTAGCCACGGAAAGAATCGACGAACTCGTATCTAAAAAGATTCGCTACGTCGAGGTCATTTTTGAGGGCCCGTTCAACCCAGATGAATTTCACCTGCCTAGCGTGACCTCGATCGATAAAGTTAATAACCATTTAAGGATTACGGTTGAAGGCGAAATCGATCCCCTCATTAAAAAGCTCGCTCAGCACAATATCAAAGACTTGATAGTTGAGCATGCAAGCCTCGAAGAGATATTCTTAAAGTTTTACGGTAAAGGCGGTGGCAATGAACGTTAACCTTTTCAGGAAAACGCTGAAGGAGATTAGTATAAGCTGGCCATCTTATGCGGTCGGTCTGGCGTTATATGTATATCTTATATTGTCGGTCTGGCCGACAATCCACCAAAGAGCTGCTGAATTTGAGAAGCTCTTTGCGAACTACCCCAAAGGCTTGTTGCAGGTTTTCGGCGGGAGTGCTACGAGTATTACAACCCCGGAGGGATACATAACCGTAGAGTTCTTCGCTTTCATATGGTTTATCATTGTAGGAGCGTTCGTCATCGCCTACGGAACCGGCGCCATCGGCAAAGAAATTGAGAGCGGCACGATTGAAATATTGCTAAGCCAGCCGATAACCAGAATCTCCTCCCTGATCACCAAGAGCATCACCCTGTTTGCCGGGACTATAGGACTGGTTGTCCTAACTACGCTTTCAACCTATACCTTTGGCAAGGCATTCGATTTAAACCTCAAACCGGAAGGTATATTGGCACTTACTGTAATAGGGTCTTTATTCTTTTTAGCTATCGCCTCGTTTTCGCTTTTTTTCTCAGTCCTTTTGGGAGAGCGCGGGCGGGCGGCCCTCATTTCGGCCAGTATCTTGACCACCATGTACATAATAACGGTTCTTGCAGGGCTTGCGGATTGGCCCAAAAAGGTAAACGACATCTCGCTGTTTCACTACTATGATGCACAAAAATTGCTTACTTCTGGTCACGTTCCCTTTCGAAGCGTCCTTGTATATGCCGGCATAATTATCGTCTTTTACATCGGCTCCATCTTAGTTTTCAACCGCCGGGACATCGCGCCATAAGGCAGGAGAAAATTACTCAAATAATAGCTTTGTACCTTAATCAATAAATAGCGTGGGATGCTCTTTCCTATAGCCGGGACTTGCTAAATATGAAGAATCAAATGCTATAATCTGCTAACAACTGATTTAGCATGTAAGTGTTCATTGCTTTGGTATCGGCTAGATAAGCGTAGTATTTGACAATTCCTCCGGCCATACTGTTCGGTACTGCTGGTTGATAATTCGGGTTATTATCTCCCGCCTAAGATGTTTTGAAAAATGCATGTAAAAGTTCCCGATCAAATTAAAGGCTGTATTAAAAATGAAATTGAAAAGTATACAGAAGTTCTTAAGCCACTAAAAAAGAAAGCCTGGTGAAGCTGATACAGCTAATCTAATCTTTGATATGCTCGGCGATATTTTTGATTATGATAGAGTCGCTAATGTTACGGCTGAGTATAGGATAAGAGGAAAGTTTGCCGATTTCGTGATAAGGCTCGATGGCGACTTAAAGATGGTCATCGAGGCCAAGGAATTCAACATAAAATTAAACGAAAATCATTTGGCGCAGGCTGTTGGCTATGCAGCTAATGAGGGAATCGAGTGGGCTGTACTTACCAATGCCCATATGTGGCAGCTTTACCATATTAGATTTGCTAGATCTATAACTCAAGAGCTCGTTTTCTCTGTTGACCTTCTAGACGAGAGTATTGCACTCGCGGATAAAGTCAAATTCTTATATCTCATATCTAAACGGTCATTAACCGAGGATATAATCGGTCAATACTGGGCAGAAGAGTCCGCCTTAAATGTAGATAACATTCTCAGCGTTTTGATACTTGATTTTGCGCTAATTACAAGACGCGCGGTTCACTACATCGGATTCTTCTTCATGCTCTTCAGGTATTGTTGCACTTCTTAGTCGTTGCTCTGCCCTGAAAATAGCTATTTTCAGGGCAGATGCAAGCCTTTATTAAGATAAAATTTTTATGGAAAAAAACCGAGTTAATTGGTTGCGATGGTTAAATTTCTCGTTACACTTCGGCCTCGGCGGGAACACACAAACTCAAGATCTATTTTTTAGGGAGGTGAGCTTGATGGAAAGAGAAAAGACCATGATCATCAACGCTCCAATCGATAGGGTGTATGACATGTGGGTCCGCTCCTCAAACTATCCAAAATTGCTGTCCCATGTCAAGGAAGTGACATTAAAAAGCCCAACCGTGGAGCATTGGAAGGTAGAACTGGCCGGGATACCGTTAGAGTTCGATATCGAACTCACTGATATCCAGGAGAATAAGCATCTGGCATGGAAATCGATAGCCGGTACGGATAATAGCGGGTTTGTTCATTTCGAACCAGTTCCCGAGGGAACTAAAGTCACCGTACACTTTAACTTTTTGCCAGAACTGTATCCTGCCGAGCTTGTTGAGAAATTGGGTGCCGGCGGAATGGTAGAGAATCAGATTCAAGAAGATATGGATAATCTAAAATCTCGAATTGAGAGCATGGCAAAGGCGGCTTAGCTGTATACAGTAAATGAGATAGTGTTTCGCTAAGTATCCTCGATAGGCGGGGTTTTTGACCCCGCCTACTCAGTTATCAGTTGCGTTGGGGACGTTGCTTGCAAGTTACAGATTCTCAAATAACGCCATCCTTAGTACAGGTCAAGAATTATTTTGCTCTCCGGTTCTTCCCTGCCCCTAGAAATAATTGAGTAAACTGTGCTTGGGCTGATTGCAAGTATTTTAGCTAACTCAACTGGCAATACTTTGCAATGCTTTATCCCAAGCAAAATTATTGCAGATCTTGCTTTAGAGATTGCCGATCTTTTTGATCCGGAGCAAAGCTCTATCAGTGTAATGCCATAGAAAGATAAGACTACCCTAATAAGCGCATTAATATCAAGACAATTGCCCTCCTCTTCTACAGTAGGCTTATCCAAATTGCTTAAAACCGCTTGAACGAAGTCGCCGCTCCCAAGAATGCGCTCATCATAAGCCTGGTGCTGCGCGTCAAGTTGTCCGTTATGTTGTTGTATGCTATTCTGCTCGTTACGCCGTATGCTGTGCTGCATGTCTTCTCTACATTCATCTCTATATATAGCCTTGCCAGGCCTCATCCCCAAGCTTCGTTTTAAACCGCCACCAACAAAGTCACCCCGCCTTCTCGCACCGAGGCCATCCTCCATAAAAGAAGAGAGCTTTTTGCGGGCAATAAGTTTTTCTGCATCGAATAAAGAGAGCGTGTAATCTGCCTCAAACCAGCTTTTCTCAACATATCCCATAAGTGCCGAGTAGCCGCAGTACGGCCAGGTGGCAAGCGCTTTAAGATTAGGGACAATGCCAGCTCGAAGCGGGTTTAAGTGGATGTAGCGAATAAGCTCTAAAAGATAAGCCTCTTCTTCAATAACAAAAGATTTATAGCGGTTTTGAAAAAGGTGCCCGCTTCGTTTATGCCGCCGGTTGAAATAGATGGCATATCCAGTTAATACCCTTCTCATAAACGCGGCAAGGCACGTACTAAGTGGGCGGACTAGCAAGTGGAAGTGGTTTGGCATAAGCGAGAAGGCATACATGTGAATGCTCTCTTTGTTGGCATGCTTTGCAATGCGGGCAAGAAGCTGCTCGCGGTCACGATCGTCTATAAAGATTTCACGTCGCTCTATCCCCCGGCACATCACGTGGTAGATAAGACCGGGGATATCAATCCTTGGTCTTCTCGGCATGGATATAAGCTAACGCTAATCCAGACGGTTGTCAATTATTTGTGCTGTTATGCTTATGGTTGCTTGTGGTTATGTGAGTATTTGTAATTTGCAAGCAACGTCCCTCACCTCCACCTTTACCCTTAGACCTTTTGTACTTCAACATAAAGGTCGTATTGTGCAGGTGATCCCCCGACAATATCTGCATAGCAGCTATTGGGTATCGTATGATCTATCGCCAATAAGTTGTTTATAGAGAAGCCTTCTCCGCGTCCTCCAGCAATCCCTAATTCTTCATGCATTGGCTTATTCAAATTAAATGAAGTCCACGAATAAGGCTTAGGAGGCCAAATCACCCGTCCGTCGATTGTATAAGAACTCGAACCGTACTGTGTATGGCCAAAGCTATACGATGCCCCCACTACGCCGGGCCTGATCATTTCCGTAACAAGGATATGGCCTTTGGTTTCGTAATCTGGACCCTTAATTCTAACTTGATCGCCGGTTCTTAAACCCCGCATTTTCGCATCAATTGAATTCATCCATAAATAATTTTCATCCCGAATTTCCCTTAACCAAACGTTTGAAATCGTGCGGTGGGTTGCAAGATTTCGAGATTTCCAATGGATCATTCTCAACGGATTTATAGCAGGCATAGGCTGGCCTTTATAATTTGAAGGCTCTTCTACACGTGGAAGTCCATCAAATAATGAGCCATCCAGGGGATTTTTCATTTTGGCAACTTTATCCGCATAAAAATTGACCTGTTCCCCCCATTGATGGGCAAGGAAATCACCGTTATATGCCTTTTCGTTCCCCGCAAAGCGTCCGCCGCGATTTAGAACATAGACCACTTTTCGCCATTCTTCAGGTGTCACGGTCTTCTTCCAGACATTGATATCAAAAAACGGCCCAAGGGCCAGTTCTCTCGCCTTTTCAAATAGCTTTAACTCTTCGTCTGATGCGTCAGGTACAGGAATCCCGTCAAAAGCGATATTGGCGACTCGTTTTAAATAGTAGTCCATTGCGCTATTTAACGCTCCTCCGCCGACAAATGCGTTGTCATTTACACCCGGCCATTTCATTCGTTTGGCTAGTTCGATGTAGACATCATCTGTCGATCTTGCCTCCGGAATGACCCGCGTAACCGGCTGTATGACCGTACTGATTTTCCAAGGGAGATTTTCGAAAATTCCTTCGCGTCCGAATCTTTCTAGATAGGATAGATCCGGGAGTATATAATCAGCCACCGAGGCCGTCTCGCTCATGACGATGTCTGAGACAACCAGTAACGGGACAACCTTTGGGTCTTTTAACAAACGTTCTTGAATCTGTCCGTTCGGCATTGACATAATCGGTGAAAACCGACTGACAAACATGGCTTTAAGCCCATACGGGTAATTCATTTCTGCTCCGGGTAGAACGTCATAAGCCGCTGCACCTGCAACCGGATACCAACGCCGCTTGGCAGGGTAGCCATCCCGCTTAAAATAAGTGGTTTGCTCATATTTAGCTTTATGGCGATCTAGCGGTATACCCCATGCTTTATTGGCATTAGGCACACTATTTAAGTTATAACGGCCCGTGAATTCATTATAATGGGCACCGCCGAAGAGATTGCCTCCCTTCCAGTCGGCATTGCCTATCAAGTGGCTCAGGATATTAATGGCTCGAACCGCATGATAGCCGTTAGCATGCATGGATGGTCCGCGATACATCATAATGCTCGCTTTCTTGCCATAAGAGGTAAATTCTTTCGCCACCGTGACGATTTGTTCCACCGGGATTTTGCATAGATCCGCATATTGCTGAAGTGATTTCCCCAGCACTCGCTGTTTGAACAGCGTAAAAACAGACTGGACCCGTTTTCCCCCGATCACAGTATCTACTTCCAAATCTCCTTTTTGTGCTTCAGCCGCTAATTGCGGAACGCCATCCACCATAACAACCGCAGATTCTGCATCTCCCAGCGAAGCATCCGTAGCTGACAAAAATGGTTTGTCTGGAGCATCCAAATTGATCAAATAAGTCGCATCGCTCCATGTCGGTTCTCCTGCCTGATTGGCCGCCACTTTATTACAATTGCGAAGATAAGCTTCGTCATACCGCTTATTCTCTATAATCCAGCGGGCCATTCCCATGGCCAGCGCCGCGTCTTGCCCCGGTTCTATAGGAATCCACATTGTGGCTTTTTCCGCAGTTTTGCTCATGCGGGGTTCAATTACCGCCATTTTCATGCCTCGCGCCAAGGCATTCGTTATTTTGGGCGCCAAATAGGTTGGGGATTTGCTGGCTACTAACGGATTTGATCCCCATACGATAAGAAACTCTGTATTATCGATATCAGCAGCAACCCTCTTCACCACTCTTTTTCCATTTTCCAAAATGGCATGTGAGTAGACGGTGCCAATCGCTGAAGAAACGCCGCATACAGCAGAATGATCATAAAAATTAACAGATCCTACTTGACTATTAAAAAAGCGGGTGGCAAAATCCCTTCGATCTCCCCCAAAACCAACAATCTGATTAGCTTTTGGTCCCGCATCAGGGTGACGCGTATCAATCAGTACATCCCGGTATTTGGCGTCAAATTCTGCAAATTCCAGTTTGCCTTCCTCTACCTTTTTCCAGTCTTCCATCACCGGTTCTTCTGGAATATAAGCCCAAATTGACTTTAATCCAGGGGTTCCCAATTGGGAATTCCCCTCAACGATATCCTGATAGGCCTGTTCCCAGGTAATACTCTCCCATTTGCCGCTGCCGCGGGATCCAGAGCGTCTTAGAGGAGTTTTGAGGCGGTATGCATCGTACGCTGTTTGAATCCCCGCCTGGCCTTTTAAACATGTGCGGCCGCCACGAAATCCCCTTCCTTCTACCGCCATCTTACCGGTTGTTGAACCGGCAATTACTTTATAGGGAGACATATTGTACGGCTTTTGTCCGTAAGAAACGGTGTTGATTGGACTATAAGCGTTACCTGCTATTTTTCGTACAACAGAGGTGTAGGAGGCTTTTTTATCTCCTGGCACCATCAAGGCTCGGATCGTGCAGTTTGAATTACATTGCTGGCAAACCGTATGAATAACATTTGTTGCGTCGTAATCTTGATCATCCCTGCCGATACCATGCAGTTCCTCTTCTTCCCAAGTGCCGTTGACTAATTGTTTAAACGGACCAAAAAATGATGGAGCAACCAACCCGATTCCAACAACCACCGAAGCACTTTTAATAATAAAATTGCGCCGAGAGATACCTTGTTTATTTTCACCCGATTTTCTATTCATATTAGATTCCCCCATCTTCCTTGTTGTGTTGATCAATAGGCAGTATTTTTTCTCCTAGCGTATATAACAATAGGCACATCGCAATCAACCCAAAGCTCGTAACCCATTCAGAAACGGTTGGAAAATAATTACCGCTCGGCAATCCCTTCATTACCGGAACAATAAGAATCGGCAACACCATATCAAACCTAACACCAACGACGCCAATAATCGTTGATATTGAAGCTGCTAAAATCCATGGTATGGATTTTCGTGTTCGAGGCATGAAAAGAATCAAAAGAGGAATAACCATTGCAAGCCCCATCTGGAAAACCCAAAAGGTCCACCAGTAGGGACCCCCGGCCAAAACATGTATAGTCTCAAGTTCCTCTGTTTTCAAGCTGTACCAACCGATTAAGGCCTCATACCACTCCAAACCGAGTTCAACCACCAAAAATAAACCGAGCAAAGAACCCAACGCACGAACCATTGATACATCATTTGAGCGTTTAAGTACTTTATTCTTAATGATATAAATTGCTATGGAAAGGGCTGTGCCTGACACAAGGGCAGATAGGATAAAAACAACCGGGAAAATTCCGGTATTAAGAAATGGCCGGGATTTGACAACGGCGAAGATCGATCCCGTTCCGCCATGAACGCCGAAAATGGCCAATGGGATCCCTATTATGCCAAGCACTTTTAATCTCTTTCTATCCAGTTCCAAGGCTTTCTGTGAAAGGTTACGATAACCTAATGTCAGTAACCCGTACCATTTTGCCAGCTGTGTTTTTCTCGATGCACCCTTAACCAGATCAGGGCGCATCGAGAAATATAGTTCAACAACCAACAAAATGATATATAAAATATAAAAGTGGATCTCCCAGGCCATAGTGCTGGTTACGTTCCAGTAGATGATTGCATTTAACACATGATCCGGTCTGCCAATATCGAGAGATATAAAGGTGATGGCCGTGATCATGCTCACTGTAGCCGATAATAAAGCGGAACGGCCTATCTCCTCAAATTTATGCATGCCAAAACCATAGATCAAAGTCGAAAGAAGAAACGATCCGGCGCTCATTCCAATAAAATAAATATAAAAAACAACCCAGACCCCCCATGGAACAATATTAGAAAGGTTAGTCGAGGTCATTCCCTCAAGAAAATAGCCCTTTACCAGAGAAACAATCCCAATTATCAAAACAAAGAGCAACGACCCCCACCAAATCTTCCCGGCCCATCGAGTATTTGTTGGAGAGGCAACTACAATTTGCTGTGAAGTATTAAGTTTCAAAGAATTTACTCCTTCCGCTTTATTATCCTAAAGCAAATAAATCACTCGCGGCTCCGTTCCCAGTTCTTCTTTCAATCGGAAAGCTCGGGAATTTGCAGCAAGTTTTGATACGACGCTGTTCGGATCATTTAGATCACCAAAATACCGGGCGTCGCCAATACAGGTCTCCACACAAGCAGGCTCTTCGCCTCTCTCTAGGCGGTGCATACAAAAGGTGCATTTTCGGACGGTACCCACAGGAACACTAGTCGCATTACGTTCTCCATGGTTTTTGCCATAATCAGATCCTTGCACCTCGTTATAACCGACCATCTCCTGCTCGTAGCTTAAACCGAAGTCATAGGACCTTGCACCGTAAGGACAAGCGACCTGGCAATACCGACAGCCTATACAACGGTCATTATCTATTGCCACAATCCCGTTCTCCAATTTGTAAGAGGCTCTAACTGGGCATACTTGCACACAGGGCGGTTTGTCACATTGCATGCATGGACGGGGGATGTTCCTATTTCTCACATTGGGAAAGGCCCCTACTGTTTCTTCGATTACTACATTATAAGAGACTGCCGGCGGTGTTCGATTCTCCGCTTTGCAAGAAACTGTACAAGTATCACAGCCAACACATTTCTGTAGGTCTATGACCATGGCCCATTTAAACTCCTTATCCCTAGAGGTTTGTTTGTTGGCACTCACTGCCTATTCTCCTTTCTCTAAAAAGTTTTTTTATCTCTTAAAAGCTAGCATGCTGGGTTTCTTAGATACCATTAGCCCACCCTCTTATTTTTACTAAGAACCTTGAGAAAGCGTTATTTTCCAGTTAGATGTATGGTCAGGGTATCGTTAGTATGGTAAGAAGAAGTGACGAGACGGTTAGCTAGGCTTATGGGGATAAACCTAAGGGGCAACTAAATGTGCAACGAAATGGATTCCACTTCTTGGGATGTACTATCTTGGTCTTTTACTTCCGGCAGAAGATGGTGCTTTAGGGCCCATCGGACAATCTCGTCTCGGCTGTGCACATCTGCCTTGCGCATGATACTAGCCACATGCGCGCGAACGGTGCCTCCACTGACCTGTAGAATCTGAGCTATTTGGCGATATGACTTACCTTCCGCAACCAAACTCAGCATTTCAAGCTCGCGTGGTGTTAGCAAGTTAGCTGCCTCCAGCTTACTGGTAATAAGTTGCGCCAATATTAAACCCACCTCATGGCCCTTCGCGCGGTTCGCCGCATGACAAACTTCCTCAAGCATTTGGCTAATATTTTCCTGGGCTAGTACACTGACTCCGATTCCGCTGGGTGACAGCGTAGTCGCCAGTATTTCGGTCAAGGTCTCTTTTAATCGCTGGCGCTGGAGTATAATATCTGCCCGCAACTCTTCTAGCCGCGCGATTTCCATACCCAATAAGCCAGTCATAATGCTAGCAATACCTATCACAACAGCCCAGAAGGGGCGCCACTGCAGGTGGAATTTGTAGAACATCGTTGCCATCCGCACAGCAATTAGTATGAGCTGGACAAGAACTGCGCGGTAAAATATTCGAGGCCCGAATACTATATAGATTTCGGCCAGCACCGAGGGAGCTAAAGCCAAGGCGGGAACATGATGGTTATATATAGATACCACATAAAACGCCAGTGCATAGACAATGTCGCGCACGGCCATATAACGAAAATCCAGTAAAATCGAGCGTAAGAAGAACTGTGGCCTTAACCCGATCGCGATATCAAAAGTGCTTATAAGTAATAGACCCAAAACAAAAAGATTGCGATCCGGATCAGACCATAGAATTGCCAGGCAAATCAGAGGAATGGTAGCACGGATCCATAAGAGACGAGAGCGTATACCCTCTGCGGCGATAGTCGTAGTTAACACCCAAACCTCACATATCTATTTCCAAAGTCTTAGATAAATACGCAGTTTACTACGTTGATTATTCGGATATTGATTGAATAATGAGTTTATTATTTACCAACAGGTAAGACATAGTCAATAAAAAGCCTTCGCTCGGCCGTGCAAGAACCGTCTATCTCTTTAAAAAGTTTTTTATCTTTTAAAAGTTAAACTAGTCTTTTTGGTTCACTGTTTTATCTACTTCACGACTCGGAGGCTGGGTTTCGTGATGCCTTCCATGGCATCAAGCTCTTTGCGGAGGTCAAAGATTTCGTCTCTTAACAACGCAGCTTGCTCGAAATCTAAACGTTCTGCGGCAGAGCGCATCTCGTCCTCTAACACCCTTACCAAAGCCTCGAGTTCCTTGCGCGGTATCTTCTGCACAATATCGCCGGTCTGACGGGTCTTATAGAGTTTACCCGATTCGGCAACGGCGGTCTGTATAATATCTGTTACAGCCTTGCGTATGGTCTGCGGTTCGATGCCGTGCTCGCGGTTATAATCCATCTGCAGCTTGCGCCTCCTATTTGTCTCATTGATGGCGCGTCTCATGGAGTCGGTCACTTCATCAGCATACATAACAACCTGGCCGCTAACATTTCTTGCTGCGCGGCCAATAGTCTGGATGAGAGATCGCTCGGATCGCAGGAAACCTTCTTTATCAGCATCTAATATTGCAACCAACGACACTTCGGGCAAGTCTAATCCCTCGCGCAGCAAATTTATTCCCACTAAGACATCGAACTCGCCGAGGCGCAAATCCGTTAATATTTTTACGCGCTCAAGTGTATCGATATCTGAATGCAGGTAGCGCACCTTAACTCCCATCTCTATGAGATAGTCGGTTAAGTCTTCGGCCATTTTCTTGGTAAGGGTCGTCACCAGGACGCGCTCGTTTTTGCCAACCCGTTCCCTTATCTTATCCAATAGGTCATCAATCTGCCCCTTGGTCGGCATAATGATAACCTCGGGGTCAATAAGACCGGTCGGGCGGACAATCTGCTCGGCAACCTGCTTAGAGACCTTCTCCTCATAAGGCCCGGGAGTTGCGCTGACGAACACAATCTGCGGCACCTTCTCGACAAACTCATTGAACTTCAAGGGACGGTTGTCCACCGCAGACGGCAGCCTAAAACCGTAATCGACCAGAGTCTGCTTGCGCGAGCGATCGCCGTTGTACATGCCGTTTAACTGCGGTACCGTGATGTGCGACTCGTCGATAAGACACAAGAAGTCGTCCGGAAAGTAATCTATTAGACAATCTGGCGCCTCGCCGGGGGCTTTACCCGAGAAGTGCCTGGAGTAGTTCTCAATACCGTTGCAGTAGCCGACCTCGCGAATCATCTCAAGGTCGTATTTCGTGCGCTGCTCAAGTCGCTGTGCCTCAAGTAGCTTGCCCTGCTCACGCAGCTCAAACAACCGCGCATCTAACTCGTTTTCAATTGATAGCAAAGCGCGCTCGATCTTCTCTTCGATAGTGACGAAGTGCGTTGCCGGATAAATCGCCATATGCTCATGCGCGCGCAGTATCTCACCGGTCAGCGGATCAATAGTTACGATGCGCTCAACCGTATCACCAAAAAACTCCACGCGAACCGCTATCTCATCATAGGCCGGGAATATCTCAAGGATATCCCCCCGTACCCTAAATGTCCCACGGGTAAAGTTGATATCGTTTCGCTGATATTTAATCTTAACCAGCTTTTTAAGGATCTCGTCGAGGTTGTAGTCCTCGCCTACATCTAGGAAAACAGTTGTTGATTGGTAATCCTCCGGAGATCCTAAGCCGTAGATGCAGGAAACGGAGGCAACGATGATGACATCTCGGCGGGTGAAAAGCGCGCTGGTTGCGGCGTGCCGGAGCTTGTCTATCTCGTCGTTAATGGATGAGTCCTTCTCGATATAGGTGTCGGTATGCGGAATGTAGGCCTCGGGCTGGTAGTAGTCGTAGTAGCTCACGAAGTACTCGACCGCGTTGTTGGGGAAGAAGTACTTAAACTCATTGCAGAGCTGTGCGGCAAGCGTCTTGTTCGGTGCAATGACCAGGGACGGTTTGCCGACTGCCTCAATTACCTTGGCCATGGTATACGTCTTGCCTGAGCCGGTAACGCCAAGAAGCGTCTGGTAATCCAGGCCGGAGCGCACGCCTGCGACTAACTTCTCTATTGCTTTTGGTTGGTCCCCTTTAGGTTCATAAGGGGCTTCGATTTTAAATACGCTCATAATGATTACATTGTCTCCTGCCCAGGAAGCTCTCTAAAAGCGTGCGGATAGTTTTTTTGGTAGATCTTTTTGGTTTTTTGCACCCGCTTGACAAACTGTTTCGTCTCTCCAAAGGGAATATTTTCTACCCACGCGTCTATATCTTTATACCTCTTAATTCTCAGCCAGCGATCAACATTTTTGTAGCCGGAATTATATGCGGCAAGCGCCAGCCTCTCGTCCTTATATTTTCCCAAGAGGAAATTAAAATACCAGCACCCCATGTCAATATTCTCCTCAGGACGGTACAGGTCACCCGGACTAAATTTTCTCCCCTGTTTTGTGGCTATCCAACTGCCGGTATTGGGCATAACCTGCATCAGGCCAACCGCACCGTTACGCGACTCAGATACCGGATCGAACTTGCTCTCTACGTAGATAATCGCAGCTATGAGATACGGATCAAGCAAGTATTTCTCGCTTGCCTGCGCAATTGACTCTTTATACTCAAGCGGGAACAAGAGGCGCTGCCAGCTATCTGGGTACGACCAGCGGTACCATAGGATGCCGATAAAGACAAGGGTTATGATTGCTGTTAGGGTTTTTAGCTTTTTCATTTAGTGATTAATTACGACTTTATTTGTTTCCAAAAGCTGTTGATCGTTTTCTTAAGGTCTTCCAGGGTACCGTTGTTTTGGATAACAACATCTGCTTCTCCCTCAAGCCTGCCTTTGTTTTGCTGAGAGTTAATGCGGCTCTTGGCCTCTTCTTCAGAAAGCCCCTGACTTACGATTCTCTCTAACCTTATGTTTTTATCCGCCTTTATAACAACAGTGAGGTCACAAATCTTGTGAAGGCCAACTTCTATCAAAAGCGGTGCATCAATAACAACGATCTTTCCATCCTTGAACTCTTTTTCTACTTGATCAACTATATCATCGATTTCTTCTATGACCGGCGGATGGACTATATTATTTAAGGACTCAAGCTCTTTGGGATTTTCAAATACTATTTTCCCTAGTTTACGCCGGTTTATGGTCTGGTCCGCGTTTAGAATTTCCTTGCCAAAACGCCCGACAACTTTGCCCCAGGCGGGCTTACCAGGCTCGACTACCCTCCGGGCGATTTTGTCTGCATCAATAACAATCGCCCCCTTCTTGGCAAGTAGGGATGCGACGGTTGACTTGCCTGATCCAATTGAGCCGGTTACGCCAATGAGTTTCATTATAGCTCCCGAGCCATAGCGAAATAGAGTCCTGTATAATAATACAGAAGAAGGATGAAGCAAAAAAGAGCCAAGACAAACCCGGCCCTATAATTCAATCGTAGTTGCTCCATTTATGGAGCTTATCTTACCCGATAAATTCACTGGCTATTGGCTTTTCTTCCCCCTAGATCCCGATCCCTGGACCCTAATTTGCTCCGGTTCACCGATCTTTAATTCGATATTTAAAAATTCGTAATTCGACATTAGCCTTATTCTGATGTTGGGGACTTTTTAGCATGCTCCTCTTTCATTTGCTGTAGCACATCTTCGAGCGAGCCCGGCTCTGGACCGGGCTGGGAAACCATTTTCTCTATGTCTGGTGCTTCCGGCTGGCTTAAGGTCTCCGCTATAGCCGCTATATCGGCTACTTCCTCGGTATCAACCTCTACGGCTGCAACTTCTACGGTCTCAATTGCTTCCCCGGCCTTAATAATTTCTACTTCTTCTGTCTTGGCTGTTTCTGCAGCCGCGGTCTCGGGGGCAGTCCCTTCAATAGCCGTCTCCTCGGTGGTTGCTGGTTCGGGAGGGGCCTCTTCAACCTCTGCCTTCTCGGCTTTTACCTCTTCAGGAGGTTCCTGGGTCTGCTTAATACTTAGACTTACCCTTCTTCTGTCGAGGTCCACGCCTACGATCTTCGCCTTTACTTCATCATCTACTTTGACAACTTCTTCCGGCATTTCAATGCGCTTGTAGTCAAGCTCCGAAATATGGATCAATCCTTCGAGTCCTTCTTCAATTTCAACGAAAGCACCGAACGGAACAATTTTCGTAACTTTACCGGTTATTATTTGTCCGGGGTTGTATTTACATGCCTTCTCTTTCCATGGATCTTCCTGAGTCTGCCTTAGACCAAGGGAAATTCTCTCTCTTTCAAGGTCAACATCAAGAACTTGGACCTTAACCTCGTCGCCAAGCGCGACAACTTCAGACGGATGGTCGATATGACTCCAACACAGTTCTGAGATGTGGATCAGGCCATCAATCCCACCAAGGTCAACAAACGCCCCAAAGTCGACGATGCTTGAGATTCTTCCGGTAAGAACCGCGCCCTTAGATATTTTCTCGAGAATCTTGCTTTTCTCATGCTTTTTTTCTTCTTCAAGAACCGCCCGACGTGAGAGAACCACGTTATTTCTATTGCGGTCCATCTCGATAATCCGACACCCTAGTTCCTGGCCGAGGAACTGGTTAAGATCTTTGGTGCGCCTGACGTCAACGAGCGACGCCGGCAAGAAACCCCTTAGGCCGATATCAACAATAAGGCCGCCCTTGACGACTTCAATAACCCTTCCGGTCACTATCTCGCCCGTGGCAGCAAATTCTTCGATCTTGCCCCATGCTTTCTCATAATCAGCTCTTTTTTTAGAGAGAATAAGGCGACCATCTTTGTCCTCCTTCTGGAGAACTAGGGCCTCGATTCGGTCGCCGACCTTTACGATATCAAAAGGATTGGCGTCGGGCCTAATAGAGAGCTCACGCGCCGGGATTGCTCCTTCCGATTTATAGCCGATATCTACCAGCACCTCATCCCGGTCAACCTTAACAATGTCACCGACAACTATATCGCCGTCATCAAATATCTTGATGGTTTGGTCATAGTCAGGTACCAGCATCCCGGCCTCGTTTACAGTCATATAGCTCTCTAAATTTTCAGCTGACTCTTTCTCCGACATTTAATAGAAACCTCCCAATTGCACCTCAGCAAAAATAAAGTACCACCAGAGGTGGTACGTAAGCTACCGAGTACGACCATATGGATTGCTCTAAAATGAGCCGGAAAAGACCTTTTTGGCTAGTCTGCCCTCAACTCTTCTTTTCCTTTCTATTCATGCGGCCGTGGCCACTTGCCTAGGTACTATACCTCTAGCTGAAATGCTTTTTTCTTTGATTGCCTATTATAGCTTAAGTGAAATTAAGCTATTTGGCAATCTATTTATTCCTAAAAGCTGGCGATAAGCAAGTTTATTTGCTTGCTTCGCTCCAATTATACCCCATAGACAGCTCAACTTTTAGACCTATGCGCAAAGGATACGCATTTTCCATCATCGTTTTGATCAACTTTTCGGCAATTTCGCGCTCCTGAGGAGGAACTTCAAAAATCAGCTCATCGTGAACCTGCAAAACCATTTTTGTCTGCAATGCTTCCTCATCAATTTGTTTGTTTACGCGTATCATCGCAAGCTTTATAATGTCGGCGGCTGTACCCTGAAGCGGCGCATTTACCGCAAACCTCTCGCCCATGCTTCTTGTGCTTGCATTGCTACTTTTAAGCTCGGGGACGTACCTTCTCCTACCCAAAAGGGTTTTTACGTACCCTTTTTCTCTTGCTTCCTGAATAATGCGTTTTATAAATTCCTCAACCTTTGGGAGACTGCTAAAATACTTATCTATAAAAACCTTTGCTTCGGGAAGCGGTATGTCTAGTCGCTCGGATAACCCGTACGGGCTCATTCCGTAAAGAACCCCGAAGTTTACCATCTTGGCCATCCGGCGCATCTGTGGGGTCACCTGCTCGGGCAACACCCCGAAAATTTGCATTGCGGTTGCTTGGTGGATATCCATACCCTCTTTAAAGGCATTAATCAAGACTTCCTCTCCCGAGTAATGTGCAAGAAGTCTGAGTTCAATTTGCTCATAGTCGGCCGAGAGAAAAATGTCCCCCAGGTTGGACGGTATGAAGGCCTCCCTTATGCGCTGGCCAAGCTCAGTGCGAACTGGAATGTTTTGCAAGTTGGGGTTGCTACTGCTAAGCCTCCCCGTTGCAGTCACCGTTTGGTTAAACGACGTATGAAGCCGACCCGTCTTCGGATTTACAAGTTTAGGAAGTGCGTCTATATAGGTTGACTTTAATTTCGCCAGCTCACGATAGGCAAGAATTTTTTCAACAATCGGGTGGACCGGCGCCAGCTTACGAAGTACATTGGCATCGGTTGAGTAGCCAGTCTTGGTTTTTTTAGATTTGGGTAGGCCTAGCTTTTCAAACAGAATGAAGCCAAGCTGCTGCGGTGAGTTTATGTTAAACTCCTGCCCTGCCAATGTATATATCTCTTGCTCAAGATCCTCAAGAAATACCTGCACTTCTTTGGATAGATCATCAAGGTATGGCATATTAAGGCCAACCCCCCTAGTCTCCACCCTGGCAAGGATGGAGACTAGGGGCATCTCTACTTCTTCAAAGAGCTTAAATAATCCTTTTTCTTTTAGGTGCTCTTCAAACAGCGGCTGCAGCTTAAGGTTTGCAATTGCCTCAAGTGAAAGCCGTCCATCTAACTCGTTTGTAGCAAGAGATATGCCGAGGTTGATTGCCGCAAGCTCGTCGATTGGATAATCAGACCTCTCGGGGTTTAGAAGATAGGCGGCAATCATGTTGTCAAAATTAAACGCCTCGGGATAAATCCCTGCGTTCCAAAGTGCAAGAGTTATTCGCTTTACGTCATGGCCAACTTTTTGTATCGACTTGGACTCAAAGAATGGTCTTGTCGCTTGCAGTACCTGGTCTATGGATAAATTAGCCGGCTCAAGCTTAAATAGGATCCCCTGATCCTGAGATTCCCCGTTTGGGCTGTGGGCATAGATACCGCCATCATCCGAGGCCTTTGGTGCTTGCTCCTCCTCCCTGCTCCCGAAAATGGAGTAGATCTTATTACCACCGAGAGCAAACGCTATTCCCTTGATCTCCTGGTCCACAGAGTTCATACCGGTGGCAAAGATCGAGACCGCAAACTGCTTGGCCTTGCTTAGGTCCTTAATAAGTGACCCGAGCACACTCTGGTCAACTAAATTCGTTATCGTAAACTCAAGGGGCTTTGCGCCCTTGTGCCTAACCTGGCTAAGAAGCCTATCCAAAAGCGTAAAGAACTCAAGCCTTGAGAAGAGTTCACGGATTTTCTCCTCGTCCCACTCGTCTAGCCGGCACTTATCAAAATCGACATCAATGGGGACGTCTCGCTCAAGAACAGCTAGCTTCTTAGATAGCTCAGCTTCGGCCTTGTTATCGGATAGCATCCCGCGCCAGCGCTTGTTCTGGATCTCATCCAGATGGTTTAAAATATTTTCGAGGCTGCCAAATTGCTGGATGAGCTTGGCTGCAGTCTTCCCGCCAATACCGGGCACGCCAGGGATGTTATCCGACGTGTCTCCTTTCAGCGCAAGATAGTCGGGAACCTGCTCGGGAGTAACCCCGTATCTTTCCTCGACCTTCTTGCGGTCGTAGATCACGATGTCGGATATCCCCCTTTTGGTGGTCATTATCCTGATGTGATTTTCCACAAGCTGGAAGGCGTCCCTGTCCCCCGTAACCACAATTACTTCGTCGCTCTCCGCCTCGGCTTTTGCGGCAAGAGTCGCCAGGATATCATCGGCCTCAAAGCCGTCCATCTCAAAGACGGGGATATTAAGTACTTTGAGCACTTCTTTTACGATTGGAATTTGGCTGATTAGCTCGTGCGGGGCCGACTCGCGATGCGCTTTATACATCTCAAACTGCTCGTGGCGAAACGTTGGCGCGGCCCTATCGAATGCAGTAATTACGATATCCGGCTGCTCATCTTTAAGTAGTTTCATGAGCATGCTGGTAAACCCGTATACCGCATTTGTAACCTGGCCGGTGGATGTTGCAAGAGTTGTGGGCAGCGCAAAATACGCCCTGTATACTAAACTGTTGCCATCGATGAGGATTATCTTTTTTTTCAAAACTGATTGTCCTTTTTAAGTGTTCTCTAATAATTTTATCGTTTATGAGGGGGAATGACAAACACGCGGAGGCCCGAGGGCCTAGCTCACAGCCCTCAGTTGACAGCTCACAGGCTAAACGGTGAAAGGGTTTAGGGTGAAATGGTGAAAAGGAAAGATTGAAAGTAAGTAATAAGAGCAAGTAATTTTTGATATTACTAGAGATTCTTCGACTCCGGCCCTCCGTATACACTACGGGCCTACGCTTCAGAATGACTTATTCCTACTCTGAAAATTCCAATACTTGGTATTTTCATCCCTCTGATGGTGCCACTTTTAGTGGCATGGATGTCTATTCACCGATTCACCCATTCACCGGTCTTTAATTCGAAATTTTCTTGGCTTGCTTTTATATTCGTGAAGCTATTGCCATGATTGGTTAGCTCCAACTGAACCTGACTATCCCTAAGACGCTCGGCCTCTTCGCGATCGTGCGTAACTAAGATAAAAGGTATGTTCCATTGACGCTGGAGCGTTTTTAACTCTAGTTGTAACTCCAAACGGGTTTCGTGATCGATTGCCGACAGAGGTTCATCAAGCAAGAGAAGTTCCGGCTTGGTAATTAGAGCCCTGGCGATAGTTACCCTCTGCTTCTCTCCACCCGAGAGATGGTTGGGAAACCTATTTTTAAGATGCTCGATTCTCATCATATTGAGCATCTGAGCAATCTGCTGCTGGTTGTTGTTTGCTTTTCTATTTACAACCAAACCGTAGCGAACATTTTGTTCAACGGTTTTATGTGGGAAAAGTGCGTTATCCTGAAAGACAAAACCGATTTTTCTAAGCCGCGTCGAAATATTAATTTCCTCAATTGAAGAGAATAAAATTCTTCCGTTTAGCCTAATAAATCCCTCTTCTGGCGATATAAGCCCGGCAATAGTTTTTAGAAGTGTGGTCTTACCACAACCTGAGGGCCCATGTATCACCGTAATTTCATTATCAACGGCAAGTTCCGCATTAATATTGAAGTTGCCTTGCTGAACCTCTATTTTCATGATCAGCATTTGCTACCTCCATACAATAGATCTTTTTCGCCATAGATTTAGGCCGAATATAGACAAAAAGCTTATCGTTACCATGAATTTATTTAGCAATAATCTTAAAACCGAACTCTCCCAGAACCTTTAAGACTTCCGGGCTCTTTAGATAATCCTCAAATTTTGCTGCGATCTTAGCTTGTCTTGAGCTTGCAATCATTGCTACAGGATAAACAATTGGCTTATGATAATTGTCTGGTACTCTTAGGATGATCTTAACGCCTTGTGAAATAGCGGCATCCGAGCTATAGACAAAGCCCGCATCGACGTTTCCTGTCTCGACGTAGCCTAAGACTTGACGGACGTCTTCAGCCATGACTATCTTTGGTTGAAGAGCTAACCAGATACCTGCTTTTTCAAGTGTTTCCTTTGAGTATTGGCCTGCCGGCACAGACTCCGGCTCACCGATTGCGATCTTGTTTAGGTTAGATGTGGTCAAGTCCGCAAGTTTTGCAATATGCATCTTACTTGTTTTCGGTACAACAACGACAAGATCGTTTCCGAGCCAGTTAAAGCAACTCTTTTTTTTGATAAGACCCTCTTGAGCAAGAGCGTCTATCTGTTTCTTGCCAGCTGATATAAATATATCTACTGGGGCACCTTGTTCTACCTGAGTCTGTAG
The DNA here is from genome assembly GCA_021794835.1 of Actinomycetes bacterium. Classification (GTDB taxonomy): domain Bacteria; phylum Actinomycetota; class Aquicultoria; order Aquicultorales; family Aquicultoraceae; genus CADDYS01. The sequence continues at coordinate 150,758 of JAJYQA010000029.1, read as the reverse complement.
ATCACCGGAGGAGCCAAAGTTAAAGAAGAGCTTAGCGTTTTCCTTTTTCTCAAAGCTAGGAGCAATTTTTTCAAGAGCATCTTTAAGGCTTACGGCAGCCGAGACGGTTAATCCTACCGGTGTATTTGCCTTTTGTAAGTTTTCTTGATTTGCTGATGCTGGGCTAGATTTCCCACCTGAACAGCCTGCAAGAAATGTAGCCATAGTGACAAATAGGATTAACATGACTACACTTAGCACGAGGCTTACCCATTTAAACCTACTATCCGGGCTCCCTATCTTTAAACTCTTAGCTGGTGTTTCTATCTTTTTCATGATTTTCACCTCGTCTAAATGTCACTGATCTGTTACTTGGTTCTAGTGATACAAAGGTACTGCCGGTAGTATCTCGCTTAAGGTTTGGTTGTATCCACCGTGCTCACGCTCAAGTCCAGGTATACCAACCGCATCTGCCCGGCATTGCTTACATAACCTGAAAACCAGGATATGCTGCTCTGCCTTGTGTCTTGCATCCTCTAGGTCAAGGCAAGTCGGAGCGCGGTAGGTGCTCATCTCACCCAATGGTTTTAGTGGCATGATATTCATAAGATAGGCACCAGCCTCATGCATGGCCTTGGCCAACTCTTCGATGTGCTCAGCGTTCAATTTGGGGACAAGTACCGTGTTTATCTTTACCGCAAGTCCCTTACTTGCGGCAGCTTTTATCCCAGCGATTTGGCGCTCGGCCAGTATATCAAATGCATCCTCTCGATATATGCGGCCATCTAGATAGGCCCTTTTATAAAACTGCCGACCGATCTCTGGATCGATGGCATTAACAGTTACTGAGATTGTCGATACACCAACGGACACCAAATCATCAATTCTCTCAGCTAACCGCAATCCGTTGGTGCTTATACACTTTTTTAAGCTGGGGAATCTCTCGTTAATGAGTTTAAGTGACTTGAAAGATGCTTCATTGGCCAAAGCATCTCCAGGGCCCGCGACAGCTACGACCTGGATACTCTTATCTAGGGAAACCACTTTCTCAACTGCTTCAAGGGCCTCAAATGGGCTTAGTATTTTGTAAGCTACGCCAGGACGATTGTCCGCACTACCTATTTCGCGATGGCAGTAGCGGCACTTTATGTTACATGCAGGCGCCACAGAGATGTGCATTCTACCAACGCTATTATGCGATGATTCGTCGAAGCATGGATGTCCATGTACTGCTATTGCTGACATATTTGCCTCCTTTCCGTTCAAACAAAATAATCGTTTTGCTTTTTAAATCATAGAGGCTTTGTTCTTGTTTGCCGTTAGACAGGGGGATAAAGTGTGAGGTTGAGAAGTTGCACAGGTGGATAAATAAATTAGCTCATAGCTGACAGCTAATAGTTCACAGAATGAAAGCAAGTAACTATCTGGCATCTGGTAACAGGTATCCGATTTTATCTCCTAATAGCCGATACCAGATACCAGTTACCGATTTACTGGTCTTTAATTCGACATTCGAAATTCGTAGTTCGAAATTCCCTAGGCTTCTACGTGGATGTGGCACTTCTTGGTGCATACCCTGTTGCATGCTTCACAGCCAATGCAATCTTCAGGGTGGGCAACCGACATTACCCTATTGCCCATATCATCCCCATACTCGTCTTCTCCCTCAAAGGGTTTCTCTATAAGTTCAAGGACGTTTCTTCCGCAAACTTTATAGCACCGCCCACATCCAATACACCTCTCTTCGTCAATAGATTCAAGGTATTTAGGAATCCATGCCTGCCCACCCCTTGTATAGCTGACAACCTGTGTCGAAGTCATATCCTACCGCTCCCTCATTAATTTAAGTGTTTTTGAGATTGCACGTCGCTTTGCTGCAATGACAATCTATTGGCTATTTGGCTATTGGCTGATTTTTACGCGATCGATTCTCCATTCTTCTCGCCAGTTCTTATCCTTATGGCATTTTCTATTGGAGAGACAAATATTTTTCCATCTCCATGCCTTCCTGTCTGATTGACCTTGATCAACGACTTTACGATCTTAGTTACTAGATCATCGGGGACTATCATTGTGAGCATTCTCTTGGGTACAAACAGAGCAACCTTTGGTAACGAGTGCTCGAGTGCGTAAGTCGATGATGTTGGTTTGAGTCTCACGGCTGTGCAAAAGCTCTCCGGCATTTCGTCATCCATATCGACACACATATCGCCTTTTTGCATTCCTCTTCCTTCGACGCTCTGAAGTGTTAGAGATGGGTAGCCAAGTTCTTCAAGCACTTTCTTTGTCTCGGGCACTTTGTCTCTTCTAATGATAGCCGTGATCTCTTTCATAGGATGGCCTCCCCGGTTCTGACCGTATACGCCGCCTCTACTGGACTTACGAAAACCTTGCCATCACCGATAAATCCGGTCCATGCCTTATCTCGAATTAGGCCTATTACTTTCTCCGCGTCTTCGTCATCAACAACTGTCATGATCAGGGTTTTTGGAAGCTCATCGTAGCGTACTGGGCCAACCTGTAGTCCTTTCTGCTTCCCTCTTCCAAAGACCGGCATTTTAGTAAGGGATGGAAATCCCGCTCCTTCGAGCGCCAAGACTACCTCCTGCTCTTTCTCCGGCCTTATAAACGCTCGGATCATTTTCATCCTTATTACCTCCCATAAATTAGCTCAAAGCTGCTTAGGTCATAGATGAAGGTAAGTAACGAGGGCCTTCACCCCCACCTAACCTCCCCCATCAAGAAGGAGGAATCTATCCTCTCACCCTAAACCATTTCACCTATTTACCTATTCACCGTGGAAGGCCCGATAAATCGGGCAACTACATTTTATGATTTACCGATTAACCGATTTACTAGTCTTTCCAGTTCACCGGTTTACTTATTTACCGTTCAAAATTTTCTTAAGCCACGGGGGTGGCGAGGCGTTGATGGTATCCATGAGTTTTTCTAACTCGTTCTCTATGGGGCCGACCTTTTTGACCTTTACTGGCATCAAGCCTTTGTTGACAAGCCTTGCCGCCGATGGACTGCCGATGTTTGTAAAAAAGATGATTTTGCAATCGGATAGCCTATCCACCTTGTTTCGCATTATATTGTCGTGCTCGACTTCATTGCCTTTGGTATCTTCAACGGCCTTGTCTTTGCCTTCCGCAAACTTCCTGTTCTCTACGAGCTCATATCCCCTAGCCGAGATTTCATATACAGCAAATAATCCTGACCTGCCAAAGTGTTCGTCTACATTAACACCATCAGTTGTCGCAAAAGCCACTTTCACGATTTCACTCCCTATTTTAGGTGATAGGTCATTGGTCATAGCTCACAGAATGAAAGCAAGTAACGAGGGCAATCACCCTCCCCTAGCCTCTCCCATCAGGGAGGGGAATTAATGCCCGATAAACCGGCAACTACATTTTCTGGTTCACCAGTTCATCGGCTCACCCACTTACCGATTAACCAATTAACCGGTCTTTAATTCGCAATTAAACATTCGAAATTCGCAATTTTCCTTGATTCACCTATTCACCGTCATGATGTTAGCGACGTCGTTTATTGTTACGAGTGTCCCTCTATATCCAATTGAGACCCTCGTATTGTTGCCTAAAACTTTATATACAGGAAATCCTATTTGATATAGCGGCACTCCCAACCTTCTTGCTGCATCTTCACCGTGGGAGTTTGCGATTAAAACATCGAACTTTCCGTCTATAGAAAAAAGATCGCTAACAGTAGTATCTTTTGCCAAAATCTTTTTTGTGGATATTGAAGGCGTAGGAAGTACCGCTAAATCTACATCGGATCCTGCCTCGTAGAGCCATCTCGATGTTTGAATCGACAGGTCCGGCTCAAGGGCAAGACAGATCTTTCTGCCGCTTAGATAAGAGTGAGCATCCCTCATCCCGTCTATTAGAACTCTTCTCTGTCTATCATATTTTGCCGGGATGGGCTTTTGACTTAAGTTCGAGAGCAATTCCATAAAGGTATCAGTGTCCCTTAACCCTGATATACTGTCGAATAACCTATAATCTATGCCGAATTTTTCTTCTAGGGTTTTTGCCGCAGTCTCCATGCTTGCGCCTATTGCTATCGTGAAGCTAGATAGGCGCATTGCCTTTACCTCGCCAAGCTTGGTCCCACCAATTGCAATAGCTGAAAATCCTTGTCTACTCCCATCAAGTGCAGACAGGTCCGGCAAAATAATCGGATTAAGGCCAAATGACTCCATTATCTCTCGTAGCTCGGTGAAGTCAGCTGGTGTAAGGTGAGAGCCAACTAAAACATTTATCTGCTTATCAAAAGATATCATGCCATCGATTGGATGCAGAGTGCTATCGGCTAAGCTCAAGAGCTCTTCAACTGCTCTCGCATACCCTGTCTCAAGTCCGCCATCGTAATCGGGTGTTGAGATATGTACGAGCGCAGTTGGCCTCATAGATGGCATCTTCAGAGCTTTGATGGTACCGGCTACATCATCGCCTTTAACCTCAGAAAGCCCAGATGACAGGATACCTATAACATCAGGATGGTCCTTATCCACGAAACTTTGGATCACTTTGACCAGGGACTCATCGCTTCCCATAATTACATCTTCGGCAAAAAGCTTTGTGCTTGCTAAAGCGATTGGTTCTCTGAAGTGATTTGTTATAAGAACCTTGCCAAGAAAACTACAGCCTTGCGCTCCGTGAATTATCGGGAGCGCGTTATGCACTCCTTGAAATGCTATTGCAACACCGAGCGTTGGCGAGTGTTTAAGCGGGTTTATGAGCAAGTCTTTGGCCCTAGACGATTCGCGGTCATCACTAGCCACTAGTTGCCTACCGCCCATCTCGTGCTTTAAAATCATGGTCTTTTGCTGACGTCTGAAAAACTCGATACTGTTGCTAATCTGCTCAGCAAGATTTACAAGCCCCTCATATCCTGCATAGGCGATATGTCTCTCCTGGTTTACGTCGACAAACGGGTAGCCTTCCTTCGCCGCTAGGTATTGATTCCGGCCTCCGGCGATAAGCATATCTGCCTTCCCTTCCTTCATAAGCCAAAGAAGGTTTTTCGCCGCTACATCTTCAACCAGGGGTGCGTTCTCGCCCATTAGCTTACGCATTTTCTCTTCGTCTTCGAATGTGCTCTTTTTTGTGCCCACAGCAACTATCTCAATTCCAAGGTCTTGAAGAGCTGAGATGAGCGACCAGCTTTTAACTCCACCTGTATATAAGACAGCTCTTTTACCTTTAAGATGATGATATGGTTTGAGCCTGTCTTTAAGTTTTTGCTCTTCTTTTTGGATTACAGACTCGATCATCTCTCTGTTGGGTAACGGATTTGAGATTGCCACGTCGGCTGCTTCGCAGCCTCCTCGCAATGACAATCCCTGGACTCTGGACCCTTCAAGCTTTTCGGCTATCGCTCTTAGTGCTTTTGCTATCTCTGTCTTCCCAAAGAAAGACACCTCAACATAGGGGATACCATATTTTCTTTCCATCTCTCTCGCGATATTGATAAGAGCCCTGCTGCAGACAACAACGTTTAGCTTTGCCCTGTGTGCGTAAGTTATCTCTTCAAAAGTTGCATCTCCAGTTATTCTTGAGAGGATTCTTATGCCAGCATCTTTTAGGAGTGGTTCGATGAGCCACAAGTCTCCAGCTATGTTGTATTCACCTATGAGGTTAATGTCGTATGGTGTAGTATAGTTAGGCTCGCCTGTACCTATTACTTGATTAAGGAGTACCTCGCCGGCAATCCTGTTCCCAAGGTTCTTGGGCCCAACAAAGCCAGGTGAGTTGACAGGAATCACTTTGATTGTCGATTGATGATTTAGAAATTCCTCGGCTCTCTTGCAAACAGCTTCGACGTCCTCACCGATTAGACCACTCACACAGGTAGAGTAGACAAAAATCGCCTTTGGCTTTACAGCTTTATAGGTATGGATAATGGCGTTATATAGCTTCTCTTCAGAGCCATATATTATATCTACCTCGCTCATGTCTGTTGTAAAGCCCATCCTATGAAGATCGCCTTTTGATGAGAGAGTGCCTCTTCCTTCCCACGAGTTACCTGAACAAGCAATCGGTCCATGAACGACATGCGCGGCATCAGCAATAGGTTGAAGCACTATCATTGCCCCGTCAAATGCACAGGACTCGCCACCTCTTGACCGGCAAATTTTATCCTTTTTTTCAACTGAGCAGTTGCTCTCTATTAACTTATTCATGCTCGTTTGCATAGTGTTCACCTCCAAATTAGCTGTCAGCTCTCAGCTTTTAGCTTTTAGAAAAGCTGTCAGCTGTCAGCTAAAACCATCTTCTATTGTTTGCTCTATTCAAGCTTAGACGCTCTTTCTACTAATAAAACTTACTGCTCTCCAGATACCTCGACTCCGGCCTATCGGCCTCCGCTCGGGATGACAGAGAAGGGGCCGGAATATCATCTTGTGAACCCGCATTCTAGACATTCAAGCTGATAGCTGAATGCTGACCCACAATTCTAGACCTTCAATCCAACGCTGACCCACGTTCTAGACCCACTATCTGATTACATCAAAACTAGAAGTATACATACTTTCTCGATCAAGCTCATCGAGTACTGTGTTTACAATCCAGTTCACCAAATTTAACACGCCCTGGTATCCGATGATTGGATACCGGTGTAAGTGGTGGCGGTCAAACAACGGGAAGCCTATCCTTACCAGCGGTGTTCCAACATCTCTCCAGAGGAACTTTGCGTAGGAGTTTCCTATTAGTAAATCGACCGGATCGGTAAACATAAGCGACCTTAAGTGCCACATGTCTTTATTGGTATAAACCTGGCCATGGATTCCAAATGGGCTTTCGCTCAAGAGTTCTTGGGCTTCTTCTTTAAATTTCTTGTCACCATTCGTGCAGATAATATGAGTCGGGTATCCGCCCATCTCCATAACAAAGCTAATTAGCCCTAATAGAAGGTCTGGGTCACCGGTCAGGGCAAATCTCTTGCCATGGACGTACGGATGCGAGTCAATCATCGCATCGACCGCCCGTCCTCTTTCATCCTCGATCTCTTTTGGGATGGATTTGCCGGTAATTTTACTTACTTCATCGAAGAACTTATCGGTGTTCCTTATGCCGATAGGTATGACGGTTGCAGTCTTCTGTACCCACTCGCTCTTAATGAACTCGATGGTCTTGTGGGTCGAGGACTTCTGAAGTGCAACGGTGCCTATTGCGTTTGCCGAGTCGGCTGCATCCGCCAAAGGTGTGCCGCCCGGATACATTTTATATTTACCGGTATTAGGCGAATCATAGGTATCGCTTATATTGGCAAGTATCGTATGCTTGACGCCCATAATATCGAGAATCCTCTTCATCTCTCTGTAATTGCCGGTATAAGTGTCGAAGCCCATAATCACGTTTAGTTTCCCGTTCGGCTCACCCTTTTTGCCCTCAGTGAGAGTGCTCAAAATACTCTTCATCATATTGTCATAGCCGGTGACATGGGAACCAACAAAACTTGGGGTATGGGCAAACGGCACGGGTAAGTCATCTGGAATAGCGCCTTTACCGCGAGCCGATCTTACGTATGCACCAAGGTCGTCGCCAATAACCTCCGCCATACAAGTGGTGAAAACGGCAAACATCTCTGGCTTATATAGTGTGTATGCGTTCTCCAAACCCTCCAGCATGTTGTTCATACCGCCAAACACCGCCGCATCCTCGGTCATGGATGTCGAAACCGCGGTGCTGGGTTCTTTAAAATGCCTGGCTAGGTGACTTCTAAAATACGCAGCGCAACCCTGGGCTCCCTGGACGAAAGGCAACGTAGCCTCAAATCCTCCTGCGCAGAGAAGCGCGCCTAGAGGCTGACATGCCTTTACGGGGTTTATCTTTACGTGCTTGCGGGCAAAGTTAAGCTCCTTGTACTCCTCTGTCTTCGTCCACTCGGCAACTTCTTTAACCTTCTCACTGGAAGCCATGTCTTCAAATTTCTTTTTATTCTCAAATTGTTCGATATATTCCGGATGCTTAAACAGTTCATTGTGGTCCAAAACCTTCATCCGTCTCACCTACCTTTTCCTGCGAATTAAATCCCACGTTGGGCTATTAACCGTCATATCCATATCTCTTGCGAAAACTGGGAATCCATCAAATCCGTGGTATGGCCCTGAGTAATCCCACGAGTGCATCTGCCTAAAAGGAACACCCATCTTGTGGTAGTTGTATTTTTCCTTGATACCTGAGCCGATCATGTCGGGCCTGAGTCGATAGGTGAACTCTTCCAGCTCATATGAAGTGGCGTCGTCCATAACGATTGCGCCCTCGGGCATTACCGGGTAAGTTCTCTTGTAGTCATCGTTGTGACCGAACTCGTATCCAGTTCCTACAACCTCCATGCCGAGGTCTTCATAGGCGCCAACGGTATGTCTTGGCCTTAACCCTCCAACAAAGAGCAATACCGTCTTACCCTCAAGTCTGGGCCGATATTCCTCAATTACCGCATCCATCATCGGCTTATATTTCTCGATCACTTTTTCCGCATTCTCCTGGATCTTCTCATCAAACAACTCGGCTATCTTGCGAATACTCTCATAGATTTTAGTTGGTCCGAAGAAGTTGAACTCATGCCACGGTATCCCATACTCTTCTTCCATGTGCCTGCATATATAGTTCATGGAACGGTAGCAATGGATTAGATTGAGTTTTGCCTTAGAGGCTATCTTCATCTCATTAACCGATGCGTCTCCGGTCCACTGGGCAATAACTCTTAAGCCCATCTCTTCAAGGATTTTTCTTGAGGACCAGCCGTCACCACCGATGTTGTAATCGCCGACCAGGTTTACATCGTATGGAGTTGACTCATCAAGTTTGCCACCTTTACCAAGCACATAATCTCTAATGGTATCGTTTGCAATATGGTGGCCGAGCGATTGACTTACGCCCCTGAACCCCTCACATCGGACGGGAACAACCGGTATTTCAAGGTCCTTAGATACATTTCTTGATACTGCCTCTATGTCGTCTCCAATTAGACCGACTGGGCACTCGGAGAGAACACCGATCCCATTTGCTAGAGGAAATAATCCTTTTAGCTCCCGCATTGCAGCATCTAGATGCTTGTCGCCGCCGTATACTATATCTTTCTCCTGAAAATCGGTCGTTATATGCATCGTGCCAAAGGTATCTATACCTGTCTGGCCGTTATAATAGTTTCTTCTTGCCCACCAGCTATATTGACCACACCCGACCGGGCCGTGGCTAATGGTGATCTGGTCCTTTACCGGGCCCCAGACAACACCTTTCGCTCCCGCGAAGGCTCAACCACGTACGGTCATTACGCCGGGTCTAGACTTTATGTTGGACTTGACCTGGCAAGTAGTGCATGTTCCCGTCGGATCGTTTGGTTTTACGTGCTTTTCCCTGAACTTCCTGGCTTTCTCAGGATATCCTGACAGAACCTCATCTATTAGTTTAAAAGACCGCTCTATCTTTGGGCTAAAACGCTCTTCTTTTGTGCTCATACAACTGCTGCCTCCTCGCTATCGAGTATTCCGAAGTCCACCATCAATTGCTCAAGCTCATCCATGCTTAGCGGCGTCGGTATGGTGTGGTTCTTGTTCTCCGCTATCTTTCTGGCCAATGTCCTGTATTCATCGGCCTGCGGATGATCTGGTGAATACTCGATAACGGTCATCCTGCGAACCTCAGCTCTTTGCACCTGATTATCCCTTGGAACAAAATGAATCATCTGGGTGTTGAGTCTTCTGGCAAGCTCGGATATTAGCTCATACTCCTTGTCTGTCTTACGACTATTGCAGATAAGACCGCCAAGCCTTACACCACCACTCTGCGCGTATTTTAGAATTCCTCTTGAGATGTTGTTGGCCGCATACATAGCCATCATTTCACCTGAGGTTACAATGTAGATCTCTTTTGCTTTTCCTTCACGAATTGGCATTGCGAAACCGCCGCATACAACGTCGCCCAAAACATCATAAAAGACGAAATCTAGATCATCAGTATATGCGCCGTTTTCCTCAAGGAAGTTGATAGCAGTAATAACACCACGACCGGCACATCCAACACCAGGTTCCGGACCGCCGGACTCTGAACACTTAATTCCCTTGTAGCCCGTTAGAAGAACCTCTTCAAGTTCGAGCTCCTCTACAGCGCCCCTTTCCCTGGCGAGATCCATTACCGTTGTCTGCGCTTTTGCATGAAGGATAAGTCTTGTTGCATCTGCTTTTGGGTCGCATCCGACGATCATGCAGTTGTAGCCTGCCTCCGCAAGGCCAACAACCGTATTTTGAGTTGTTGTCGACTTACCAATACCACCTTTTCCGTATATTGCTATCTGTCGCATATATAAGTACCTCCCTTTTGCTTAGGGTCCGGGAACCGGGTCCGGGGACCAGATTGAACTTCCAAGCTAATGTTATGGTTTTCAATTTTAGAAGTGTTGCGAGAGGTTATCTTTGGCCTGGGGAATAAAGTATTCAAAGGAAAAGTATACGGGTGGACAAACGAATTTTTCGTTTATGTTTCATGGTTCATCGTTCATTGATGTGAGAATTAAAAAGAATAGACTCGTGGATTTTCGTACAGAATCCGCCTGTATATATTGTACAGCCGTATAAGCACTTTAATTAATCTGCGCAGTACCTTATCCTTATCTATATAGATTCGCAGGTGTGCCGAGGGTTTATACATGGTTATTCTGGCATCATTCGTATTTATAATTGGTTATGTATTAATTGCATTTGAGCATAAGCTTCAGATAAGCAAAAGCGCAATTGCCATACTTTTTGCTGGAATCCTTTGGTTGATTATAGCAATTACAGATAAGGCCAATTTACCGGTACATCTTAGCGAAGCTGACGCGAGTATCTTTGAGATTATAGTTTTCTTGCTATCGGCGATGGCGTTGGTTGAGATACTTGTGCACTACCGTTTTTTCGACACTGTTCGTTCGTGGCTTATTACTAAGAAGCTTGATAATGTGCAAATGCTCTGGATTATGTCTACCCTTTCCTTTTTAATTTCTGCGGTTATTAACAACATGACAACTGCAATTATATTTACTCAGCTTGCCCGCCTTTTCTTCAGAGGCAGAGACCTTCTCATAGCAGCAGCGCTTATGGTTATAGCGGCAAACGCAGGGGGAGCGTTTTCGCCAATCGGTGATGTAACTACTACTATGCTCTGGCTTAACGGAAAGTTTTCCAGCAGCGATGTTATGCTGTATGGATTTATCCCCGCTCTGGTCATCTATCTAGTTGCCGCATTTTTAATGATTAGGAAAATCAGCCAGGGCAAAAGGTTCGACCCTGAGGTTATAGATACTAATCTTTCCAAATCGGAGAAGCTCGTTATTGCATCAGTATTCGGGTCATTCGTGTTACCGTTTGCATTTAATGCATTTGGCTTAAGGCCATATATGGGTTTACTGGTTGGACTTGGTTTTACCTGGATTTTAATAGATCTACTTAAGAAGCAACTACCTGACCACAAAACACATTTTAACGCATCAATTGAGAAGCTACTTCAGAAAACCGATATCTCAAGTCTAAAATTCTTCGTCGGGATTCTCCTGGCTGTAGCAGCGCTTGAGCATATGGGAATCTTAAACACTGTGTCAAACAGCTTATTTGGGCATAGCCCCGTATTATCCAGATATATCACCGGCAGTTCAGTTATGGGAGCTCTCTCGGCCCTGGTTGACAATGTGCCGCTTACGGCCGCATCAATGAATATCCTTAAAACCTCCGATCCCTCCATTTGGGTGCTTGTGGCGCTTACCGTGGGAACCGGAGGTTCGATACTGGTAATTGGCTCCACGGCTGGCGTCGTTACCATGGGTGTTGTAAAAGAGCTTAGCTTTTACAAGTACCTAAAAATAGCAGCATTGCCAGCCGCCTTAGGTTACGTTTGTGGAATTTTTGTCTGGTACATTGAACGGTTGATCTTTTAGGGAGACATAAAGATGGTAAACCGGGAAGTTTTTGAGAGACGCAAGGGAGAGTTCAATGATCTGGTTGAGCTTTTGCTAGCCCACAGAAGCGGCAAGGACATGGATACCGAGCGGTGGGCCAACACTATTGCTTATGCCTGCCTAGGAGAAAACCACCTATGGCAAGACTTGAAACTTCAAAATAGACAAGAGCTTAGCGATATTCTCGAGAAGCATTTCAAGCCCCTGTTTGATAAAAACACGCACGATATGAAATGGAAGAAGTTCTTCTACAAACAACTCTGCGAGATGGAAGGCGTCTATGTCTGCAAATCCCCCAGCTGTGGAGTCTGCATCGATTACCACAAGTGTTTTGGCCCGGAGGATTAGTACACCGTCAACCATACTTAGCTACCTCAGGGTTGAGCTTAACCCGTTATGAGATATAATTAATTGGATGAACACAGAGGCCCAACACTTTATCAATCTTTTATCACCGTATATTCACTCTTACGGTTACCTAGTGGCGTTCTTTGGCATGATGCTGGAGAATGCCGGTATCCCTGTCCCCGCCGAGACCGCCTTAATTGTTCTTGCTTTTTTTGCTGGGCAGGGTGTCTTAAAGGTATGGCTGGTTATCCCTATTGCAATTCTTGGGGATGCAACGGGAGATAATATCGGCTTTTGGATTGGAAGGCTTGGCGGTAGAAGGCTCGTTGAAAAATATGGGCGCTACGTGCGCATAGATAAGGCTAAGCTTGATGCTATGGAGGCTCTGTTTAAGGAAAAGGGCGGCCGCACAGTCTTTAGCGCTCACTTTTTCTCAACCACCCGCATCACCGCTGCTTTAATTGCCGGCATCTCGCATATGGAGTACAGACGGTTTCTTGCCTATAATCTTGCAGCGGCAAGCGTCTTTGTGACGCTGGTGGCCAGTGCTACCTTCTATTTCGGCAAAAACCTCGATGCGACGCTTCGCTTCTTTCATCTATTTCGATTAGCCGGACTTACCGTTGCCGTTCTTCTAGTAACCGTATATCTATATCGTTTCTATCAGAGAAAGAAACATCTCTACAAACGCCTTGGCCTAAAAATAATCGCTATTGCAATAGCAGTATCTGTTCTTCTTTGGCTCTTAGTCTACGCTGTCTCAGGAGCTTTAATTGTCTTGCCTAGAACCGGCAAAAATGCGGGGCTTACCCACGGCAGCATTAAGGGAACTAATTTTACTGTTGAGCATGGATTCATAAGTGACCTTGGGAGTAACAGTCTCCTTATAACCGCACTTGGTAGGCCCACGATAAAGTTTTCAAATATTAAGCAGCCGGCCTTTATTACCATCACCATCAGGAATATAAAGGCAAATGATACAGCAGTACAAGGCAGCTCGCTTAGCCAAAAGCCGTTTGCTATTGATGATTTAACGCTGGGCCTTGGAGTAAGCCTAACACCGGCTAAAGAGACTGATATTGTCTTAAAACCAAAAGCTGCCACAAACCGTTTTAGTTTCTCAGTTACCGGAGACACCCGGGATGCCGGTCCAATATTTGATCAGCTCATCTCCTCGGTTAACACTGCCAATCCATCCTTTTTGCTGCACGCAGGGGATCTTGTCAAAGATGGCGAGAAAAGAAGGTACCGCGATTTTCTTGACCAAGTTGGTGCCTTAAAGGTACCTCTTTATACAGATATTGGTTCACATGAGCTTATCGATCGAGGAGAGCCGATCTATTTACAACTCTTCGGGCCAAAGAATTATGATTTTAACTACCAAAACTCAACCTTTATCATTCTTGACACAGCAAAGCAATCTATAAAAGACGTTGATTTTTCTTGGCTTGCCGGTGAGCTTCAAAAAGCCGAGGGCTCGCAAAATATATTTGTTATTACCTACACAGCACCATCTGAATCTGCGAGATTCACCAGCTTGATGGCCCGTTTCCATGTCAAGACCGTTTATTCGGTTAAAACAATGGGGGTTTATTATCCTCTGCAAAAAGGGGTAAGATATGAGCTATTAGGGCATCAGCCAGAAGCACGCTATTTTTACAAACTGGTTAAGGTTAATGGCAACACCATTACCGAGCAAAATGTTAAAATAGAACCCAAAGGATTATCAATTACTGATAAAATTATTTTGGCCTATGAAGAACTAAAGCGAGAGATTGTTAACTTTTTTTAGTAGAAGATATGAGGAGGACAATGCAGGCATTAGATTACCAACTGTTCCAAATTGTTAACCAATTTGCAGGAAAATGGCACCTTATTGATACTCTCATGGTGGCAATAGCAAAATTCGGACCGCTTCTTTTTGCCATACCGCTTCTCTATCTGTGGTTCAAGAAAGGTAACGAGGGTAAGCAAGTCGCAATTTTATCGGTTATAAGTTTTGCTGCGGCGTTACTTATCAATCAAATTATTGGGCATATCTACTTTAGACCGCGCCCATTTGTGTTTCATGATGTTAATCTTTTGATTGTCAAATCGTCGTCTGATCCTTCTTTTCCATCAGATCATGTCACGTTTTCATTTGCTATTGCAAGCCTTGTCTGGCTTTGGAATAAGCGAATCGGCACCCTTTCAATTATATTGGGATTTATTATCGCCCTTTCAAGAGTATTTGTCGGGGTTCACTACCCATTTGATGTTTTAGGCGGGGCACTCATCGGGTCAGTTTCCGGCTTTGCGGTGTGGAAATTAAGGCTGAAACTTAATTTCCTTACCGCTCTCCTTATCAATATCGCAAAAAAGGTAAGGCTGGCTTAAGAGAACTATACCGTCGTAATTATCCTCCATCGCACAATACCATCTTAGCAAACAGGATGCGTTTACCAAGATAAAAGATGGGTATACCGGGCTAAAGTGCGTAAGGAGGTTATTGTGAAGTGGCTTTTGCCGACCGCCATTATTCTTATTATAGTTGGTCTTATTGGCCTTTTTGCGGTTAATTACTTCTCATTTATGCCAAGTCAGCCTGGTCATATAAGGGAGCCTTTTCGAGGACCCGGGACGCGGTTCCCCTCTGGCGGTTTTAAAAGCAATGGCGAGCAAATATTTTTTACCGGCACGAGCTCTCGAGACACCATAACCGCTACCGGAGGGCCTATCTGGTTTCAAATGCATGGTGGAGGATGTGCTAATTGCCATGGTCCAGACGGCAGGGGCGGCACAGTAATAATGATGGGAAGATTTACCGCACCTAATATAACGTATAGGACATTGATAAAGGAAGGCTTCAACAATAACCTTATTAAGAGAGCAATAACACGCGGGCAAGATGAGAAAGGTGGCACGCTAAACCAAAACATGCCCCGCTGGCATATGTCGGATCAAGACCTAAACGATGTAATTGATTACTTAAAAACGCTTGAGCCATAAAGGAGGAGATAAAAATGCCATGCCCTTTTTGCGGCGATTTTGGCTTCGGCGGAGGCCTTGGGGTTTTTGGTTTTATAATTAGCCTGATTTTCACAATTCTACTGCTTGTCGGTATCGGTTTGTTGATCTGGTGGTTGATAAGACAGGCCGGTGCAGGTAGATACGGCGCACCACCTGGACCACCAACTTCAAGCCGTGCTCTTGAAATCCTAAACGAAAGGTACGCTAGAGGCGAGATCGGCAAGGAAGAATACGAGGAGCGTAAGCGAGAGCTTACGGCAAGCTAAACCTATTTATCTTTCTATATTAATTTCCTTACCGCTCTCCTTATCAATATCGCAAAAAAGGTAAGGCTGGCTTAAAAGAGCTATAAATAAGATGCCCTTACCGTCCCCGTCGAAAGAACGGCCACCGAGGCTTAGCGTGGTAAACAGACAGAGTGGGAAGCTCCGAGGTAATGTGGACTAAAATGACGGTGACGTTATCAGGGGCCCCTCGCTTTAGAGCAGTCTTGACGAGCATCTCGGCAGCTTCGTTTGCGGTCGGTGTGGTAGTTACTTCAGCAATATCACGGCGCGAGACGAGATCCCAAAGCCCGTCAGAGCAGAGCACAAAGGTATCGCCAGGTAAGACGTCTGTGCGTGCTAGGTCTACCTGTACCGCTGGCTCGGAGCCGAGGCTGCGTGTGAGCATCGACCGTGCGGGATGATTTTTTGCCTGCTCGGGCGAGATAAGCCGTGTCCGGAGCATCTCGGCCACTCGTGAGTGATCCGAGGTGAGCTGTGAGCACTGCTTGTCACGCACGAGATACGCACGGCTATCGCCTACATGTGCAACGAACGCTTCACGGCCAGAGAGTGCGAGTGCAGTGAGTGTCGTGCCCATACCCCGGCGCCCATATTCTAGTGAGGCTGTAAACACCTCAGCGTTTGCGGCGCGCGCCGCAGCTCGAAGTGCCTGCTTGGGAGGGGCAGTGGAGCCGTTCGTCCATACCTCAAGCACAGTCTCCACTGCAATACGGCTCGCCACCTCGCCTGCAGCATGTCCCCCCATACCATCCGCAACCACAAATAGCGGTCCGCGCTCTTCGGGGAGCGCTGGCACGTACGTGCCAGCAAAGTCCTCGTTTTCAGGACGCACAGCACCCGAATGCGAACAGAGTGCCCACGAGAGCTTGGAGAGAACCGCGTGCACCGATATAGAGCCATCGCCGTCCTCCTCAGGCGGCATGAATAGGCCCGGTCTTACCTGTATTGCATGTGGGATAGCCCGGGCGGCAATCCGCCCGGGCTGAAAGGTCTCCCCAGAAACCATTGTTTTCATATCTCCTCTACCTAACTAGCCTCGCTAGTTTTAAGAGCTTCCGGAGCTTGTATAAGCTTTACTCCGCGCTTCTGTGGGTTCATAGCAATCCACACTATGCCTACTACAACCCAGACAGCTACCATGCCCATGGCGATATAAGCGTCACTTGCGGTGGCACCGCCTGCCATGACGGCGAGGTAGATAATACCTACGAACTCCGCGAAGTTCATAAGGAATCCAAGACCGGGTATCGCAAGGTGCTTTATGGGATGCTTATCGTGACGGCTCGCGAACGCAACGATCGCGATCAGGCAGGTAAGCCCGTAAACAATGAACGTCCCGGCGTTTGAGGCAAGCGTGATCTGCGTGAGCGTATCCACATTCTTTACACCGTAGATTGCAATCGCCGCAGTTGCCGCAGTAAGAACCCATATACCTCCGTGTGGCGTGGCGAACTTACCGTGCAGCAAACCGAGAATGCTCGGCATCTCTTTGTCCCTGGCCATCGAGTAAGTGATGCGCACGCCTGAGTTAAGGCAAGCGAGCGTGGTACCGATGAGGGCGAGCAAGACAGTCGCCGCCATCAGAAGAGCTAACGTCTGGCCGATACCGCCAAACATCTGGTTGCCGATCGTCTTAATCATCGTGCCAAGTGGCGCGGAATCCGTCGCCGCGGCTGCGTAGCCGGTGAGCTTTGCCCCATGCTGACCTATAGCGGTAATTGTAGCGCCACCCACTACATAGTTAGCGGCAAAGTACTCGAAGAGGTAAGCAACCAAGCCCTGTATAGCAAGGCTGAGAATAACACCTTTCTTAATATCTTTATCTGGATTCTTTGCCTCGGCTCCAAGCGCCGTGACTGACTCAAATCCGACTAAAAGCAGGATAGCAATTGTCGACTGGTAAATAACATGCATTAGACTATGTGGGAAGATTACCCCGGTAGCGTGCGCCATCTCGTAGCCTCCCACGGCATGTGGGTGGCTCAGGCGGAAGATGATGGCCACAACAGCAAACGCGAACAGTGATGTAAGCTGAATGACGTTAATGGCGATTGCCGTATTGGTCGAGCCCGAAATACCCCTGAAGGCAATATAGCCGCTAATTAATGCGAAGACAACGGCTATAATCGACAGTACGAGCCATGAGAGCGTCTGACCGGTAATCACCTGGTAGATGTAGCCAAATAGTGTTGCGGTAAATGCTACCATGATGGCGGGATAAATCCAGTAATAAAGATGGCTGATCCACCCAATAGTGATTTTGCTTACGCGTGCAAAACGGCGGTGTTGGGCTTTTTCTTTGTCGAGAAGGGCCGCCTCAGCGAAGTAGTAGCTCGATCCGGTTCCTGCATTTGGGTATATGCGAGCGAGTTCGCTATAGCTGTACGCGGTGAGCATCGCAAGAATAACCGAGAAGAACAAACCCGTCCACATATCGAATGCTGTCGAGGCCCCACCTGCCGACTGCGCCGCTTGAAGTTGGAAGGTTGTCCATAAAAATGCTCCCGGCGCAATAAACGACATGGCATTCATCGTGATACCGGTGAGGGTTAGGGTGCGTTTCATCTCACCCCCGGTTGCAGTACTGCTTGACATAATCATTCTCCTTTCTGTCCTAGTGATTTTTACAAAATCTTTATGAGACCTTAGGAGAATAATATGTCTGCGGAAGGGATAGGGCGTGAGCCCAGTGGATAAATTATGATGTGCCCGTTTGTACTGTTGGATAAATACCGTTGGATAAATGCACGAATGCGGCAAAAACTTATGGCTAAAATTGATGCGTAGTTGCCCGATTTATCGGACTGCACCACCGCACACTGACCGACTTCAACCATTGCTCTTGGCAACCCCATAAATGGGACAACTACGCCTACGCCCCATAAATAGGGTAACTACATGTATCATGTGTGACGGTGCAGTAGATTACGCCTCGTTTAGATAACGATCTAACTCCCATGGCGTAACCTGCATGCGATAGGCGGCTGCCTCGGCACGGCGGCCATCAACGAGCTGCGACAGGAGCTGCTGATCAAATGCATCGACCAGTACGTCGTCGGCGAGAAGAGCATCAAGCGCATCGTCGAGGTCACGAGGCAGTGGCTCAAAGCGTGCTGAGTCGCTCGCTGCCGGGTCAAATATACCGATATCTTCTTCAAGGGCTGGCGGTAGTTCAATGCTTAACTCTAGGCCGTGAGCGCCCGCAGCTAAGAGGCCTGCGAGCAAGAGGTATGGGTTCGCTGAGGGATCCGACCCTCGAAACTCGATCGTGGCGCCACCCATCATGTTCGGGCTCAGCCGCACAAGAGCTCCCCGGTTAAGGTGAGCCCACACAGCGGCACTTGGGGCCTCCGGTCCAGAGTGCAAGCGTTTATATGAATTAACGGTTGGAGATGCCAGTGCCGAGAGCCCCCGAGCATGCGACAGCTGGCCTGCCAAGAAAAAGCGGCCCTCTTCGTTGAGAACATCGTCGTCCCGCACAAGCTGTGAGCCGATGCGCTGGTGAAGGTGGAGCCCCGAGCCAGCCTCCCCGGCGAACGGGCGGGGCATGAATGTAGCGCGAAGCCCTGCGCCAGCTGCTGCCTCGCGCACCACGTGCTTAGCGAGAACAAGGGCATCGGCTAAGCGCATAGGCGAAAGATGGGCAAGGTCGATCTCGTACTGGCCCGGTCCGGCTTCGTGATGCGAGGAGTCGATAGCGATGCCGTACGAGGCCAGCCGGTCGGCCGCATCACGGACGACCTTCATCCCAACGCTATCGGTTTCCTCGAAGTAGCCGTCCCCATCGATTGGCGTGCCAGAGGCATTAAGTAGATAGAACTCGAGCTCAGCAGCAGCAGTATAGTTGCGGCCAAGCTCGCCGGTATCTTTTATCACCATTGCAAGCGCCGTGCGAGGATCACTTAACCATGGCGTTCCATCATTCGTAAGCACCGTACATACTGCGCGTGCGAGTCCGTACCCAAGGTGAACGAGAGTTTCTGGGTCGGGACGTAGACGCATGTCGACCTCGAGGAGACGTGCCCGTCCCTCAAGAGATGAGCCATCAAACGGCTCGCCACGCGCCACTGCAGCGGCAAACCGCTCGGCAGGCAGCTGCATTGAGTGGCTCACCCCAAACACGTCGACAAACGAGAGCCGTACCCAGGAGATGCCGGTAAGATCAATTCCCTGAGTCATCGCTGCACCACCGCCGATATCACGATGATTAGGGCGACAACAGCAAGAAAGCCAAGCGCGATCAACGCGGCGTAGCCCCACAGCTGCCAGCGGGTCTGCGCGGTCGCCATCCCACCCATCGGTTTCTCAGGTGTAAGATCAAACGTCGTGGGATCAAGCACGTCTAGATGGTCAATGTCTGCAAGGAGCTCCTCGGCCGATTGGTAGCGGTGCTCAGGGTATCTCCGCATTGCCTTCAAGACTACCGCCTCTAACGCGGGGGATACTTCGGGCCGCAACTCGCGGATACGCCGTGGCGTCCGCCTAAGGTGCCCTGCCATTACCGCAAGCCAGTTATCACCCTCAAATGGCACCCGACCGGTGAGGAACTCGTAGAGCATCACGCCCCAGGCGTATATGTCGCTGCGTGAGTCACCGCGCCCTCCCTGAATCTGCTCGGGGCTCATATAATCAGGCGTCCCGACGCTCTCAGAGAGGTGGCGCCATGTAAGACGGCGCGCGCCAGTCATCAGCGCCGTGCCAAAATCAACGATCTTTAGCGTTCCATCGCGGCTGATAAGAACGTTCTCGGGCTTTAGGTCACGGTGGACGATGGCCTGTGAGTGGAGGTATGCGAGAGCCCGAGCGAGCTGACGCCCCCAATCAAGCGCGAGGTCGATCGGGGCGCCGCCCTCGAATGCTTGCATACGACGGCGGAGCATCTCTCCCTCAATATACTCGAGCACAAGATAGGGCTCACCCTGGTGGTCATGCTGGTCAAGGCTACGCTGCACGCCGGGGTGGTCAAGGCGCTTCGCGATCTCGCTTTCGCGGCGAAACCGCTGGTACACGTGTGGGTCTGCAAACATAAGCGGCTCTGGGGATTTGACCATAACGATGCGGCCAGTCCGTATGTCGCGGGCTTTATAGGTCTCGGCGTACGCGCCTTCGCCAAGCCCCTCTACGATTTCGTAGTGGTCGATGGTCTGGCCGGGTCGATAACGCATCATGCCTCCCCCTTCAAATTTAGAAGTATTTGCAAAGTACGTCCAAAACTGCGTGATAATAATATCAGAATTTGTATAAAAAATCGAGAAAGTCTTAAAAGAAAGTCTTAAAAGAGCTTTTAAGACTACTCCGCGAGATCAAGCTCTTGGCTAAAACATGATAACCAAAACGCCAAGAAGTGCTATTAATCCGCCGATTAAATCAAACTTATCAGGCGCAATCTTATCAACTTGCCAACCCCAAAGCATGGACATAACAATAAAGATGCCACCATAGGCGGCCCAGACACGACCAAAGGTTGCAGGGTAAGGATAACAACGTAGAGGACTAAGACGACCGCTCCGATAATCGCTACCCAGAAGCTTTTGCCTTCCCTGAGCCACAGCCATATTACAGGCGTGTAAAATCTTCATAAAATTCATCAATTTTTAAAAATTGGAGTGCTCGCCAGATCGGCACTATTTGAACTTCAAACCAAAAGGTGTTTAATAAACCAGTCTTTTGCAAGATTGGAGACTTCTTCCAGCTTCCCGGGCTCCTCAAATAAATGAGTGGCGCCGGGCACTATCTTTAACTCTTTTTCAGTAGTGTCAGGAATTTTTCTTAGGGCATCCTCATTAAGTTCAATAACTGGCTCATCGTAACCTCCGACAATCAAAAGCGTCGGGACATTAACCTTAGGCAAGGCCGATTCTGCCAAATCAGGTCGCCCACCCCTTGAGACAACAGTACGGATAGCTTCAGGTCGAGCAGCAGCAATCAGAGCTGCCGCTGCTCCTGTGCTAGCCCCGAAATATCCCACTCTTAAATCCTTGGTAGCGTTGTTTTTAGTAATCCAATCAGTCACCTTGATAAGCCTATCGGCAAGAAGTTCAATATTAAATCGATATTCTGCAGTAAACATATCGATTCGTTCCTCATCTTCAGTTAAAAGGTCGAATAGTAAGGTGGCCAGACCTGCTTTTATTAGAACCTCAGCGACATATCTATTTCTTGGGCTAAACCGACTGCTGCCGCTTCCATGGGCAAATATAACTATCGCCCGAGCACCCTCAGGAATATCTAAGTTTCCTTTGAGGATTGTGCTATCTATTGGGATTGAGATCTCTTTTTCAAATAGACCCACTTTTCCTCCCCTTACTACGAATTCAGAACGCTCTTTGCCTTAAGCTAATACGATCGCCCGGTACCTTACATCTCCCAATCACTTCTTGAAGATACCCAAAAAGTTTTATGTCCTTCAGCGTTGTATGTGAGTTTTGGAAAAGTTGTGTCTTGCATTAAGTGCTAATCAACTACTGCCCATGCAAAGTGCACATGCTCGAAGGCATGGTATCCATCCGTACGTCCCTTAAAGTATCGTTCTTCGATGTCAGCTGGGCTTAAGTTCTCATAAAGAAGTAAGCCTATACCTTCGAGGTCTGCGGCAAGCGTAGACGGGTCAATTCCCTCTTTCATCGGCTCGCCTACCAGCCGTACAATCTCCTGCTCTTTTTGCATCCGCTTAGATGATCTATCGGGATTAAAAGCGTCGGTGTCATAGTAATCAAAAATGATCGTGCTGCCTGCCGGGGCGATATCAGCGATGGCTTGTAATGTAGCGAAGACCACATTGCGAGTCAAGTACATGGTAACGCCCAGCCAGCTAAAGAAACTTAATTTCTGTGGATCATACGATGAACGTTTGAGTGCTGCTACCAGATTCTCCTTCGTGAAATCTACTGGAACAAAGTGTAGCTCGGCTGGATGTTCCCAGCCCAACTCAGTAAGGCGGCTGCGCTTAAAGGCTTGTGTTGCGGGATGGTCTACCTCAAACACCTGAAGCTGCTCTAGCATATCCGGGCGCCGAAACGCAAAAGTGTCCATCCCGGCACCTAGGATTACATACTGCTGTACTCCTTGCCTGATGGCTTCCTCAAGACTGTCTTCAGCATACCGCGCACGACTGAGAGTTGTGGGGCCGTTGCAGTCTTGTATTACCCACGCCAAGGCGGTCTCCTGGTTAGGATTTGAGGCAGCACGCTCAGGATCAAAAAACTTAAGAGCCTCCGCCAGATTGTGTCCCAAGTATGAGCGTTCTTCTTCCGTAAACAAGTGATAGGCAAGAAAATCATCAAAGATCTTTGGGCCATCGTGCGTAGCGTGGTACGCACGAGCGTACGCAGTATAGCATATTTTAACTAAAATATGCTATACCTTGGTCGCTATTTGTTTTTGATCGCTATGCATCTCTCGACTCTGCCAAGATCGGCTTTATATCAACTATCGGTGTCCCATCTATGGCTTCTAGAGGATGTACCCGAACTCCACGGGGCCTGTCGATTTCTAGCACTGTAGCTCTATGTAAACCAATGGGATTCGGCCGGTCGGGGGAACGTGTGGCAAAGACCCCCGAGAGCGGCCTCTCAGGGTCACGGCGTGGGTGAACTTTCAATACTTCGCGGTGGGCTTGGTGAAACCAAGTCAGAACCACCACCTCGGAATTCGGAGTGATCCCCTCAAGTGCTTCCCTAAAAGCCGGATAGATTTCCAGCCAAGCATCTGGCGCTCCTTCCGAGCCCTGTTTCGGGGCATCCTCACGGGAGCGAAGCGTGGACCGCACAATTCCGATAGGTTGAACGAGATAGGTTTCAGACTCGGTCATAATTCATCCTCCATCGCTTAATATAATTTAGCAATGATGTATTCATAATCTACCGCTTTTAGACAGATATTACTTTTCTTCTACTTCAGGTACTACCGAGTTGAGTATATCACAACCCTTTATTCGTACTGCAATGCTGAGACAATATTAAGTCGCGCTGCGTGTCGTGCCGGGACGAGAGCTGCCACGACCCCGATCAAGAGCCCAGCTGCAATAGTTAGCAAGATGCCACCATACGGGAACAAGTACGGCATTAAATAAATGCACTAATAATTCAGATAAGCACAGTCATCGTCCATGCCAGGCGCACAAAAAAGGATCCCTATCCTGGAGGGAGGCTAGGGATCCTCGGCAGAAAGCAATTTACAATTCGACGTTAAACCAGGGTGTTGTCGCCTTTTATGCCAGTTCTTATTCCAATAATCTCGTCCATGAACGATGATTTTTCAAGAGTGGCTTCAGGCTTGAGAATGTCTCCTCTTTTTACTTCACGACCTTAGCTAGACATTAGGCCCATTGTTTAAAAGAATCCTTGGCTCAGAGCACAAATCCAGTGGCCAACTTTTGTACATTTGTACAAAACATTTGTGTCTCATAGGCGATAGTCAAGGTAAGGGATTTATAGATTTAACAGGTATTTAACATATAAGCCCATATAGAGCTTCTCCCGCTCGACGCCAACAAACGGGTCACAGCCAGAAATCTCTGCTATCCTCTGCAGCCTATAGCGTACTGTGTGGCGGTGTGTATATAGCTCCTCTGCGGTCAGCGCAACGTTTTCGTTATTTCTACGGAAGGATTCAAGCGTGGGCACAAGATCGGTGCCATGTCGTCTATCATATTCAGCAAGCAGGCCAACTGTGTCTGCATAATAAAGGCGCCCATCTTCCCTGGCCTCTCTTGTAAGTGGAAGAAGAAGGCGGTATATCCCGACTTGATCAAATTCAGTTATCGAGCTAGCCTCGTCGAGTCTTCGCCCAAAATCGAGCGCGACCTTTGCTTCGTCTAGCGCCTTTAAAATATCCATAACGTTTGTCCTAAGTCGGCCTATACCTATAGCAACTTTTGCGTTCAGCATTTCTGATACAGCCAGAATCTTTCGGGATATTTCCCTTACGTAATGCGACCGTCCAATTTTGGCAAGTTCGCTAGTGTGTGCAAGCAAAATCACCAGACTTCCCTCGTGCTCTATCAGTAGAGACCCTGGCGACTCGAACCGTATATAACGCGAGGTCTCGCGGTAAAAGCGCATTAGCTTTTCCTCCGGCTCGAAAGAACAATAAAGAACGTTGTATCCTTTCGAAAAATCAGCTCCCAGTTTAGAAACTCTCGACCCTGCCTGCTCTAAAGGTATGCGACCTGCAATAAGATCGTTTAAGAAATCTCCGTAAACCTTGACCTCGGCTTTCTCAATCGCTCTCGTCCTGGCTATTTCAACTGCGGCCGCCTCAGCGGCTCTTTTTAAGAAATTTATTGAGACCTCATCAAGAGTGTCTGGAACAACAGTAGCTACAACCGCGACAACTTCAGAGCCGATCAACACATTAGCGAAAAACAGGTCGTTGCCGTCAACCTTAATGTGCTTAACAGGCGACGGTCGTTGCCTGTTAATGTAGCTATCCCGATCGTCCAATTCATCCTTATGCTTAAGTAGCGGTACTATGTCGTGTGGGAATGGTTCTGTGGGTGTTGCTTCAGCGATAATCCCATCGAGAAAGTCATAAATAATTACTGGAGCATCCAGCCTTCTCGATGCGGTTTGAACAATTGATTTCAGTCCTCGACCATCGATTGCCGCCCGAAGAAGCTCGCCTCCAATATCTCCTGCGATTTGATTATTTACCATTGCCATTGTCTCATAAACATCGGCTATAATTGTCGTCCAGCGGACATCGGACGGCACCTCAATAATGGGGAATTCCAGCTTCTCGGCAAGCTCCAGCACGTCGGACGGTAACGACTCTAAAAACCGCGCTGGCTTTACGGCAAGCGCTGCCGCTGGACCATTGATTATATTTTTTGCAAGCGAGCTGATTGCTTTTGGATCACTAGATACGGCAAAGAAGGTTGAGAGTACCAGCTCGCCCCCGGTAAGCCAATTTGCGATGTCGGGAACCTCTCCGACTGTCACACTGGTCACCAGGCGATCAAGCTGGTCCCCGCCAGCCAGAATCTTTGAATTCTGAAGGCTTTTTATTTTTAAAACTCTGTCTAAGCTAATTCCGCCCACCATATATACTACCTAACTACAGACAAAGGATACCTGCTCCAGCATCATTGCCTTTGCAGGTATCTGTCGTTTTGTATCTTACTAGTAATTTATCCAACAAAAGTTTCACCAGTGTTTCCACAAAGTAACAATCGGATTAAATATTTTTCCCAAAAGTTCCACGGCATGTATTATTCGATAATATGATCTCGGCTATGGTAGAAAACTTTAAGTTAGAAGAGATAGAGGACTCAATTTAGCTATTAACCACGGCAAGGGGCCTGGCCCCCTTGCCGTGGTTATCTTATCTATAGGCCCTATTGTAATGCTAGAACAACCCTAGCAAGTGTAGAACCGCTACTATAATGAAAATTACCGCCAAGGTATAGATTATGCTTGCTACAGCGGACGTAAAGGCAAATACGCCTAGAAGTTGCAGTAAAGCCAAAATGACGAAAATAACAAGTACTATATACAGTATGTTCCAGAAAGTATTGGCTGGTCTTGCTGCCATCATCATCACCCCCATCTGACTTTTATGTACCCGCATTTTTAAAATCTGGTCAATAAACTTTTCTGGTCTAAAAATGAAATATTTCATAACGTACCTTAAAACCTGCACAACAATGCTATACTCTAGTTTAGGTAAGGAAGGTTGTTAATGCAGTTAAGCAACTTAACTACAGTTTTAATTGTTGAAGACGACCGCAATATATCAGATCTAATCCGACTATACCTAGAAAACCAGGGCTTTCGATGTGTTACGGCACTGGATGGTTCCGAGGCTCTTAAGGTCCTATCCGGCAGCTCTGACATTAACCTGGTTGTACTCGACCTTATGCTTCCCCAGGTAGACGGTTGGGAAATTTGCCGTTGGGTTAGGCAGCGCACGTCGTTGCCGGTAATTATACTTACCGCCAAAGGCGAAATTCAAGATAGACTGCGGGGGTTCAATCTAGGGGCTGATGATTACATCATCAAGCCCTTCGACCCGCTGGAGCTAGCGGCACGTATCAAGGCTGTTCTTCGGCGCAGCGAAGATAAACCCCAGCAAATAGAACTGCCCAACCTAACCATCAATATTAATAGCTACGCAGTCAAGATAGCGGGTGAGGTAGCCGATCTAACACCGCGAGAGATTGAACTTTTGCATTTCTTGGCAAGTCATCCCGACCAGGTTTTTACCCGTGAGTTCTTGCTACAACAGCTCTGGGGATTTGATTTTCCAGGTAATACCCGCACAGTTGATGTTCATATCAACCGTCTCCGGGAGAAACTAGAGCTTATATCAGATACATGCCAGATAAAAACTATTTGGGGCGTTGGGTATAAGTTCGTTCTGGGGGGAGAAAATGCGAAGCATCTTCTCTAAAATCCTTGTCTTCGGACTTGGAACGGCTCTATTTACCACTGCGGCTTTAAGTATATTTCTTAGCGGACTCTTCTCAGACTACTTTACTTATAAATACGAAATCCAGCAAGACAAAGCCGTCAGAGAAGTAAAAGAGCTGACTGAGCGATATATACGCGGTCAGTTGGCAATCGCCAGGTATAACCAAGAAATCCAGATTATTGATCGTTTGGAGAAGACACACTTTTGCATACTTGATTTAAATAACAGGCTGCTTTTTGCAACGGACCCAGATATCGCTGGAGCCCCAAGTGACGAAATGCTCCAACACCTAGCCAAAGAAACGAAAAAAAACGGTAAAACTACGATGATGCTAAATGATCCAGATAACTCCTCATTGGATCTTCTTGTAACATCCATAGCGATCCCAAAATTGACGATTATAGCTTTTACCCTTATTGAGGATATCCACGGACCGATTAGAAACCTCATACATTTGGTGTGGTTTGCTGCTATGGGAGCCTTTGCTATATCAATAATCCCAACTTATCTTATCTCGCGCTACTTTACATCTCCTTTTACAAAAATGAACCAGGCAGCTTTAAAGATGGGGCAGGGCGATTTTAGCGCGCGCATAAACATTAGCCGTACCGACGAGATCGGTCGGCTTGCCCAAACTCTGGACTATATGGCAATCCAGCTTGAGGCGCTTGAACGGACCCGGCAAGATTTCCTGGCCAATGTTTCGCATGAGCTGCGGACCCCGCTAACATCCATCCGAGGTTTCGCACAAGGTATGTTGGACGGCACAGTCCCTTTAACCAAGCATCCTACCTATCTGGCTAGGATCTATGCTGAGTCCGAACGTCTGGCCGAAATAGTTGATGATCTCCTGACACTGGCTAGACTCCGCAGCGGCCACCTTCAATTTAACTGGACGGATGTTGTGCCGGGAACCGTGCTTTCCGAAGTGGTAGAGATATGTAGGCCCATCGCCGCTGAAAAGAATGTAGGGCTTATCTTATCAGGCACAAGTAGCGAAAAAACCATCCAGGCCGACCCACAGCGACTAACCGAGGTTTTCATTAATATAATTGACAACGCTATAAAGTTTTCGCCGCCGGATAGCACAGTGTATGTTCAATCCGGTTGGACACCTACCGAGTTTTGGGTGAAATTTGCCGACGAAGGTGCAGGTATTCCAGCCGACGAGCTGCCGAATATCTTCGATCGCTTTTATATCGGCAACCCTTCTTCAAGACAAGAATATGCCGGTACCGGGCTTGGCCTGGCAATTAGCAAACTATTAATTGAAAACCATGGTGGCAACATCACCGTACATAACCGAGGCCCGCGCGGTTGCGAGTTCACCATCAAACTTCCCCTAAAGAACACAGCTAATGCAGTATAACCAACTCCCTTTCAATTTTTACATTTTGTTTACAAGTTACAGGAACTTTGTTTAAAACTAAGCTCTAAAATATATTTTTAATCTTTAGCAAAAAGTAAAACTATTAAGGAGGTTTGAATGAACTTGCAAGCGTCGTCTAAATCTCTACGCCTTATCGGCAAGCTAGCAATTATTATCGTTACTTTGTTAGTTGTTTTAGTTGGTGCAATCGGTTGCAACAAGGTGGCCAAGAGTGGAGCAACAACCACCACCAAGGTATCAACCCAGAAAAAATCAAGCAAGCCGAAGAGTACCGCAACTACGACTACTGCTAAGAGTAAGAAATAAAACCCATGAATCTCAAAAAATGGCCCTACGGGGCCATTTTTCTTTTATGGAACTTTTATAGAACGGAAGTTTTAGGAAAGCTCCCTCCGCTAACCTTTTACAGCAGCTCACACGAAAGTTGAGAAACGTCCCCCAATAAACTATAATATTTTTTAGCGATTTTTAGACCATCAACCCTGCTCGGACCGTCAAATACTGCTTGGCAGTCTACCTGGCAAGGTTACCACCTTAAAAGTATTGGTAAGTAGTGAGGTTAAATGTTAAGAAACAGCCATACCCACCATCATGACCACTCGAACAGTGACAACCACGACCATGTCGCCCATAGTCATACGCACGGTGCGATTGATCCAACGATTTATACAACCGAGCGTGGTATTTGGGCAATCAAGTGGTCATTCATCGGCTTATTATTAACTGCAATTATCCAAATCACGGTCGTTGTAGTTTCCGGAAGCGTTGCACTTCTTGCGGATACTATCCATAACTTTGGTGATGCCGCAACCGCTATCCCTCTCTGGATTGCCTTTGCGTTGGCAAGATTAAAGCCTAATAAACGATATACCTACGGATATGGTAGAGTTGAGGACTTAGCGGGTATAACTATTGTTCTTATTATTCTTTTCAGCGCAATCGTTGCTGGATTTGAGTCGGTTAACCGGCTTTTGCATCCGCAAGCAGTAAGCAATGTCTGGGCGGTTGCTATAGCGGCTATTATTGGCTTCATCGGCAATGAAACTGTGGCGACCTTTCGCATCCGGGTTGGCAAGGATATTGGAAGTGCTGCTTTAGTTGCCGATGGACACCATGCACGCATCGATGGGCTTACCAGTCTTGCGGTATTGTTTGGCGCTGTTGGCATACTGCTTGGCTACCCATTCGCCGACCCGATTATTGGATTACTTATCACTATTGCAATTGCGCGCATTGTCTGGGATTCCGCTAAAGCGGTATTTTCGCGATTATTAGACGGCGTTGACCCCGGGGTGGTTAACGAGATACAACATGCAATTACACATGTTAACGATGTTAAAGAGGTTACGCAGATTCGAGTACGCTGGTTGGGCCACCGACTTCGTGCTGAAGTTAACGTTGCCGTTAATCCAAACCTTACGGTCGAATCTGCCCATGATATTGCTGTCGAGGTACAGCACCAGCTATTGCACCATCTTAGCTACCTTTCGCAAGCGACCGTCCATATTGACCCAATGGGTGCATCTGGTGAGGAATTCCACCGCTTTGAGGCGCATGAGCATGATAACTTACCTATACATTCGCACTAGTTCAATTTCCGCATCTTCGTAGAAAAATTAAACATAACAAAGAGAAACTCTTGCTATCTCAATTAAGTAATATCTAAACTTAGGCAAGATCTAAATCCAAACCTATGGCAGAACTAACGGTCCCGGTTTACGGGGGTCTTCATGGAGTTCAATCGCCCTGGAGGGGCAGGTCTCAACACATACGCCACAGCCCTTGCATTTGTCTTCGTTTATCTCAACCAAATCGGCCATAGCGATTGCGCCGAACTGGCATGCACTAACGCAATCGCCACAGAGAGCGCACGCATCATCGTCAACATGCGCAGTGTATCCTGATGAGGCAACTACCTCAAAGCCGTGCGAGAGGGCATGAAGCCCAAGACAGCTGTCCGCGCAGCAGTTACACAACGAGTACAGCCTATCCCCCGCGACATCCTTAAACCAAGCGGTATGCACCCGCCCCATCTTGTGCTCTCTCTCAAGAATCGCGAGGGCCTCAGGTGCGTCCACCTTACGTGCGTTTCCCTTTTTATGCTCAACTACAAAATCAACGAACGGCTCACCTAAAACAAGGCAGACATCGATCGGCTGGCATGGACTCTCGGAAATCAGCCTGCAGGCACAGTCGGTAACGGCAATATGATCGGAGTTTTTAAGGATGATATCACGTGCCCTCTCAAAAGGCACAACTTGCTCGGGGTTTTTAATGGCAATTGGCTGCCTAACATCAACAAGCCGTCTGGCCGTCTCGGTTGTAATTACTTTAGAGTGATGGGTCTGTATCAGCTTTTCGCCCGCGCTTCTGATACGTTCGGGAAAAAAATTCGGATGCTCTAGGACGTATTTTACCGGCCTTAGATATGTGGCGGTCCACTTAAGATAGAAGTAGCTATGTAAGAAGTCAATGATGCGCCAGCCATGAAAGCGGGCTAGCTTCTTGGTGCTTTCTTTGCGACTCATAAATAACCAGCCACCCAACAGCCCTATTGCCAAAGCAAGTATGAACTTCGTCACTTGTTTTCCTATTCGCATAAAGAAGATTATAGCAGTTCAACGTTCACTGTTCACTGACTCACCGGTTTACTTGTTAACCTAGTAGATATGCAAACCTAATCAGTAAGCTAATTACGGTTTTTTGGGTATCTACTAAAAACATGAAGATACTCGTAACCGGCGCGGGGGGAGACATCGGCTCCAACTTAATTTCCACGCTTCTTAGACAAGGGCATAAAATCAGGGCTTTGATTAGATCACCGCGAGAAGCCAACAGGATAAGACAACCCGGTGTTGAGATATTTATCGCGGACATCACCGACCCCAGAACTCTTAACGGGGCGGCGATAAATATCGATATCACCTACCACCTGGCGGCTGCACTTTTTGTCGTAAACCCAGGGGAAGAGTTAAGAAAGATAAACTACGAGGGCACAATCAATGTCGCAAACGAGTGCATCGACAAAGGCGTCAAACGGTTCGTCTTTCCCAGCTTCCCGCTGGTGCTAGGGCCACATACCAAACCATCTAAGCCAATAAGCCCCGAAGAGGCATCCACTCAACCAAACTGTTACCATGCTCTCTATAAGAAGCTCTGCGAGCAGCATCTTCTCATCCTAAATCAGCATGGTAAGTTGGCGGTCACCATCCTCAGGCTCGGAACTGTGTATGGCCCCGATGTGAGATTTATTAAAACTTTAAAGACTTTCATGCAACGAGGACTCTACCGCATACCCGGAGACGGAAACTATATTGCGAGTTTTGCGCATATTAATGATGTAACGCAGGCGATGGCCCTGGTGCTTGGGAATAAGAAGACGGCGGGGCAAATATATAACATCGCCGATGACGAACCCGTCCAATTTAAAAATTTCATCTTTGAGCTAGCAGATATTATGGGGACGCCAAGACCGGGATTTGCGCCAATCTGGCTTTATTGGATTTCTGCATCCCTGGATACCTTGTGGGCATCGGTTACAGGAACTACTCCACTTATTAATAACGACATCTTAACTTTCAGTACTTCAAATTTTGCGGCAGATACAACAAAGACAAAAAGTGAGCTAGGGTTTAGCCCAATATACCCGACGATCCGCGAAGGCCTGCCTACTTGTGTTGCCAGGCCACGGAAGCGTAAAGAAGCAGCTTGAACTAGCTACCACTTTTATATCAAGCAAGATTTAATCGACAACCGATTGGGTATTAGAAAGTATTAAACCTAGGGACGCAGTTTACAGGAGACATGATGCAGCTTCCGAAACCGCAGCCAAGAGGGTCAGGAGAGCCTATACCCGAGTTTCGTTTTTCACCTAATCCTAATCGTGCGCACGAGATAACATGGCACCAGTGGTCGGCCGAGGCTTTCGAACAAGCTAAAAAAGAAAAAAAGCCCATGCTTCTTGCCATATCGGCTGTTTGGTGCCACTGGTGCCATGTTATGGACGAGACCTCCTACTCCGATGAAAAAAATATCAAGCTTATAAATGAGCGGTACATCCCTATAAGGGTAGATGCGGATAGGCGCCCCGATATCCAAAACCGCTACCTGCTTGGCGGCTGGCCCACGACGGCAGTTTTAACTGATACAGGCGAGATTGTAACCGGCGGCACCTATATTCCCCCAAACCAATTAAGAAAGCTCCTGCAAAGAACAAGCGACTACTATCGTGATTACTACGACCAGCTTAAGGAAGAATCCGAGCTAAAGCGCGGGCAGATTATCGCTATCCAATCGCGGGAGCCCGATGTCCACTACGAGATCAACCGCAATACGGTTGCCGAAGTTATGGAAAATCTTCATAGGTCTTTCGACTCAAAATATGGGGGATTTGGCGAGAAGCCCAAATTTCCAAATCCCCCGGCTATTGAGCTTCTTCTGCGACGGGCCTTTCTTGAGAATAAGACCTATCTTCTTGAAATGGCGGCAATTACTTTAGATAATATGGCCGAAGGTAGCCTGATGGATAAAGTTTGGGGAGGATTTTTCCGCTACTCGAACAAACGCGACTGGGGCAATCCTCACTATGAGAAACTTCTTGCAGATAACGGTAAGCTTATCATTACCTACCTTCATGGCTACCAGGTCTCCAATTTTACAAGATACCGTGATATCGCAGAAAAAACGCTTGGTTTTGTGGATAGCTTCTTTACAGATAAAAAGCATGGTGGCTTTTTTGGAAGCCAAGACGCGGACGAGGAATTTTACAAACTAAGTGCAGAAGAAAGGCTTAAAAATAAAATCCCCTATATCGATCCAATCATCTACGTGGATGCCAACGCATCGATGGTCTCGGCCTACATTGAGGCTTATAAAATCCTTGAAGATATCAGATGTTTAAATTTTGCAAAAAAAACGGTCGCCTTCTTACTTAATAATTGCTTCTCAAAAGATAACGGGATGGCCCACTACTATGACGGTAGCCCACATTACCTGGGCTGGCTCCCCGATCAAGTGCACATGATGGATACCCTCATCAATACATATAGCGTAACCGGAGACCGCGCCTACCTTGATATTGCAAAAGAACTTGTGGGAATCTGTAACAGGCTATATAAGGCTCAGGATGGCACCTTTTTTGATAGGGCTCTGAAGGGCAACGAGCCTGAACTTGGTGCTATGTTTGTAAAGTACAAACCGCTTCACGAAAATGCACTGCTGTCCCAGCAGCTATATAGGCTGGCCTATATAGACGGCGGCGACGAGTATGAGAAAATGGCCGAGCAAATCCTTGCAAACGTCGAAATTGCCCCATCGGCTCCTACACCGGCCACATCACTTTACGGTATAGCAGTTGACGAAATACTAACCGAACCGGTTATACTAAAGGTGGTTGGTCATAGGGATGAGGCTGGCGCACGTGCGCTTCTTAAAGAGGCTTGGCGGCAGTACATCCCCGGCAAGGAGGTTGAGATTCTTGACCCCATCAAGGACTATGAGACGTTAGAGAAACAGGGATTCCCACCGGAACACCACCCGGTAATATATCCATGCATCGGCCGGGTATGTCTACCTGCAGTCGAGACGGTACACGAATTTACGGCCATCTTGGAAAACCTTCCCGGAAGACCTAAATAGGAGATAAACATAGCATGTTCGACGTCATAACGATAGGAAGCGCAAGCAGAGATATTTTCTTTATAACCGATCGCGGGAAAATTATACCTGATCCAACAAGCATCGAGGGCAAGCTACTTGCTTTTTATCTGGGTGCAAAGGTTTCTATTGAGACTACGTTTACATCAACCGGAGGCGGTGCGTGTAACGCTGCAACCTCCTTTGCACGTCTTGGACTTAAGGCGGCTACATACGCGAACATCGGCCGGGACGAGCTCGGCGAGCAAATTATCCTTGAGCTTTTGCGTGAAGGAGCCGATACCGAGTTCATCTGGGCGGACGAGAAACTTAAAACCGGCATCGGTCTTATTCTTATCCCTAAGGGTGCCGGGGACAGGACAATTCTTTTCTACTCCGGCGCAAACCGTAACCTTACAATCCGTGACTGGCACAAAATTGAAGATACCTCTTGGTTTTACGTGGGCCCGCTTTCTAAAGAGAGGCCTGAGCTTCCAAAGCAAATTGTTGATTTTGCGTATAGCAAGTCGATCAAAATCGCCAACAACCCCGGATTGGGGCAAATTGAGCAGGGTTTTAGTTACATGGCCCCCATCCTTGAAAAACTTAACGTCCTAATCGTAAATCGGACCGAGGCTACCCTAATCTTAAGATCCAAAGACCCAAATATAGTAATTGCGGATAACCGCCAGCTTGCCGCTGAGCTTATAAAGACGGGGCCGGAGATAGTTGTTGTAACCTGCGGACCCGACGGAAGTTACGCGACCGAGGGTAAAGATATATACTTCCAGGAAGTAATTAAAGCAGAAGTTGTTGACGCCACCGGCGCAGGCGACTCCTATGGCTCAACTTTTGTTGCTGCTCTTATCATGGGCTACGATATTAAAACAGCTATGTTTATGGCAGCAATCAACTCGGCATCGGTGGTAAGCCGAGTCGGGGCACAAGAGGGCCTGCTGCAGCTAGGTGAGATTAGAAAGCGTGTTATCAAGCGTGGATCAAGAACTGGCTTTTAAAAATCCGTAATTCGGCAATCCCTTCCTTCCCATAGCCTACCAACATATAGTAAAATATGGTTCATGACCAATCCAGACAACTGGGCTGAATCCCAGGACGAAAAAATCAAGCGCATACACATCCTTTTGGACGAAATTATCGCCAGCCATGAGAAAATGCAACAGCTTCTTAAAGAGGCGTTCATAAAATACCACACCGAACGCGGTCTGGAGGAAATTGAAGCTTTCCTAAAAGACATCGATGGCTAAAGCCCTGAATTACTACTAAAAAGCCGGTTTTTTAATTATTTTAATTTTATAATTAAATTTTTGTGTAAATAGCTTGGTTCGCTTGACGCATCTACCCGCTTAAAGGGTAAAATTGAATAACTAAGCAGCGAGGAGGATTTGTAATGGGCCAGAAGCAATGGGATCTGAAGGGATGTCTCATCCCCGTAATTACACCGTTTACTGATGATTATAAAGTTGACAAGGAGGGTCTTCGTACCCTGATAGATTACCTAATAGACGAGCAAGCTGCGGCGGCGATCATTCCGTGCGGAACCACCGGCGAGTCCCCTACCCTCACGCACCAGGAGCACCTCGACGTTATAAAGATAACGGTCGACGCCGTCGCTGGAAGGGTTCCGGTTATCGCTGGTACGGGCTCAAACTCGACCGAGGAAGCAATCTACATGACCAAAGAGGCCGCAGATATCGGCGTTCAGGCTACGCTCCAGGTCGGCCCCTATTACAACAAGCCAAGCCAGGAGGGTATAATGCGCCATTACGAGGCGGTAGCTAAAGCAACCGACCTTCCGATCATAATTTACAACATTCCCGGCCGGACGGGACGAAACATCGACCCGGATACAATAATTAGACTCTCCGAGACCGATACCATCGTTGGCTTAAAGGATGCCTCTGGTGACATTGCGCAAACGATGAAGATAATAGAAGGCACGAAGGGCACCAATTTCCATATCTATGCCGGCGAGGATGCCCTTACCTTTTCACTACTTTGCCTGGGTGGCCAAGGCGCGGTTGCCGCGGTAGGTCATATCATTGGCAAGGAAGTAGACCAAATGGTCAGGTTAGTTTATGGGGGAGACGTCAGCGCCGCCCGTGACTTACATTACAAGATGCTAAATCTTGTTAACGCCCTCTTCGTGGAGCCAAATCCAGTCCCCGTAAAGCAAGCCCTGAGCTGGATGGGTTTGCCGGCTGGCCCGGTAAGGCTTCCGTTAGTCGAGATGACCGATAAGGGCAAGGATGTTTTAAGAAGAGCACTTCTCAATTCCGGAAAAATAAGCTAGCTTTTTGGGAATATACCCTCTAACTAAAAGAAATGGAGGGTTTAACATGCCTCTTAAAGTTGGAGAACTGGCTCCCGATTTTACATTGCCAGATCAAAACGGCAACGATTTCCATTTTTCGGACCTAAGAGGTATCAACGTACTTCTTCTTTTTTACGTCCATGATTTCTCCCCGATCTGAACCGATGAGCTATCGCGTATTAAAGGTCTACTACCCGAGATACGCGAGCTCAATGCCCAGGTCGTGGGTATAAGCGCAGACAGCATGTGGTCGCATAAAGCGTTTGCAAAGGAGTTAGGAATAGATTTACCCTTGCTTTCAGACTGGTTTGGAAACGTAGGAAATCTCTACAGCGTTTGGAACAACGAGGAGCAGCGCGAAAAGCGAACTGTCTACGTTATCGACTCGGCCGGTGTCGTCGCTTACGAGAAAAGTTATGCAGATAACCAAGCGCCGGATTTTGGACCGGCAATAGAAATTTTAAGGCGGCTAGCAGAGCTAGAAGAAGAGTTAGCCGGATAAAATTATTTAACCATCCCATAGAGACGATTATAAATGACGATTATAAATGACATTTGCAGGATTGTATGCTTAGTATACCCCTAGGAAAATATCAAAAACTTCCAGGCATTATAACAACATTGAACAACCCAAACTTCTACTTGAAAGACATCCCCATTTAAGGTACATTTACAAGCAAATATAAATTTTCACATTAAAAAGAAAGGGAGTTTATCCGTGAGTTCTAAAAAGACCCTTCCAATTGTAATAATCGGTTTAGCAATACTCGTGCTCATACCGATTGCTTATTATGCATTCAGGACACCACAGAGCAGCTATACAAACCAGACCAGCCCTAGCACTAATAGCCAGCAGCAACTGCCAGGAAGCAGCCCAGGCAACCCGAGTGGAACGGGTACCACTACGCCGCAATCAAGCAAGCCAGTCAGCTCCAAGGATCCCGCAACCCTGGTTCCCGACGGGACGACGCTTGATCAGTACTGCAATAAATACTACTCTGCCTGGAAAAGTGGAGATTGGCAAACGGCTTTTGATATGCAGCCGCTTTCTAAGAAGAATGGTAGTACCGTCAATAGTTTTGCTAGCGATCGCACAAGCTATGGCAAGATAACCGGCTATAAAGTTGGAAAACCTCAGATAAACGGCAATGTTGGAACTGTCACCGCGCAGTTGGACCTTGGCTCGAATGGCGTGTGGATAACAAATTGGACATTTGTTAAAAATGATAAGGGCCAGTGGACGGTGCAGAATTCAACAACCAGCATGGGTCGGTAAAAAATAGACCATGAGCTAAAGCCGGGTTTAATCCCGGCTTTATTTTTTCATGTACGCATAAATATTAAGCTGCCATCTCGCCTTTTTCCATAAAGGCATTAGCGGCCGTTTCGTATGAGTGAAGCGCGTCCGACAGCGGATAGACCTCAAAGACAGCGTAATTACTTAGCGGATAGTCCTGCAGTATATCATCAAGTTCCTCGTTAGAATCAACGTTATAGACCATTACACTTGACATCTGCCCGGACATGGCATAAGCAAGCTCGATCTTGCCTTTATCCATCCCTTCTCTAACCCAATCCCTAGCCTCCATGAAAAGGTCTTGCCCCCGAGGTGGCGGAAGTTCTATAGTCCCACCTCGGTCAATAACTAGAAACCTCACGATATCACCTCCATAAAACCTAAAGGTAGATATATCCAATTTCGGACTAAATACTGGTAAAACCGATAAACCGGCGAATCGGAAAGACTGGCGAAATGGGTTAGGGTGAAATTTCCTGGCTGCTGACTTCTGTCTCTTTAACCCGCATTACTTGCTTTTATTCTGTGATCTATGAGCTAACATACCTTGATCAAGCCGCAAGACCGCTTATCGACTGAAGCACATCCATAAGAACCCGACAGAACCTTTCAGCGTCGCTTGCAGCTTTTGCGGTGATTAAGTACTTATCTACAACCACACCCTCATCGACAAAGTTTGCCCCAGCTCCCTCCAAGTCAATTCTTGATTCTGCTGGACCGGTCATTTTTCTGTTACTTAACAAAGAACCTAACGCCGCAACCAAAAGTTCTACACCTTCATCAACAGTGCCGATTACCTTCTGGTGCTCGTAAGCTGTCTCTATAAGGCCTAGATTTTTTCTGCTTGCAATCATTTCTTCAGGTGTTGCACTATCTAAAACAACCAAAGCATCGTAGTCACCAAGGCCCAGGTCTTCAGGCGAGACATCCACTGTAAATACCTCTTCACGCTTACTGTCGGTCAACGGTTCATCTTTTTTAAAACCAACTATCAGAATCGCCCCACCCGCCCCGACTATGCAATCCCGTAGAGCTTCAAACAGGTTTGCGTTAAAGTGATTGGGCAGAAGTACAGCGACGGTCTTTCCTCTTGCCCGCATAAAACATCCCTCCACAATGTGTTAGACAAGCAAAATTTACCCGCCTTGGAACAGGTAATAACAAAATTCAAGATTTACTTTTTCTTTAAAGATTCGAGAAGGAGTTGTTTTTAGACTGCATGAGGGGTAAAAACCAATTGTTAAGATACGAGGAGGAAATTCAATGTCGATTTCAGGAAGAGAAGTAGCAATTATTCTATCCGATCATTTTGATGCGGACGAGTTTAACGGTCTTCACAAGTGTTTGTCCCAGGCAGGTGCCCTGGTAAGCGTAGTTGGCGAGGAATCTGGGAAGCGACTTGCTGACTGGACACGTATGCAAGAAGCCACCGTCGAGGTTACCTATGAGGAGGCACGCTCATACAGCTTCGATGTGGTCGTAATTTCCAACGGCTACTCCCCCGATGAGATAAGAGTAAACAATGCGGCAACTGGCTTTATATTGGATATGTATAACGCTAACCGAATTGTTGGAGCAATCTATCACGGTCCACAGGTTCTAATATCGCTGGACATTCTCAAAGACAAAAATGTTACCGGATCTCCCTCCATAAAAGTGGATTTGGAAAATGCGGGGGCAACTTACCTTGACGAGCCTGTAGTGGTGGATGGCAACCTAATTACCGGCCGTGAACCGTCGGATTTACAAGACTTTTGCGGCGCTATAATTGATGAGCTTCGCCGGCTGCAGGAATATATCGCATAAGTGATGGACAATACCGGCTCCTAATCCCTGGCTCCTTTAAATTTTTACTACTGACTTTATAGGAATTCTATACTACAATTAAGACAAATATTGCTTTTTGGGGGCGGGGTTTATGGGTTCACCTTCGTTTTGGGCGCATTGGGCCTGGGCGGCGGCCACTGCAGTAATCGGTTTCATTTTCGCAAGTCTTCTTCTTGTTCAGTACATAGAAAGGCGAAAACCTCACCAGCTGGCCTGGTTTGTTGGATTCCTTTTTTACGCGCTCGCAGCTGCGATGGAGGCATACTCCCAATATGCTGGCAACTGGGACCACACGGTCTACCGATTCTATATCGTAATTGCAGCATCATTAGTAGGATTTCTAGGACTTGGCTCGGTTTACTTAAGCGTGCGTAAAAAAATATGGGGACACCTTTTTTTAGCGTATACCCTTATTATAATGGCTTTATTCTTCCACGGGGTTTTTACAACACATCTTATAACAAGCAAATTGGTGGCAGGCATCACGGTAAGTGGGCAGCCGCTAGGGCCTGAAGGCACATTTCCCCGCGCCTTTTCGATGTTATTAACAATCCCGGGAAGCTTACTGCTTCTTGGCTTCTCATTTATTTCAGCTCTGCGGTTCTGGCGCAAAAAAGAATACCGCTACAGGGT
Organism: Actinomycetes bacterium; assembly: GCA_021794835.1. Classification (GTDB taxonomy): domain Bacteria; phylum Actinomycetota; class Aquicultoria; order Aquicultorales; family Aquicultoraceae; genus CADDYS01. The sequence goes on along the minus strand of JAJYQA010000029.1, from coordinate 110,652 downwards.
CTGGGCCAATATTTTAATCATTGCCGGCACTTTTGTAATAGCAGGCTCGGGAAGCATGGTGTCGTCCGGGCATCCCGAAGGGCTCTATCCGGCAGAGATGATCGGCGCAGTGTTACTTCTCTGGGGATTCTTAAAGGCAGGCTCACTTAAAAAAGGCGCCGAGGTCATCCAGAAGAAAAGGGTGGCTGAAAGCAAAGTTACCGCTTGACCTACTTACTAAACCTTGCACATAAATAACGTTAGTGATATACTTGAGTTTAACGCTGAATTCTCATATAGAAGCGGGGGAACCATCTTGGGGTGAATCGGCATTTGTTAGATGCCGTAGGGTACCTTCAATCCAAACCCGTCAGCTAACCTCGTAAGCGTTGAAGGGGTGTATTCGGCACCGAGTACATTGGCAATTTATTTTCACTAGTTTTAGCACCCCTACAGAAGAAATTAAAAATCGCCTGAAAAAAATACCGTCGTTGTAGGTGGCTTAGTTGTATTACTTATAGAAACTGTAATATTGTCTACAGCGGTATTAGTGGGCCATCGTCTAAAAAGCAAAGGAGTCTAAAATGGCTATTTCTGAACAAAGACTCGAGCAGGTCAAGTCGGTTAAACAAGCCATAGCAAAAAAGCGCGCCGGTGAGCTAAAAAACCGTGCTGGGGAATTTCTGAAGGCAAGACGCCAAATTGATACTGGACTTACTACGCAAGATGAGGCCAAGAAGATCAAATCCCGCATTCTTAACCTTTTCGACGCTACCGAAAAAGACTGGCAAAACTGGCGGTGGCAGCTCAAACACCGCATTACCGATACAAAAACGCTGGCAAAATTAATTAAGCTTACCAACAAGGAGATTGAACAAATTGATTTGGTATCCGAGAGCTTCCGCTGGGCCATCTCGCCTTATTACGTCAGCCTGATGTCGGCAAGTGACAGTTGGGACCCGGTAAGACGACAATCAATCCCCTCCATCCTTGAGCTACAGGATACGCTAGAACCTGATGACCCCTCCTTTGAGGAGTTTACATCGCCTGTCGATACGGTTGTAAGAAGATATCCCGACAGGCTCATAATAAATACGACAAACCAGTGTGCGACTTTCTGCCGTCACTGTCAACGCAGAAGAAACATAGGCCAGCGTGACCAGCACGCGCCCAAAAGCAAATTAAAAGAAGCACTGTCTTACATTAGGGAAAACGAGGAAATAAGGGATGTGGTTATAACTGGCGGCGACCCGCTTACATTTGCTGATCAGGTTATTGAATGGCTCTTGGCCGAACTAAGCAAGATAAAACACGTGGAGATAAAACGCGTAGGGACGCGCACGCTTGCAACGATACCGCAGCGCATCACAAAGGAGCTTTGCAAAATCATCGAAAAGTACCCGCCCATATATATCAACACCCAGTTTAATCATCCCCGCGAGGTAACCCCGGATGCGGCCGAGGCTTGCGATAGACTAATAAAGGCAGGTGCAGTAATCAGCAACCAATCCGTCCTCCTTAAAGGAATCAACAACGACCCGCACGTTATGAAAGTCTTAAACCAGGAGCTGCTAAAAATCCGCGTTCGCCCTTATTACCTATTTCAGGCAAAACCGGTGCGGGGTACCTCTCACTTTATTACCCCAATAAAAGAGGGTGTGGAAATAATTCGTAAACTGCGGGGCTATACCTCAGGGCTTGCCGTACCCGAATATATAGTAAGCGCGCCGGGCGGTCTGGGAAAAGTTGCGGTTTCCGGTACCAACATATGGGAGAGCACCGACGGCAAGATACTTTTAAGAACATGGGAAGGTAAAATCGTTAACTATCCCTTCGGCGCCAGCCTCTAATTACCAAAGAATAAGAAGGCGAACATTGGGACGTTGGGGGGACGTTGGTAAAATGTGCAAGTTTTTGCAATTGACACATAAATCGAGTATAAACGTACCGATCCAGAGCTTGCATTACGTAAGACAAACATAAGCAAGTACTGGTATTGGTTGGCCATAGGAGGCTACAATGGAAAATATGAAATGCTCAACAAGCGACCATGAATGTCCAGAAGGATTGGATACCTGCTGCCAGTTCTGCTCATTGAATTATTCACCGTGCGCTGAAAAGTGCAGTGGGTGCTGGGATGAAATTACTACAGATCGCAACTATAAAGTTGATAATCTTGCTGCTTTAACATGGGATCGAACAGAGTTAGATCAATTACCTAGCATAGTATAGGTCCATTTAAAACCTTTGGGTATTTGCTATAGTATCCTTACCCATTAGTTGCTTAAGCCTTAACGCCTCAACCGGGTAACTTTGTCGCGGTATCGTAATCTGTCCCAGTACCCTCGCCGTCCTGGAAAATTTTTTAGCGAGATAATGTTCCGGTTATGCTTGCTTTGGCAAGGACTTTGCCATTAAGCGATTGCAAAAAATCATCGTAGGATATCCGCTGGGGTAGATCAAGCCCTCCAACATTTAAAGCATAGATTGTGGTTACATAATCATGCGCCCCGGAGCCGGGAGGCGGTTGGGGACCGCCGTAGCCAACTTCACCAAAGGTATTAGCAAGTTCCTTTGAACTACCCGGCATATTCTTCCCTGATGCACCTTCGGCAAGAGCTGAAGTTTTTGCCGGGATATTTATTACCAGCCAGTGGATCCAGTTTCTTGCGCTTGTATCAACCATCACCAGGGCAAAGGATTTCGTGCCCTCAGGCGCACCTGCCCACTCTAATGGGATCGATATATTATCGCCTCCCGCTCCCCGACGAGCATATTTTTCTGGAATATTTCCATTATTGCTAAAAGCGCTTGAGGCCACTCTCATGTTGGCTTCCCCAGTCGTTACCGGTTGCGATTCTATCTTCCCCGCAGTTGTTGCTGTTATACTCGTCCCCTGAGTTTTACCCCCGCAACCAGCAAAAATAACAGCAACCAACAAGAGAATCGCTATTGGCAATAGCTTATTCATAGTACCCGTATTCGTATTCGTCTTCGTCTTCTAGTCTAAGTTCAAGGAGTAGCTTCCGAAGTGGGTCTATAGCTCCCTCTTGAGTAGCACGCTCTTTTAGATAGTCCAGATCAACCTCATTAACGTGAATCTCAATAAGCTCTTGAGCCCATATAATTGCATCCGATTCATGAAGGTGAACAAATTCTTTGAGTTTGGCGGTAATTGTATCTTCAACGCCCATCAGGTAGACAGGGAACCCGTTAACATCCACCTGATTTACCCTATCCAACTCGTTCTGGTTTAGTCCTTCTCCTAGTATCCTAACTGTAACGCCAATCTCATCGTGCCTTAAAAAGCCGTCTACCTTATCAAATCCCCAGGGCAGTAGCACTTTGTTAAGCACATCAACCGGAGCAAATATTTCGACAGCATCTGATTTAAATGCGCCTTCTGTATATAGCTCTACCGCATAGTTGCCGCCTGCAACCGGAGAAAAGCCCTCCTTCTCAAGCTCCGTTGTTAAAATAGCCATAAAAACAATCCGTTTTGTTAATTGATCAAGGTCTTTTTTAAGAATATCTAATTGGGACACCCGTTTTCCACCAGCCTTTCTTCCTTTTTTAATCATCCAGGCATCAACTTCCTCTTTCCTAAATCGGCTCTGACCGCCGATATCAACAACCGGGAAGTCTCAGCATTTCAAAAGCCCTTCAATGGTTTTGCGGCTAAGTTCAAGGTAAGCCGAGAGCTCTTCTATATCCATAATTTTGCTCATCCGGAAAGTCCACCTTTTAATTGGCTTCTTAGTTACACACTAGTTTTTTTATTTTAACATAAATTTTCGTCGTTTAGTTATCTTATTAGGGATTATTTGACCTGGTAAGAGTTTTGTTAATAATAAATTAACAATTGTTAATCTATTATTAACAGTCGTTAATAATAGATTAACATATACTAGGTGAACTGCACTTATGATAAAATTTTCCTGACGTATGTTTGAGATCCTTCAACTTGCTCTTTCGCTACTGCCCAGTCGCTTTACTCAAAAAAGGACATTGCCAAGTAAGTATCCTTACTTGGCAAGTCCCCAGGTTTACCCCGATTTTCTAAGTCCACTTGTCTCAGTGTGGGTTATAACCCACATTTTTATTAACCGAGATCTACGATTAATACATATATCTCGGTTTTTTGAAGAATAGTATTTTCAAACCGTATACTTAAATTTCTCCAGCCTTGACTGCAACTTACACTTTCTATAACGGAATCAATTCCCCCGAGTTACGGCTAGGTTACTAATTTTTATTGTAGGGGTAAGCAACCATCTGCCCCGAGATAGCCTACTAGGGTCTATGTTTTAGACTTCAAAAACTAGTTTCTAAAAACATAGGCCCCTACCGCAAGCGGTAAGGGCCTTATAAAAGATGGCAACCAACAAGGTCACCGCGGAAGGCAAATCCTTATATACGATACCCCGTAGGGTATATTATATATTTCCTATAATAGCAACCTTAGATAAAATAGGCAAGTATTTTACTGATTTTTTTCTAATTTTTCTGATTAGATTTGGCGGGATTTTATGCACCGGCGGCACTTTAAGAATTATTGTGGTTAGTTGAACGGTGATTACCGGAAAATTCGGTTGCCGGTACATCCTACGCAGAACTGTTGCTTTTTAATAGAACAACAGCACAATTATTAGTATAAACGCCGCAAGGGCAAGAGCCATGTAGTCCTCAAGCCTCTCATTGGAAAGAAGAGAAAACGTCTTAGCCTCATCTTTCTCGGTATCGTTAGGTTCCACAGTATCCATCCTCCAGATAATACCCACCCCCTATACTAAGGTTGCTGTGATACAAAAAGCAGTACTACCGCCAGTGCTGCCAACGCTTTAAAAAAACCGGCTGCAGTGCCCACCATCAATGTTTTGCCACCTGCCTGCCGCAACTCAGACAGGGATATTTGCATCCCCTGACCTGCCAGGCCTATAGCAAAAAACCAACTATATAGATTACGTATGAGAGTGAGCTCTTTCGAAGGCGGTGATGTGGGACCCAGCAGACCGAAAGAAGTAAGAAAGACCACGATTAGAAAACCCAACACGAACAACGGGAACTTACTCCACAGGCTGGTGTTGATATTTATATCGTCCTCCGATGAGGCAAAGCGGCTGGCCGAGAAGGCCAGAAAGAGCACTACGAACGGGAGGAAGATAACGCGGGTGAGGTTATAAATCTCACCTGTTTTAAGACTCTCCGAAACATGGGCAATATTCCCCGGATCAAATCCCAAACACACCGCAAGGACCTGTCCGGAGTTTAATATACCGGTACCGGCCCAGACGCCGAATTGATGGGCGCTTAATCCAACTAGTGTGCCGATCACCGGAAACAAAAATAGGCTTGCCAAGCCAAATGCAAGAATAGCAGCAATAGAGTAAATTACGTCGGTATTTTTGGCCCTTACAACTGGAGCTACGGCTACAACGGCGGCTACGCCGCATATTGCCGTTCCGGCCGCCAATGTAGCTGCCCCCGACTCCTCCATACCAACTCTCTTGCCAAGCCACAGGGTAAAGGCCAGCATCAAAACAATAAACCCTACAATTATGGCAACCGCCATACCCCCCAACCTAGCCAGATCCATTACGCTATAGAGTGAGCCTAGTAAAACAACCCCAATCTTAATAAAAAGTCTAGACGTAGCTACACCGGACGCGGCCCAGCGGGGGATACCCAGAATGTTTGCCAGAAGCATTCCTAGGATAATGGATATAAGGATGTAATTCAGGTGCAAGATATCAATTAAGATTCTCTTCATGATGGCGCTTGCGGCAAAATACGCCTCAATGCCGGGCCACCAGGGCAGGCCTAAATCAGCACCGCCGCGAGCGAGGATGGCAATAGCCAGCATGAGTAAAATGCCGGGGATGGGTCTATAAAAAAGGGCGAACTTGCGCAAGACACTAGCCTCCGGAAAAGTCCTTAACCCTAGATACAAACCTTAAAAAATAACTACTTTAGATTCTATCAAAAAGGGAGACGCAAAAACAGCATAAAAGCGCAAAGTAGCCGGAAAGCAGGTTCTCCGGCTACTTTCCTGGTATAGAAAGCCAGTGCGAAGGGAATAATTAGTCTGAAGGGATGCATGCCCTCTCGATATGCTTAAAGTATCTGCAGCTTTCCTTCCAGGGAGGAAGGAACAACCCACGACGACTACATGTTCCTGCTTCGGCTCTTACTGAGGCATAAGCTGAGCTCAGCGAATTTAGCCCCGGGAAGGCAGCTTCTATCCACTCAGGATCGTTGTTAAAAAACTCGCAGTCCCCACACCTATCATTTATCTCCATAGCTATTCCTCCCAACCGCTAATAGATATGTTATTACTAAGATATATTACTAAGCCGAGGCAATCCTACTTTCCAAGATTCATCCAGTAGTGACCAAAAGCATAAACGGAAAGAAGAAAACCCAACGTCACGTTTACTAAAACCCCGATGGTAAATGCGCCGAACGGTTTCCAGCCGGCAGCTTTAAGTTCTCTAAACCGGGTCGTGAGCCCGATGCTTAAGAAACAAAATATGAACGCCCACGTCCTAAGCGAAACTATTGGTGCAATTAGGTCAGGCTTTACAACTTTACTAAACTGCGCTGCCGAATAGCTGGCCGTTATACTAGTCATGAAAAATGAGGCTACAAAGAAACCAATAACAAACTTTGGAAATCTCCACCAGATTTCCATTGCATCCGGCTTTCTGCCAGACTCCTCTTTCTCCCATTTCAGGCAGGCTATAAGCGCGAAGATGAACGACCAGATTCCGATCCACATGTCTCTTCCTATAACCTTCATAAGGGTAAATCCCTGTATGGCGGCGTTCTCGTTGCCAGCCATGTGACCGTATGCAGTAGCAGCGGCAAAACCGGCGGCATCGGCAAATTCAGATGTACCTACCCACGCACCGGCTATACCCGGATGAAGACCGAGGGCCTTTGCTACAAACGGTATAAATAATATCATCACCAGAGCCCATACAACCACAAGGGTTACTGAGGTATAAAGGTGTTCCTTCTTGGCTCCTACCGCACTTGCTATGGCCATCGACCCCGATACGCCGCATACGGCACCACCGGTACCGATAACCGCCCCAAGTCTTTTATCAAGGCCAAAAATTTTAGTTGCTGCAAAATAGATTGTTAGGCATGTTATAAGGGAGATTACGGTCGCCTGAACAAGAGCAACGGGCCCTGCAGATACTACTAGTGTTATAGGAAAGGTTGCGCCAAGAAGAACGATTCCTGTCTTGATATAATATTCCACCCTGAATCCAGCATCCATCCACTTAGGCAAAGGGATGACGTTTGCTATTAATAGACCTATAACCAGAGCTACAAGCGGCGGCTCAAGGTTATACTTAGAAGCATTTGCCCATCCACCGATTGAAAACATTACTATTGACAGCGCATAAAGAACAATAAAGGATGGGATAAATTTCGATGTACTTATGCCCAGCACTCTCGTTGAAATCCCAAAAATAATAAGCCATGAAATTAGTTGCAGGATATAAAGTTGATAGTTTTTTGCAAAGTGGCTCAATAACTGGCTGAAAGATGTCCATTTAAGCCCTCCGGGGTTAATAGAGAGCGATTTTATAAAGGTGCTTCCGTTTAGAAACGCGATGAGTGCGATAATTACTATGCCGATTCCAAGGTAGATAGCCCACCAATCTTCTTTTTTCCATAGCTCAGACCAGCCTAATTGCTGCCTTAATGCTGGTTCACTCGTAATTGTTTCTACATGTTCGCTCATTTCTTACATCTCCTTAAGGTAAAGCCAATGGGCATTACATGTGCTGTGTTTTGCACAGCTATACCGTAGTTTATTCTTCCCCCGCCTCCTCTCCGGTAGTTCAATTCGTCGTCTTTGTTTGCTAAGAATCAACCCCTCCTCCCCATGACCCATCCATGAACCTGGGTTCAAGTTATCTATACTAAACTCTATCTGCTTAAATCCAGTAATTAAACGGTTTTGATATGGAATGGCTCTTTTTGACAAATAAGTGAATGGTATCGCTCATCAGTGTGGACATTTTGGTTCACGAAAGAAGCGCGTGACCTTTGAGTTTCGGGCAGGTAATGTTATGCTAATATCAGATATCGACAATAACAAATCAAATTAACGACCTGTATGTGCCTTTCTGGTATTTCATCAACCTTGCGAATTATTATTAGATAAGTAAAAAAACACCGGAACGAAGGTGAAGGCATTGACAGCTATAAGAGCTTGGTTAGGCAGAGCAGGCCTATCGCTAATTTTTATGCTATTGCCGGTTTTATTGCTACTTTACACCGGCTACAGCCTACCTCAACAACTAAACCAGTTGCAGCAAGAAGTCCAGAATCGACAAAAATACGATGAAGTATCTGCAAGTATTTATAACCTGACAAATAATGTCCAGGAATATATCCTCTATAAAGACTCGCAGTCGCTTAATAATATCCAGCGATACAGCCCTGAAACCATCAAAAAAGAACTCGAGCTTTATAACAGTGTAAGGCAATCCCAAAAGCAAAGCGTGATGGAGTTGGTCTCGCTAAACGAGTCCTATAACACATTTGTAAAGCAAGAGGTAATACCCGATATGCAATCCTCTGCAGACAAAAATCGGGAGCTCTTGCTATGGCAGTATCGGGATATGTCACGGCAATTGGTAAATAAGGCGCAGATGCTTAACGAAATAAACGATCAGGAAAGCAAAGGGTCTCTCGGCCACTTCTCGATGCTGATGGCCAAAGAGCGATTTTTCGCGCTGCTTATTTTCTTGTTCACGCTGGGGGCTTTATTGCTCGGGGGCTTAGTAGTATGGCCGTGGTTAGTTAGATATTTTTATCTAACTAACCTGATAAAAGATTCCCCATATGCCATCATGCTCATCGACCGCAAAGAAAGATTGCGGCAACTAAACGATTCTGCCGAAAACCTTTTTAAGCTGCCAAAGAAAGCTGCGGAGGGAAAAAGTTTGGATGAGCTTTTGATGCTGTATCCCTGCTTGCAAAGCGTAATGCAACCGCTCTACGAAGCCCTTTTACAAAACGAAAAGGTTACCAATTACCGGCTGAATTATAGCCGGGGAGAAGTTAAACTTCCCCTGTCAGTGGATTGCATTCCAATTCGCTCCTTTAATAAACCCCTGGGAGCTGTGCTGGTAACGCGGGAAGAAACAGGACTCGCAGATAGCAATATGCTGCTGGACGCGATTGAGAGAGAAAGAAAGCAGCTTGCAATCGAGATTCACGACTGGATCGGGCGGTACCTATCCAGTATTATTCACGGTCTGGATTTTGCTCTGCGAAAAAATAAAGGTCACCTCTTACCTGAAGTAAGAGAGAGTCTACTCACTTTGCGGACGCAATGCCAGAACGCGGCAATCGATATGAGAAGCATTATGAACGATATTCACCCGTATATTATCGAAAAGGTCGGGTTAATCCCCGCCCTCGAATCCTACTGTGATAACTTCGAGCATGTACATGGCAAGAAGGTTTATATGTTTTACCAGCGCCACTCCTTTAATCTCACCCGAAAAGAAGAAATCTCAATCTACCGCATTATTCAGGAAGCCCTAATTAACGTAGCCAAACACTCAAATGCTTCTGAGGTGGATATCCATTTTACCGAAACTGATGGTACTCTGAGAATAGAGATTCTAGATAACGGTGACATAAAAGAGACCGCTTTACAACCCGGTAAGGGATTGTGGGGGATGAAGGAACGGGCCAGGTTGATCGGTGGGGAGCTGGCTTACGGCTTCAAGGATGGCGGTTTTTATATAAATCTAACCTTGCAAACGGAAGGGTCGGAAGCAAGTGAAAAAGATCGGGATTATGCTGGTAGAAGACCATAATATTTTTCGGGAAGGTTTAAAGAAGCTGCTCGATATGGAAGAGAACATGCAGGTTGTAGCAGAGGCGGACTCCTGCGCCCAGGCGGTACAAAACATCAACCAGGATGTGGATGTTGTACTCTTAGACATCGGCCTGCCGGACGGAGATGGTCTGAACCTCTGCGAACTTATGACTCAGACTAACCCGCAGTTAAAATTGGTTGCTCTTACCACGTACGACGACATAACTTTTATCCGCAAAGCCATGGAACGGGGTATCCACGGGTTTGTGCCTAAATACGCCTTCTTTGACGAAATTAAATCGGCTATTAATATGGTTGTCAAAGGCGGTGCCTACCTTTACCCCAGCCTGCAGGCTGAATGGCTGTTAAAGCCATCCACGCCGGGTCTTTCCGATATGGAAGCAAATATCCTGCAACTTATCGCTCAGGGTAAAAATCAGAAAGAAGTGGCCGCCGAACTTTATTTAAGCCTTTCAACGCTGCGCCGTAGAATAAAAGGTATATGTACCAAACTGGGGGCCAAAGCCATAGAAGAAGCCCTGGCGACAGCGGCCCGCAAGGGTTTACTGTGATAACAGGAGACCGGTATGAAAAAGTCTTCGAAGGCTAACAATGCCTGGCTGATGTTTACCATGCTTCTCTTTCTAAGCATTATCACCGTGCTTTTTATCGCCGGGTTTCGTTTTTTAAAGGTAGTAATGAACGACTACGAGGAAAGCATCCGTCAGGTGGCTATCAACAAAACAAATATCTTCTTAAACGATCTACAAGAGGTCACAGACGGGGTAGCCAAAAAAGTGCTCAGCCAAAAAGATGAAGGGAACGGCTCCTTAAAAGAGTTGCTCTCTTTTGATCACCGCATTACCGGAATTTATATCCTTAACAATAATGGCCGGATAATCCACCAGGCTCCCGAAGGCTACACCAACAATTATATGTTCCCAAAAGAATCCTGGAAGAAGCTGCCGCACGCCGGTACCCAGATCTTAGGCGTGCACTCCGACAATAATGCGCAAGCAGTAATAACCGTAGTAACACCGCTGAAAAATGAGTGGCTTGCAGTAGACTATACTATTTCGGATTTTCAACAAAAGCTGAGTTACGAGTTCTTAAGCAGCACCTTCCAGGTGGCCATTTTCGATAACCATAACTATCCCATAGTTTGGCCTTTTGACCGCAATCTGCTTGATCAATTTACCGGCCGGGAGAAAGTATTTTCTGCCAACCACTTGCAATACAATATCAAGACTCAGCAGCTAGACCGTCTTCCCTGGCGACTGTATTTCTTTCAGAAGGATAACAACTTCGATACTTTTAGGGTTATCACTATCATGTTTTTGCTATTTGCCCTTTACTGGTGCCTTTACCAACTCCTGGTGGAATTATGGAGGATGAACAGTGCTAGAATTTACTTCGAAAACATTGATTTCACTATATTTAACCACGTAAATGAAGGAGTAATTGTCTCAAACAATGCAGGTCGTGTGCTTTTCGCCAATAGGGCGGCACACGAAATCTTTGACTCTGGCCCTAAGAGAGGGTCCTTAAAAGGCACGAAGCTAGAAGAGTTATTGGGACATATCGGAGACGACCAAAGGCAAAACAAGTATGGCACCATGACCCTCAAAACTGCCGACCGTCTATGGCAGGTAGTTCACTCTCCAATTACCAGGAAGAGTAAAGTGCTGGGTGCCCTTACCGTTATAAGGACAAACAGCAAAGAAGAAGAAAATCGCGGTCATGCTCTGTCGCAGTTAATAAATGCCTCGCCCCAGGGAGTCGTCTATGTAGACAAAAATCATAGAGTTGTCCAGGCAAACCTCGTGGCCAATTTCTTGCTGGGTAGTTTAAGTCCCGGTATGAGTATCGACGCCGTTGATCCTGAACTTGCAGGTTTTATCTACCAAAATATCGGCTCCCGGTCTATTAAAAGAGTAAAGCTAAGTTCCCTTAACGTTACCGCCGAAGTAAGTTTTATCTACGACAACGACGGGGTTTATGCCGGCACTGTGGTTATGCTTAACGGATCCGCTGAATTCTCTGACCAAGCATACTTGCTTGACACCCCGGCAGAATGAAATTATTCATAGCTAATTCCCTCGACGATCTCACGCTTTAAGGCGGCCCGTGCTGGAATTAAGGAACCCATAGCAGTCATTCCTAGCGAGATAGCAAAGGCACCTAGTATAGTAATCCATGGCACATAATATTTTATAGACATATCGAGAATGATCCCGTCGCCTAGGACCGTAAGCTTCCCTAGGCTAATGCCGAGGATTGATCCAAACGCAGCTCCTATAAGACCCATGATGACCGACTCGTTTAAAATAATATGCCTAATCTGCCTGCGCTTGGCCCCTAACGCCCTAACAACACTTAGCTCGCGAGATCGTTGCAGTATTGTTATCAATGATGAGTTAATTATCCCAAAGGACGCAACGATTATAGCGATGTAGATCAGCATATCGGTAAGCGAGAACTCTTTATCAATAAGTGCCCTTATACTATTCTTAAACTCCGAAGCCTCCCTAACCTTTACACCGTAGTTCTTAGCAAAGCTGGCCTGTATTTTATTAGCCACGGCATTTGCCTTTTGGCCTTTTGTGACGACGATTGCAAAAGAATCGACCGAATAATCGTTCCAACATTTCTTATAATCACTGCGACCCATAAATATTGCACCGCCCGGCTCTTGGGTCAAGTAATTAAATACGCCAGCTATTTTTAGTTTTACTTTTCCAGTTGGAGTATTGAGAGTCACTTTCTGACCCTTCTTGTAGCCAAATTTTTTAGCAAACTCGGCGTTGACTATGATAGAGCCGCCTTTTTTAAGATCGTCGCATACTTGATCTTGTCTACCCTCTTTTAGATCAAGTCTGCTCCACTTAAAGTAGTTACTCATGTCAAGGGTGGTTAGCTGCACATTGTAACCGTTAAACCTTATGCTATTAAATGTTTCAGCGGTAACAACGTCCACGCCATCGATCTTAGCCAGCTTCTTACCAAAATTCTCAGTCAATGGAACGCCACCCGACGAGCCAAACACATTAGCCTCAACCAGGAGATCCCAGCCTATCATTTTGTCAAGTATGTCCATTGTGCGAATCATTATGCTACCAACCACACCGCTCATAGTAACCATCATGGTAACAGCGACCATCATTCCAGTTATTGTGGCTGCGGTGCGACCAGGTGCTCTTCGCAGGTTATCTATGGCCATTCGTAAGGTAAATGAGCGCGACCCTTGCTGCCCGATGGGTATAGAAACAAATGTGGCATCAAAAGAACACTCCCTAAGAAGGTAAGAAAGATGCTCGCAAGGATAAAATTACCTATTAACTGCATGTTCTGTGATAACTTATCGTTGTTTTCAAGTACATAGACAAATATAAGCAGTGAACCTACACCAATAACAAGTATCAATGCGCTTACGACCAGTTTCCAAGTTTTTGGTCTAGGTCTCCATGCAGTTTCAAAAGGTCTTAACGCCTCTAGCGGGGCTACTCTGAGCATTCTCATGGCGGGACCCATTGAAGCTATCGCTGCCATAACCGGTCCCATCAAGATACCAAGAATAAAAATTTGTGGTGTGACGCCGAGATCAGTTATTCTTATCCTCTCAAACGACAAGATGGCATCGGCAAAAGCTGTCGACATAAGATTAGCTAATAGAGTTCCTATGGCAACTCCAAATATGGAGCCAATAAAACCCAGGAGGATTGCTTCAAAGATAACAAGGGTAAATATCTTCTTTCTTGGCAGACCAAGCGCACGTAATGTGCCTATGCCGTATCGACGCTCCTCGACGCTTATCTCTAGATTGTTAAAAATAATAAACGCACCGACAAAGATTGATATCATCGCCGCAAGATCTAAAAATATTGACATACTTTCCATAGACCTCTGGACTTCGGTACCTCGAGTGGCAGGTATCTCGACTTCAGCCCTGCCATCGAGTTTATGCTTAATGCGATCTTGTACAATATTGGGTTTTTCGCCGTCCTCAAGAACAACATCAACTTGGTCGATTTTGCCGGCCTTGTTAAGTAATCCCCGGGCAGTGTTTATGTCCATAATGGCAAATGAACCCAGATTTGCATGGGCAGGCCCGGTATCAGATAAAAGGTCTACTATTTTAAATTCTTTAAAACCTCTAGACCCGGTGATGTTTATGTGATCGCCGGTTTTAAGCCCTTTTTCATTAGCCCAAGCTTTAGTAAGAACGATTGCGTCAGGCTCACCTGCTCTAAACTGCCTCCCGGCGGAGAACTCGTAGCTGCGGGCATTCGTGTCCTTTTTGCGATCTATGCCGTAAACGAGAAGACTCCCGGCTTGCTTTCCGTTGATAAAAGCAAAAACATCGCTTCGAACCACTGGAACGGCTGCTTTTACTCCCTTGATTTGCGCTACCTCATCTGCTATGGACGCCGGGAGACCGCTTCTCGTGTTTGATAAGACCTGCAGACCGGTCTTGCCAGCAGCCGTATCGACTAATGAATGATAGGAGCGAAGGATGCTTTGGTTAACGAGTGCAGTTGCAACCACCATTATAATGCCGAGGGTAACACCAAAGATGATCGTAGTGATGCGAAGTTTGTGCTTTGCTAGGTAGCGCAGGTTAAACGTCTTAAATAAGGTTAGCACTGTATGCCTCCACTTCCTCGTCGATCTGGCCGTCTTTTAACCTGATTATCCGATCGCCGTAGGCTGCGGCTTTGGCATCGTGGATTACCATGATGATTGTTTGCTTAAATTGCTCCTGGCAATCTTTTAGGAGGTTTAGGATTTCCTCGCTGGTTTTTGAGTCGAGGTTTCCGGTTGGCTCATCGGCAAGGATTATTGATGGACGAATAGCAAGCGCGCGGGCGATACCGACTCGCTGCATCTGGCCTCCCGACATTTCTTCGGGAAGGTTGCTGCTCCAGTTAGTAAGACCAACCGCCTCTATAACCTCGTCGGCATACCTCTCTGTCTCACGCGATGATTTGCCGGCAATCCTTAAGGGAAGAAGGATGTTTTCGCGTGCGGTAAGTGTAGGAAGTAGATTAAATTGCTGAAAGATAAAGCCCACTTTCTCACGGCGAATCTGGCTTAGTGCATCATCGCCAAGCAATGACAGAGACACGCCATCAATAAAAACCTCACCCGATGTTGGTTTATCTAATGCACCGATAAGATGAAGAAGCGTCGATTTACCCGAACCTGACGGGCCCATAACAGCAAGAAACTCACCTTCTTTAATTGAAAGCGAGATCCCATTTAGCGCGTGAAATTCAGCCTTTCCTCTCTTGTAAGTCTTAAAGACATCTTTTACCTCGACTTTATTTGCCATCCACCTTCACCCCTTTATTGGTCAAGCCCAATCTCATCGTTTTCAAGCGCTTCTTCACGTTGGATGCTCTCAAACCCGCGAAGCTTTGCCTCACAGTGCTCAAGCCACTTAACATCGGCCTCGGCATGGAAAAGCGCGGCGTCAAGAAGTAGGTCGGTCATCAGCATATCCCGGCTGCCGCCTTGCCTTGAGAGAAGGTATTTCTTACGCGTAAGCTCGGCCATCTTCGCTAGATATAGCTGGCGCTGCTCGGCAAGAAGCTGCAATATCGCTTCCTTATCAAATGGATACATGAACGCAAGCTTTACAAAGATCTCATCGCGAAGCGGCCTTACCTTAGCAGATGGTTTATCTAACCAATCTTTAAATTCTTGGATACCTTTTTGGGTAATTTGATATACCCTTCGTTCGACACCTTCGGCGTCCTCAGAAGATGCAGTAATTAAGCCGTCCTTTACCAAACGATCAATGGTGCTGTAGATCTGGCCGAAGTTAACATCCCAAAAACCGCCCGCTATCTCATCGAATGCATTTTTTAGCTCATAGCCGTTTTGGGGCTTGCGGGCAAGAAGCCCCAACAAACCGTGCTTTACGGACATAGACTAACCCCCTTGGGTATTATTTTATATATACTAGTATATATAATCAAGAGGATTTTTAAAAAGGGGAGACTTGTTTTTGCCTTTTGGCCTTTTCGCGCCTGATAAATCTATAGGTTGTGCAAGTGCGCGCCTGATAAATTAGGCAACCGCTGGATAGAGGCGGGTTAGCGGATAATTTTTA
Organism: Actinomycetes bacterium; assembly: GCA_021794835.1. GTDB lineage: Bacteria > Actinomycetota > Aquicultoria > Aquicultorales > Aquicultoraceae > CADDYS01. The sequence continues at coordinate 94,705 of JAJYQA010000029.1, read as the reverse complement.
ATGCTTCAGTCCCTGCAATTTTATCGTGGATGGCTCGGTATTCATCATCAGTTGCCATCTTTAGGTAATTAAAAGCAGAAAGCAGCAGTAAGATGATGTAGATAAACTCGCTGTTGATAATCCAGAGCCCGAAAAGTAATTTTGCCCAGGGTCGGATAAAACATTTAAGAAGAGATGGTTTTTTATGCGTATGGTGGTCAACTATTTTAATCCCCATGAGAAACTTGCCAAGCGTCGAGCTGCAATAATAGGCGAAAATACCCTCGTAGAGAATTAGAGCGATGACGACTATGACGGCCTGTATATTGATAATGCCGGAGAATGTATTGGGATGAAGTATGGTTAGGCTAAGGATAAGGATGACCAAAAACCCGTCTATTAAGAAAGCTGCTGCCCTTCGCAAGGGGCTTGCAAACTCGTAGTCGGTGATCAGATCACCGACAATCTGATCTCTAAGAACTTGGTTTTCCATAGCCGCCTCCACCGGGGGTCTCGATAGTTATAATATCCCCCGCTTTTGCTTCAAATGATGATTTACCTGGCAAATTGGTTGCTTTTCCATTGCGGATTAGCGTATTCCGCCCGGGTTTTCCGGGCTTGCCGCCATCCAGCCCATATGGTGCATTAACCCGCCTTTCTGAGAGTACCGAAACCGTACTATCCGCTAAGAACTCGATTGAGCGGATGACGCCATCGCCGCCGTTTGCCACTCCGTCGCCGCCCGAGCCTTCGCGCAACCCGTACTTTACTATCCTTACCGGATAGGAAAGCTCGATGGCCTCAATCGGCGTATTAAGCGTGTTGGTCATATGCGTATGCATACCGCTCAAACCCATCTTACCAGGATATGCACCCATTCCGCCACCAATTGTTTCGTAATAAGTATGCTCGCCACCATCTTGCTTTACAAACCCAAAGGATAAATTATTCATCGTCCCCTGGCTTGCTGCAGGTATTTTACCAGGGATTGCCTGAGCAAGTGCGCCCAAAAGGACATCGACTATTCGCTGTGATGTCTCAACGTTCCCCGCAGCGACGCCAACTGGGTAGGCTGCGCCGACCAGTGTACCCCTTGGCGGCTTTATTGAAAGGGGCAGAAATGTGCCGCCGTTTGCCGGCACGCCCGGCGGCAGCAGGCAGCGGAAGACATAATAGGCCGCGCTTAGCGTTACTGCAAAGGGAGCATTTACACAACCCTCTGTTTGCTTATCTGTACCGTTAAAGTCAATCGTCGCCCAACTGCCATCAACCGTAATCGTTGCGGCAATCTTTAACGGCCCGTTGCCAAATCCGTCGTCGTCGAGATAGTCGGTATATGAGTAGGACCCATCGGGGATGGACTCGATCAGTCTCTCGGTGTGAAAGCGCGTATATGTTAAAAGGTTATTGATCTGCTTATTTACCTCATCAAGGCCATATTTTTCAATCAGGCTGACAAAGCGGTTTTTTCCGATCTCGTTTGCGGCAAGCTGGGCTTTTAAATCGCCGAGCCGCTCTTTCGGGTTTCTCATCCTTTGAAGAAGTGAGCTGAGAAGGTTTTTGTCCATCTTTCCGTCTTCAACCAGCTTTAGCGGGGGAATACGAACCCCTTCCTCATCTATCGTGCGGCTTAAGCCCATCGAGCCGGGGAAGCGGCTTCCAACATCGGCATGATGCGCCCGGCTTGCCGCAAAACCAACTAACTGTGCGTTAAAGAAGATAGGCGTGATAAGCGTGATATCAGGAAGATGTGTGCCGCCGGTAAAAGGATCGTTTAGTATAATTACATCCCCGGGATTAAAATCGAAATGTCTAGCCGTAGCAAAAAGACTCAAGGGCATTGCACCTAAATGGACCGGTATATGTGAGCCTTCTGCAATTAGGTCCAAGTCCTTATTGAAAATTGCGCAGGAGTAGTCGCGCCGCTCCTTGATATTAGCTGAGTAGGCGGTTCGCCCAAGAGTAACACCCATCTCCTCGGCAATCGAGGCGAAGAGGTTTGCGAATATCTGTATTGATATGGGATCGGTTTTTATTGTGCTCGAAATGAATGTCACCTCTTTACTTTTACTTGAAGAATTAAGTTACCAAACGCATCAACCATCGCTTCCCAATTTGGTGGGATGACGGTTGTTGCGTCAAGTTGGAAGATGAGAGCAGGGCCGGTTATTTTGTGTCCGCTAAACAAGTTTTCACGGTTATAGCACGGTGTCTCATGCCAGCCGTTAAAGTAGACTTTGGTTGTAAGAATCGGCGTTGCCTGGCCGGACGATTTTTGCGTTGTTGCCTCGTCGGGCTTTTTTCGTATTCCGACTGCCCTTACTCTTGCTGCCACCAGTTCGATTTCTTCTTGCGGGCTCGAATGCCCGTACCTTTCCTCATGCATTTTGTGGAAGGCCGTAATGAAGCCGTCTGAGAAGTCTTCGAGCGGTATAGTTAATTCAAAGGATTGTCCAACGTATCTTATATCAAGATATGTCTCAAGTTCTATAGAGTCGGAATCGAAGCCTTCGAGCGCGAGATCAGCCCGTGCGGTATCAATAAGTGGGGTAAATATTTCTTCAAGTACCTTTGCGGCAAGTGCATCTTGCCTCATTAGAGTAGATTTCGAATAATCCTTTATAACATCGGAGACAGTCATCCCAAGAGCGGAAAACACCCCCGGGTTTTGCGGGATTAAGACCTTTGGGATAAGCGTGGCCTCGGCCATCTCGCAGGCGTGCATCGGCCCGGCTCCCCCAAAAGCAACCAGGGTAAAGTCACGCAGGTCGTATCCTCTCTCTACGGATATCCTTCTAATCGCCTTTTGCATGTTAGATACCGCAATACGAATGATTCCGTCGGCAGCAGATAGCATGTCTAAACTGCATTCATCAGCCAGTTTTGAGATGGCTCTCCTTGCCTGCTCTGTGTCGAGCCTTTGCCTACCACCTAAGAAATGCCCGGGGTGCAATCTTCTCAAGACAACGTTGGCATCGGTAATCGTTGGTTTATCTCCCTTGCCGTAGGCTACAGGGCCTGGGTCGGAGCCCGCGCTCTCAGGCCCTACTTGTAGCACGCCGCCCGCGTCAACCCAGGCGATCGAGCCGCCGCCCGCACCCACCGTATTAATATCAACCATCGGGATTTTTATTGGTGAGCCATCCAGGTTAAACTCGGTCGTAAATTGGATGTTCCCATCGATTAAACCAACATCAGTTGATGTGCCGCCCATATCAAATGAGATGAGCCGGCGCGTGCCGGTGAGCTTACCTAGCTCATTGGCGGCGACGGCGCCTCCCGCCGGGCCTGACAGAATAGTCTGCACGGCTTGCTTTGCTATGGAAGCCGCTGAGGCCAAGCCGCCATTAGATTGCATTATGCGCAGGTTGCCTGATAGATCAGGTCCCAGCCCAGTTGATAACCTATCCAAGTAACCTGCAACAAGCGGTGTTACGAATGCGTTGATAATCGTCGTTGAAAACCGCTCGTATTCACGATACTCGGGAAGTATTTTATATGATGCCGAGACGAAAAACCCGCTATCTGCAAGACGTTTCTCAACCACTTGCTCATGTGCTGGGTTGAGGAAGGAAAATAGAAAACATACCGCGACGGCGTCAATATTCTTCTCTTTTAATTTTTGGACTAAGGTGTCGAGCTGGGAGATATCCAGCAGGCGCACGGTCTCGCCGCGTGAGCCAATCCGCTCGGCCACTCCAAGCCGGCAATCTTTTTTAACAAGCGGCGTTGGTGTATCCATCCAGAAGCTATAGAGCTCGGGGCGGTTCTGGCGACCTATGTCGATGATATCTTCAAAGCCCTGGGTGGTTATCAGCGCAACCCTCGCGCCTTTTCGCTCAAGAAGTGCGTTGGTTGCGATCGTTGAGCCGTGCACGATATCAACATCCAGGATATTACCCCGCATTAAGCCAAGCTCTTCGAGGCCTTCTATAACGCCAATTTCCGGTTCCGGGTGGGTGGATAATACTTTATGGATGGTACGCTGCCCATCCCTCCAGAGAACGAAGTCGGTAAACGTCCCGCCGACATCTATGCCAATAATGCTAATAATCAATCATTCCTTGCATTTGTTTTTACATGTTGATTAGTATTTTAACCAATGGGCGAAGTTATCGGCAAAAGGAAATTACTAGCTGCTATTACGCCGCCGGATTTAACCTTATCTCATCTATTAGCGTTTTGCAAAAAGCCGGCAGGTCTTCGAGCATACGGCCTGTGATTAAGTTCCCGTCGACCCAGACCGGCTCGTTTTCGTAACGTCCGCCGTGGGCTTCAATCCCGATATCTGGCCGTATAAGCTCGTTTCCTTTGTTATCGATTAGCTCTATATCCCGTTTTACCGCACCGATAACTACGGTAATGCCTACACTTTTTAGACAGTCCTTTATCTCATGAAAGACATCTGCGTTAAAGTTGTCCCCTAATATTATTAAAATCCGTCTATTCTCTCCAACCATGGCTCATTCCCCCATATCTGAAATGTTCCCTGGATATAAATTTGTTAACGAGGGTAGCCATTATCACTAGGAATACTTGGCGAAGCAACCGGACCTGTGTACATAAAAGACGACCAGAGGTAAGACTCCTGGTCGTCTAATCCTACTGAGAGCTGCTTTAGCTGGATTAATAATACGCCAGCTTTTTCTCACGACCCAGGTCTTCGTTTATCTCATCCATTCTCATGGTAACTTCAATCAAATCCTGTTTGGCCTGCCATACTTCAGGTGTTACGCACAAACCGTCACACTCACCGCCGCAACGAAGCCTCCCCTTTAACTCACCGGCCCTTTTTTCCAGCTCTCTATATTCGTAAAGCAGTTTTTCTGCGGTCATTTCTTTCGCCTCCTAAATAACTCTACCTTTAGTATAATGTCGTTCCTGGTTATTTGATAGAAATTTTTAGATTTAGCGCACTCACACTATTGGTTACTGATAGGTAGTCTGTATGATAAACCGCCATTTTATCGGTGATGCTGTACTAGCAGGGATCCGATGCCAACTGCCGAAAATGCTATTAAGATGAAACCGCCAAGAAAAGGCAGAAATATAGATAAGCCAACTAGCAGTGCTCCAAGAGCAGTCTGCTTTATGAAGCCGTACTTTTCGCTGAGTTGGCGTCCAATTGCTACGCCAATCACGTGCGCGGGAATTATCGCCGGTACCAGTATAAGAATGCTCAAGGCAAGGCCCAGTAATGCAATCACCGGAAAACCGATGAAAATTCTAACCACATTGGTCGCCAAGAACAAAATGGCGAGCGCGGCTGAGCCAATGAGAACCGTAGCAAGTGTTCTATCAACAATCGTATTGCCAGCCCGCTTAAGCAGTTCTGGCCGTACCTTTGCAAAAAGTATCGAGAACCCGACGAAGACGCCCAGGGTGAACAGCATAATAAATAAGCGAATCCCCGAGCCGATCAGAAAGTTTGGTCCGAAGCCCCTCCCAGGGCCAAACCTGTAAACGCGCATCCCAAATTTAAGTCCCTGTAGGCCAAATCTGTGCTTCGGTACTGGGCCAAATTCGTGACCTGGTGGTCCGAATATCGATTGCTCGGCCAATATCCTTTTACCCAAGACCACAGCGTTATCGGCAATATGAAGCCGCCCGCCAACCGCTACAGCATCCCCCTGTACCTTCCCGCCGGAATAAACCGTTAGGTTGCCGTTTCGTACGATAACCGAGCCCTGCACATCTCCATGTATGCGCGCATCGGCGCCAATTACCAAGATACCGCCGTTGATAGTTTTGCCAGGCGCAACTGTTAAGTTTTTGCCCCTTAAGACCATGGAGAAGTCATTTCTAGGTGCCAATGGATGCCATCGAGAGATTGTTGGGAGGCGTCCCATAAAAACAGAACCGATTACCGCCAAAATAGCGAGTACTATGATAATTACCAAGACTGCCTTCCTGCTCACTTTCTATCCCTTCCATGGATATTTAATTTATTAAATCGACGATACATGAAGGCATCGATCACAAAAACGCCGATGGTAAGCGTAAATAGCAGCATGGCGTAGGCGAATGGGATATCCATCGTGTCAAGATCATAGCCTAAAGCATCGACTGCCGTACCGAGCGAGTTGCTGCTAAGCCAGTTTAGTAAAATAGATAGTGTGATTGCCACAACTGCGGCGATAGCTATATCTTTAATGCGATTTTGCATACGCTTGGTGCGCACTTGATTTGTGGGTACTGGCTGTGCAACTGAGATATTTAACCGGGTATCCGCCAATGGCGGATACTTACCAACCGCGCACGCTGCTACTGCATCGGCAAACCCTGCCGGTAGGTTAACTGCTGGCTCACTCTCGAGAAAAGTGAAAACCGATTGGATTTGAGTGTATTGCTCCTGGCAATGCGCACAGCTCTTGATATGCGATAAGGCCCGCGTGCGATCTTTTTTATCAAGTGCATTGTCGGCTAGCATTTGTAGTTCATCGTCGCTTAAACACATCATAGCTTGGCCTCCTCATGTATCCGTAATAACTTAATTCGCTGTCTTGCTTCAAATAAACGGCTCTTGACTGTCGATACCTTCTCACCGGTTGCCTCGGCGATAGCTTCGTAGGTAAGGTCTGATATATGCCGTAGCACAATTACTTCGCGCTGTTCCGGCGTAAGATGGCTAAGAACAGACTGCACCTCGTCTAGCACTTCAAGACACGTGAACTCGTCCGTATTAGACGACAAGTCGTCGTCCAACGCCTGCCGCTTAGCCCAGATGCTTGCAAGTGAATTTCTTGCGAGGTTAAGTGCAATCGTCGCCAGCCATGGCATGAACGGCCGCTCATCATCGAATTGATCGAGGTGAGTATAAGTTTTGATAAAAGTCTCCTGCGTGATGTCGGTTGCCTCTGCATAATCGTCTAGCATGCGGTAAACTATCCCGAACACCCGCTTTTCGTAGCGGCGGACGAGTTCTGCAAATGCATCACCGTCCGCCTCACGAGAACGCCGAATTAGCTCGGCATCAGTCCTTTGCAACGAACTTCCCCCACAACTACGGCTTGTATCGATCGATCTATTTATCATATAGTACAGTGAGGCAATTGTAAAAGTTGCTAGTTATTATTGCTTCTGAGTCCCGCATACCTTCCGCCAATTGAAACCATATCTGCGGAAATACTACCATCGGAGTTCTCTGTACCTACAACAAATGCTCGCGTGCCTATCTTCAAATCATCTTTGTTGCCGGTTGTAGCTTTGCTGATCTGTGTTTTATCCGAAAGCATGATGATTCTCGTGCTACCATCATGCAGTTGGATGGTTATGCTTTTGTTATCCTGGCTAATTATCTTGCCAGTTACCGGCTTTGCACCCTCGCCAAATAACCTGCGGTAACCATTATTGCCTCTACCGGAGCGGCTCCGGCCTCCAGTACCCGCAGCACGTCCCACCATTCCGGAAAGCTGGCCATTGCCGCCAAGTGCCGGAGCCTGCGATTTCTGGTATGCCATACCTCCGTAGAAACCGCCTCCGCCAAACACTATAGCGGTCGCAATAATTGCTGCGACGAAATTTCTCGTACCCACTCTAAAGTCCACCTCCAATTAAAATCACTTACAAAGGCTATGTTTATTCAAAACGCAGCGCCTCTATTGGCGATAACTTAGCCGCCTTCTGCGCTGGATATAGACCGAAAATGATGCCGATACCGCCCGAGACACCAATCGCCAAAAATACAGACGTCAAAGAAAGCGTAAACGGCAGGCCGATAAGTATAGATACGACGTATGAGAGCATTATTCCTAAAACCATTCCGAGAACCCCGCCAACGACCGTAAGTATGATCGACTCGGCTAAAAACTGGGTGATAATATCCCTTTTTCTGGCACCCAAAGACTTGCGAAGCCCGATCTCACGCGTACGCTCGATTACGGTCACCAGCATAATGTTCATAATGCCGATACCCCCGACCAGAAGAGATATCATGGCGATACCGGAGAGAAGCGTAGTAAAGGTGCCCGTCACCTGCGAGGCGGCGCCAAGGATATCTTCCTGGGAAAATATCGTAAAGTCGGCTTGCGTAGGGTCTGATAATTTATGGCGAGCTAGAAGGAGATAACCAACTTCGTTTCTTGCCTGGTCCATCGCTTGCTCACTTTTTGCGGCTATCGAGATTGAGCTAAGATAATTTACTCCGAAAAGGAGTTTCTGCGCCGTGGACAGCGGCACGAAGACGATGTCGTCCCGGTTCATAAAACCGCTCCCACCTTTAGATTCGGTCACGCCAACAACCCTAAAAGACATCCCTTTAATTCTTACCGACTGGCCAATTGGGTTCGCACCGTCACCAAAGAGGTCACTTACAACCTGCGGGCCCAGGACGGCAACCTTATCCATGCCATCGACATCTTGCTGGGTGATAAACCTGCCCGAAGCTATTGAAAGTTCTCGCACCATCGTATAAGCCGGCGTTGAGCCAAGCACCTGGGTATTGGTATTGTTCCCACCGGCAACGACCTGTGCCCGACGGGAAAGCTCCGGCGAAACATTCGCCACGGTTGTAACCTGCGGAGAGGTCATGATTGCTTTGGCATCGTCAAGCGTTAGACTTGCTGCACCGCCCTCTGCACCACGCACACCCCCGCTCGTCTGAGCGCCCGGTATTACGGTAAGCAAGTTTGACCCAAGCGACTGTATCTGCGATTGCACTGCCAGCTGGCTTGCTTGACCCAGGGAAACCAGTGCGATGACCGCACCAATGCCGATAACAATTCCCAGCGTTGCAAGAACAGTCCGCATTTTATTTAGCGTTAGCGCCTCAAAGGCGGTTGCCATAACCTCAGAAAGCTCCATGAGCCTTACTCTCCCCCTCTTTTTGCCCGGCGGCGCCCGTGGTTAGTGCTATCTTCAATAATCGCGCCGTCTTGAAGGTAGATGATTCTTTGCGCGTGTTCGGCGATGTTCGGCTCATGAGTGATTACCACAACCGTATGCCTCTGCTCGCCTAACTCCTGGAAGATGGCCATAATTTCCTCTCCCTGGACAGTTGCGAGATTTCCAGTCGGCTCATCTGCCAGGATAATTGCCGGGCTCATGGCAAGCGAGCGGGCTATCGCCACACGCTGCTGCTGACCACCTGAGAGCTGGTTTGAAGTATGGGTTATGCGGTTCCCAAGACCGACCATTTCCAGAAGCTTTTTGGCTCGCTCGACTCGCTCTTCTTTTGGGATTCCCGCGTAAACCATTGGCAGCATTACATTCTTTAAGGCCGTTGTTCGCGGAAGAAGATTATAAGCCTGAAAAACAAAGCCAATTTTTTTGTTCCTGATACCGGCTAATTCATCATCTGAGAGTTTCCCAACTTCTTTACCATCCAGGACATACGCCCCAGATGTAGGAGTGTCGAGAGCTCCGATGATATGCATTAGCGTTGACTTGCCGCTTCCAGACGGTCCCATGATTGCCACAAATTCGCCCTCTTCAACCTCGAAGGATATATTGGAAAGCGCAACTGTTTCTACAGAGCCGTTGCTATATATTTTGGAAAGATTATCGGCCTTAATCATAATTAGTAACCCCTTGAGCTGGATACACAATTTTAACGCTTGCCAAGCTTGCCAAAGCTGCCTATACGCATAGCGCCTCTGCCAAATCCCCGGTTGCCGCTAAATGGAGACGATCCGCTACCTTGTTGGCTGCCAGACACTGTGCCTAAGACGATTGTGTCACCCTTAGACAACCCAGAGACAACCTCGACTTGAGTATCAGACGAGAGCCCAAGCTCGACCGGTACCTGCTGAATTTGACCATTTTTCAATATCTTAACTACCGTCTGATTGCCAACCGTCTGCGCTACGCCGGACGGGATGAGCAATACGTTATCTTTGGTATCAGTAATAATGCTCACGTTAGCCGCCATGTTAGGCAAAATATCATCAGGAGAAGTATCGAATTGTATTGTCACCGGGTAAGTTGTCACTCCAGAAGACGTCACACCGTTTCTATCGACGCTTAGAACCTTGCCAGTAAAAGTTTTACCGGGAAATGCATCAAGTGTAATCGTCGCCCTTTGTCCAGGTCTTACCTTGACCACGTCAATTTCGGAAAGATTAAAGGTCGCAATAGGATTGCTATTGCTCACAATTGTCGCCACCGCCTGTCCGGAAGATGACGTACCTGAGCTACCGTTGTCACCGCTTGTGGAAACATTTGATGGGGAACCTGAGTTCGAACTGTTGGAGATTGAAACACTATCTTTGGCAGACGAGCCCGTTATGGCCATGCCGACCGTTAGCGTAAGGTTACCCACCTTGCCATCAACTGGGGCAACTACCGTCGGCAGTGTGGCCTGGTAGGATAGCCATGCGGAATTAACATCTGCCTGCGCTTTTTCAATTGCATCTCCCGTGCCGCTATATGCCTGATTTGCCATAGTTACGCCAAGTTCAGCATTATCAATCGCCGCATCGGCACTGTTATATTTCTGCTGGGCAAGAGTTACGGCATCTTGCGCTGCTTGAAGTGCGAGTGCCTTTTGCTGCCGGTCTAAATCATCGGGAGGATTGTTTTGCACCGCGTTAAACGCATTTTGAGCGCCAGCCAAATCAGCCTGAGCTTGTTCTAATGCCTGCTGCAAGGAAAGCTTGTTTTGCTGGGCCGTAGTAAGATCAATGTTGGCCTGTTTTATGCTCTTGTTTGAAGAGATTTTATTTTGCTGGGCGGCATCAAGTTCACTTTTTGCACTTAAATATGCCGCCCACGCCTTGGCTTTAGCAAGTTGTCCATTCTGGTCAAGATCAATTTCAAAAAGCTTATCCCCCGCTTTTACGGTATCTCCCTCTTTAACATAGATTTTTTTTACGATTCCAGTTGCTTGGGTTGTAACACCCACATTATTGGTAGGAGTTATCTGCCCGGAGGCTGAAACCGATGCAACTATCATGCCCCTCTCAACCTTCGCCGTATTATAGGTAGGTTTGCTGTTTGAACCTAGGGCCCGGTATACCAGAGCCCCGACGATCAAGACAGGAATGACAGTAATAACTATCGCCCTTCTTTTTAATAATTTGCTATTCATACAGTTTTCTCCCATTAAAAGATTAAAACGCGCCCGTGAGCGCATTGGTTTACGCTTGTATCCTTTGCTTGTTTAAGTTCCTGTTATATTGTACAGCCCTAAATTACGAAAAGTTGGCTAAAACGTTTACTATTCTAAACTTCATAAACACTCTGCTAAAAGTTGCGGTTCAATTGCCTAAGTTGTGTGGATAGTTTAAAGTAATATTGCCATGTCGATTAAAAATAGAGTAAAGGAACTTCTAGACGAAAAAAAATTTGTCAGGATAGCCAGGCTCGCTGAAAGCGAAAGGGGCGTTGTCAGATATTTGTTCTTTTTTCTATATTCAACCGACGACCTTTTGCACTGGCGGGCGGCTGAGGCATTGGGCACAATTGCGGCCCACCAGGCGGGACAAAAGGGCTTGGCAACCGAAGGAGGGCGCAATATACCCCGCCGTCTGGTCTGGTCGTTAGCCGAGGAATCAGGCGCTACGGCCTTTCCCGCAACCGAGGCACTCGGCGCGGTTGCGTCGGCAAGTCCAAATAATTTCCCGGATTTCGGCCGTATCGTTTTGTCTTTTATAGATGACCCGACCCTTCGCCGAGGCGTTCTCTGGTCTGCACGAAAAATCGCTGAGAAGAGGCCTGACTTGGTCTGGGATTCCATACCAAAGCTAATCAACCTTTTGAAAGACCCGGACCCGACCTTTCGTGGGCATGCTGCCTGGGCGCTTGGCGTAACCCGTGATGAAACCATAGTAGATGAACTTAAAAAGATCGAGGACGACAAAAGCCCACTTTTTATATACGAGGATGGGGAATTGCGTGAAACTACAGTTGGTGAGCTTGCTAAACAGTCCATAGCCGAACTAAGAAAAACACCTTAACCGCCAACTAATTAAAAATTGATTACCCAGTGCGTAAATAGTAAATTAAAGACTCAGGCCTATATTACCAGTTAGATTAAATATGTAAGGAGAAAACCTTTTGTCCATAAAAGATAAGATAAAAGAACTTTTAAACAAGAAAGACTTTGCTGGAGTGGTTGAGCTAGCTAAGCACGACCGAAGTGTTACCAAACACCTGATTTCTCTTCTTTATAGCGAGGACAATCTATTGCATTGGAGGGCGGCCGACGCTTTAGGAAAGCTAGCGGAAAATCCGGATGCCTTAAGCGAGGATAAGGCCCGGGTGATCATCGGTCGCCTATTCACCAATTTAGAGGACCAGTCGGGCGGAAACGGCTGGGGCTCGATAGAAGCCATTGGGGCGATAATTGCCGCCCAGCCGTATAAACTTAGTGGTTTTATCCCAAAGATGGCCTCAAAAATATCAGATGCAAGACTTTGGGTCGGCCTTCTCTGGTCTATCCGCCAAATTGGTGAGAAACGGCCCGACTTGTTTGGAGATTATGTATTCCACGTTGTGGGTCTTCTGAGAAACCCCCGTAGAACAACACGCGGGCATGCCGCTTGGGCTTTGGGAGCTATTGGTGATGCAAACGTAAGAGTGCTTGAGGGTCTGATCCTTGATGTAAGGGAAACTCTTGAAGGATTGCTTAGCGATAAAAACTATATCCCACTATACATTAACGGAGAAATTGAGGAGCGGGCGATTAGTGATATATCTAAGGAGGCCCTTGCCGCTCTTAAAGAGCGGCAAGGTTAGTGCTGGGAAGCCGATTATTTAGAGTTATCTATAATTTCAACAACCTCTCTCTCGACCGTCACGGCCTCGTCTTGCTCTACCTTTGGAAAAAACTGCGACATAACGGCCGGTCTCATCGAGCCAATTTTGACTTTTCCATCCTCTTCCATGACATTAATCCTACATGGCATAAAGAGGGAGATATATCTATCCTTGCTAAGGAAATTGTTGGCATGCTTGCCGTTGCAAATCTCGATCAACTTAATGGGACCTTGATTAAATCCTTTGGCCGCCAGTCTCTCGCTGATATCGATAACGTTAAATACCGCCCATCCCTTTTTCTCAACTTCTCTTAGAACTGATACTACAGCGTCATCAAAGCTTTTCTGAGTGTCGGCAACGTAGGCGAAATCCCCTAAATTCATCTATTTATCAACCCCTTATATATCAGCTACTTTAAACGTTAATATACCCTAGGGGGTATATTTTTGTCAACCAGTATTTTATTTGTGCTGTTCACGTTAAAGATATTTAGCATACCTGGTAAAGGCTGGTAATTATTGGATTTAGCTCTGGCCGTTACCGGCGACTGACAGTTTTACGCTTACGAAAATTTGTCCACCATCGGTAAGGATACAAGAAAAGGCTTATGCGGTTTGTATCTGGTAAATATTGGGTATATATACAATGTAAAGGGGGTGGAGATAATGGCAGCGAGGGAAAAGGCTCCGTTATGGACTATTATCTATGCAGTACTCCTCGTAGCCATCGTCCTGGCAGTATTGCAGATGCTGGGCATACTAGCCTTCACACCTACCATCGTAAGCGTTATCAATATATTGCTTATCTTTACGGTGATAGCAGTCGTCATACACCTGGCCAGGCTGGCGTAAGTTAGGAAGTAAGCATGTAAGAGGCAGAAAGGGGAGCTAAAGCTTCCCTTTCTGCTGTTTTAGTAAGACTATGCTGCAAGCCCATGCGTCTCGTGGATAACCTCGCTGCTTATCTCCGTAGCGAGATATAGAGAAGAACTAATAATTTATTTAGCTGGACTTTGGAGGCTCAAGTTTTGAGGCGAGCCAGTCGTAAACAAGTTCTCTGACTTCATCTGCGGACTCGTTCAGGCTGTGGCCGTTACCTTCCAAAATTATGAGTTTCTTGAACTCATGTGCCATACCGTAGACTGCACTAGATGAACCAGGGGGTACCACCTCATCTTCTTCACCATGGATAAATAGGATCGGGCAATTGGGCGAGAGTCCTGAGACAATATCTGCCCCATGGCTTTGCGTTGATAAGGTCACAACAGTTTTTACTGCGTTGGAGCGGGCGGCAGCTTGTATTACCACAGCCCCGCCAAAAGAGTGTCCAATAAGAGCCACTTTGGCTATACCCTCCATCTCCAGGAAGACGATCCCGGCCATCACATCGTAAACCGCCTCGTCAAGAATTGTTGGGTATCTAAAGCGCACTCTCAAAGAGGCAATGCCGTTGTTTATGAGCTGCTCGCAAAGCTTTGGGTAGAGGTTTTTAGCAGGTGTATCCCAGTCTCCGCCGATACCGCCCACCCAGATCGCGCCGATATAGGCTCCGGATACGGGATAGTACCGATATGCGATCTCGCCACGCCCGGTTACAAGTACAACCGGTTCGTATCCGTTAGCTTTTCGTCCCCTTCTTACCTCACGGATAAGCGGGGCTTTCGGCGGGATTCCGGGCCTTGGCTCTTCCATGTTTCTCGCCTTCTTTTAGGTTTTGAAAATCCTTGTTTCTTTATCATCTTTAAGGAGGTCTTGACGATATCCCAGCCAAGACCTCCTTTCTATTAGATACGAGATATGTTCACTTGACCCGCTATGCGGCTTTCACAACTGGTTGATCAGGGTCTGCGGTACCGCCATGCGGCACCATAAATTGCAAGCTTTCGGTGTATGGTGCCGACTGGCCCATCATGCGGGCCATTGCCTGCTTCCCATACTCCATCCTGGCATCCTCAACACTGCGCTTACCGGTTATAACGTCATTTGCCAAGTTAAGAGCCAGCATATTCATGGCTTCATTATCACAACGAGCCCACATTTCCCCTGCGGTGCGATCAAAGATTACGCTGCCATCAAACATATCAAGATCGGATGCTCTCTTGGGTGGAACTTGATAATCGATAACGTTCTCAAGCATATCGGTGTGTGGTTTTGGGGAATTATGCGGCAATTCTTCGTTGTGAAGAACCGTGCGCTTCCATGGCCCGTTGTTGTACCAGACAAGCATATTAGTGCTCATTTCGTTTGGTTGGCCATACTTCTCGATTAAGCGACTTGCTAATTCCTTTGGCTCTGGTAGCCAATTGCTGATAACTTCATCGGCAGACAGATTCTGCATCATATCCGTTACTCCCTTTCGTGTCGGGACTCTTACTTCTCTATACCCAGCTACTCAAAAACGTCTAGTGATTTTTATAAAAATCACTATGGTAGAAAGAAATAATCCCGTAGTTACCCTTAAATAGATGCGTAGTGGCCCGACCCATCGAGCCAAGGAAGCTCCATAAACAGAGCAACTACACTGAATATGGGTATATGGCTTAATAAGGTTGCGAATATGCATACCATAAGCTGGTTCTTAATGAATATTAGGACAAACTATCCAGATATAATTCGAATCTTTGTATTTTTATGTTTTTACATGGTGATTACATATATATTTATCGGCTGGAAGTATACTTCCTACTTCAAGGTGGCCAAGATATTTAGACCGCTTCTCGTCTTCACGCACTTTTTCATCGTTATAAGCAATATAGCGGCATTTATCGTGTTCGTTCGGATCGACAGGCATGAGCCGCTATCTACGATTTTATCCTGGATAGGGTTGGCCGTAGCTATTACAGGGACTATATTAATAATATGGGCGATCCTTACACTTAAAATAGCTACATTTACGCCACCATCTGACGGTCAACTTATTACATCAGGACCTTATAGGGCGACCGGTCATCCCATTTATCTTGGGGGAGCTATGGCCGCATTTGGTCTTGCAATATGGAGCGCATCAATGCTCGCCCTGGTCTATGCGCTAATCATCGCCCTAATGCTTTTTATCGTATCCAGAATTGAAGAGAAGGATTTGGTTAAGGAATTTGGGGACGGTTATTTAGATTATAAGAGAAAGACCTGGTTGGGAGGCGTAATTTCGCGCGCTATAATCGCACGATAATTATGGTTCCTGCAGTAATACCGGTGTAACCCAGTAAAGATAGCGACTTGCGTGACAAAACGTCTTTAACGAGGAACGCCACAACAATGATTGAAACCTGCCTCTCTGCCGGCTTCACCGACGCCGATTAATGATTGAAACAGCCAGTTATAAAGTTTACCGTCACCGGTAAACCATCTCAGTCTCCTATCAGCGGAGTTAATGAGTGAAACTAAAACAATTTCTTCTAGCAGTTGTTTTGACACAGATTTACCCCCTTTTAACTGGCAATAAAAAAAGCCACTGCATATTTACAGTGGCTTTTACCAAGCTCTATTATTTCGTGCGAAATATTTATTTGCTTTTAGCTGCCTTTAATCGCCTATCAAGCTCTTCCTGGCTTGTTGGAGCAGGTGGATACTTGCCGTAGACATCGCGATAGGCTCTGCGATATGCCTCATCGTTTTCCTCTTTGCTTTTTGTATAATCCGGTTGCCATTGTATTAGATCAATTCCTTCTTTTCTGCTCATTGCCTCGGCAACTCCCTCTTATACCTAAACTTGTGAAGCTCCACAAAGTCCCTCAGGGCTTCGTGCGAATGCTCCTTCCAGGCTTCCTGGTTTGTCATCTCACCCGATGCTACCTTATTTGCATATTTTCCCAAATATCGATCCACGCACACTTGATGATCAACAAAGATTGCCATCCTATCATAAGTATACCTCTTTTTCTTGCTTAGGTAATATTTTGTACCATCGTGGCCGATAACTTCATGCCGCTTGAGCGATTCATACTTCCCAAGAAAATTCACATCGTTAACTGAGAATGACGAGGAGCCCGGATGGTTGTGCACCAATATTATACTATTTTTATCGGCACTCTCAAGCAGATTATAAAATTCTTCTGTGGGTTGAACCGATCTTGTCCCACCAGCCTGAGATACAAGCTCCTCGCCAGTTTTTGCGTCAACCGCAATTAGGATTTCGGTATTAGTTTCTAAACTATCAGCGGAGTTAATGAGTGAAACGATGGATGCATATGCGGCAAGAGTACAGGGTCACCCGCTTTCAGTCTCCTATCAGCGGAGTTAATGAGTGAAACAAGAAGCGGCCCACACGATAGCAAGCATTAAATCACTTTCAGTCTCCTATCAGCGGAGTTAATGAGTGAAACCTCTCATAAATTCAAGAGCCACGCCATAGTCGCTTGTCTTTCAGTCTCCTATCAGCGGAGTTAATGAGTGAAACAAGAAGCGGCCCACACGATAGCAAGCATTAAATCACTTTCAGTCTCCTATCAGCGGAGTTAATGAGTGAAACCCAACCACTACCACGACCAAACCAAAACAGTGGGTAACTTTCAGTCTCCTATCAGCGGAGTTAATGAGTGAAACTCCGCCCTTCTAGCGTAAGGTCTCCCGTAAAACCTTCTTTCAGTCTCCTATCAGCGGAGTTAATGAGTGAAACCATGATAAAGCGCAACCGCCGCCGCATCGATTGCGCTTTCAGTCTCCTATCAGCGGAGTTAATGAGTGAAACAGCGGCAAGGGCATCCGGGAGCATGGCCGTACGGCAACTTTCAGTCTCCTATCAGCGGAGTTAATGAGTGAAACTCCATCTGGCTCGGGAAAAGCAAGGTTGCACCATTTCTTTCAGTCTCCTATCAGCGGAGTTAATGAGTGAAACGTACCAGTTACTACGTCCGTGCCGAACATCATCATTCTTTCAGTCTCCTATCAGCGGAGTTAATGAGTGAAACTATAGCCAAAGGGCTATTTATACACTGGAACAACTTACTTTCAGTCTCCTATCAGCGGAGTTAATGAGTGAAACTAATTACCACAGAATCATAATGGGACACAACATCATACTTTCAGTCTCCTATCAGCGGAGTTAATGAGTGAAACTGAATTCGGTTATCTTTTCAGCCGCGTTTGCCACTCTTTCAGTCTCCTATCAGCGGAGTTAATGAGTGAAACCAGACGGTTATGAGCTTAGATTCTAAGGGCGTGGGCCTTTCAGTCTCCTATCAGCGGAGTTAATGAGTGAAACCCTCGGCATAAAAATTCATTTATTTATCTGTTTTATTCTTTCAGTCTCCTATCAGCGGAGTTAATGAGTGAAACGGGCCGTACTTTTCCGTAAGGGTTTGAAATTCTTTAGCTTTCAGTCTCCTATCAGCGGAGTTAATGAGTGAAACAACGGGGCCGACGCTCCAAAGCACTTAAACTATGTCTTTCAGTCTCCTATCAGCGGAGTTAATGAGTGAAACTGATTCTGCCCCTGAGACCTCACGGCGCATCAAGTGGCTTTCAGTCTCCTATCAGCGGAGTTAATGAGTGAAACTTGATTGATGGGCGCGGTGCTGTGCCAAGGTACCCGGCCTTTCAGTCTCCTATCAGCGGAGTTAATGAGTGAAACCGCCTTTAGCTAGCACAGATTACGTAAGAGTTATAACTTTCAGTCTCCTATCAGCGGAGTTAATGAGTGAAACTAACCTCGTTTGACACCGATATTATAGCAAGTAATTGCAAATTTGCATGTAAATTAAGCGATAATTCTATCGAAACCACCTCCAAACCCATTATAAACCCTTACAAGCGGTCATATTTTTCGCAAACGACAAATTGTATAAAAATGCCAGAGGTTTGCGAAATATCGTTTTACGAAAATAGCCTATATGAGCTCTAGCAATAGCATAATTACTAACCTTGCGCTCGCTGCATGGAGCCAACAATATACAGCTCTAACCAATTTGGCCAGCGATTTGCGAATGACAAACCTAAAATAGGAGGTTATTAAGTTGTCAAAGACCGACTACTTACTATGCGTATTATCGAGCGTTTTTAAGAACACGGAAATAGCTTTCCATATCCTCTAATTTATCGAGGTATCAATCATGATTTATTTCATACTTCCCACAGCCAAAGACCGCATCGCTTCCAACGTGGATGAATTGGCCTAGCAATAAAGCAGGAAGCAAAGGCTCAAAATTGCCTTCATAACTAACTTTTCCGACAATGCCAGATAGACTATCTTTCTGTCCTTGCCGGTTTGAGTAGCGAAGTACTTCTCTTCTTTTAATATATGATTTAGTAACAGCAACATCAAGCGCAAGTTCTTTAAGGTCTTTAAGGCTATCATCCCAAATTCCACTTCCGTGGAAATATGAAAGGGCATTTGATCTTAAGGTTAAGTTTTGAATAATCGCTGCCATTGGTATCTCATTAAAACAATAGCTGCCTTGATATTTAACCCGTGTTGGCGTTAAGAAGTTTAGCGTCAATTGATGAGAATTATATTCTTTCACTTTGTCAATTAAGGCCAATCCGGTCAAGCTAACTTTTTGTGCATGTACAATATTATCGCTCGCTAAATATACCAGCGTCTCTTCATTGGTCAAACAATCTACGGCATATATTGAAACAAGTTCAAACTTATGCCGCCGCACGGTAATGCCTATTTCGCCAAGCTCCCTAATAGCAAAAATAAAATAAGGTAAATAATCGATTCCCTTACCTATTAAAATAAGATGGAAATCTAGCAGCTCACCAACGCTATACTCGGTTTTGTCATCCAACGGCGGCTCAAAGATATAAGGATGCGGAACTTTGTAATGAGCAGCCATATGTTCTGCATCTTCTGGTGGAGCCGTTTCAAAAACATAAGCATAAGGGCAGCTTTGCTTTATTAAGCAACCATCGCAAGTTTTCTCTCTGTTTGCACAACAAATCCTTTTGAAAGCATGGCCAAATCCACCCCTAAGCATCGACCCTTTGAATTCAGGGAGAATCATGTGCTCTTTGGCTTTAAGGGTGATATGATATTTGGCAAACTTAAATTCTTCAAATATGCTTTTTTGTTTCTCGCCTTTGTCATTTACTATAGCCTTCATCAATTATCTCTCTTAGTGGTGATTTATAATAACGACGATAGAGTCCACAGCGATCGTTGCCATGATCTCTTTCATCAATTATCCTCTTATCCATGATTTGCTTTTATATAAAGATCAATCTTGACCTTGCTAGCCTTGATCTATATGCTCAATAGGCGCCAGTTTTGTGGCAGGCTTACCACCATCGACCTTCTTTGTTGCTGATATAGTCGCCAGCCAGTCTTCAAAATCAAGTGGATCTACCATGCGCCAGCCATTATCCATATCTTTTAGCTTTTTGCTAACCCGTGCCTCTTTCGCCGGATAGCAAGCATCAACTGCCTCCCTCACAAGCTCTGACACCGACTTACCTCTACGTCGTGATTCCTCTTCCAATACCTTAAAACGCTGCTCATCAAGCCGAACTTCCAAACGTTTTGGTAAGGGCGACATTCTTGGCGCCTCCTTTACGTAACTATGTTCCGTACAAATTATCCTACCCCTGCTCTTAACGGTAGGTCGATCTTTCAATCCTCTACCAGCGGAGTTATGAGATATTTATATTAGGCATCACAGATAGCCCTATGGTTTCGCCGTAAAACCGTACTGCGCGAAATGCCGGTCGAAGGTAAAGGCCGAATCTAACCCCAGTCTTTCCATCAATGCAAAACTCGTACAATCGGTAAAACTGTAGCTTTTATCAGAATGCTTTTGGGCTATTACCCAGGCTGCATTAAACAGGTCCTCATCGATGTGTATAAGATTTACGGCCTTACTTTTAAGAACCAGGTCACCAAAACTAACCGCTAATTTGTGGTCAAACCAATTTCTAAGAGCTGTATACGCCTCATCAAAGACATAATCAGTCATGTACATTGTTAACGATTGCTCTAAAAGCCCATTCCAAAAGCGCAATGCAGCATTGTGGTTTTTGTCTTTTGCGCTTAAAACAGCGATTATTCCAGACGTATCCAGAAAGATGGCTTTCACTTTGACTCCTTGCCATAAATATATCGGTCATGCTTCTCCGATAGATCTTCTGGGCCACCTTCTGCCGCTAGTTCGGCAAGCTTTCCAATCGGGTCTTCTTTGATTTTCCCTGGCCTAATAGCCTCGTCGATTAATTTTCTAACCACAGCGGCAATACTTCCTTCTTTTTTTGCTTCTCGGACTAAAAATTGGTATTGCTCCGGCTCCAAATAAAGCTGCACTCTTTCGGCTGTTTTCTTTGGCATAGTTATCACCACCATTCCAAGTCTCCTATTTGCGGAGTTAATGAAAAATGGTAGTCGATATTGGACATTATGCTGTAGATACAGCATAATGTAAAGTAGTTATTGGTTTAGTTTATCAAACTTGTGCCTCCCAAATTCCCCTCTCTTTAATAAAGAAAGAAGTGTTTTTATGGCTTGTTGTGCCAGGTGCCCAACAGGGCTTAGCGTTCGAAAGCTTCTTGCCAAACTCCCTGTCCTCACCAGTTTCACGACCCAAAAATGGCTCAATTATCCCCTGCATCTCTAATTCATTTAAAGCTACAGCGTGCGCTAATATCGGTTCATTTTCGCCAATACTAATTTCTGGATCATCGCCGGATAATATAAGCTCGCATCCAAATAATTCTTTGGTAGGATGAGGATCGGCTATCAATGATAGTCTTCCAAAACCATAGCCTCGTTCGCCGCCTATTTGAAAATCTTTTACCGCTTTTTTCCAATATTCTTTTACATCGTTTGGTGCTTCTTTACTAAGAAAAAAGACTCCCGTTAAATATACATGGTCTCCAGCATTAATGTTAATGCCGTTTTCATTGATATTATTAAGAAAATGGTCGCTAATAAGCTCTACTTCATGCAACGAGCCTTCTTCAGCTGTAAAAGTATTTTTGTTAATCGCTGTAGACGCGTAGGATGTAATAAGCCAGCGTTCGACTTTAGAAGCCTTAAGGTGAGCGCAATCCACACGGTAACCAGGTTGATAATCTTGAACTTCAGGAAGAATTGGATGGTTTCCTTCCCTATCTAGGCAGGGAAAGAAATAACTTGTTCGCAGGTGTCTATCAATTTCTTTTCCAACCTGGATATATTTTGTGCTATTGGTAAGACGCGTAATTTTAGAGGTAAGAGCACCCCACAGCATACGGCCGGTAATATAAAGGCGAGTTTGCTGGATATTGCCCACCTTGGCATAGCCGCTATGAAGCGGGCTTTTCATTTGAAACGTAAGCTTATACGCCTTCCAGCTCATTAAGAAACCTCCGTAGTTGAAGATGTAAGTGCTTTGGCTCCATAGCGCGTGTAGATAAGTGTCTGCTCAAAAAGCGATTTCACCAGAAGCAGGCGCTTTAAGTCTATTGCAATACGATCGCTAATATGTTTGAGTATATCTTTTTTACAACTGTTTAACTCTGGAGGTGATTTATCCCAACCGTTTGCAAATGCTGAGTCTAGCGATTTTAATTCAGGATTGTTAAGCAGATTCAAAAGTCTTGCCATTATAGCGCAAGCGCCAAATTCCTCTGGCGTGAGTTTGTCCTGTTGATCCTCTTTGCCGCTTTTAGACAGCAGATAAAGAAAGAAAGCATAAACACCTTGCTCTTGCAATACCCCTAAAGCATCGGTGGCAAGTTTCTCTAAATCTTTTGCTTGAAGCGTACTGCCTTCTTTCACGGGCTCATCGATATAATCAAGGATTGCTTGAGAGGTTTCAGCTGCATGTTTATCAAGATTTATCATTTTTAGTAATGCCTCCTGTTTGTTCTAAAACAGGCGAACACTCTATGGGTTCACCGATAGTCTTAATCCTGCCAAAGCCGCGTGTATTCATGCCGCCTACGCCGAGATATTCAAGAAGTTTAAGACCATCTGATACTACTTCAGAAGGGCTCTTGGGTTTCCAGTCTCCACTGTTTGAATTGGGAAAATTAGTTTCGCGGTAATCGTTGATTACTACATCGAACGTCATAAACGTAGCGCGTGGGATGGCTTCGTAAGTAAAAAGAGCACCGTCCTCGGCAGCACCAGTCTCAGGGTTGATAGCTACTGATGTGCGAACCTCCAGGCTAGAATTAACTAATTCAGAAAACAAACTTTCATGAACGATTATCGTTCGAGAGAGGGCTTCTTTTAATTCGGCTTTGCTATTCCTCTCGCCCCCAGATGGTGCGTTTAGTAGCACATCCTTACTTTCTACTTCTAGCATAAGCCATCCAATCGCAAAAGTATCATCAGTATGCTCAACGCTTTTGGATAGCCGAACCTTTTCCATTTGAGAAGGCGCTTTTACTGGAGAATTCTTATCTTTATCGTCTTCTTTGCCTCCTTCTACCTCTGAAAAGCCAGCATCATTAAGTATTGATGCTGTTGTTATCCAAACCGGACCTAACTGCGACGCTATAGGGAAAAGCAATATGCGGGCATCATGGATACTTGCCACCCCAGAGCTAAACCCCCCTTGTTCGCCAGACCCAAAGGTGTAGATGATTGGGTTATCTTCTGGTTTGCCTTCTTTGTTTTGACCTGCTAATTTTAAATTGCCACAACGCAAGGCAGCAGCCGATTGAATTGATCCATGTAAGCTTGTGCCTGGAATTTTAGGAAGATTTGTCCCTGGTTCACGGATAATTGCATTATCAACACGCCCTAACCGATAACCGCCTGTCCCTACGTGGACTGGATCAAGAGTCATAATAAGGTAGGTAAACTTTTCAGGTTCCATAACATGCACCCCTGCACTCTCATTTCTCTTATTTGTCTAACCGCTATTACCAGCCTTCTTTGGCTTCTTCTTTAAAATTTGCATTTGAAGTTCTATTAAATCTTTCCATCGCCCCAAAGTTGCCCAAGATATTAGATGCTCCTTATCAGTATCCGAAATTTTATCCCATTTTTTGCCAAAAGAGCGCTGAAAAACCTGCTCGGCAAATCGCCTTAAAGTACCGTTGCCAGGCTCATTTACTTGCCAGTCTTGCCGTTTTGTTTCAATTAATTCTGTTATTTGCTTAAGCTGAGTAGTGGTAATAGCAGTTTTTTCATCTTCAGCCACTAATTTCCAAAGCTTTTGAATATTACCCAAATCTTCAAGCAAGAAAGGTCGGGTAGAGTAAGTTTCGTGGGCTTTTGGTAGTCTCATGCCGCTTTCTTCATCGTAGAATAATTCAAACCGCCTTGCTGTAACATCCAAAAACTCGAAATCGAAGGTTGAGGGGGTGTAGTAGATTTCATCCCCGGCTTTTAAATCAATAACATGAACCAAGTCCTTCACTTTATAGCCATCTCCATCCGAGAATGGAGAGCTAAAATAATGGTCGCGCTGACTTAACGCTTTCTCTCCTAAAGCCTCCGCTTCAGCAAAGAAATAAGGATGCCAAGCGTCTATTTTATTAGGATCACCAAGGCCATAACTAACAAAAATATTGCATGTCTTATTGAGCCTATTATCAAGCCGCTTAAGCATAATACGTTTACAGCGGCCTTTAAGACGCCCATTTGAATGAGCACATAATTCTTTTGCATCAGCTTCACTGATCGATTGAACCTCCCAAAGCTCATCATGCTTACTTTTTCGATCAAGCATTCGACGAGCAGCATCTAGAGCTACATATATTGGCTGCTTTCGGTTAAAGAAAACTATATTCAAATGAAGCGGTAGGCGGTTCATAACTTTAGAGAACTGAGTTTCATATTCAGTTTTTATATAGCTAACTAAATCAATAGCTTTATCTGCTGGAATTAATATAATGAATTGCACCGGATCAGTTGCAATAGAAATAACCGGAAGATAATTATGCTGTTTTTCTATGGTGGCTTTGCACTGTTCTATAGTTGCTGCCTTAACCTGTTTCCCGCTCTGTGTAAGTTCCTCAAATAGAACCAGCGGCATTCCTTTCTCGGTAAATTCCCTCGTTATAAATTCCTCTATTTTTTGAGCTGCCTTTTCATCTGTTAATTCTTCTTTGTCTCCTTGAAGATTAAGTCGTTTGGCAAGATATCGTAAGTTAGACACATTGATAAATCGAGTGTTATTTTTGTCATAAACGAAACTTGTCTCTACGCCCTTAATAAGTTCAACGTCATAAGCGTGATAATCGCCAAGGTTATCTTGCCTAAAATTACCAGTTATAACCAATCTTGGCCCAATAGTGCTAATAATATTTTTTAGTTTGCCCTTTACAGACTCTTTCCAAAAATCCTGTGTGGTTTCCCAAACTCTCCTAATGCGAGCATAGGACGGGGGTTTGCGCCAGACAGCTAGAGCAAGTTTTTTATCATCGGGAATAAAGGAGAATTCAGGTTCGCCAAGATCTTCATCTTTAATTAAAAAATCTTTTAAGCCCTGAATGGTTTCTGCATGAGTTTCGGCGATTTTTTTATATTCCTTTAAATCTTTAAGTTCTGTATTTGGCTCTTCACTCAAATCTTGCACAAGTTGAGTAAAATTTATGCCGCAATCAGCTTTTGGATTGCGAAAAGTAGAAATAAGCTCTCCGTTTAACCAATGTTTTAGATCAAATTTGCCGGCGATCAAAGCAACCCGCCCATTGGTATCCGCAACCTCATCAACCCATATCGTTTTATTGAGCTCGTTAGTAGCCCAATGTTCACTTCGACCTTGTAGGCGATTCATGCAGACACAACATATCTTGCGTTTCTGGGCTTTGTCCTTGTAGTAACTTTCATTGTTTTTGTAATCTTCAATCAGATCCGCTCCATATCCTTGTGGCCTCACCTGGCAGATAGAGCATTTATCTTCAGCAACCTTCCAAGCTTCTTTTAAAAAGGAAGCTGTGGGTGATAGAGGTTTTATAGAGTTCGCAATTTGCCTACCAAGAAAGAAAACATTACGAGAACCTACCTTGCTCAATGATATACTAAGGGTAATTTCGCCATCAAATAAACCGCCGCCATAAAACTCCATTTCAAGTAGTTGAAACAGCTTTTTGTTCTGAGCATCTTTAAGCTCTAAAAGGTCGCTTATATCTGGCACAAGAAAAATGATGCTATTAGTGTCGCTATAGACCTTAAGACCAAGTGGGTACTTTATTTCAACTAAGAATTTAATTCTATCAAACGCCTTAGTAAGAATGCGTTTTCGAGATAATATATCGCCTACACGGCATGATTGAGCGAGAAAACTTGTGCTATCAACTGCAATACGAAGCGTACGATATTTAAACTTGCCATTCTGATCAAACGGATCCTTCCATTTAGTTAGAAGCACTTCTGCCAATTCCGCTTTGAAGAAGGCAACAGTTGATGCAGTCTGATCCCATAAAGAAACATCGTTAATAGGGCGACGTGTATCGCCACAGGTAGTTTTGAATTCGCTTTCAAGCCTTGCCACAAATGGCTTTCGCCATT
The DNA here is from genome assembly GCA_021794835.1 of Actinomycetes bacterium. Taxonomy (GTDB): domain Bacteria; phylum Actinomycetota; class Aquicultoria; order Aquicultorales; family Aquicultoraceae; genus CADDYS01. Next base: position 68,653 of record JAJYQA010000029.1, on the reverse strand, counting down.
GTTGCCAATTATTATCACCCCATGAACGGTTAACATTTAGTGAATTCTCTAAGCTACGTAATTGCTGGTCAATAAATTGATACAGCTGATATTTTTTATTCTCAAGCTCGCTAAGATCGATAGCGCTCGACTCGTAGCCGAAAGCGGAGGCTAAATGAACTTCTCTGTAATCTCCTTTGCTATCTTGCTTATCATAGCTATCCTTTTTTAATATGCCCTTATCAATGCCTGAGCCACGACCATGAGCATCAAATAGCAACTTAAGAAACCCGCTTTGATGGTTTCTCACTTTTCTGTCACGGTGGTACTGGATGAGATCATAAATCGATAGGTTATCTGTCTTTAGCTCACTTATTGGAACCGACTTCCAGAAGCTCCCTAGCCAATTACTTCGTAACAATTTATCAAGGCGTGGAAAATTGTCGGTCAAATCACCCGGAATCTCTATATCGAGGCTATGGCTGCCCTCGACAAACTCTTTATGATACTTACCCAGCATATGCAACCACGCGGCCACCTCAGCTAAAAGGAGGGCGTCTCTATTTTGGGCTAGGATTTCAAGACTTTTAGTCATTGCAATCGTCCTTAAATAGTTGTTTCACTTTTTCGTGCAAATTTTTGCACAAATCTGAAAGCTTCATTTGTGCAAATTCAAGCGGTTTTGTTTTTTGCGAGGCTTTAATGCAAACATCAGTTATGTCATCTTCTGCCAAGCCAAAACCGCTAGAGGTTTTGGCACCAAAACCGTATATAGTTAGCATAGCCTCTATGCCCTCACAGACTATCTTTAAATCATCTGATACCTGCTGCTTAATCTCTGCTAAATCTTTCCCTGCTAGATCAAAAGGAATATAAAGCAACGTAAAATATCCAGATGTTCCTTCAGGCACACATTCAAATAGAATCGGGTTCTTGCCAACCCGTTTTTTGCGGTCATGAGGATTTATAACCTCAAGGTCAACTTTGTCAAAAAACGTCGGGTAAAAGAACAGGCGCCCGGAGCGAAGCATTTCCTGCTGTTCAACTCCGCGTTCGTTCCCAAAAAGTCGCCTTATTTTCATATCATCTTCTTTGTAACCTGTTTGCCACAGTGCTGCCCGTAAACTACCCTTCCAACTACTCGCAGCTATATACGGCCGAGTAAAAACTTTATCCTTTCTCACTGGATTATCGATTATGTAAAAAAGATTTTCGTCACGAGAAAGATACGATTTGGCAAGAGTAAATTTAAACTGGATAGAAATGCTACATGAAGAAAGAATATTTAGATTTATTTGAGGTTTTTCAATGGTTGTCCATATAGCGTTACTTGGAATGCCTGGTAATTGCTTTGGCTCCTTTGATAGCGCCCATTTATTGCGGAAATCATCGGCTGCTTGTTTATTTTGCCAATGCAGATCGTGGTAGACAAGATGAGGTTGAAATACCTCAAGCAACTCTTCATACGCTCTATCAACTTCTTTTTGCTTCTCTTTCTTATTGCCCCCGGCTAAGCCAAGATCTTTTTTGGCTCTCAAAAGATCGCCAATTTTATTTTCTATCGTTTTATCAGTTTTATCCTCTCGCTTTTGTTCTTGAAACAAATAAGCATATTTGTCGCAGGTCATAGTATTTCACACTAAATGTCTCGTGTAAGTACCGCTCCAGTGTATTTCATTCGTATTTCTTTTAATGCAAACATGCGTTCTAATTCTTTACCTAAAAAATCACCAGCAGTAACCTCTGTAAAGCCCCATACTCGTAAGCTATAATTTCTATCTTCTTTCTTGCGTTTAAAAAGATGGCTAACAAAAATTCTGCTACCTTGTTTCTCGCCTAGCAGAGTACCAAATACCTTGCGTGTTTGCTCCTTGGAATGGTTTTGCCGGTATGCTTGGCGAAGACCCAACCCATAGTTATCAGGAAGCCTATATCGAATATCAAAAGAGACTGGTAGGTAGATTAAAGGCTTTTTAGCTGAGCCTATTAATTTTGCATTCTCAAACTTTTTAATCAGTGGATTGCTAGCTGGAAGTGATAATTCATACAACCAATAGTTTTCTAAACTATACCAATCCACATCATTTTCTTTTGTTAAAAAGCCACCGACTTTTACAAAATCGTTGATTGTACGAAGGGCATCTTGAATATTTTGCTTTTCCGCCCATTCAAACTGTCCGAACCCATATTGTCCCTTTGCGCCAAGCACACCTATTTGCTCCATAGCAGAAATCAAAGCTTTTATTTGGCCCAAGACATCTCCCTCGCTCCCTTTAGTAAGGTAGATGTTAAGTTCAACATCTCCAATAGGGAGATTATCATTAATGTTCTTATTAAAAACTTGCTTAAGCCACCAGCGATTAAACTCGTCTTGACCTCTTTGATTTTTATAGGAAAGCGATGATAGAGAAAAAGGCTCTTTAGTGGCACTGAAGACATCGAGGCGAAACCTTCTTTTCCAGCCACCGCAGCCGAAAAGCCAGCAGGCTGGGCAGAGCTTTTTTCGGCGTTCTTCATCAGTTTTTTCTTTGCCAGATAGTTCACAGCGGTCATTTGAGGTAGGATCACAAGCATAACCGCCCAATCCGCGCACTATGGCTTCATACCACCAGCGCATTGAGCCGATGATTCCGGTTTCATGCAAGCGATCGCATTTGCGATCTACACCGCCTGTCCAGAGTGGCGTAAGCATTTTGATTTCAATGGTGTGTCCGTTATTCATGCCAGTCCTTTTGTTTTAACCGACACCTAATAAAGTACAGCAGTATCTACTGTGTTTTTAATATACGAAATTAGGGTTTCCGCTTTCTTTATGATAGCTCAGTCGTCGTACTATTGACAAGCCACTTGTAGTCTATATTTATAAACTAAACGCTTCTGGCTTTATCAAGCCTATTTTTAACCAGCTCGCAAACAGCTAGGTAAACTTCGTCCCTTTCCGCCTGAGTCAAGCCAAGAATATCAAAGACGATATCATCAAGGGCTTTTCTGTCGGGTAGAGGGTTTGGCTTTTGCTCACGGATGGGTTTGTTGAGTTTGATATACGATCATAGGATGTTCATACACTAACCCTAGAATAATACGTATAATCTCTCGAACTTCTAATCATACGATAAGATAAAAACGTGTTCTTGAGTATGCGGTGTTTCCCAAGGGTTAGTGATTTATTGCTATAGGAATTTATCCTATCGAAAAAGTCCGACTCATCCGTTTCGCCTATATCATCGAGCGGTTGCATAACCCCATAAGCACCTAGTTTGAAATCTGTCGCATCCTCTGGTAAACTAAAACCGGATGGCAGCTCCGTAACTCTTTTGCACTCGATAAACTGGAAATAACTGCCCCGTTTACCGAAATGGTTTATGTGTTTTAAGCTGTTTTCAATTAGGTCGATAGACTTATCCTCAAGTCCTTCAATATTAAGAGCAATAACCAATTCACCCCCAAAAAAACAGAACTCTCGGTAAGCCACAGTAGAATCGAAAGTTCCTTTTGCGCCTTCTCTTGATTCCTGTTTTATTTTCACGAAGGTGTTTTGAACAACACAATGTTCTGGCGGCAATAACCTTATCGCTTTATCCTTTACCTGATCGAACACATAGCGAGCCTTATCTTCGGCATCCTCAGGACCATAGGCCCTAAAGCAGGCATCGACCAGGGCTAGTTTAATAGCATAAGGTGTTGGAACAAGCAAAGTTTTACCGCCTTTATTTGTAGCATACGTGGTCTTTAGTGCAAAAAGACTTACAGGCCGATATACCGTAAGTAACCACGCTTTATTTTTCGCCTCTGCCTTATCGCTTCCGTCCATTACGCGATCACCAGCGCATCCGGGCTGGATATAAGCGATGACATAATAGCAGCAAATTCCTTTAGGCCTTCAAATTCCGAGACCTCGACTGAGTCAGGTGCGAGCATATTTAGTGCATTTGCAATGCCTTTTATCTCGCCTATAAATTCAGGATTGAGAGCGCTAACAAGCGGTGCAGGAATGGTGCTTTTCGAAGTCACGACAACTCCCTTGAAGTCAACGATATGAGGATTTTGAGTATTCCTATGTGCGCCCGAGGGTTTTATAAACGTATATAAAACGCTCTTCAGCAACGCCTTAATTCTGTCCTCCCTTTCTTCGTCACTTACATCGTAATCAAGCGTTATGTCGTTTCTGCCAACTTTGTAAAGGTCAACATTGACAACTGCCGCATACTGCCCACTTGAAGCAGGCCTGTGGAATATGTTTTGACCTAGATTCTCACCCGTACCCGAGCCGGAACCCCGGCTATCAGGAACATATTTGGCATGAAAGTATGCCTCTGTTCTTGTCGTTTCTGGAATACCGATAAGCCAACCGAACTCTACACAAGACTTTCGACCAAGCGACTTATTGTTGTTGGTTATAAGAATGCCTTCACAGTCATCAATAACACATCGCTTTATAGCGCTAGATAATACCGACGCATTATCTGTATTTCTATCAAACGAGTTTGTAAAATCATCGTCTATGCAAATACGGTTAGCACTAAATACCTTGCAACCGCCACAAAGCGGAAGTTCTTCTTCGCTTGCGATACTGAAAAGGTACTCCGCCTGGATATGCTTAAACATATCACCCGAGACTGCGTTTACCGTTACAAGATTACCGTTGGCATCGACAATCTCAACCATTCTGGTCATCGTAGTGTTTCCTTCGGAACCTTCGTTATTTAAAGCGTGCATATCTAAAGTGACTAAACCCGATATAGACAGGGATTTAAGCTTCAACTAAAACCTCTCCTTTCTCAACGTCCTGTTCAATCTTAGGTGCTCTGGCATAGCCGTAAGCAAGCAGCAACATGCCAACAAGCTCAGCCCCGTGCTCATCGATCAGGCCTATTACGGCGTCAAGGTCTTCTTGCTTCACCACATGGGCTTTGATCTTTTCGGACTCCCAGTTGTACCGCTGCACAAAATTGGCAAGTGCAGGCACAAATTCTTTTGCTCCACCCTTTATTTTTTGCTTCCATTCCTGGGCTAGCCCAAAATGCACCTCTCTTCTCTTGAGTGACAAAGCGTAAATAGTCGCATTTCTAATCGCTCTTGCAACGTTTTTAAAGCCATCGTTGGTGATTATGTCTAGCACAAACTTATACCCCCTTCCCAATAATTCGTTCAAACCTTCAACGGAAAATTCCCGAACCCACTCATTTCTACCTCGCCGCTCCACAACTTTAAGAGCAAACAGCGACAAAAAATCCAAAAGTGTATCAAGCGACCCAGTTGAAAGCCACTCGCGGTATGATTGTAAAACCGGTATGTCTCCTGAATTGTCTTCATTAAGTACTCGTAGACAACCTGTCTCGCCGTCCCGATTTTTATCGCTCGCATGTTCTTTAATGATTTCAAGATAAGCATTTGCCGATTCTTGATCGGTTACGGCAAACCAGGATGGTAGAGGCATAAAGGCATAATTCATCAATGCAGCCGCGTTTCCAAGGCTTTGAAAATATGCCTGGTGTAGACCGGCCACTACCCGCGCAGGAAAGCGTCCAAAAAGATTGATTCCCTGTCCAAATGCATCCGAATTCATAATGAGAATCTGAAGCAGCCTCAAAGAGGTGTCGATATCCAAACGCAGATTTCCGTATAGCGAAAGAGCAAGCATCTCGCTGCGAAGTCGGCCGATTGCATCCATGCTTATATCACCCGGTTCGATCACAAAAACTTTAAAATCATCGCCGGCCCTATAGGGCAGCATCGCCTTGTATGCACCTCTGAACTTTAGCCATTCGTTACTGCCATCAATAATTGCTTTGCTTATCGAACTTGGTGATGCCGAATCGGGTTTTGGTCTGTGTACGCCTTTACCGGCAATCGGATTAAAAACCTGGCTGTTGCTTATCGCAGGAAAATTATCCTCAGCTATACCTGCATTCAATCCCAGCAACTTCGCAGCTTGAGCCTTCGCCGAATCCTGATTGTCCATTATCCATCGATAAAGCTGCTTATCACTCGACCAGCCCTTACGCATCATAGCTAGAAACAATGCCATTTGGTATTCTTTATCGGGCTGCTCCGGGGCACTCAAGCTCTGTTCTTTTAGAGCAGCCTTGACTTTCTCACCCTTCTTGCCGGTTGCCTGCCGAAACTCCCTTAAAATTTTGACTTTTTCCTTCTCGCGTTCGTAATCCAAAACTTTTCCTTGTGGGATATCTTTATCTTTGGCATCTAGAATATATGGATAGCCGGGCGTTATTGCATGCCAGGATTCTACTGGCGGCGGGTTAGCACCCTCTATTTCAAAATGAGAACCCACGTTCCGAATCCGCACATCCTGACTTGTCACTTCCCTAAGCAAATCGGCAAGACCGACGGCCTTTAAGGTATCAGCATACGTTCCTGTCTCTTTCTGTATATAAACTTGCAAGTTTATTCACCTCCTTAGTTGCAGTTTGATCGCTTAAGCGTATTAGCCGCACAAAAAACCAGTAAAGTGGTAGAAATGGTTCGTGCTCATGCAGTTGCGGGTCGATCAATAAGTATCTGGAAAACTGCTCACACTCAAGCGTATTTGCCGGCATTCGCAATTTAATCGCCTCATGCTTTAATAGTCCGGCGGCAATCTGGTTAGCCTCTTTTACAAGCTTGAATTCACGCACCGTTGAAGTGCGTCCCGAGTGATGGCGCGCAATCGCTGTTATAGCAGCAACCGCAATCCCATCTTTTAGTCTTAGATCACTAAAGAGAAAATCACCTAGCGAAAACGCACCCTCAGCAGCATGCGGGGGTCTTGGCGGCACCTTACGGATTGCTTCTGCGTCCTGCAAAGGGTCATAATCGGTATGTGCCAAAGGCTCTAGTACCGCCTGATGTGGCTTTTTTATTTTCTGCCAACTCGAAGCGAACGACTGCCATCCTTCCGTAAGCTTACCGGCATCATGTAGTGCGACCAGTGCATTTAAAATACTAATTAAATCAGCAGCATTTACATTAAGAGTAAAAGCAAATTTTCTTAGACCGCACTCGTATAGATATAAAATTGCCTCAAATGCGCTTAAGCTTTTTTTAGCATGCTCAGTGAATGTCTCCGCTCTATAACTATATAGCGGCAGAGGTGGCCTATCAATATATCGAACTTCAGATATAGCACCACATACTCCAAGCGTTAAGCCTGTATCAGTAGAGTATTCAGCGATATCTGGGTGAACCGCAACCAGCCAGGCCCCTAAAATATCTGCATGGTTCTTGACATCACGCCAACCCATACCCATCCAGATATTGCTTTCGCTATCTTTTACCTCAGCCGACCAAATTAATCCGTCTGTTAACTCATCCTTAACCAATTTGAACAAAGAAGATCGGGGCACCGAAAGAGAAACTGGCCATTTTCTTGGCGTAAACTCAATTTGCCCAGGTTTATCCGTGACAATAATTTGAAGGTTGTCTATATCGCGTATAAGTGATGATATAGCACCTGGATTATCTCCTGCCATAGCTTTAGCGACTTCCTCTCTATGCGCATAAATTGAAAAACTATCCAGAAAGTGCGCTTCTGGCTCGCCATGGACAGCGTCTATCAACCGGCGCTCAAGGGCAAAATCTGTTAGTGTACATTCTTTCGATAAAACATCTCTTGTTTTGTCTACAAGCTTACGGTCATAAGGCGCAGTTTTATCCGGTTCTGGTAACTCATAAACCGAAACAAGCCCTTGGCCACCATAACGCGCACACCTACCGGCGCGTTGAATGATTGAATTTACAGGCGCTATTTCTGTATGTAAAACTTCGCACGAGATATCCATACCGGCCTCTATGACCTGGGTGGTTACGAGAATAATGGAATCATTAGCGTGTGCATGCTTACCGAACTTTTCTACAACCTCTGCTTCTATGCGTGCACGATCTTCGGGGTAGAATCGCGAATGCAGCAATAATACGCTCGTCCCTTGTGGGCAAGACTCTCTTAGGTTACGATATAGCTCCTGTGCCCTACCTACCGTATTACATAAGGCAATCGTTCTGCGTTTGTGAGTTGATAAAATTGCAGATGCATCCAGCGATGAGCTGATAAATTGCCAGGCGCGATGACGCTTTGATTCCGCTGGTAGTGCAAGCCTCTCTTTATCGCATAATTCTATTCGTTTTAAACCGAGAAGACTTGAAAGCCGATCGCACCCTGGATTGCTTAGAGTAGCGGTCATCACCATAAATGTTGAATAATCTCTCAGCCTATCGATCATCTCGATAGAAGTTGAGAGACTTTTCTTCTCCTCAAGAAGATGAAATTCGTCGAGCACGATATACGCGCCGATAAGTGACCCAGCGTTTATATTTGAGAGCTTTCTTGGTAATGAGAGTGGTACGTTCAGATAAGACGATAAGAGTTGATCGATTGTAGTAAATATTATATCTCCTTCGAATAGCGTATCGTCCTGGCACTCACCAGTCTGCAGGGTAATATGGATGATATCCTGCCGCCTGTAATCTCTATCTTTACCTGACACAATGACTCTATCATCACCGAAAGCTCGCTTTGCCGCATCCACAACATCACCATGCAGGCTACTAGCAAGCGCCCTGAGCGGTAGTGCATATACAAGCCTATCAGCAAAAGGTACTTGACCATTTTCTCCACTAGTATGGTTGAGCTTTGTATGAATATAGGGTGCAACCGCAGCCCACGTTTTACCTGAGCCGGTAGGCGCTACCAACAGCGTGCTTTGGCCCGACAGAAGTGTTTCGGCCACCTTTAACTGGTATGGATATGGAGGAAACCCGGTCAATCTTTGAAATGTTTCATTAAACATGTAATCAACCCACAATTGACTTGTGTGTCCATTTATAGCAGGTATGGACGATCAGTTAGCAGTAACCCTGCTGTATTACCACAACTTCCTCAACGACCGGCCCAACACCTTATTCTTCGCTCGTCTTGCGATCTTTTTTGTCGCACGGTGTCATCGATCTTTGCTTCATTCTTAGCTTCTCTTACTAAAAACTGACACTGCTCTGGCTCCAAGTACACTTGTACTTTTTTCAACGTTCTTTTTATCATAGGCATCTATCAGCTTATAGGCATGAATTATCGTTACTATTAAAACCCCTCTTTATCAACATCAATCAATGGCAAAGACATTAATTGATGTCGTCATATTTCAAACCTACCTTAGGAGAATAACTAAGATTAGCTATCCAAGGATCTTGAGACATATCAATCTTTGATTCTAACCAAGCTAAGGATCTAGCTTGAATTGGTACCAATAAGCTATTAGCTTCTATCCATAACCCATCTTCTTTTCTCTTCTTGTATTCTTCCAGAAGACATTTTGGAAGAATTTCTACAACACCGTCTGCTTTTTCGATAATTGCATTAACCCAATCTTGGTGAGCGCCAGCTAGAAGTCGCTCCTCAAAATTTATAATATCTGGGTGATTTAATCCTTCTTCGAAAGCCAATCTATCATCGCCCTGATAACCATTTATGTATACACGATTGGCAACAGTAACTAGATCGCCCTCACTAATCGGATTTGGAAGGAGTTGTAGTTCCTCGATCGACCGGTATACTCTACAGTCAGCATCATGCGACCCATCACGACAATTACAATAAAGATGGTGCCGATTCACCTGCTCTGTAAATATAACTATAGGTGCAGGTTCTCTCTTCCCTGCACGATTGACACGCCCCATGCGCTGGACCAGGGCATCAATAGGTGCAGGTTCCAAGAATGCCTGATCAAAATCCACATCTAAACTAACCTCAACAACCTGTGTTGCGATAAGCACCTTTGGCAGTGAACAACCAACTAATTCTCTTTCAATGAGATTACGGTCTTGTTGATTAAATCGGCTGTGTAGAACAACGACACCACCGCCAAGGCTGCCTTGCAATATATCAAACAGTTCTTGAGCCGTACGAACATGGTTACAAACAATCAAGGTTGATTTACAGGACTTAACGGCGCGAACAATCTCATTCAGGTTAGTTAAAAGCGTTCCGTTACGTATTGTTAAGGTATGACGTTTCCGATCAAGAATCTCTTTATCCCCCTCTTTCACTTCGTTAGGACTAATAATCGGAACTTCGCCCAACACCTCTGTAATTAACGAGCTTAAAAAATCAGGTAATGTTGCAGACAGGAAAAGACTTCTAGCTCCCCACTGGCTTACTAGCTTTGCTGCCCCCAAAGTTAGACCCACCATCCGTGGATCATATGCATGCACTTCGTCAAAAACAAAGCAGGCATTAGGAAATTCTGCTAGCATTGTTTCCCAGCCTTTACCTCTCAGCATCACGCGTAAGATCTGCTGTGGGGTACACACTCTAATGGAAAACCATATTGCTCGAGCTAAGCCACTTAGAACCTTTGCATTCTCTTGATGATCAAGTCGTGAACAATCGTCTCCTGTTGTTCCCAACATGTCATAAAGTGCCATAACTGCCCTTGAGTGGAGAAGGCCGACATTATTGGCCCCAAAAATACCAGGCTGACTCTGTGAAATTCCAGATCCCAGCCTCAAATACATTGCATTAATACTAGCCATATACGGTAGAACATAAAAGAGACGTCCATTAGGACGTTGATTCCTCTGAGCCCAAAGTAGAGCAGCTTCAGTCTTTCCAGAACCAGTCGGCGCCCGTAGAATTGCCGAACCCTCCCCTTGTCCAGCTTCCTTCTGGAAAGGTCTCGGGTCCTGTCTAAGCACACAAAATGATTTAAAATCAGGGATAGTAGTAGGTATATGATGAGCGCTTCCTAAATGGTCAGATGCAATGGTTAGCCCACGAACTAGCGACGCATAATACCGCTGGTCAAATGGAATGGCTTTGCGTTGCCCGCTTTTTCCGATAGTTCTATTCAACCATGTATGATCTAATGCAAGGATCGCAAGATTAGGACTTAATACGGCCAGATCATCTCGCCCTAAGGCCTCACAAATTTTCTCCCAATCGCTATGAAAAAGAGCTTGGTTCTCTTGCCATTCCTCAGCCATCTCCTTCCAAATAGGAGTAAGATCATCCCCCCAGGGAATTTGCTCTGACGGTAAGCAGCCAACGCCAGGTGTCGTAATACCATCAGCCGGTAAATCTTTATGATGTGTTAGAACTGCAAGCAAAGTAGCAGGTGAAATATCAAGTAACGACGAGGCAAAAGCTGCTGATAGAATCTCATGCCGCTTTCCTCCCCAATCTTTCTGCTCACCATAAAGAACACGCTGAAAACCTGACGCTGCCTTACCTACATCATGAAACGCAATAGCAAGAAGAACATCAGATTCAAGTCTTTGCTTCTCTTCCTGGGATAAAGGAAGTGATAACAGGAGTGCTCTTCCTGCCTTCAAACAGTAAGCAATATGGGTCGCAAGTGTCTCCCCCGAGCTTTTCGCCAACAAAATATCTCTCACCCAGATAACCACCTGTGAAGATAAATCACATCGTTCTTCCCCTTCGCATCTGAGGGGTGGAAAAGATCATCTCGTTCTACTTCGAAGCGCAGGTCTCCAGCTGTCGGCATCATTGCTTGATAATAGCCGAAAGGACCGGCTCTCCTTGGCCGACCCATCATTGAATTCTCGAACCATTCAGGCAGCCGGACAGGTAAACCGGCAACGCCTGGTTGTGGGTATGGAATCAGCGTGGGGCCTAGATGTCCTTTTGGCGACGGATATAGATCCACCTCTCGCAACCACTTAATCCATGCGGTGTCCTGAGAGCGTCCAAAACAAGGTGTCGCTATAGGATTCTCGAAGATGGTCTTTAACTCAACATTAGTTATGTAGAGATCAAGACGCGGTTCCCAATAAACCTGTCGCCATCCAATACCCTGAGGCATTTCCTCAAAGATATCGCCACTGCGCCTCCTCAGAACTCGAGGAACTTTCTTTCTTGTTACAGGTCGAAGGTGATCACCCTTTAATTCCCATCGATCCTTCCGCTCAAGTTCTTGACTGTGGGCACGACAGTAGAACTCAAAACCAATTCGAGTTTCTTCCGGTCTTACAACGCGGCCTGCACAAGCACTCATCATGCCCAGGAGATTGCTATAAGCAGGCATGGGTGTACTGAGCTGTACCCCACTTATAACCAATGGATGCCTAAAGGATGCTGTAAATCCTTCAAGGCGTATATGCAGAGCTTTGATAGAACTCACAACAATAATTCTCCTATGCCCCTTGCCACCTCAATAGGCGTTACTACTTTAATTTCAATCGAATGTCCTTCCTTGTTTTTCTCTTGGAAAGGTCCATCTAGCTTGGCAATGTTCAAATCGCTAGAGTCCACTACTACTTGATACCAGCCGTTTAGGCTACGAACATCCGCCTCATTCTTGAGATAACCTGACCTTATTCCAATTAGTATAGGAGTAGTAATACGGTCGGCATAATCCATGATTACTTCTTTAAAAGTCTCAATCTTAAAAACCGGTCCATCATTATCATCCTTAAACAAGTGATTGAAGATAGGATTGCCGCATGTAAGACCAGCCAACACAAGTATCTTAGGGGCAATATCTGTTCCGAATTGGGCTTGCTTGGCGCCACCACGAAGAATAGCTAAAGATCTGAATAAGGCTGCAGCACGCTCTTTTCTTCTCTCTGCTGCATCCGTCATTTCATATACCTTACCCAGCTTACCTTCATCCCGTATAACACGTATCTTACCCTGGCTTAAAAAGTTGGCTGCCTTTTCTTCATCGATTTCAATCCGATCTCCAAGATTCCAAAAGACCCCAAGCCTGCTATAGTCAAGACAAAAAACGCCCTGCAAGTGTGTATTAAAAAATTCGGTGTTGTAAGGAAGCGGCGTCCCTTCTTTCAGATGTACAAATCCTTTATCTACTCCTTCCCAGCCCTTTCGGCGGATTGAGACTAATAGTGACGTTACAAATGGCGAAGAGCGCATTAATGCTTTCACCCGTCCAGGATTAAATTCTTCGTCACTTTTATCCACATCATCAGTGGTTAGTCCACCCTCACGACCTTGACCTTTTGTAGCCCACATGTAACCAAAAATATCGTCTTCAGGAAATTCAACAGGGTTTAGTTCGCCAGCAATTTTGTTAGTTGTTCCCTTTTTACTTAGATCAATCGCACGAAGCTCACTAGCAGGCCATCCTGTTTCCTCAATAAAGGTATTTCGTAGCCAGCGCCGCCACGCCTGCGCAGAGACGTATGGAACTCGATTCCCAACCCCATCCCGGTAGGACTTGGGTATAGACGTATTCTTATCTTCCCGGTTGCGATCAATCCCAGCCCCATTAAGGAAAGCTCCATCTGCCTGTATCAGGAACGTTCCTGCCACGTGGGTTAGTTTTTTATTGTTGTCACTATTCATGAGAACTCCTCCTCTTTCTTTGAATTACTCTCTACTCTATACAAGTTAGCCAATACCAAATGCATCTGGAATAATCGCTCTCTAGAATATGAACGGCCTTCTTCATCTTTTAAGAAATCTTCCCAATTGTCTTTCGTAAATGGCTTAGAGGTTGATGACCTTCGCCCTTCGTGAACCAACCGACGTCGGAACCACGCTAGACCTAACTCTTGACGGCGAAGTGGCACCAAAACATCACTGCCAAATCGGTTTAAGCCCCGTTGTTTTATATACTGAGTAAATGCTTCTTTCAGACAACACTCTACCGCTACAGGTAAACCCGAGTCTCCTATGACCTCATTTGGGATAACTGTCGCTGGGTGGCTACTTGCATGAATCCATTCCGACCATAAGAGGCGCATTTGGAATAACAACTCTCTAACACGGAGCTGCCCTTTATCGTTTTTACAAAGATGCTCCCATGCCCCGTATGTAAAACCTGAATACACCTCAGCTAATCGAATAAATTGTCTCCGTAACCATATCGCACCTATCTCATCGCGCTGCATGCGGTTTAGCACCTCTGTATTAAACCTGGTCTCACCACGCTCCTTTACATAATTATCAAAGATACAAGCCGCATAATACCGAATTATAACCACCCTCTTTTGAGGAACCGGCTCCGGATAAGAACTATCATTAAAAAGCCCCGAATCTTGAAGATGATTAAGATAATAACCGATGAGACGCCATCCATCACCCAAACCATCCCAATGCAATGCGAAAAGTGCGAGGTAATCGTTATACGTAAATTCTCCCTCATAAGCCAAACTTGCCATCGAGCGCCGTAGTTGATTACGTGTTTGTACTTCTAATGAAGGCCCCTCACGTTGTATGCGCTGAAAGTCTTTTGGTTTTAATTCATCGGCCATTTGGTTTGCTAGTGTATGTGCAATTTTTAAAGCTTTAAGCGAGCGACCACACACCTTAGTCTGGTAAAGCGCAAATAGCTTTGGACTTGCGCCTTGTTTCTTGCCTCGCGGGTAAAGCCCAGCATAATCTTGTCGCTCTACGATACAACGGAAAAGAGTTCTTTCTTTTTTCCCTTCATTACTAACCAGATTAACAACCTCTTGTTTTAATCCATAGCTAACCGTACTCCACAGGAATTCAAGAGAAGGATTAGGAATTTCTTCAATCTCACACTCTGCTGGTGCTACACCAGAGTTAGTAAAACGCCATACTTGAAGCATTGTACCTGCTTGAATACCCTCAAAACAAATTGATCCTTTTAGCCTATCGAAAAGCTCTATGAGCCGCTTTGTAACAGCTCGGCTTCCTTCCTTTGCGCCTATTATTTCGTAATCGCCTGCTTTAATTCGACCCAGGTACTCGTTGACAATGTTGCGTACGAGTTCGTACCAAAACTCAATTGATGTAGACTGAAATGCTGCAAGCCTTCCATCCAGTAAGATTAAGCCTAATGGAAGATAGTGGACGGCAAAAAGGCACTTTGCACAAAGATGCACGGGCCGGGATGCAGATGGTAACAATTGAGCATCGCTACCAAGACTACCTGTTAGTGGAAACCAATCCCGCCCGGCTACTTTGGTTTGTTCTCTAGCCTTAGATTTTCGCTCTTCATACGCTTGCCGGCATATAGAGTTTAAATCAAGTGAGCGTGGCGCTCCACATGACTCACAATGAAACGCAAGAGTACCCTTATCAATATTAGCTAAAAGGAGATCCACAACTTTGCGATAACTTTTCTGCCTTTCCTTATTGTCTTTTATTGACGAATTTGTTAGAGGAGAATTATTTGTAAAAACCATTGTAAAGCTCTTAAGTTTGCTGTTCCAGTTTGCAAGCCTTTTACTAAAATCATTATGAACTTTGCGAGCAATATCCAGTGTAAGATCTTGAATATCGTCTAAATCTGCAAGCACAGAGATCACAGCCAAACCAGTATCAACAAAAGGGTTTCCAGTTAAATCGATATTTAAAGATTCCTGAATGTTTGATTTAGCTTGGCCAATTCTTTCTTTTGTTGGGACGGACATAAATTACCAGCTCCACTCTGTTGTAGGTCCTAACAATGCTTCCATAACTTAACTACGCTAAAGAAATGAGAGGCTTGCTCTAGTGGATTTCCAGCAAAATCATGGATTAAAGCACAGATAAAGGCTGTTATGCCTAATTATCATTCCCCTACCTTATCCTACCACAACTTCCTCAACGACCGGCCCAACACCTTATTCTTAGCTCGCCTGGCAATTTTCTTTGGGTTGCCGCTTGATGCAACCTCGATATCTCGGCTGATTCTTGCTAACTTGTAGAGTAGACTGGTTAATTTCATCCCGCTCACCTCCGTAATAAACAAAAGCACTAACAGCGCAATCTCCTGAAGCACGAACCATAAAACCTCTTCTGCAGGATAACATGCCATTAAAATCCAGATGTTTTAATATCTTTTCAACGTAAGTCTGCCAAATCCTTCAAAGATCATGAGAATCGTATACAAATCATCGTATTTCAAGGCTAAGGTCTGTTGCAGCGGTAGCGTCGGTTAAAAGCCTATAGCTAAAAGCGTATATTTATATAGCGCTGTCTTAAGAATCCAATCCATCACTATACCTGACGGGATTTTTTGCTATTGGATGGCTACCGATTCAGGAGATTTCCTAGCTGCAGCAAGCGCCAGTATTCCTCCTACGATAAGCAGAGGGCCACCAATAACGTAGGCGGCAGAGACAGTAATAAGGCCGCCTATACCGGCTAAAAGCATCATATAGCCAGCAGCTTTGGGCTTGGCAATACCTAAAGCACCACCGGTAATTCCTATAAGCGAAAGCAATAAAGACGAAAGGCCCAACCACATAATCTCACCGCCGTCTTTTGCCCCAAAAGTGGCGCCAATGCCTCCAACAAATAGAGCAAACAAGGCGCCAAGAAGCCCCGCAATGCCGCCAATGACACCTAGTATGACAGCTGCTATTTTCACTTTATCACTCCTTTTACAACCCCAAACCAATATATCCCTTCTCGTTAGAGAAGGCGCGTAAATCATCGATCTCAAGTTTCAAGCCTGTTGCATCGGTAGCTATATCAAATACCGCTTTTCCGCTTACCGGCACATTTGGGTTAACCTGCTTTAGGAAAATAGACGAGTCGCTCATAAGCATCATAACATCGCTGTTGTCGGTCGGCTTAAACTTTCGCCCTTTTGAGTCAACTATATTAAACT
Source organism: Actinomycetes bacterium (assembly GCA_021794835.1). Taxonomy (GTDB): domain Bacteria; phylum Actinomycetota; class Aquicultoria; order Aquicultorales; family Aquicultoraceae; genus CADDYS01. The sequence continues at coordinate 52,139 of JAJYQA010000029.1, read as the reverse complement.
GAGAACTATCGATGGTCCCGCTCTCTTTGCCGATAAGCTCGGCGGTTAGAGGAACTATTACAAATACGCCGTTTGCTTTTGCAGGCTTGATGAATTCATTGTCCGATTTGATTGTGTCTGTTCTCTCGGGACTGCCGGCAGTCCATTTTACTTCTCCGACGGTTAAGGTTTCTCCGACTTTAACCTCTTTTTTAGCTTCTGTTGTGCCCGAAGATTGTTCCGACGACGAAGACGAGGCCGCTTGATTACTGCCCGTACCCGACCCTTTCTTGTCGCCACCGCCACCTGCAATTACTCCAATAACGACGAGAATAAGGAGAGCGATGCCTCCCCAAAGCAATACCTTTTTCACTTTAAAAACCTCCTTATGATTGCCGCCACCTCCAGCTACTACCGGTAGGAAGATAATAGCAAAGCAGACTGTCATCAGTTTGACAGTCTGAAAAAATAATGGTTTTATTTGGATTGAGGATTTCTTAAAAGGATGAATTGCGGGATTAAGGTGCCTAATCGCCCTCGTAGAGTTTATCCATCTGGTCGGCAATTGCAGCCATGCGCCTTCTTAAATGTGCGGGTGCAAGCAGTTTTGCCCGCTCACCGTAAGCGAGCACCTGAAGGATAAGGCGAAATGGATTTTCTGACCGCGCAGTTAGAATGGATGTGCCGTCTTCGTTCATTTCAATCTTCTGGTTTGAGAACCGCTCGCCGATGGACCTCGTCAGTTTCTGGTCAAGCCAGAGCTTGAACACAAAACTGTCATCGCCCGCCGGCACCCCGGCCCTGATCGGCAGCACCTTTAGCTTTTTTATGCGGTCAACCCTAAATTCCAGGACCTTCCGCTTTAAATGGCAGTACCCCTCAAGCCTTACTCCGCCTTCGCTAAAATAAAGTTCATGCGGGTCGATAACCCGCTTCTGCTCTTTATCGCTTTTGGCGCTGTAATAGACCATCTCGATTTCCCGGCCGGCCGCAATGGCGCGCCTTATCTTCTCTATGGTTTCTTGGTGAGAGCTATAATCCGCAACGGGCTTAAACTTCATTTGAAAATACGGATTGGCGGATAACGTTTGCTTGCTTTCTGGGGACAAAAGGCCTGAGATTTTATTAAGAGCGCCCGATAATTCTTTTGCATAAGGCATTCCGGCCTCCTCGGGGATGGCACGACAGGCAACAGCAAGTGCAACAATTTCTCCTGGCTCAAAGTCCAGACGGACCGGGATAGATTTAAGTTCATACATGCCAGACTTTCTGGAGTGGTTGATTTTAAAACCGGAGTTTCGCAACTGCTTTATATCGCGATAGACCGTCTCTTTTGAGTAGCGTTGCCAGTCGAAACGGTGGTCTTCAAACAAAGCATCGATAATCATTCCCGCGCTTCTCGGTCGCTCCATCAGCAGGCAAAGAATATATAAAATTCGCTCGACTTTCATAGCTTGGCCTTTCATTTACGTGTTCACTCCCACCCGGCCCTCTCCCCGCGAAGAGGAGGGTGCTTTTTGGTTTCTTGCCGAGGGAAAGGAATCTCAAATCATCTACCTCGAACAATGCCCTACATACGGGCAATCCTCATAGCACTCTTCCGGCATTCCGGGGTCAATTTCCTCGCTTATCATTCGCATTTTCTCGTCTCGAGCTTCTATAAACCACTGCCTTAGTTCATCATCTATCAAGTGGTAATCTTTATCCACAAGCAACCTGCCGTTTTCAAAATGAGCGTAAACAATACATCCTAAGTTAATAGTATAATCATACAGCGATTCCATAACAAGAGCATAGCCAGCTGTCGTTAGACGATGAAAATCCCTGGGCTCGCCGAATTTAATATCAAGGATGGTTGTCTCGTAAAACCGGTAGGCGTCGGTTGAAAGATGGCTGCTCAAACCCAGAAACGAGCCGTCTAGATTGTGTTCCACCGTCACGGGTATTGCCAGGGATACGAGAGAGTCAACTCCTATTCTTGGCTGCTTTGCAAGCGCAGTATCGACTTGCGTAATTATCGCATTTAGCTGATGTCGCCATACGGCAGCAACCCTGTTTTTAAGTTTTTCTAATTCTTCCTTGGTTAGATGCTGGGATACTTTATCAAGTGATGAATAATCCGGGCGGCGCAACTCTTCGAGTGCCTCCGATGCGCGGCTAACGCCTTCAACATATATAGCCCGCTTTGCCTCCGTAATAAGCTTGGCAAGTGAATCGTGGAGAATCCCCCCAAAGAGCATTGCCATGTTTGGCTTCGCGTTAATGTCCATCACACGCTTCATATAAAGATCGCGTGCAGTTGGGCAGTAGTAATTTGCAACTTCATAGAGCCCAAGCTTTATGTCGTAGATCGGCTCTAGCGGAGGGGTGTTCCAGCTCCAGCCGCGCAATTCTTCGGCAACGACCGTCTCACGGGCCTTGGGAAGAAGCCACCTGGTTAAGTCTTTTCGCTCTTCTTCGGTTGGAAAGTACATAACACCACCTGGCTTTTATTTTGAGATTGTTTCGTCGCATGCCATAGGCATGCTCCTCGCAATGACAGAAACACCTTGATCACCTTGTCACGCAACATCGGCACAAAAGCGGGCAAATTCGCAATCGCGGCAGCGGTTCTTTCGCCTGGTCGCCTCGGGCATCGACTCGTTGGCGACCATTTCCCTTATATCTGTAATGATACGTTTAACATACTCCTTCATATTCGGCGTTATCTCGATCTCATAAACACGACGCGTTGGGATGTAATGAATAAAACTGCGCCTTACATAGCGCCTTGGCCTTAAAGGCCCCTGGCAAATAACTCTGGGCTTGCCTCTTATAAAAAGTTCATCCTCAAGGAGCATGGCATAGGTGGCAAGCTGGTATTTGTGGTTCAGCGAAGGCCCCTTAGTAGACATTTTAAACTCGACGGGGATTGCTTCGCGGCGTGTAAAAATTGCCATGTCGAGCATACCGCTAAGACCAAGTCGGTCAGACCTGAGGCGCAAGTTAAAACGCCTTTCACCTTTAATGAGCTGGTATTTTACAAGGGTGCGCCGCTTCTGCAAATTCTCTTCACGTGTATGCGATTGTTTGCCAAGCTCCATTTTTGTTGTAGTCGGCCTGATAAGAGTCATGCAGTAGGTAAAATAGACGACTCGCGGGCAAAAGATATATTGTTTGACATCAGTAACGGTAAGCTCAATCCCTTGAGCTATACCTTGGGCTATATATTCATCGGCCATTATTTTTCACCTGCAAACTTTGCTTCTCTTTAGCGGCATCTTTGGCAGCGCCTTTAGTAACATCGCTCTCTGAGACCGCGATCTCTTTCGTCAGGCGCAAATCCTTATCGCAAAGCGGATACAGCCGGATATTGCCTGATTTCTTGCCAAGGGTCTGGCGCAATTTTAAAAACAGCGCTTCCCTGCGATTATGGTTTAGGTCTCCGATAAACGCGCTATACTGTATACGTGCCAACCCCGCGTCTTTACACCGCTCTGCGACCCGGTTTCGAACTCTATCATTTGGGATATCGTAGATTACAAGTGTTTGCATATTTAACTCCTGAATAACTACCAGCCAGTAACAAACGGCTTATACTTTCTCTCGCCTCTAACAAAAGATGAAACGGAGCGGGCCTGCCGTTGGATGATGGTTCTTAGCGTAAATTTTTTGCGCTCGTAAGTCTCTCTCGCCTCAAGCCGGTCTAGTACGCGCTTGGCCAGGTCTTTCCTGGTTTTGTCATCAAGTTTGCCGTCAACAACCTTCCAATCCGCACTTTTCCCGAGCATGCCGATTATCGTTCTATCCACGACGGGCTGCCTGAATTCTTCGATTAAATCGAGCACAAGGGATGGTTTGCCGGAACGGTCGGCGTGAAGAAAACCAGCATAAGGGTCAAGGCCGGCAAGAGCTATGGCTATCGCTATCTGAGAATACAAAATGCCGTAGCCGTAATTCAGAAGCGAGTTAGCGATATCCGTTGCACCGCGCTTGTTCCTTTTTGAAAAACCATAATCTGGCGGGATAACTTTTGCGACCGACTCCCAGTAGATACTGGCTGAACGCCCTTCCAGATTAAGGATGTTCTCCCTTTTATCTTCAATACAGTCTCCATCTAGCTTCTCTAGCTCTTTCTTTAAATCCTCGATTTTAGAGATACTGCTCCAGAGCAGTTCATAAACATCTGGATTGGCGGTTTTGCGGTACTTCGAGATATATTTTAGAAGATTGACCTGGTTTACGATTTTACCCATGGCAAATTGTTTGGCAAGCTCAAAGCCCCGGCGGTCGTTGTAGGCAAGTATCTGCTCGCGGCGCGTTAACACCGTTCCCTGCAGATGCGGCGATTGCATTATGGCATAGGGTTTGCCATCAGATGATAAAAATGTAAGCGGTATACCGGCGGTTGCACATTCTTTAATTACATCAGAGGACAACGATACCCCGTTGGATGTTATGAGCACCTGATTTACCTTGAAAAACGGCACTTCTTCCTTGATTTTGCCGTTCTCCTTAATTGTAAGGCGCTCGCTCTTTTTACCTAAAAAATTTCCAAACTCCGATATTATAATATCCATATCAGAAACCTACTGAATAAAAGGCGTATGTACATGATAATATCGGCTAAGAAGCGGGCGCCCTAAAGGTTAAATGTGCATGATATGGGGTTCTTTAGCTATCAAGCTTCTCAGTAGCTTGAGCTATTTGCCTGGCGAAAGCGTCGAAGTCGCCAAGGTTGGCTTTAAGAAACTCGTACACTCTTTTATCGTCTACCTTTCCGTAGACGTGAACGAGTAAATTGCGGAAACGTGCCATATTTTGTAGGCGTTCTTCTAGTCCTTTTTCTATTAGGCCGTTTTCATAAAGCACAGCAAAGGAATCGGCGAAATCTGTGGGGCGACGGTAACGTTCCGAGCTTATAACGTGATCTGCAATGTCAATACAGCTCTCTATGGCAACTATAAAGTAATACTTTGCACTGCCAAGCTTATCCAAATCTGATAGAAATTCGCCCTGTCCCAAATTAGATAACCTTTCCAGTTGGGCAACATATATTTTGAGATTTTCCAGCATCCTGTCGATTGCGGGCTTATCTACCATTAAAGTATCCCTCTTCTCTTAACCGATTCAAGAAAACCCTTGCGAAAGCGCTCTATATGGGGAAGATAATCGAAATATAGCGCGAGCGTCCTGGTCTCAAAAGCAACCCGTTCTTTATCATCCACACTATATAGCAAAATACCTTTGGTAAGAATTTCCCCTTGAATTGTAAGCGGCATATCATTTATAACCCTTAAATCCACCGGTTTGAGTCCGCTATGCTCTTCTATCTTGCGACCCAAGGTCAACTCATCATTTAGCGATAATTTTGATCCAGGCATAAGATAAACGGCAATGTCAATATCGCTCTCGGGGTGAATAACGCCCCCGGCATAGGATCCAAACAGGTAGGCGCTAACAACCGGGTATTTTACCAGAATGGCATCCAAAACCCTCACTAAAGTCTCAACTATGTTTTTTCCATCTCTAGCATTCACTGCACTCATGCAACCCATTATACCTTAATCCTAATTCGCAAGCATCGCTCTAGCGGAACACTTTAATTCTTATGTCATTGCGAGCCGTAGGCGAAGCAATCTCCTAAAGATTGCTTTCCAAGCTCCTTCGGAGTCGCTTCGCTCCTCGCAATGACAGGTAAATTAAGTTGTAATGGTACTAGCAGTACAGTTACCTTCGCGCTTCTTGACATCAACACAGTATTAAAATAATTTGAAGCAATGGGTTTCAAGCCATACGAGTGCCCCCAATCCTGCAATGCTGTGCAAAGTTGCCACCCCTTTCCACGGTAGGCGTTTCTTAACTGATTATCTAATGAGAGGGGTGCATTCCACCCTGTTTTCTATTAGCTTGGTTGTTTTATTCTATCTTTCCCGACTTCAATAGATTTTTGATCTGATTGGCTATTGCGCTTGCCCTGTCATATCCAGCCTCGCGAAGTTCAACAAATCCTTGTCCGTTTATTACATAGGTGAAGGGATATTGATTTATGGCAAACGCATCTACTATTTTATTGGCATTTGCAGCAACTGGAATAGTAATGTCATGCTTCAAGGTAAAATTTTTAACAGTCTCTGCTTTTTCAGCAGTAATTGCTATGAGGCTAATTCTTGGGCTTATCTGTTTTTCCTTAACTAACTTTTGTATATCTTCGAGCTCTTTCATACATGGGACACAGTCAGTCTTAAAGAAAACAATTATTAGTTGCTCATCTCTTGATGGAATTAATGAGCGAACTCTGCCATCTAGCATCTTAATTTCCTGTTCAGGGACTCTTTTGCCTACAGCAATACCGTTGTGCTTTTCTTTCTCCATTGCAAGCATGTTACCTAAGATTCGCGTTTCCTTGAAGAATGAATTACTTTGGTTATAGAAATAGATATTTGAACCAATCAGCGATGCAATTATTAGAAAATTTATAATGCGAATAATTCGCTTCTGGTTTGCTTCTTTCATCAATGCCTCCGATTTTCAAGACCTTGCTTTTAGATCCCTTATCACATTCCACTCGACGAAAATAGGATTGCAAAAAGTGCCAGAATAAAAACAGATAGAGCAGCCAAAATTACGATAATTTTCTCTCGCGTAAGGAAAGCTTCAACGCTCAAGGCAAAAAGCAATAAATAGAACACAAAGGGAAACCTGAATACCGTGGCAAGAATACCAGCTCCTCCTCTTTTATTAATGATTTGTTCTGGATTAGTAAAATAGAGCGTGATGTTAAATATAAGAGCTACCAAAGTAAACAAGACTAGAAACCAGATAGATTTGCGCTTTGCTTTAAATGCCGTTATTGCTAAGCCAATAAAATAAAAGAAAAGTAATAACTGTACTACCGGTAGTCTCATAATCGACCTTTCTATACTTAATTCGCTCTCTTTAAGTGGGAGTATTGAGATGCACTGGTCACAAAATTTGCTCATAGCAATAATCATCACTATTCACTATTATGTATGGCTAGACATACGACTAGCCATACATCCAGTTTTTAGTGGCAGTGATGATATCTTGAGCAACCTACTAGCCATGAGCAATTCTCATAACCGCCATACCACGAGTAGTAGTGGGCACAACCATGCCCCTGGCATGAGTTCAGACCAGCAATAGCCCGAACCCATGGCGTAGTCTCAGTCGCTTCCAATAAAATTTATATATTTCTGGGTGCCTGAATCGTAATTAACGCAATTACCATACGGCCCATTATAATCCCTGCAGGGGTACAGAGCTAGCGCAATAGGAGCCGTTAATGATTCTTTCACAAATCCAGCAACCTTAGTTAGTAAACTTGAATCCTCAATACGAGCGCTCTGTAAATTTCCGTTACAGCAATTCGCTTTATCACCACAGCATCCCTTGCCACCGACATCGTAAATAAATCTTATGTTCTTTTTCGTTACTTTGCCGGCATCTACTCGCACAGTGCTCTCAGTTAGCAGCTTGCGCTCAATATCAAATACTCTTATAGTATGCGTACCAGCAGGCACATTCTCTAACATAAACAAACCGTTTTCATCAGTCACCGCCTCAATTCCTGCTACAATAACTGTAGCCTTGTTAAAACGAACCTTCTTTTGATACGTGGTACCTGCTTCAAACCAACCGCCTTTTGCAATATCAACACCCCTCAACTTTGCTTTAAGACCCTCTGATTTTGGTATTTTCATCAATCCAGTAATGCCACCCATTATTGTGCCTTTGCCTTCATCAGCATTTGCAGTTCCAATATTAAATACGGAGGTTACTAAAAAAAGTAGAATTAGGGCAAAAACCTGATATTTCTTGAAATGCTTGGCCATGATCCTCGCCTCTCTTTTTTAACAACTTTCACATCTTCCCTTACAAACTAGCATGCGTTAAAATCCCTTTGCCACCTTCTCATGTTGCCTCTTTAAGCTATTCTTTGCTTAAAGCTTCCAGGGGTGGTTTTAATCTTTAAGATTAGCCTTAGAAAAATTACTAACCCTCAACTTAACCCCCCCCCCAGATTGAGAAACCGAAAGCCTACTCTATGTGATTAACAATCAATAAGAAAAACTAAACACAGCCTTAAAGGATGATGCATACTGATAGAACATATGGATTTTCCGGTCTGCCAGCTATTGTTTACCAAGGTAGCAAAAAAATATGGATGTCAACGGTAGCATGAATAATTTTTATGTCGAAGTTATTATATGTTATCTTCACAGGTGATAGGAGATAGGGGGATCGGGTTGGAGTTAGCTATAGATTTAAAAACTTGCCAATATAAGAGCGAAAAGAGTCGAACTGCTCTGGTGCTTTCTGTAAGTATTCGTACACCTTCTCAACATCGACTTCAACATATTCGTGGATCAGAATATTCCTAAAGCCAGCAATGCCCCGGATTTGTTTAGCAAAACCTGGAGGAATAACGTTTTTCTCTCCTAGTACGTCAATGATTTCTGTATAATCTTTTGGACGACCAAGTTTTTCTTCGGCGATGATGTGGCTTCCAATGTCTAAAATACACTCTATCGCCAAAAGAAGACCTCGTTCAATTGCCCAGCGATTCTTTATATCGCTCTTAACATCAGGAAGTGGCATCTTCCTTAGCTCTTTTAAATAATCCGTATATTCTTCTAATGACTGAAGCCGTTCTACAACCGATTCGATATCAACCATAGTTATGCACTTCTATCTATATAAGCTTTATGTAATACATCACGCAACCGCTTGGTATCGAAGTAGTCACGCATCGCCTTTACCTCAAATCGCACGCGGTCTTTTTCGGAATCTAAAAAGATAACCCTCCCATCAACAAAAACCTTATGCCTGAGCAAAGGAGGTGCGGCGTTTAATGCAACAACGTCTACGTCATTTCTCTCGAGTATTTTCATTAGCTCAGCGGTTAGCAAGCTCAAGAGTTCTAAATGCTGGCTTGTATCTATCTCTCCACCAAAGAGAATAGCAATATCGATGTCGCTCGTTGGAAGTGCGGTGTCTTTTGCATACGAGCCAAAAAGGTAAGCAACCTTGGCTCCATGATTACGGAATGCTTCCTGAGTTTGTTGTATAGCTAACTTCTTCAATATGATATCTGCACCATAAGTATTCATAAAATTGCCCCTGCTATGCTGCTTAATAGGCTATCGTTAATGGCTATTATAACATAGTGATAATAATGTCTATCCATGCAAGAAAAGGAAAGGCCTCCGAGCATTAAACTCAGAGGCCTTATAGAATCGGCAGCGTCCTACTCTCCCACCCAGTTACCCGAGCAGTACCATCGGCCCTGAGGGACTTAACTTCCGTGTTCGGAATGGGAACGGGTATTGCCCCCTCGGTATGGCCACCGAAAATGTAAACAAAACTCATGGTTCTTGGCTTCTGGTTCGCCTTACTTCTTCGGCGAACCTTGAAAGCCATGGATCCATGAACCTTGAAGGTTCTCGCCTGATAAATCAGGCAACTACACCTTTGAACCTTCAAAACTACACAGCTTCAGTCTCGTGACGATCAAGTCCTCGACCAATTAGTACCGCTCGGCTGCAAGTATCTCTACTCTTCCACCTGCGGCCTATCAACCAGGTAGTCTACCTGGGGTCTTAACTCATAAGGAGTGGGAAATCTCATCTTAGGGTTGGCTTCCCGCTTAGATGCTTTCAGCGGTTATCCAGTCCCGACATAGCTACCCAGCAGTGCCCTTGGCAGGACAACTGGTACACTAGAGGTCAGTTCGTCCCGGTCCTCTCGTACTAGGGACGACTCCCTTCAAATTTCCTACGCCTGCAGCAGATAGGGACCGACAGTTTTGTTACTCCCAATCGCTATTGCTGATTGAGGGTCTGGTCATTTCTGCCAGACTCTGCATGTCGCCATGCAGCTCGGACTATATCTTCACCTTCCTACATAGGTGTCTGGCGTATAGTCTCTGAGGATTCTAGGCTTGCGGTTATGTCTTTAAGATTCCATCTGCGATATTTGCCTTTTCCATTCATTGAGAAAGCTTTTTCAATTAATTTAATTAAGCTATCTCTTTGAAGGTGCTCTCCTCTTTCCATCGAGTAAATGATCTGTGCAAACTTTTTGAAATCTTCTTGCTTGCTCGATATGATAGGATATCGCTCGAAGAAGGGTATCACTTTTGTTATTAGATCTTTTCGATCTCTTACCACCAGCACTTCTGAGTTATCGTTTGGATTGTTTTTATCATTTGGCTTTATATAGCCACAACCCAAAATCTCTTTAATGAGCACCAGAACTTCATTGCGATCAGTATTTTGACTGACATGAAATTCGGGTACTAGCTGGTAGCCAAGCTTTACATATCTGCTCTTTTGGATGCCTATATGAAAGCTACCCTCTCCATCAACATAACCTGCAACATAATTGCCTAGCCTTTCCTGCTGGTTGTCTGCACCCACCACATTTTCACCCCTCCACAAGCCGCTTGCTCTTTATTATAGAACAAGTGTTCGCTTTTGGAAAGGTAGTGTGGGATGCTTCACCCCTATTAGGGGACAGATTTTCCAGCATTTGGCCAGATTTATAGACAGCAATTTCCCTTACTGTCTCACGACGTTCTGAACCCAGCTCGCGTACCGCTTTAATCGGCGAACAGACGAACCCTTGGGACCTACTTCAGCCCCAGGATGCGATGAGCCGACATCGAGGTGCCAAACCCCGCCGTCGATGTGGACTCTTGGGCGGGATCAGCCTGTTATCCCCGGAGTACCTTTTATCCGTTGAGCGACGGCCCTTCCACTCGGAACCGCCGGATCACTAGGTCCTGCTTTCGCACCTGCTCGACATGTACGTCTCGCAGTCAAGCTCCCTTGTGCCCTTACACTCTGCGACTGATTGCCAACCAGTCTGAGGGAACCTTCGAGCACCTCCGTTACATTTTGGGAGGTGACCGCCCCAGTCAAACTGCCCACCTGACACTGTCCGATAGCCGGATTACGGCTTACCGTTAGAATCCCGACACATCAAGGGTGGTATCCCAAGGTTGGCTCCACCGGGGCTTGCGCCCCAGCTTCAAAGCCTCCCACCTATCCTGTACATGATGAACCAAAATCCAATGTCAAGCTGCAGTAAAGGTTCACGGGGTCTTTCCGTCTTGCTGCAGGTAACCGGCATCTTTACCGGTATTACAATTTCGCCGAGTCTCTGGTTGAGACAGCGCCCAGATCGTTACGCCTTTCGTGCGGGTCGGAACTTCACATTAATCCATTGTTACCAATGGTGTAGACTATACCATCATCTCAGCTCTTACTTACTGAGAGCCGGCGTCTTATGGCGTCTATAAATTTGCCTTTCGGCAGAGATCGCCATCCCGGTCGTTAAGACCGAAGTCGTTACGGGGTCACTTAGACTTCCCACGGTATTACCCCAGTGGGGCTTCACCGTTATTAGCCGGATTTTCTTGCAAGATCGCTCTTACAAGGGGCAAATATGCTTACCCGACAAGGAATTTCGCTTGAATCTTACTCAGTATTTCTTACTAAGCGGATAACCCTCCTTGCAAGGCTATCCCTGCATGTCGCCATGCAGACGGGACCATATCATTATCCCATGTCTGGGATATCCGGCGTATGGCCTCTGAGGATTCTTATTAACTCATGCCTGGGTTTTTGACGATTCATCGTTTCAGTTATTTTTGCGATACCGATCAACCCTTCGCGGGTCAGGTGGTATCCTTTATTAACCAATTCCACGCATTGCGCAAACTTCTCGAAATCTTGTTGTTTTAAGGTATACATTCTGTTTTTTCTAAAGAATGGGATTACTACCTCCAACAAATCCCTTCGACTTCGCACAACATAACGATGCAGGTGTTCTTTATGGTTGTCGTGACGCCTATTAATGACGACCTGACCAACTTTAAAGAAACTTTTGAGCTCATATAACGCTTCTAGACTTCTTGCACCTTGCGTTACTGCAAACTCATGGCTCACCTGATAGCCGGTTTTGTAACCTTTTCGATCCACCCGATCATTTTGCCTGACGAATCCAATTGAGAAGCACCCTTCTCCGTCTACAAAACCAATAACCCATCCGAGCTTAACAAGCCTTTCCTGCTGGTTCTCTGCACCCATCACATTGTCACCCCTCCATGAACGCTTGCTCTCTATTATAGAACAAGTGTTCGGTGTTGGAAAGGTAGTGTGGGATACTTCACCCCTTTTAGGGGACAGCTTTCCCAGCATATAGCCAGATGCTCACCATATTGTTACCAATATGGGGGGCAGCGATTCTACCTTAGGACCGTTCATTTATGTTAGCTATATGTCGCCATATAGATCGGACTATATCATCACTCTTCTGCAGAGTGTCTGGCGTATAGTCTCTGAGGATTCCTAAAAGCTCTTTTGCGGGTTTTAGGCTTTTAGGCCTTTCCTGCTGATTGCCTGCACTCATCACGTTGTTACCTTCTGTGAAGGTAGTGTGAGATACTGCACCTTTTTAAGGACAGGTTTTCCAGCATATAGCCAGATTTTACAACTACAGTGGTCCATTCTATAGTTACGGCCGCCGTTTACCGGGGCTTAGATTCAGAGCTTCGCTTCATCCGAAAACTTAGCTAACCCCTCCTCGTAACCTTCCGGCACCGGGCAGGCGTCAGCCCCTATACATCGTCTTGCGACTTAGCAGAGACCTGTGTTTTTGGTAAACAGTCGCCTGGGCCATTTCACTGCGGCCACCTCGCGCTTGGGGGAAAACCTTACACGCTAACGTGGCGCCCCTTCTCCCGAAGTTACGGGGCTATTTTGCCGAGTTCCTTAACCAGAGTTTTCTCGATCGCCTTAGTATTCTCTACTCGCCTACCTGTGTCGGTTTGGGGTACGGGCACCAAAGCCACTCACTAGAGGTTTTTCTTGGAAGCATGGGATTACTCACTTCGCCTCAATCGGCTCGTCATCACCTCTTGGGTTTAACGCCTCCCGGATTTGCCTAGGAGACACCCTTCAGGCTTAAACACGGACGACCAACGCCGTGCTGAGCTACCCTCCTCCGTCGCCCCATTGCTGATAACGCGACTCGGTGGTACGGGAATATCTACCCGTTGTCCATCGACTACGCCTTTCGGCCTCGCCTTAGGTCCCGACTAACCCAGGGCAGATTAGCTTTACCCTGGAACCCTTAGGCATTCGGCGGACAGGTTTCTCGCCTGTCTCTCGCTACTCATTCCTGCATTCTCTCTTGTCTGAAGTCCGCCAGTCCTTACGAACTGACTTCGTCCCGCAGACAATGCTCCCCTACCGATCCAGAGACCAGAAACTAGAAAACAGAAACTAGATATTTATATACCTCTTAATAATACCGTTTAGCATCCTGCCTATTTCACAATAGGCTTCGTAATAGGATTTATGATCTTCTGGCTTTATGTAGCCTAGATCTTTGGAGAAGTCTAGCCATACCTTTGTTTCCTCACAAGAACCCACAGCTACCCTTACAAACCTTGTAACATCCTTGGGGGATTCTTGTTTGCCCATCCCCTCAGCAATATTTACAGGTATTGATTTGCTTGATGCACGTAACTGCTGAGCAATTCCGAATTGCTCTAGCTTTGGAAAATCTAGAGATAATTTGTGAACCTCTAGTGCCAAAGCATAAGCTCTCTTGTAAACATTGAGTTTTCGATATGGCATCGTTTCTCCTTGTTTCTGATCTCTAGTCTCTAGTCTCTGAATCCCGCAGCTTCGGTACCATGCTTGAGCCCCGTTACATTTTCGGCGCAGCACCACTTGACCAGTGAGCTATTACGCATTCTTTGAAGGATGGCTGCTTCTAAGCCAACCTCCTGGTTGTCTAGGCAACGCCACATCCTTTGCCACTTAGCATGGATTTAGGGACCTTAGCCGACGGTCTGGGCTGTTTCCCTCTTGACCACGAATCTTATCACCCGTAGTCTGACTCCCGGACTCTAAAGTTACGGCATTCGGAGTTTGACTGGGTTTGGTAACCTGGTAAGGCCCCTAGTCCAATCAGTGCTCTACCACCGCAACAAAACATCCGAGGCTAGCCCTAAAGCTATTTCGGGGAGAACCAGCTATAACTGCGTTTGATTAGCCTTTCACTCCGATCCACAGCTCATCCTCTCCGTTTTCAACCGAAGTAGGTTCGGTCCTCCACGAGGTCTTACCCCCGCTTCAACCTGGCCATGGATAGATCACGCAGCTTCGGGTCTACAGCATGCAACTAATCGCCCATTTAAAGACTCGCTTTCGCTACGGCTACACTTTAAGCTTAACCTTGCTACATACCATAACTCGCAGGATCATTCTACAAAAGGCACGCCGTCAGAAGACTAAGTCTTCCTCCGACTGCTTGTAAGCATACGGTTTCAGGTACTATTTCACTCCCCTCCCGGGGTGCTTTTCACCTTTCCCTCACGGTACTAGTCCACTATCGGTCGCTAGGGAGTATTTAGCCTTACGAAGTGGTCTTCGTAACTTCCCACAGGATTTCTCGTGTCCCGCAGTACTCAGGTGGTCACCGAGAGTCTCATTACTTTCACCTACAGGGCTTTTACCTTCTGTGGCTGTTCTTTCCAGAATCCTTCGACTAATAATGAGTTTTGTAACTCTCCGGCTAGAGGCAGTCCAGCCTGGTGACTCCTTCAACCCCGTCTAAGCAACGCCTGCCGCTTTAACACCTAGACGGTTTGGGCTGTTCCCCGTTCGCTCGCCGCTACTAAGGGAATCGTTTTTACTTTCTATTCCTCCAGGTACTTAGATGTTTCAATTCCCTGGGTTGTCTCTACCTACCCTATATATTCAGGCAGGAGTAACTGGGCATTACCCCAGTCGGGTTTCCCCATTCGGAAATCTCCGGATCGAAGGTTGCTTGCACCTCCCCGAAGCTTATCGCAGCTTACCACGTCCTTCATCGACTCCTAGCGCCAAGGCATCCACCGTATGCCCTTACTAACTTGATCGATTCTCACTCGACTTCTGCTGTGTAGTTTTCAAAGTTCAAAGGCAAGTTTTTACTCCTGCCGGCAAAAAAACGGTCGCTGTTTTCTCTTAAAACTAGTGACCGTCTTCTGCCGCGCACCCCTCGCAGGGGCATGCGCTCATCAAAGACAATTCTCAAATTTCAGTTTCCTATTATTGGAGTTATTGACTGAAACTTTTGTTAGTCTTTGAGAACCGAACAGTGGCGGCCCTTTTTTCGCCCCATAAATGGGGCAACTACACGTCCGATAAATCGGGCGATTACGGGCCAGTCAGTATGGATCGACATTATTCTAAGGTGTGAGGTCAGTGATCGGAAACCGACTCTTGCGGAGTCAGACATCAACCACCATTGTGACCTCACCTCCTGCCTCTTTCGAGGCAATGTCTCCCTAGAAAGGAGGTGATCCAGCCGCACCTTCCGGTACGGCTACCTTGTTACGACTTCACCCCCCTTACTCTTCACACCTTCGGCGCCTCCCTCCCTTGCGGGTTAGGCCAGCGACTTCGGGTGCAAACAACTCGGGTGGTGTGACGGGCGGTGTGTACAAGGCCCGGGAACGTATTCACCGCGGCATTCTGATCCGCGATTACTAGCGACTCCGACTTCATGCAGGCGGGTTTCAGCCTGCAATCCGAACTGGGACCGGTTTTAAGGGATTCGCTCAACCTCACGGCGTCGCAGCCCATTGTACCGGCCATTGTAGCACGTGTGCAGCCCAGGACATAAAGGGCATGATGACTTGACGTCATCCCCACCTTCCTCCGGTTTGACACCGGCAGTCTCCTATGAGTCCCCGACCGAATCGCTGGTAACATAGGACAGGGGTTGCGCTCGTTGCGGGACTTAACCCAACATCTCACGACACGAGCTGACGACAGCCATGCACCACCTGTTTAGAGCGGACGAACCACCTCATGTTTCCATGAGTTTACTCTAAATGTCAAGCCCTGGTAAGGTTCTTCGCGTTGCGTCGAATTAAGCCACATGCTCCGCCGCTTGTGCGGGCCCCCGTCAATTCCTTTGAGTTTTAACCTTGCGGCCGTACTCCCCAGGCGGGGCACTTAATGCGTTAGCTGCGGCACAGCGGGAGTCGATAACCCGCTACACCTAGTGCCCATCGTTTACGGCTAGGACTACCAGGGTATCTAATCCTGTTCGCTCCCCTAGCTTTCGCACCTCAGCGTCAGTCGCAGTCCAGGAAGCCGCCTTCGCCACTGGTGTTCTTCCAAATATCTGCGCATTTCACCGCTACACTTGGAATTCCACTTCCCTCTGCTGGACTCTAGCTCATCAGTTTCCAATGCAGTCTCCCAGTTGAGCCGGGAGTTTTCACATCGGACTTAACAAACCGCCTACGCGCGCTTTACGCCCAATAATTCCGGACAACGCTCGCCCCCTACGTATTACCGCGGCTGCTGGCACGTAGTTAGCCGGGGCTTCTTCTATAGGTACCGTCACCTTGCGGCTTCGTCCCAATTGAAAGAGGTTTACAATCCGAAAACCGTCATCCCTCACGCGGCGTTGCTGCGTCAGGCTTTCGCCCATTGCGCAAAATTCCCCACTGCTGCCTCCCGTAGGAGTCTGGGCCGTGTCTCAGTCCCAGTGTGGCCGATCACCCTCTCAGGTCGGCTATCCATCGTCGCCTTGGTAGGCCGTTACCCTACCAACAAGCTAATGGAACGCGGGCCCATCCCTTACCGCCGGAACTTTAGTAACCAGGACATGCGTCCCGGCAACCACATCCGGTATTAGCCCCGGTTTCCCGGAGTTATCCCAGAGTAAAGGGCAGGTTACCCACGTGTTACTCACCCGTTCGCCGCTAAGCACCGTCCAACTTCACCCCGAAGGGATCGTCAGATTAGCTCCGCTCGACTTGCATGTGTTAAGCACGCCGCCAGCGTTCGTCCTGAGCCAGGATCAAACTCTCCATTGAAGCTGTACGCGGTCCTTTAAGAACCGCAAACTTTTCTTAAAGAGCTTGAGTGCTCATTAAAAACTAAAAAACCTCGCTCGCATATCCAGAGGTAAACCTCTGCAAACACGAGTCGACGGGTTCCACGCTTGAATTGCGTGTTTGGCTTAAAAATTTAAACCGTACTGGCTATCCACTGTTCAGTTTTCAAAGACCAACTATTCAGAAAACAGAAGTCAGATAACAGAAACCAGATAAAAATCGGATATCAATTTTTAACTCTGCTATACCAACGAGTTGGCGTAAGTGACTTCTTGATCAGCAGGCGATAATGTATCATGCAGATTTTCGCCTGTCAACTATCTAAATGAAAACAAAAAAAATCGCTGTGGAGTTTACCTCTTACAGCGACAAATCCTAGACATGGTTGCCCTTTGCAACCTTATCACTCTAACTTATACTTGTCGCCTCCGAGATAAATTGTTTGCAATATACAACAACTCCACGGAATTTTACTGCGTTAGCAGCATAGATAACTATATCATCCAGCACTTTTGTTGTCAACTAGTTCGGATAAAAATTTTACCCGATGGACTAAGTCTATCTGAACTGCCACGCAAAGAGTACTCTACCATATTAAAAATTGCTGTCAAGACTGACCCGCTTCTGGCCTAGGTTGCTGTATAGACTTTAAGACGTGCAAAACGGCGTTTTCCTACCTGCAAGATATCGCCTGTTTTGGGAACTACTTCGACGCCTGATTCAGCAACCGTCTCCCCATTGTATTTAACACCGCCGCCTTCAATAAGGCGGCGGGCCTCGCCATTTGTTTTGGCAAAATCGGCGGAAACGACAAGCTTTACAATCCAGATACGGTTTGTGTCGGTTAGCATATCTGGTGTAACCTCAACCTCTGGTATTTCAACGCCCAATGCCTCTGTAACAGCAACTTTTTCTTCAACAGACACGGCTAGCCCAGGCTTATGTCTTATATCAAATATACGCTCGGCCTCTTCCGCGGCTGTAGGTCTATAGTATATAGATATGATATCTTTTGCGAGACGCCGTTTTACTTCATTGGGATGAAGTATGCCGTCTTCTAAGTCTTTTTCAATGCGGTCGATTTCTTCGGGTGACTCGTTCGTACAAAGCCGAAAGTACCTGATCATTATAAAGTCTGGGATGGACATAATCTTGCCAAATTGTTCTTCAGGAGGCTCGGTAAGACCGATATAATTGCCCTTGGATTTACTCATGCGCACAACGCCGTCGGTGCCCTCAAGGATAGGCATAGTGACGACCACCTGCGGCTCTTGACCTGCCCACCTCTGCAGGTCGCGCCCGGCGAGCATGTTAAACTTCTGGTCGGTTCCCCCTATTTCAACATCGCAGCCAAGCTCGACGGAGTCATATCCTTGCATGACGGGATAGAGAAACTCATGTAGCCCTATCGGGACCTGGGCGGCAAAGCGCTTTGCAAAGTCGTCGCGCTCGAGCATCCTTGCTACCGTAAACTGAGCTGTTATTTTAAGTACCTTTTCAAATGGTAGATCAGAAAACCAACGTCCATTATAGCCAATAATGGTTTTCTCGGGGTCGAGAACCTTAAACGCCTGTTCGGTATATGTACGGGCATTTTCCATAATTACCTCTACGGGAAGCTGCGGCCTTGTAGCAGATCGCTCAGTAGGGTCACCAACACGAGCCGTATAGTCTCCGATAAGAAGCTGAACCTCATGGCCAAGGTCCTGAAATTGGCGAAGTTTTCTTAAGGGAACTGCATGTCCTAGGTGAAGATCAGGCGCAGTAGGGTCAACACCGTATTTTATCTTAAGCGGCATACCCATCTTAACCGAGCGTTCAAGCTTTTCTTTAAGCTCTTCAACCGGGATTATTTCCTCGGTACCATCTTGTATGATAAATAGTTGCTCATCAGCCGATTTCACTATTACCCCCAGAATCAGAGACTAGAAACAAGATACTGGAAATCAGAACTAGGAAGAATCGTAGCACCTGGGCACACGTGTGTCCAGCTCAAGGAAATGCGATTGCTGACAATCGCATTTCCTTGATTAACCCGCGTTCTAGACCTGCTTGTGCTATAATCCATTCAGTACGTTTTCGCATAACTTAGCGGTGGATGTTAATGTCTCGATCAAGAATCAGAAGAGTCAGGCATATAAAACAGCACAAGCATAAAATAAATATAATACTAGCGTTTGTCCTTGTAACAGTATTTTTATTTGTAGCGGTAGCCCTAGGTAGCCTGGCTGTGGCTGCCACCATTATCAACAATGTGCCCAACCTTAAAAACCAGGGCGATGTTCAGAACTGGCAGACGACCAAAATATATGCGGCGGATGGAACTTTGCTGACCAACCTCTACTACGAGCAAGACCGCGTGGTCGTCCCATTGTCGCAGATATCAACAGACCTGCAGCACGCGGTCATTGCTATCGAGGACGAGAGATTTTATAAACACGAGGGCTTTGATCCGCAGGCCATTGCCCGTGCATTCTTCATAGACCTCACGACTGGGCACATTGTTGAGGGAGCGAGTACCCTCGATCAGCAGTATATCAAAAACACAATACTCACCCCCCAGAAAACCTTCTCCCGCAAGATCCAGGAGGCTGTGTTAGCGTACCAGCTGGATCAGAAATACACCAAAGACCAGATCCTTGAGAAATATCTCAATACTATTTATTTTGGTAACAGCTGGTACGGCGTGGAAACGGCATCACAAAACTTTTTCGGGAAAAGCGCGAAGGATCTCACTCTTCCGGAGGCGGCACTACTTGCCGGTATCATTAACGCACCGAACGACTACTCGCCCTACCTGCACCCCAACAAAGCCAAAGAGCGCCGGGATACCGTTATAGAGCATATGTTAAAACTTAAATACATAACCCGAGAGCAGGCCAAGCAGGCCATTCTGACACCGATCCAGGTAAAGCCGATCAGCAAAACCACAACCGTGGCCCCCTATTTCGTCGACTACGTTAAAAAACAGCTCATCGACAAATATGGTGAGAACGTGGTATTTAAAGGTGGCCTACGTGTTTATACGACTATTGATCCAAAGATGCAAAATGCCGCTGAGAATGCCGCATGGTCAACGCTTAACCGGCCGGGTGACCCATCAGCCGCGCTCGTTGCAATCGAACCATCAACTGGCTACATAAAAGCAATGGTTGGCGGACGAAACTTTGGGGAGAGTAACTACAACCTGGCGATCTCAAATAACCGCCAGCCAGGCTCATCCTTCAAGCCATTTGTGTTTACAGCAGCTCTCGAAAACGGAATTTCTCCATTTAAGACCTACGACTCGTCGCCCGGAGATGTTTTTTATCCGGGGTTTAAGAAGCCCTGGTATGTAAAAAACTACTCTGCTGGCGAAGGTGGGGGGCAGATGACTATCCGCGAGGCATTAGTCTACTCGATTAACGCCGTGTATGCAAGGCTCGGCGCAGATGTTGGGTTGGATAAAATCATCGATACTGCTAAAAAGATGGGGATAACTGTTCATATGGATCATTACCCGGCGATTACGCTTGGCGGATTTAGTCATGGGCCAAGCGTTCTTGATATGACGAGCGCCTATTCAACCTTGGCTAACAACGGGTCCCACTGCGACCCCATTGCGATAACCAAAGTGACAGATTCTACCGGAAAGGTAATCGACGAGTTTAAGCCCGACCCCAAGCAGGTAATAAGCACCGATACAGCGCAGCAGGTCACAGATGTCCTGCAGGATGTAATCCGGCGTGGAACGGGTACCGAAGCCAGGATAAACAGGCCGTGTGCCGGGAAAACGGGAACCGCTACTGACTACCATGACGCCTGGTTCTGCGGATATACGCCAGATCTTTCTGCAGCGGTTTGGGTGGGTTACCCACAGGGGCAGATACCTATGAACAACGTCCACGGGATAAGAGTTGCTGGCGGAACTTTCCCCGCAGAGATCTGGAATAAATTCATGTCGGGAGCACTAGATGGCGTACCCCCGCATGACTTCGTAAAACCGCCGGCGGGAGTTACTACAGTACTTGTTTGCGCCGATACCGGACTGCTTGCAAACAAGTACTGTACAAACGTTGAGTACCGTACCTTCCCCATTGACAGCGTTCCAACGCAAAGATGCCCGATTGGGGCAACTCCAAGCATTATGAAGATACCAAACGTGGTGGGTCTAAGTGAACAAGACGCTATAAGCGCGCTTGAGAAGATCCATTTTCGACACAGTACAACGTACGAAGCCGATAATAAAACGCCCCGGGGGATAGTAATTGCGCAAACACCATCGGGCAGTAAAAAAGCTAGGCAAAATACGGTCATCCAGCTGGTGGTAAGTGCCGGGCCAAACGGTGTATACGCAAGCCAAACGGTAAAAGTACCTAGGGTTATTGGTATGGATGTAAGCTCGGCAGGGCAGTTACTTGAGGGTATGGGACTTAAAATCGTCGATATAACTGCGGAGCCGTACCTGCCAAATAAGGACAAGCAAAACAAGGTTGTCTACCAGAACCCGAACCCGGGATCTGAACTACAGAACGGCCAAGTAGTGACGATCTATGTTAATCGGAAATGATGGAAAGTAACGTTGGTCCAGAAGCCAGAAGTCAGGGGTCGGAACCCAGAATAAGGTTCACCCTCTCCTAGCCATCCCCTCCAAGGGAGGGAAATTAGAATAGCGTACTGCCTGAATTAGGATATGCTATGCCTAGATGTTTACAGGCACGCTCGGTTATTACTCTGCCACGGGGAGTGCGTTGGATAAAGCCAAGCTGTAAAAGATACGGCTCGTAGACATCCTCAATTGTCTCAGGCTCTTCACCGATAGACGTTGCAAGCGTATTTAATCCCACCGGGGTACCGCTAAATTTTTCGGCCAGGGTATGAAGTATTTGTTGATCTAGCCTATCAAGACCAAGCGGGTCGACTTCAAGAAACGCTAATGCCTTGTCGGCAATCTTCTTAGTGATGTACCCGTCGCCTTTTACCTGTGCGTAGTCGCGAACTCTCTTCAAAAGCCTATTTGCGACTCGCGGGGTGCCACGGGACCGCCGGGCAATCTCAAGTGAGCCGTGTTCGTCTATTTTAACCCCCAGGATTGCCGCCGAGCGTTTTACAATAGCATTTAGCTCATCTTCGCCGTAATAATCAAAGCGACAGGTAACTCCGAACCTGTCTCTCAGTGGGGATGTTATAAGTCCCTGCCTTGTAGTTGCAGCAACCAGCGTAAAATGCGGAAGCTCAAGTCGCAAAGACCTCGCTGACGGGCCTTTCCCAATTATGATATCCAGCTCAAAGTCCTCCATTGCCGGGTAGAGTATCTCCTCGACCTGGCGGTGCAGACGATGTATCTCATCGATAAATAGCACGTCGTTTGGCTGCAGATTGGTTAGAATTGCTGCCAAGTCACCAGCACGCTCAATTGCCGGCCCGGACGTTACTTTAATCCCAACGCCAAGCTCATTTGCAATAATGCCAGCAAGCGTGGTTTTGCCAAGACCTGGGGGTCCGCTTAAAAGAACGTGGTCAAGTGCTTCTTCCCGACTTTTCGTCGCAGATATAAAGAGTTCTAGAGCCTCTTTGGCCCACTTTTGACCAATAAACTCGCCGAGCCGTTTAGGGCGCAACGTTCGCTCGTAGTCCACATCTTCCTCTATAAACGCCGTTGTTATTAGTCGATCTTCCATACCCTTACCTTACCTAACCCTCGGTCTAAGACTCAACTGATTCGATATTATTATGGTTTAGCCATCAGCATTCAGCTTTCAGCTATCAGCTTCTTTAATTAGCTGAAAGCTGAATGCTGATGGCTGATGATATTATTTATGATACTTTCTTTTCCGCCTGTGCCCTTTTATACCTTAATATTGACTCCTCGATTACCGCTATAGCATTCTCTTTTGACTCCCAGCCCTCGATACCGGTTACCTTGGCCTCAAGCTCCTTATAGATCTCGAAGAAGTTGCTGATCTCGCTTAAGAAGTGCGGCGGGACTTCTTCCATATCATCGACGTAGTTCCAAATCGGGTCGGCAACCGGGACGCAGAGTATCTTATGATCCGGTCCATGCTCATCCCACATCTTAAACAGGCCGACCGGCTTTGCCTCAATCGCACACCCGGTAAAAGTCGGCTCGGTGATTATTACAAGCGCATCCAGGGTGTCGCCATCTTCGGCAAGTGTCTCAGGAATGAACCCATAATCGGCGGGATAATGAACAGAAGAAAAAAGCACTCGATCAAGCTTGAAAAGGCCTAGTTTCTCGTCATACTCGTACTTATTGCGACTTCCCTTTGGTATCTCAACTATGACCCTGACTGTCTTGTAATCTCTATCTTTCATTTTTAAGCAAATCCTTCTTTTAAATTACTTATAATTTAACCAAACCATGTATCCCTGTAAACAAACTAGCTTTTTACCAGATTCTTTAGAGCGTGCTTTACAAGAGCTTCAACTGTGACCCCATCGCCATCGGCCGCAAATCCTTCCAAGGACTTTTTGGCCTCGGCAGACGAGTACCCAAGACTTAAAAGCGCGCTTCGTGCCCCCTCGTAGACAGAGCGGTCGTTAGCCGAGACGGTTGGGAGGAAGCCTAAGCCGGGCGAGGTTAGCTTATCCTTAAGCTCAAGGATAAGTCTCTGCGCGTTTTTCTTCCCGACACCGGGGACGGATGTTATAAGTGCTATATCCTCATTTACTATTGCCTGCTTTAGTAAATCGACATCAAAGGCGGAGAGTAGGGCAAGGGCGGCTTTCGGGCCAATACCGCTAACCGTGATGAGCTTCTCAAAAAGCCCGCGTTCGCCAGTCGATGCGAAGCCAAAAAGCTGCAGGGTGTCTTCGCGTACGTGTGTATACGTATAGACGAAGACCGGCTCGCCTTTTGTCGGCATGGCGGCAAGTGAGTTATTTGACATCGATACACGGTAGCCGATCCCATTCACGTCGATATCAGCGCAGCCTATTCCTTTATCCTCAAGCCTTCCTCTAAGAAACGCTATCATCTACATTCTCCCGGCCATATCGTTTAGCTTATACGAATGCGCGTGGCAGATTGCGAGCGCGAGCGCATCAGCGGCGTCGTCCGGCTTTGGGATCTCGCTTAGATTTAGTATCGCTTTTACCATCTGCTGAATCTGCGATTTATTAGCCCTGCCGTACCCAACAACCGCCTGCTTTATCTGTAGCGGCGTATACTCAACAACAGGAAGTTTACCGTCTGCAGCAACTAAGAGACAGACACCGCGAGCTTGGCCAACCGCTATCGCCGTTCGCACGTTTGAGTTAAAAAAGAGTTGCTCAACCGCAAAGCAATCTGGCTTGTGCCTAACAATAAGATTTCTTAAATGACCGTATATTCCTTGCAGCCGAAGTTCCGTGGCAAGTTTTGCCTCGGTTGAGATTATTCCATAGTCTTTGAGTTTGAAGTGGTTCCCCTTATATTCAATAACCCCATAGCCGGTCGTAGCGGTTCCGGGATCGACTGCTAGTATGATCATCTTTGCCTCATTTGCTTGATCATAACAGTTGATTTACAGCTTCTTATAGTTAAGACGTAAGTTCTTCTAAAATGTCTGCCGCAATATCAAAGTTGCTGTAGACGTCCTGGACGTCGTCATTTTCTTCCAAGGCATCAACCAATCTTAAAACCCGGCCAGCCTCTTCTTTATCCAGCTTAACCGGATTCTTTGGGATAAGAGCAGTCTCGGCAAGCGAGATAGGAATGCCGTGTTTTTCAATTATATTTTTAACAAAGTTAAGCTCGGTCGGCTCGGTGGTTATCTGCCACTGGTCATCCTCGCTTATCATATCTTCAGCCCCAGCTTCAATGGCCAAAGCGAAGAGTTCGTCCTCGCCAATTGGATGACTCTTGTCGATAGTAATTATCCCCTTGCGGTCAAACATCCAGGACACCGAACCTGCCGCCCCAAGATTTCCACCGTACTTAGTAAAGATATGGCGGATATCAGCTGCTGTACGATTGCGGTTGTCCGTCATAACATCCACCATGATGGCAACCCCGGCCGGACCGAATCCCTCGTAGGTAAGCTCTTCATAGTCTGCCGCACCTAGCTCGCCGGCACCTTTCTTAATAGCCCGCTCGATGTTGTCCGCCGGCATACTATAGCTTTTCGCCTTATCGATAGCATTGGCAAGTGCTGCGTTCATATCTGGATTACTACCATTGCGGGCAGCAACCATAATGATACGGCTTAGCTTTCCAAAAAGCTTACTGCGTTTAGCATCCTCTTTACCTTTTTTACGCTTAATTGTTGCCCATTTAGAATGCCCTGACACTAGGCCTCCCTTACCATTTCTATGAAGTATTTATGTACCCGTAAATCCCCCGTTAATTCGGGATGAAATGCTGAGACAAGAAGACCGCCCTGCCTTGCCATTACCTTAATATTATCAAATTCAGCCATAACGTCGACACCGTCGCTTATTGACTCTATCCAAGGGGCACGGATAAATACGGCCTTGAGAGCACCAATAGCTTTTATGTTAAGATCGGCCTCAAAGCTCTCGCGCTGCCGGCCAAAAGCGTTGCGCCTTACTTCGATATCCATAAGGGACAGAAGCGGCTGATCGCCCTCGGTGATCTTTTTTGCAAGAAGAATCATACCGGCGCAGGTACCGTAAATCGGCTTGCCCTTTGCATAAAAATCGCGGATGGCATCGATGAAGTTGTACTCGACCATAAGCTTGCCGATTGTTGTGCTCTCGCCACCCGGGATAATTAAACCAGCGGCCTCATCTAGCTCATGCGGCCACTTTATTATCTTACCGGTCGCACCGGCCTGCTCAATATGATATATATGTTCGCGTACTGCCCCCTGTAGAGCGAGTACACCTATTTTCGTCTTCATTAAAAACTATCTACCTCATTAACCAATATTCAACCACCGAATCTAAGGGTCCAAGGACCAGGAAGCCAAATAGCCAATGATATGTGGGTCTAGATTAAGAGTAAATCAAATTAAATAGGTCTTAATGTCTTTATTGGCTACTTGGCTTAATTAGGGCTATTGGCTACTTGGCTAGTCCTTATCTTTGGACCCTTTCTTAGTTACCAACCCCGCTCCTGCATCATCTCGGCCTCGGGGATTTGGCTTATTTCGATTCCAACCATCGGCTCGCCAAGATCTTTAGACACTCTAGCAAGAAGATCGGTGTCGGTGTAATGTGTTGTCGCCTGGACAACCGCCTTGGCCCTCTTAGCCGGGTCTGCGCTCTTAAAGATGCCGGAGCCGACAAAAATACCATCTGCACCAAGCTGCATCATAAGTGCTGCATCAGCCGGGGTGGCCACACCGCCGGCGGAGAAGTTAACTACCGGAAGCTTGCCATTGTCATGTACCCATTTTACGTACTCGTAGGGAGCCTCCAGGTCTTTGGCTGCAGCAAAAAGCTCATCCTCACGAAGTCCTTTAAGCCAACTGATACCTTCATTTACCGAGCGCATGTGCCGTACCGCCTCAACAATGTTACCGGTGCCCGGTTCGCCTTTTGTCCTTATCATGGCCGCACCTTCGGATATGCGCCGCAGCGCCTCGCCTAGGTTTCGACAGCCGCAGACAAAGGGCACTTTAAAATCCCACTTGTTGATATGGTGCTCCTCATCGGCGGGAGTAAGAACTTCGCTCTCGTCGATATAGTCCACGCCAAGCTCCTCTAAGATCTGTGCCTCGACGAAGTGCCCGATTCTAGCTTTGGCCATAACTGGTACGGTTACAGAGCTAACGATCTTTTCGATAACTGTGGGATCGGCCATACGCGCAACACCGCCGGCCGCTCTGATATCGGCAGGAACACGCTCAAGGGCCATAACAGCGACTGCCCCGGCATCCTCAGCGATTTTTGCCTGCTCAGGTGTAGTTACATCCATGATAACTCCACCTTTCAGCATCTCAGCCAAGCCAGTTTTTACTCGAAGCGTCCCAGTCTCCACCATTTAAAAATTCTCCCTTTCGTTCATTTAAATTTCTTTAATCTTACAAAAGAAAAGGGCAGGTAGCAACAATGGCCGCCAACCGCCGGCCGCCGCTAATAACAAAAGATTATACTAATGGCCGCCAACCGCCCGTCTATTTCTGGCAGCCCGGGCAGTAATAGGTTCCCCTGCCTGCGACCTCGGTCTTAACGACGGTTCCGGTACAGCCGTTTGAGCATGGTTTGCCCGCCCGGGCATGCACTTTTAGAAAATTTGCGTAGTTCCCTTTCTTTCCGAAAAGATCCACGTAGGAGACGATGGATGTACCCCGCTCCTCGATGGCCTTAGCTAGGATGCTGCGCATGCCCTCATACATGCGCTTTACCTCCTCATCGGTAAGTAAACCTGCCGGTCTGGTCGGGAGCACCCGTGCATAGAAAAGTATCTCGTCGGCGTAGATGTTTCCAATTCCGGCAATAAAGGATTGATCTAGGAGAAGCCCCTTTATCCTGGCCCGGGGTCTTTTCTTCAGCATCTCTTTGAATCTCTCAAAAGTAAAGTCTTTTGCAAGGGGCTCGGGCCCAAGACGGCTCAGCTCGGATGCTTTTGTAATATCCTCCTCTTCAAGAAGCTTGATATATCCAAACAGCCGAGGATCGCGGTAGCGGAGTTCATAGCCGTTATCAAGCTTGAATATAACCTGGGCTTTTTCCCGCTTAGGGGCATTATTTGGGAGATAAAGAAGGGTTCCGGATACCATTAGATGAAAAAGAACTGCCTTGCCAGAGGAAAGATGTAAGATAATGTTTTTTGCCCGCCGGCTGGCACCGGTTGCCACTGCTCCGGTTATCTTACGTTTAAACTCATCAAGAGGAGCACGGACCACCACCGATACCGGGGTTTCAACATCAGTTATCTTTAAGCCCACCACGGCATCCTGAAGTTCTCTTTTTATCGTCTCGGTTTCGGGAAGCTCGGGCATATTCCTCCTGCAAACATAATAGTTTTTCTTATATAAGTTCTTTAAATCTTAAGCCCTAATTAAAAATTCGTAAATACAATTTATTTGTTCACTGGTTTACCAATTCACCGCTTGCAAAGCTAGGCCCAGATTCTTTCATGTTATCCTATTGCCTTAAAGGGAATATTGTATAGGATAAATAATAGCGGAGGAAAAATGCTTATACCAATCAGGGACGATAACCCCACAAGACGGTTTCCTATCGTAACCGTTGCTTTAATTATTATTAATATATCTATATATATTTATACTCTTTTTCTGCCCGGCGAGAGAGCCCTCATTGAATTTTACAACCAGTACGCGCTTTTCCCTAAAGCTATTGTTACTGGCCGACCAATAACTTCAAACTCAATTCATCCTGTTTACCTGACGCTTATTACGTCGATGTTTTTACACGACAGTCCCTCGCCCCTGCACGTCGGTTTTAACATGCTCTTTTTATGGATTTTTGGCAACAATGTTGAGGATATATTTGGCCGCGTCAAGTTCATAGTTTTTTATCTTCTGGTAGGGATCGTAGGTTCGGCCCTGCAGATAGCAATCGGCCCTATGTCCATGGTGGCAAATATTGGTGCAAGCGGTGCGATATCGGGTGTGCTTGCAGCCTACCTCGTGCTCTTCCCGACCGCCAAGGTACTAACGGTTATCCCAATTATATTTTTCGTCGAGCTCATTAGAATCCCAGCAATTCTTGTCATTGGGTTTTGGTTTCTACTACAGGTCTTATCAATCTTTGTCAGTACGCCGGGTGGGGGAGGAGTCGCCTATTTTGCGCACATCGGGGGCTTTACGTCGGGGCTCGCAATAACCCTCCTTTGGCCGTGGCGACGACGAAGGCGAAGACGGTGGTATTCGCTTAGATAATTTCCGGTTATTCCTGTATAATAATGCCCATGTTATAATGCCATGTAATCGCGGTACTTTAGTGGCTAGAACCCCACATATTTTCTTAGCATTTGGCTCACTGCTGGTAGTTAATTATTTAATTAACTACCATAGCTCTCAAATTGAGCAGCTAGAGGGAGGAGATATTATTGAAAAAATATGCAGCGGAGAACATTCGAAATCTGGGCCTGGTCGGCCATGGGGGAAGCGGTAAGACTACCCTTGCCGAGGCCATGCTCTACACCACAAGGGCAATCAGCAGGTTTGGTAAGGTAGACGAAGGCAATACTGTATCAGACTATGACCCTGAAGAAATACGAAGAAAATTTTCAATCAATGCCTCCCTTGCACCCTGCGAGTTTAACAACTACAAAATAAACGTTATTGACGTACCCGGATACGCCGACTTTATCGGTGAGGTTTACGGTGCGCTTCGTGCTGTGGATATTGCGGCGATCGTAGTCGACGCCGTGGCGGGTCTTGAGGTTCAGACCGAGAGAGCTTGGGCAATTGCCGATGAGTATAACCTTGCCAAGATGGTTATTATAAATAGGATGGATAAAGAGCATGCCGACTTTGATGAAACTCTAAAAGTTATTCGGGAAGTCTACAGTGACAAAGTCACCCCGCTTCAGCTTCCCATGGGAAGCGAGTTAAGTTTCAGGGGCGTAGTTGATGTTATTAAGCAGAAAGCCTATGTAACGGATGGCAATAAGACCTCTATTGAGGATGTCCCTGCCGACATGGCCGATGCGATTGCATCGGCCCGTGAGGCACTCATCGAGCGCATTGCCGAAAGCGACGACGCCTTGATGGAGAAGTACCTCGAAGAAGGCGAGCTCTCCGAGGCTGAAATCATGTCGGGACTAAATAGCGCGATTGCAACGGGACAGGTTATTCCGGTAGCCTGCACCGCAGCCTTTACTGCGATCGGCGTGGAGGCTCTGTTAAATGCGATAGTAGATTATCTGCCATCCCCGGTTGACCGTGGAGCGGTCAAGGGAGTCGATTCAAAAACCGAGCAGGACGTTGAAGTAAAACCATCTGAGTCCGAACCACTTGCAGTGTTTGTGTTTAAGACGGTTGCCGACCCATACGTTGGAAAGCTCAGCTACTTCAGGGTTTTCTCTGGAGACTTTAAGGCTAACTCTAGCATAACAAATGCAAGCCGTGGCAAGAAGGAGCGGGTCGGTCATATGTTCGTCGTTCGTGGAAAAACGCAGGAAGACGCTATAGATATCCCAGCGGGCGATATTGGCGCGGTCGCCAAGCTAGCTGACACAATGACCGGCGATACACTTACCGAGGAGGGAAAAGCCATTATACTCCCGGCCATAAAATTCCCTGAACCGGTGATATCGGTAGCAGCAGCTGCAAAAACCAAGGCCGATGAGGAGAAGCTCGGTATATCGCTTAACAGAATTGCCGAGGAAGACCCAACGCTAACCGTGAGAAGAGATACCGAAACACGACAGACGGTTTTATCCGGCATGGGCGATATGCACCTCGATATCATAACCGAAAGACTTAAGAGAAAATTTGGCGTTGAGGCAGAGCTTTCTGCACCGCGCATTCCGTTTAAGGAGACAATTAAGGGTGAGGCATCGGTGCAGGGCCGCCACAAGAAGCAGTCCGGCGGTCGCGGTCAGTTTGGCGATGTCTGGATTAAGGTTGAGCCGCTACCCAGGGGCGGAGGCTTTGAGTTCGTGGATCAGATCGTCGGTGGCGTCGTGCCGCAACAGTACCGTCCAGCGGTTGAAAAAGGTATCAAAGAGGTTATGGAGCAAGGTATTTTGGCGGGATATCCGGTGGTCGACATAAAAGTAACCCTATACGATGGTTCATACCATGCAGTTGACTCATCAGAGATGGCATTTAAGATAGCGGGTTCCCTTGCGATAAAGAAGGGCTTCATGGATGCTAAACCAGTTCTTCTTGAGCCTATCATGAAGGTTGAAGTCGTTGTCCCCGAGCAGTACATGGGAGACGTCATTGGAGATCTCTCAAGCCGTAGGGGCAAACCATTGGGAAGCGAGCTGCGTGGGCGCAATACCGTGATTAGTGCACTTGCGCCCCTGGCCGAGATGGCAACTTACGCAAGCACGCTTCGTTCAATAACTTCGGGCCGTGGCGCATACCATATGGAATTTGACCACTATGAGGAAGTGCCGGGAGATACTGCAAAGAGAATTATTGAGGAGTACGAGAAGGCAAGAGCGGCAGGTTCATAAGTATGCTGCCCTACCAACGGCATCTTAGCCTCCAGAGCCAGGTCCCCAACTACCGCCGGCCCACCAGGGAATATAGCTGTCATTATCACCGCGACTCAGACGTTGCTTGTGTTCTTCATAGGCGCGCGATACCGCAAAGTCAAACAAAAGTCCAAGCGGAGTTAGAACAGCGATGGCGATTATACCTGCCGGAATCGAAAATACCATTATGGTTAGACTAATAACCGCACCCACTATGCTGCCCGACCACCAGTTCTTCGTGCGTGCTAAAACCGCGGCAAACCAGGGAAGGATAACCATAAGCAGAACCCAGCCCATCTTTGCAAAGGCGATGATATTACGATTACTAATATGAAACCCGTCACCGGAAGAGTTATCGTCTGCGACAGCAATATCCTTTTTAGCAATCGCCTTTATAATCGCATCGACCCCGGAGACTACCCCGGCATCAAAGTTCCGCATTTTAAACTCCGGTGCGATAATGTTTTTAACGATACCGTAAGATTCCACAGCGGTGAGGTTTGGCTCAAGGCTGTAGCCCACCTGGATTTTCATTTTGTGTTCTTTCTTGGTTATGAGCAATAAGACACCGTTATCTTTCCCCTTCTTGCCGATCTTCCACTTCTCAAAAAGGCGAACCGCAAAATCTTCAATAGTAGTTCCCTGCAGATTAGGTATTGTGACGACAATTATTTCGTTCCCTGATTTCTGTTCGTATGATTTAAGTTTATCCTCAAGCTCGCCCTTTGTCTGCTGGGACAGCATACCGGCAAAGTCGTTTACATAGCCAGTTGGTTGCGGCAAGTCGACCACTGCAAAAGCTCGGCTAGAAACCACTGTAATAGTTACGAGGGTGAATATGCCAAGTAAGATAAGACGAAATTTTTGTTTACTCATTTCCTAAAATCTACTTTCGGCGACCTCTCAGCTCCGGCTTCGCTCTTAAATAACGGCTTCTCCTTAAATTCAAAATATACCGGCAAACATTACTCCAGGAAAGCGTGCGGCGCCAAACACCTTCTGCCTTATGTACCTTTGTCACCTCAACAAAGTTGGAGCAAGTAACCAGTTTTTTCTGTCTTGGCTCTCTCTAAAATAATGTTTACCGACGTAAAGCGTTGGCCAGTACCTTTTAGCTCCCAACCAACGCTTTACCGTTCTATAAATATTGAATATTGAATTAACAAACTTGTTAAATTCTGAGTCTTTTAACGTCGTGCTCAGGACTAGACTATTTTACCCTCACAGCAATGCGCTACCGCGCGGAGCATAAATCTTTTTCTCAGCAAAGGGGCACCTCCTTACATCCAGTAGATTATACGCTAAACTGGCTCGTCCGAACTGTCCGACTTGTTAAATAGATCCGAGCAACAAGAGAACGTACCAAGATAGTTAGTACAGCAATCCCGCATGCGACGGCAGTTAAGCGAATAAAACACTTGTTGTCCTTCGCGCATTGCGAGCACCAATTCGGCATTCCTTAGCATTGCCAGGTGTTTGGATACAGTCGGCTGGGATACCTTTAAATCGCGCACCAGATCGTTAACGCACTTCTTTTCGCCTTTTTCAAGCAAAGACAAGATTTTCTGCCGGGTCGGGTCAGACATAGCTTGAAAAAATAGAGTTCTTAACCTATCTAAATGCATATCTGTTCCTATTCACGTATGCTTATATGCCTATATTAGAATACAATAAGGTGAAACCGTTTGACTGTCAATCAAAATCAGGGTCCAGGACTCTAACCTAGACGGCTTCAAATATCTGATAAACATTATCGTGATGGGGCATCGAGGCGATTGCCCCATGGCCGGTCGTCTTCAACCCAGCCATGATGTTTCCCAGCCAGGCAGCCTGGAAAACATCCATCTTCCTTGCAAGCCCGTGAAGAAAAGCTCCAGCAAAAGTATCTCCGGCTCCAGTGCGGTCAACTACCTTGCTTACTTTAAGCGCATCTACGCCTCCAATTAGACCCGAGTGTTTCTCGCCGATGATGCATCCTTTCTTGCCAACTTTAAGCGCAACAATCCTTACACCCTGCTGCCAAAGTGCCCTTATAACTTTCTCCGGATCGGCAATGCCGAAAAGGTTTTCTGGCTCAAAAGGATGTTTAAGAAACAGGATATCGATAAAGGGTAGAAGCTCCTGAAATGCGCTCTGTGCCTCTTTTGCCGACCACATATCGGGCCTATAGTGGGGGTTGTAAGAAACCTCGCCGGTTTTGTTTTCCGCCACCAGGCGGCATGCCTCGTAGACCGCACTGCGACAGCTCTTAGAAATAGCCTGACTTATCCCTGAGGCATGAAAATACCTTGCCGCCGCAATGTACTCGGTGTTTATATCATCAACCGATAGCGTGGTTGCAGCGCTTCCCTTTCGGTAAAAGGCAGATTCGTATCCTTCGTCATCGTAGGCCGCGGCGAAGTAGACGCCGTTTTTCAAACCCGGGATCACTTTTACAAGCGAGAGATCGATCCTCTCGTTAAGCCATCCCTGGAGGAAATATGGGGCAAAGTTGTCCTCCCCCACTTTTGTTATATAGCCTGTCCTTGAGCCAAGCCGCGATGCGGCAACGAGCAGGTTTATGGTATCCCCACCATACGATTTGTAAAACATCTCCGCATCCATAAATGGTTTGTCACTGTAGAACTCAACCATGCACTCACCAATCGAGACAATATCAAATTCAGCCATGTTGTTTTTAAGTACCGCCCCTCTTACGATAGTCCCTTTAAACCTTCTCAACGACCTGCTCCACCTATGGCCAATCCAACTTCCCGCTAATTAATACCAGTGAGAAGTATCGTTAAAACCTCATGAAGCCATTTTTAAGCAGGGAAATTTTCTAGCGGAGTTAATAAGTACTGCTAAAGAGGTAATTGTCTAAAAAATCAAAGAGTTGCCTTGGTTACCACATGACTTTTACGGGAGTCCTCGTATGGGAAGTTCTTTATTTAATCTTCACGCTCTTCTTTTACGCCAACCCTAGTCTTGAAGAAATACCCAATACCAAGAGCTATGATAACCGGCAATATATAGATTAAATAAGAAAGGGAGGCAGTTGGGGATGAGCCATTATCCGCAGCTTCTTCTACACGCTTATGTCTCTTTGCAAGCTCTTTTGAATTTCTGTCAACAATCGCCGCAATCGAGGATTTTGCCGCCACGTAAAGTATATCTTTCGGGCCGATGGAGGCTTTGCCGCCAATCTTCGCTCTCCAGATCATAATACCCTGCCTAGACAGGCAGGTCATTTGCCCCTCGGTAGAGCTTACATAAATGAGGCCGTTACTGCCGATAAGCGCCGGCCCATCTATTGCATTGTCGTCGCTATGGTAGTACCACTTTTGCGAGCCATCCGGGTTAACCGCCTGGACAAAACAATCGCCAAGCGTATAATTCCTATCTACGGTATAGTTAATGGAAGTGGTGCTGAATATAATGGTGCCGTCTTTGGCAATAGCTGGTGTATTTACAGTCTTTCCTTTAGCCTGAAAACGCCACATTAGCTGACCGCTCGGGCTAATTGCATAAAGATATTCCCGGCCGATCTGCTTTTCATCATCTTTTGTTAGATACCCGTTGTTGCGGTTGCCACCGATATAGATCGTGCCATCCTGGCCTAGCACAGGTCCAGACAGCTGGTCGGTACTTTTTTCGGTAACCGTGAACTTCCATTTTAAAGAACCGTTACTGCCAACCGCGTACAGGCTTAAATCTTTAGTAGTAAAGTAGACCGTACCATCGCCACCTACGGCCAGCGGATTGCTTATCGGAGCCCCGGCAGTATACATCCACCTTTGCTTCCCATTGCCGGAGACCACATAGACCGTCGCCCCATCCGACGTTGCGGTGTAGACAGTGCCATCCGCCCCTACCGTAACGCCGCTTACTGACTCACCGTTAAGCGGCACCTTCCACTTGGCTGAGCCATCCTTATCCTTCAAGGCAACCAGCTCGGTGCCGATTGCCGCATATACCGTCCCATCCCGGCCGATAGCTGGCGGTCCGGAGACCTTGCCGTTTACTTTTGAGACCCAGAGAACTTTGGTGTTTGGCCCGAAGGCGAAAATGCCCGAGTGCCCCCCACCCTCTTCGGCCGCCTGGCCGGTGCTCGTGGTTGTTGTTGGTTTCTTCATTGGAGAAACTTCAACACCGACATATGCTTTACCGCTCCCCGAAACCATGATGGGCGTGGTAGGCTTGCCGCTTGTTCCAAACGGAACCACCCATAAAATAGCAGGACTGTTTGGACCGTTAAAGTCGCTTTGGCCTGAATGGCGAGCATCGTGCTGATAAAGGCTCCAACTGCCCACTGCAAACCCAAGCAATGGAGCTAATAAGCTAAACAAAAAGGCCAGTGCAACCCCGATAGGTAGACTACGCATTACGCGTACTAGCCACTTAACCGTAAGCATAACAATACTCCCAACTCCTTGTTTTTATAAAAATCAATTTTATAAAGATCAGGTAGAAGTTTTATATGTGATTAATTTAACAAGACCTAACTAATAATAACATAACTTGGCCGCAGACCAAACCAATTACCTCCCGTACAACTAGTAACTTGTTATTTTTTAGCATCGATTAGGCAAGGCGATGGCCGCCATCTGATTAGGCTTTATGTATGAGGGTATTTAAAATATAAATATCCTTAATCCTTTTTGGATGAGGGAGAGGTAGAGATGGCCGAAGCAAGAGCGCGACGATTAGAAGAGAAAGCTGGAATACGGGCCCCGGTTCCCGAGACTGTAGTGCTTCGTGACCGGGTACGTTGGGGACCAATCTGGGCCGGGATCATACTTGCACTTGCTATACAATTGGTCCTAAGTGCGGTAGGAGTTGCAGTAGGTCTTACGATAACCGGCATAACAAGCCTAGCAATACTCCGTGGGATTAGTACTGCAGTTGGCATCTGGGTCGCCATCAGCTTTATCGTGTCGTTGTTTATCGGTAGCTATGCTGCGTCTAGACTAATGCCAATAGATACTCGTGGGATCGGAATGATGCACGGCGTGATGGTTTGGGCTTTAACTATGACAATAGCAGCTGTGCTGCTTGCCTTAATTACTAGTGCGATTGCTGTGCTGGTTAGCACCACGGCTGTGGTTACGGGTATAGCTGCGTTAGACCTGGCCACTACGGCTAGTCGTACAGCTTCTGGCGTTGGATGGTTTATTCTTTGGACAGTGCTTGCCCTGGGCGCCGCCGTACTTGGCGGCTATCTTGGGATGGCTGGCAACCAGGCGGTCAGATACTGATCAGATACTAGAAACAAGAGATCAGAAACCAGATAAAAATTAAGCGGTGCTATATAATACCGCTTAATTTGTAGTTCTGAGCCTCCTACCGGAATCGAACCGGTAACCTCTCGATTACAAGTCGAGTGCTCTGCCAAGTTGAGCTAAGGAGGCGTTGTGATTTGCGATTGTCGAATTAGTTCAAACCGTTATCGCAGAGTTATTTACTGTGAGCAACCGCGCTGTGGAGGGAGAAGGATTCGAACCTTCGAAGGCTTCGCCAACGGATTTACAGTCCGTCCCCTTTGGCCGCTCGGGAATCCCTCCTTCTTTTTAAGGCCGCCCTATACGCCCTTACAGTCTACAAGCCCACATAAAGAAAAGCTGTGCTTTAAAACGCCACAGCTTCGCGACCTTAATAACGAAAAAATTATATCACAGGATGCTTGAAATGGCTACATGTACCCACCTTGCACTAAACAAGCCTGATATAAGACTTGACGGGGACTTTTTCTGGACCGGCAGCCCTTATCCCATATTTTAGTCGTTCCTCCAAAAGTAATAGGTTAAGAGTATCCTCGCGATTATACTCAAGAAGACGCTCAAGTGCATCAAGGTCCCAGTGCACCCGGTACCTGCGCCAGAGTATTCTTGGGTCGTCCTCGCCCCGCCCAAAGACGTTTCGGGCAATCCCAAGAACCTTTTCTACTGCCTTGAGGCCGCCTTTTAGGTTCTGCTTGTGACAGTCATACATAAGGTCTTGCGACTCGTGGCTCCTTCGTAAATTTATACCCAGGTCGCGATGGATGATCGGGATATCAAAGCGATTTCCGTTATAGGTGTAAATTCTCTTTACACCATTAAGATAATCCATTAGATTTTCGGGAGTGATAGCTTCGCCCACCAACTGGATTAACTTGCTGCTGTCTGCGACATACAGCCCGATAACGGTTAACTTATTTGAAAACGAGGTTTCTACGTCGAGATATGCTCTCATCTTACTCCGATCAGGTTAAAACAAGACAATTTTAGCGCATCGGACGCGAATCAAGCTAGTCTTAAACAGCAGAAAGCCACCGGCTTTCTGCCATCAGCTATCAGCCTACCATAAAATTAATTACTGATTGAATTACTGATTGCAGCTAGCTTTTTTGCGTTTGATATGGTTAGACAGATTATTGTACTGATCTAAAACCGCCCGATAATAACGATAAGTTTTAAAACCGCCCGATAGACAAGCCAAAGTATAATGATAGATATTAGTGAGGAGAAATCAACCACTACATTACCCGAAGTCACGTTGCTGATAATTCCCTGAAACGAGCCGACAATTAAATTCGTGAAGCTGTAGACAAGAGAGACAAAGATGTTCTGTGCGTTCGCCCCAATAAGCTTGAAGGCGAACCTAAGAAGCACAACTGCAACCAATATCCAAAAGATATAGTCCACAATAAAGTTTATTTTAAGGGCTGGATTTGTGACGGTAGGCAGATTCATGTTGGCCCTTATTATGCCATCGATAACCTTGATATCGACCTGGCTGTGATTCTCCGGTTTCTCCATGGGTGCCCCCTATACCGCAAGGTAAGATAGCACATGGTTAAATGATCCTTGTTTATTATACGCCTACGAATAAAAAATCAACAGGTTTTTTTCTAGCCAAGAGCCAATGAAAATACTAAATCTTATTGGCTCTTGGCTAATTGGCTTGAGAAAGGCTATTAGCTTCCTCGCTTGTGGTTTTACATTGACGAGACCGTATAAATATATTTAAATATATTTATACGGGGGTATAAACACCGCAGGTGAATAAATGATGACCAGTAAGACATTAGTACAGTTATTTAATGCATTATCCGATGATACAAGGTTAAAAATAATACTGGTTCTGAGCAAGCATGAGGCGCATGCAAGCTGCCAGATGCTTAGAAAACAGTTCAACTTAAGCCAGCCTGCAATGTCGCATCATTTTAGAATCCTGAAAGAAAGCAAGCTGGTTAATATGAGAAAAGTCGGCAGGCATGTCTACTACTCTCTGAACTGGGAAAAGCTCGGCCAGGTCGAAAAATTTATGCAAGACCTAAAGATGATGGAAAGAGGTCGATAAGACCATGAAAAAGTTTACGCATATTGTTGAGATAGATAAAAAGCTAAAAATAAATGACAACGGCCTACTCGACGCCTATTCGGCGACTGTGACGGCTGCGGCAGCCAAGGCAGGCCCGGCAACCGTGCATATAAGTCTTGGTAAGAGGATAGAGGCGTGGCCGTTCGGGCCCGACTATGTCCAGGGTACCGGCTCCGGCATGATTATTAATAAAAACGGCCTGGTGCTTACCAATGACCATGTGGTAAGAAACAGCTCATCGATTATGGTCCATCTACCCGACGGCCGAAGCTTTAGAGGCGAGGTTGTCGGACGGGACCCGGCGCACGATGTCGCGCTAGTAAGAATCGATAGCAAGAACTTGCCTACGGTTAAGCTGGGCACATCGCAGAGCCTACTTCCCGGCCAGTTGGTTATTGCAATCGGTAACCCGCTGGGATTTACCTGGACCGTTACAGCAGGCGTGGTTAGTGCCACCCATAGGGAGCTTTGGATCAGCAGACAGCAAAAGCTAAAGAACCTGATCCAAACGGACGTCTCGATTAACCCGGGAAACAGCGGCGGTCCGCTTATTAACTCTCGTGGAGAGGTTATCGGGATTAACTCTGCGATGGTTATCGGCGCCCAGGGAATCGGATTTGCCATTGAGATTGATCCCATAAGAAAGGCTCTTAAAGACTTTCTTGCCGCCGAAGAAGAGATGATACCGCTCGGGATACAGGGCAAGCGAGAAAAAGTTGACCTTGAAAACGAGAAGCAGGGGCAGCGTGAGAGCACAGGTGTACTCGTCACCGATGTTGCAACGGGCAGCCTTGCCGACCAGCTTGGAATTATAAAGGGCGATGTCATAATAGCGCTCGATGGCCAAAGGGTCGAGGACCCGAAGGATATGGGGGCAAGCTATCCCAACTCAACGGACCAGCTTAAGCTATCGGTCATCCGAGACGGCAATTTACATGAAATTATTGCAAGAACGGTTGCAAAAGACACAGCATAACTAAGAGAGGCCAGAAGGTCAAAAGCCAGTAGAAACTCTGCCCACCGACGGTAGGCAGAGTTTCTCTTTTCTTAATCCGCAAACCAAAATACTCAAAAGCGGGAATATAATTCGGCAATATAACTAAACAATAGGAGATCGAGGTGTTAATAATCCTGGGCTTAAACCTGGTTGATATATTTATCATAGTCTTTTTAGCCGGCTGGGCAGTACATGGCTACAGGAGAGGGTTTCTGATTATACTTTTTGACCTTCTTATTTTTCTTACATCTATTTATTTGGCAGCTAAAACCTACCCCTATGCAAGCACGTTTTTGAACAACGCGTTCAGCCTGCCTCGAAGCTATGCAAACCTCGTATCTTTTATCGTCCTTTTCGGCATTTTTCATTTTATACTAGGCATAATATTTGTGCGCTACCTGTACGGGCGCATTATCGGTTTTCTTATGGACATCCATCTCAGTCTAACAGATAAGATTCTTGGCACATTACTAGCTTTGATAGGCGGTGCTATCTGGCTCTCTATCATCCTTGGGATATTTACCTGGTTCCCTATTAGCATATTTGCTAAGAATCAGGTTACGCACTCAAGGATAGGGGCTCCAATTGTAAAGAAAGCATCAAAAATAGAGCCCCAGGTAGAAAAAATTGCCGGACAGGCGATCGATGACACGATAGGCTTCGCGACACCGCAACCCAAAGATAGCAACTGGCGCCCCAATATCCCCTCTGGCACAAGATCTAAATACGATCCGGCAGATGAGCTTTACATGCTAAAACTGGTCAACAAAGAGCGGGGCATGCGCGGCTTGAAATCGCTGGTTTTCGATGCAAGACTGCGGGATGTGGCAAGGTCACACAGCATGGACATGGTTAAGAACAACTACTTCAACCATAACTCGCCCACCGCCGGAAGCCCAATCGATAGGCTTAACTCAGCAGGTATAATTTACTTTACCGCAGGAGAGAACATAGCCTATGCCCAGGATATCGACCTCGCCCATGACAACCTGATGGCAAGCAAGGGGCACCGGGAAAACATCTTAAGTCCCTACTACGGAAGGATTGGGATTGGCATAGTAAACGCCGGCCCGTTTGGCTATATGATCACACAGGATTTTGTTAATTAAGCGATGTGATTATGGTCTTCCTTGAAAAAAAGTGTATC
Source organism: Actinomycetes bacterium (assembly GCA_021794835.1). Taxonomy (GTDB): domain Bacteria; phylum Actinomycetota; class Aquicultoria; order Aquicultorales; family Aquicultoraceae; genus CADDYS01. Next base: position 11,692 of record JAJYQA010000029.1, on the reverse strand, counting down.
GAACCCGGCCATTTGAAACAGCTGCTTCAACGACGGGCGCGCGTTAATGACTGTGACTTCCCCATCCAGCGTGCGGCTTAGTTTTAGAAGAAGACCAAAAGCAGAGCTATCGGAGTAATCGACGTCGGTGTAGTCAAAAACAACATCTGTGATGTCTTCATTTACTGCCAGCGGGTAAATAGCTTGCTTCAGTATACCCACCGTATGAAAATCAAGTGAACCGGTTGGCTTCACAATCATTTTATGTTCGTTTACAATCTCAACACTAAATGAGAATTCGCTCATATCTGCCATCTCCGCATTCTTAAAGGCTGTACCTGGCAAGCAATCCCGGCCCTAGATTTAAATATGACAGCTTGGTTATTGCATACCCAAAATTAATAAAGATAAAGCAATCTAAGATGAATTAGTTCTAAGATATAAGATATTTGGAATAAATTAAATAGCATAAAGCATTATTAAAGGAGCAACATAAAAGTGGGCGATTGGAAAAGTAAGGCAGAAGAGAGGCTAGAGCATCTAGTTGAAACTATCCCCGACGGTATTATGTTTCTCGATCAGGACGGTCGTGTCCTGCTTGTCAATTCAGCAGCCGAGAAGATGTTTGGCATAGAGCGGGGTGAGATTATAGGACGTGCTTATAACGACCCGACGTGGAAACTTACTACGCTTGATGGGAAGCCCTTTCCGGAGGAAGAACAACCCTTTGTGCGGGTTATGCAAACCGGCAATCCAATATATAACATAGAGCATGTTCACGAACGCCCGGATGGTACCCGGGTAATTATCAGCGCCAACGCTGCGCCGTTTCACGACAAGGCAGGTGCTATTGCAGGCGTTGTTTTGTCGCTTACCGATATCACAAAACATAAAACGGCAGAGAAGTTACTTAGGGAAAGCGAGGAACGCTACCGTTACCTAGTGGAACTTTCACCTGATGGGATAGCTGTCCTCAGTAAAGGAAGGTTTGTCTATGCAAATGCTGCAGCAGCAAAATTGCTTGGTGCAGAAAAACCGGAGGACCTCACCGGCGAACCGGTACTAAAGTTTATCCATCCAAATTATGTTGCAGCAGTAAAAGAAAAGCTTAAGCAAATGCAGGAAGGCAAACCAGTTGGCCTAGTTGAAGAGAAGTTAATTCGGCCTGATGAGCAAGAAGTTGATGTTGAGATGACATCGGTACCCATCGTCTATCAGGACAAACCATCGACGCTGTTTGTTTTCCGCGACATTACCGAGCGTAAAAAAGCAGCGGAAGAAATTCGAGAATCAAGGCGCCAAGTATTGTCGGTGCTTGAAAACATAACGGATGCGCTTTTTGCGGTTGATACCGGATGGCGTCTTACCTACATAAATCCAAAGGCCGAGCAGCTTGTTAATAAGAAAAAAGAGCAGCTTTTATATAGAAATCTCTGGGAAGTATTTCCAGAAGCGGTGCCCCTTGCTTTCTACAGGGAACTTACTAGAGCGGCAGAGAAAAGTGTCCCCGTAACATTTGAAGAGTTTTATCCACCGCCGCTAAATAAGTGGTTTAAAGTATACGGTTATCCCTATAAAAACGGCCTTTCGATTTATTTTCAGGATATTACCGAGCGCAAAAAAGCAGAAGAGGAGCGCGAACAGTTGGTTAAGCAGCTTGAAAGGGAACGGCAGCGCGCAGAAGGGTTAATAAAGATTATTAAGAGAGACCAGGATATATTGCAGAAGTCGCTTCTTACGATGCCAGAAAAGATACCGGGCATAGATTTTGGCTACCTCTATCGCCCTGCGGCAGAGGCTGCAAGAGTTGGTGGAGATTTTTATGACATCTTTAAGTTGGGAGATGGCAGGATTGGAATAGTCATAGGAGATGTCTCTAGCAAAGGCTTAGAGGCGGCAACACTGTCCTCGCTCGTTAAAAATATCATTAGGGCTTATGCTTGCGGGAGAGATTCAGCAGCCTCAATTATGGCAAGAGCAGATGCAGCGGTTAGAAGCACATCTGTTTCGGAAATATTTGTTACTGTATTTTTCGGGATTCTCGATACAAAATCGGGTATTCTTACTTACTGCAGTGCAGGACATCCTCCAGGAATACTTAAAAGAAAAACTGCGGAAACATCGCTTCTTATTACAAGTTCTCCAGTTATCGGAGCATTTGCCGGCCTAAACTATATCGAAGACGAGACAAGGCTTGAAAAAGACGATGTTTTAATCCTTTACACAAATGGGGTAACCAAGGCAAGATGTGACAGTGAGTTTTTTGGCGAAGAAAAGCTTGTGGGCTTTGTAATGAACCTAAAGACACTAAAAGCAAAAGAGCTCCCACAAGTGATCTTTGATGAGATTACAAGATGCGCTGGCGAAAAACTGGCGGACGACGTGGTTCTACTTGCGGTCAGTCTTGGGGATTATGATTAAGACTTTTTTCCTGGATTAGGTTTAATCCAGAAGCGTTCATTCTGCTGGTCAAACATGATTTTAAAATGCTTGAAGAAATCTGCCCGGCCAAGCAAATTACTCCCCAAAACCACCTTTGTTTTGGGGTCGGACAAGCGGGTCCATCGTGCATCAAGTTCGAATGTAACACGATTAAATCTAACCTTTACCGGATAGCGGTAGACTTTAATCATCGTCCCATCGGCGGCCGAGCCTTCAACCAGATTTTCTTTTCTGTGTACTGGTAGTTTTAAGTGTTTAGCTATTGCGATGTCAAGCAACGAGGCATGGGCGCCGGAATCAACCAGGCCCATTGTAGCAAAAGGTTCCTGCCCTGGGGCGAGAATCTCGAAACCCACTAGTGGTCCATAAATAAAGCCAGACCCAACACCCATAAACTCGTAGTCATACCACATTAAAGGAGTTGTGTCCTCCTGCGTTTTTTGGTAGAGGAAAGATGATGGGGCGTTTAACGCTTTTCTTGAGCTTGCTTATCTTTTTTTCTACTTCACTGATCGAGCGGCCACAAGCAATAACGGTATGGTCTGAAACTGCGACGTATTTACCTGCGCACTTAATTAAATCTTGCTCATATTGTTCCCTTTTAGTAGCCATGGCGCTCTCCCTTCTAGGAAAAATCTTACCCATACGGATAAATACAAAACCTTGCAAAACCTCACTAAAAAGTAATTCCCCATTCTTATAATAAGCATAATTGCAGGTAATGCACTTAATAAGTTACAAGTGCTTACTTGATTAATAATTATACCGGTTGTTATAGAGCTCCTCTTAAAGGAAGTGACAATACTACATTTGCTACATTTACGCTTCTCAACAATATAATAAATTAATTGTTAACCCCTGCCAATCCCCTCAACAAGAAAACAAAATTAATAAACGTAGACGAGTGAGCCCATCGGCATGTTGTCGTAGACATATTTAGAGTCGGGAACCGGTATTCTTACGCAGCCGTGAGATGCCGGATAAGGCGGTACGCTTGAGAAGCCGTGGACCGCAATGCCGCCGTTAAAGAAGCTGCTCCAGATCATCCAGCCGCCGTATTCTGTGGACCAAAACCGCTCGCCTGGCTTATAGTAAACAGTAAAGGCGCCGGATGGTGTGGCGAGGCCTGGCCTTCCGGTAGAAGTAGTAATTATCTTTACGACCTGGCCATCTTTGACTATTATAAGCACTTGGTGGGCTTTGTCGATCTCAACATGGTTTCCGCTGTATTTAGCGGTGATGCCCACCGGATTTGCCAGGGCCTTAAACGTTATCGGGCCAACTATGCCGTCCGGCGATAGCCCATTTACTTTCTGGAAGGCCACCACCGCGTAGTGCGTCTGCTCGTCAAAGTAGCCATTTACCTCCCCCGGTGAGTACCCGAGCGCTGTTAGCCTTGCCTGCAGCTGGCTTACATCATCACCCTGCACTCCCTGACTGAGTACTCTTGGTGCTGGTGCGGGACTAACTGGGGCAACTGGTGCCGGACTCTGGCTGGGTGGGCTCTTAGCTGTTGGAGTTGACTCAGCTGGAGACTTTGGTATAGATTTTTCTTTAATTCCGGGGTTCTTATGGGTGCTGCCAGATGGAGATGGCGTTCTAAGAAACAATAAGGCTACCGCAATTACAGCGACCAAAGCTGCGATTGAGACTAGAAGTAATAATTTGGCTATTATTTCTTTGTCTGTCCTCATGTTGACACCAGCTAACACACCGGTTTTGTGGTGTTGAAACAATGCTCTCTTTCATTAACATATCCCCAGAAAATTTCACTTCTACCGGTGAGAAACGTATACAAATTTTAATTCTAAGGCAGAACTACTGCTAAGTAACCCTAAAAGCTAAATATAAGAGCTTTGTTAAGTATCGTCAATACTGTTGCCACTAGATTTATATATGCTTATCGAAAAATATGCGGGCCTTTTCGTATTTACCGCCTAGGCGGCCTTATTGCCTTGCAGGGTGAGAGGTAGGATGAGAGGTCGTCCAATATCTTCTTGCGGCTTTATGTTCTCAAAGCCCTTGCAAATTTCCTTTATTAAGTCGTTATCAAGTAGCTTCATAAGTTTACCTCCCTTGTTCTTAAGTGGATTCCTGGGAGCTGCTTTCTCTTGCCCCCAAAGTGTTCCAACCTTCATTTGCTTTTAATTTTCCCATTCTAAGCCATTCTTGAACAGTTCTAAGCTTCCCCTTAATAAAGAACTTGTATTGGGCTAAGCCAGCTTGCTTCTTTGATAGCTTTTCCGGGACAAGGCAAAACATCTACTTCTCACAAAATAAATGAAGCCGCACTAAGTGCGGCTTCATTTATTTTGTGGGGAAACCGTAACTCCCATTCTGTTCTATTCCGTCATCTATCTACCGATTTTACACCGGTGCCGCTTAAAGCGGCTGCCTCTACCCGGGTCCAGCAACGCTGCCCTATTTAAGTTGCACCCGACCGGAAGTTTACCGCGTTTCACCCGCGCTAGATGGTAGCTCAGGCGCGGCTCGTCTCTGTGGCACTGGTCGTCAGCTCCCAAAAGGGGCTGCCCTCCCTCACGGGAGGCGGTCTTTTACACTTAGGCGTCGAAACGCTAAGCGGGGTGTGGGATGTTTCCTCTAGCCTTATGGCCAGCGACGGGTCGTTTCCCCACTGTTAACGATATATGTCGCATGTATTATTTTATCACGAATTATCGCTTTTCGCTTGTTGCTTACCGGCCAACCCAAATCTCGGCCCGGGCTGGCTAATCCGAATGACAAACGAGAGTTAGGTGCTGCTGGGTTTCGACCGTTCCCGTATGGCTTTATAAAACACATAGCCGGCAGCCCCAAGGCCAAATAATACATACAGGAACCTAAGAACAGGCCCAACAAAGGGGATTAGGCCAAGAAGCATAATTATAAGAAGGCCAATAAGAAGAGCTAGGATGTCATGTAGATTAAATTTGAAGTATCGGCCGGCCAACCTGCCAAGTGCAAACCCAACGAATACCTTGGCTAGATATATACCAAGTATATAAAGAGCAATCGCGGTTAGACTAAGAGGTATCGTTATCAAGAATATCATGATAATTACCGCGGCAATTGGTACAATTATTAACAAAACTAGGCCGAGCAAAAGACTTATCCAGGGAGAAGACGTTATCGCATCCGCTATCCGAACGGTCCGCTTAGGAAACAGGAGCAACAAAACAACGCCAAATAGAAAAGCGGCAAGATACGAGACAATAAAAGAAAATATATCTCTGGCTGTCGTTCTGGCTCGCGGACGCACTTTATGAGTAACCTTTCCAACAATTTTAGCGCCGCTTGCGATACTTGCCTTGTTCTCACTCGTATAAGTTAGGTTACCATTAATTACAGCCCGATTGGTCAGAGTCAATCTTGTAACCTCTAAAGAGGCGTTTTTTCCTACTTGCCCGTCTATAACAAAACTATCTGCTGAGGCTTTTAGCTCGCGGCCAACCCGCCCGCTTAGCCTGCCGTTTCCTGAAGCAATAAGGGCATCGTGACCGATTGCCGAACCCGCCCCGATATCAACAGTTCCCCCGCCAACAACTAAATCATGCCCTATTTTGCCGTTTAGAGATAGCGTTCCTCCCGTCGCCCTGACCGATTGGCCCACCGGTCCATTAAGTATTAAAGTGCCGCCGGCAGCCATTATGTCGTCACTAACACTTCCATTAACGGTCACGTTCCCGCCGCTCACCAGCAGATCTCCGTTTATTTTTCCATCTATTACAACCGTCCCTCCGGAAATGTAGAGGTCATCATTTATTACTTCATTTGACGGAATGGTGATATTACCAGCTGTCCTGAACTCCGCTGCCTGCACCGGCAAAGGTACCAAACAAACTAAAATAGTAACGATTATTAGGAGCAACCTTTTCATTTATCAGACCCCCTAAGTCCATGTCCAAGTCAGCTTAAGTTTTTCCCGCAAGGAGGGTACTCAAAACATTTTAGCTTAATAATTTTCCGGTAGCATACTAAAAGATTTTCTACCTCTCAACCCGTTTTCCTTCTTCATTTTTTTATTAAGCAAATATTACTACTAGAACTATTTGCTTTTACTAGAACTATTTGCTTTACTGGATAAGCAAATAGCGAACTTGGGTAAAAGGTATCTAAAACAATTTAGTAAAGGAGCGAGGGGATGTTAATTAGGTCAAGAGACAAGAAAACGGTGCTTAGCGTAGCAGAAGTTGCTGGTTTCGAAATCTCCAAGACTACCATTTATCCGACCGGCGAGACCCGGCCCTCTGCCGGTTTTACTATCGGAGCAATTTTAATGCGCTATGACGCTCGGGTAACTCTAGGCGAATATGAGTCAGAGGATGAAGCACTAAATATGCTAAGCTCTATTGCGCAATGGTATGAGCAAGGAGGCAAGGGTATCTTTGAAATTAAATGAAGTAAATGCTATAGTGCCTGGTTACGTCGTTATACTATTGCTTGCGTCAACTTGGTCGCTTGACCTATCCCAAGATTACTGGTAATAAATAACTATATGGTAATTTTTCGTACGCTCTATCGAACAACAATTTTAATAATTATTGCCATTGCGCTTCAGCTAGTGGCTCCTGCCGCCTTCGCTTCACAGCTGGACGATAAACAAGCGCAATTGAAAAACCTCCAAGCTCAAATCCAGGCGACGCAGGGCCAGCAAGACAATACTGCGAAACAGCAAGCTGGAGTCAGCCTGCAAATTCAGCTCAGTAGCCAGAAATTAGTCCAGATGCAAAGAAAGTTAAACGACTTACAAATCCAACTCAACAACGTAATCGCTAAGAAACAGGATGCCGAGGCCAAGCTAAGTGAATCACAAAAAGAATTAGACGAGACCCAGGCAAATCTTGCCGCTACCAAGAGTAAGCTTGCCATAAGACAAAATGTATTCAACAATCGCCTAGTCGGCACATACAAAAGCGGTGGTCCAAGTGCTATTGAATTCATTTTAGGCTCGCAGAGCTTCGATGACCTTATCAAGCGCGTTACGTTTATTGGTATGATCGCCGAGGCAGATAGCAAGCTCATTCTTGGTATGAAACAGTTAGCGGTAACCATCACAAATCAGGTCACTCAAATCGAAGCTACAAAAAAGGCCATAGACCAGCAGCGACTGCAACTCGTATCGGAGGAAAACAACATCAAGGCAATAACGGCCAATATGGTTGCAGAGCAACAGCAGCTTCAAGATGAAGTAACCCAACAGCAGCAGCAATTCGCCCAACTACAGCAACAAAAAGACCAGCTCGCCCAGACAAAGAGCCAACTTCAGGCCGATGCCAATACGGTAGCCGAACAGGTTAGCGCGCTTAAAGCGGGCGGCAGTAACAGCAGAGCAGCAAGTATGGCTCATTCGGATTTAGAGAACCTTGCTGCAAGTTTTGCCAACAAATATGGAATCCCTCCCAAGCTATTCTTTGCCCTCATAACGCAGGAGTCGGGATGGGACCCTAGTTGCGTATCAAGCGCCGGAGCGATAGGGCTGACTCAGATAATGCCCTATAACGTAATTGCTATGGGATACAATCTCGAAAGCTTTATAAATTCGCCCAGCGACCAGCTCGAGGCCGGTGCGAGGTATCTAAGTATGGACTACCATACCTTCGGCAGATGGGATTATGCGCTTGCGGCATACAACGCCGGGTCCGGCGCAGTGATGAAGTACGGAGGCATTCCCCCATATCCTGAAACGCAAAACTACGTCCGAAATATCCTCTTCATGGCTGGAATGTCGTAAGTGGACATTTCTCCCACCTCGTGATATATTTTCGTTAGCCACCGGCTAGCTTAGCCGGTGCAAATTTGTAAGAGCTGTGACTTTCGACGCAGCTTTTCTTTTTGTATACTTAACCTAGATTATTGGGGTGTAGCCAAGCGGTAAGGCACGGGTCTTTGGAACCCGCATTCGAAGGTTCGAATCCTTCCACCCCAGCGAAACATCGCAGATACCCTGCAAGATGCACTGCTTATAATGCCGCGTCAGATACCGGGGCTGGAATTCGGATATCTTTATCGGTCGGCAACGGAGGCGGCAAGGGTTGGGGGCGACTTTTACGACCTCTTTGAGCTTGAGCACGACAAAGTCGCTATAACCATGGGCGACGTATCCGGTCATGGTATTGAGGCGGCGACTTTAACCTCGCTTGTTAGGAGCACCATTAGAGCCTACGCCTATTTGGATGAAACACCGGCTTTGGTTATGTCAAAAACAAACGATGCGGTGAGAAAAACAGTCGCTCCGGCGATATTTATAACCGTGTTCTTCGGCATCCTCAATAAGAGTTCTGGGGCTTTGACCTACTGCAGTGCAGAGCACTCCAAAGCGGTGCTGAAAAGAAAAACCCCTGAGACTTCACTGTTTCGGACAAGATCGCCGGTTGTCGGGACGTTTGCCGGTCGTCTTGACTATCTCGATGATGGGGACATGCTTGCCGTTAGCCTTGCAGGCGATTAATCTAGCCAAGGAAGCGCCTCATCCAGGCCGCCTCTACGATATAATCCTGGGTATTGGCAAACCTCTCTTCCTTCACGCAGTTAATAATGCGAGTCGTTATTTCTTTGTGCTGCCGATCGACCTCGTAGTCTACGATACCGTGGTTAATTTTATCCGCCACTTCCGAGGGTAAAAGCGAGAGTACATCCTCGTTGAAATAAGCGAGGGCATCGCGCAGGTCATCCTCAAAGTGGATATAGGTCTCTTTTAAGAAACGCTTGTCTTCATTATCGAGCGCATTCAGTGCCAAAATTTCCGGCGGCAGCCCTATCGAATAAAGCGCGGCGCAAAAACTGATGACGCGGGGCAGCGTAACCTTTCCGACGCTTCGCGAGTAGCCGAACAGGCCAACATGAAGTTTTCTCTTGCGCCGGGGCGGAACATATTTGGCGATAAGATTTATAAGTGGCGCCAGAATCTCGATCTGCCGCGTGTACTCAGTCGAGAGTTTCTCGACAAGCATGATAGACCTTGCCTCATCAATTGGCATTGGCTCTCTTCGTTCTCTTGTTTTTATTGCTTCAATCCCGCTTATTACTTCTTTCTCGGGATAGTCGTATTTAAATGCCGACTGTACGGTGAACGTCTGAACACTCGGGTATTCCTCAAGGCGGTTAGCAACGTTGGTTGGCTTAAGGTTGCCCCTGAAGAGAGCAGAGCCGACACCAATAATCGGGAAGATATCGACACCGCTCTCTTTGGCGAGGTTATGAAGCCGTTGCAGGGCGATCTTGTTCAGCAGCACGGAGCTGACCGAGCCATAATTCATGGCCGGGTCAGACCGCGCCAAAAATACACGCTGGTAGGCGGGCTTCACAGTGCTGATATAGTCATGCACTATGTTGTGAGCATTGAGCATGCTCTGCTTGTCTTCCACGAGGGGAATAACGTTAATCTGCTCTGACTCAAACGTTCCGATTCAGTCGGCAATACAGACGTCGCCGTCACAAAATACTTTATCTTGCTTGCCCGCAACGAAGTCCCGGTAATAAAGAAAAATTCGCTTTGGGCAACGGGCCGATGTGGTCATCGGCAAAATTACCTCAAATATCGGCGCCGGGTTTTCCGGGTGACATGCTTTTGCCGTATCATAAGCACGCGGGAGGCTCTCCAGTGTTTCCAATAAAACCTTTGCCTCTTCTCTCTCAACGGTTGGGTTGGGAACCCTCATTGTTAAGAAAAGCTCTTCTCCTAACCTGTGCTCCATGAAATACTCTTTATACCTGGTGAGCAGTTTTCTTACAACAAAACTATCTACTTCTTTGCCCTCACAGTCCCACATTTGCTCATCGCAGCCCAGATGTGAGAAAGCATAGTACGCCTCTTTGATTTCATCCTCACTGCCGAGTACCGTATCTTCAGCGAAAAACGGAGCTGTGACGTTGTCGGGGTGCTGCGTGCTCATGCACCGGGGTATCTTTACCGGATAGTCCATCCCACTCACCTTGCTAAATATTTTCTTTACCCGTTATCATCTTATAGGCTTCCCGATAACGTGCGGCTGTCTGTTCGATTACATCTTCAGGCAGCGATGGCGCCGGCGGGTTTTTATCCCATCCAATTGATGTAAGGTAATCGCGAACAAACTGTTTATCCAGGCTTTCCTGGCTTTGCCCCTCTTTATAGTCGTCTATGAGCCAAAACCGTGACGAATCGGGGGTTAGAACTTCATCGATAAGGATTAATTCGTTATCAACCAGACCAAACTCAAACTTGGTATCCGCAATGATCACACCCCTGGGATGCGCCCATTCCACCGCACGCTCATAAACGGCGATGCTCGTGTCTTTCACTTTATTGGCAAGTGCCTCGCCGATGATCTCTTTCATCTTTTCAAAAGAGATGTTCTCGTCGTGCTCCCCAATATCGGCCTTAGTAGACGGTGTAAAAAGGGGCTCGTCAAATTTGGCCGACTCGACTAGACCCGCCGGGAGTTCCATGCCGCAAACCGTCTGATGTTTCTTGTACTCACCCCAGGCCGAACCGGAGATACAGCCGCGTACAATACACTCTACCGGCAGGGGATCGGCTTTCTTTACAAGCATGCTTCTGCCCCTGAGGTCATCGACATACGGCTTGCAAGCATCCGGATATCTGTCAACGTCAACGCTTATCACATGGTTCGGGACGATATCTTCCATCATATCAAACCAGAAGGCCGACATCTGGGTGAGAAGGACGCCCTTTTGGGGTATCCCATCGGGCAGTACAACATCAAACGTTGATACTCGATCGGTGGCAACAATAAGCAGATAATCGTCTACAGTGTAAATGTCTCTTACTTTTCCACTTTTTAACTTGGTCAAGCCGGGAAAATTTGTCTCCAAAACGGCACCGGTTTTCATAGGCACACCCCTTTACGCCTCATAAAGTGTTCTTCAGCTGTCTTAATTTCCCTGCGAGCTTTTCTTGGTTTAATGTGTTTTTACGCTTGGCACCTGCTACCTCGGAGCTCGAAGAGTAGATATCGGCTTACACCGTTTGCTTGCACTCTTTCACTTTATAGCGGCTGTTCAATAGCGGTAGCTCACTATCGCTTCCATAGATTTAGCAAGCGACTAAGAATGGTAGGTAAGCTTAGAACCACTTCGATGAAAAGAGTGTTGGCATAAAATTATATCAATACTCGCTCTTATTGTCCAATGCAAGAAAGGAAAGAGTTACTGTCAACGTTTAGTAGGAACATCTCGTCTCGTGCTTATGCGAGTGCCCCCAATCCAGCAATACCGCGCAGAGCAGCAACCCAGGGACGACTGCCATGAGGCCCGGTAAGTGCCGGCAGAG
>JAJYQA010000041.1 GCA_021794835.1 Actinomycetes bacterium | reverse complement strand
TCTCTGCCAGCACTTACCGGGCCTCATGGCAGTCGTCCCTGGGTTGCTGCTCTGCGCGGTATTGCTGGATTGGGGGCACTCGCATAAGCACGAGACGAGATGTTCCTACTAAACGTTGACAGTAACACGTTTATGTAGGATGTTCTCCATGGTTATAAATTCTTGTATAATTCTAAGCGATCAGCACTTAGCACTCAGCCTTAAATCTTTAGAAGAGCTGATAGCTTAACAAAAGGAGACTGATGTTGCTTGGCAAAACGAGTTGTTAGCGGGCAGCGCCCGACCGGAAGGCTTCACCTTGGGCATTATTTTGGTACGCTAAAGAACTGGGTAAGCCTGCAAGACGAGTACGAGTGTCTTTTCTTTGTAGCGGACTGGCACGCGCTTACAACGAAATACGACGATGTCGCAGGAATTGCTGACGACACTCGGGAGATGGTTATTGATTGGCTAGCTATAGGACTCGACCCGAAGAAGTGCTTTATTTACAAGCAGTCGGACATCCCGGAAGTGGCCGAGCTATTTTTATATCTAACAATGATAATACCGGTATCCTGGCTTGAGCGAAACCCTACATATAAAGAGATATTGCAGGAGATGGCGGACAAAGAAATACGGACCGCCGGTTTTTTGAGTTATCCGATTTTGCAGGCTGCGGATATAATCCTGCCAAGGGGAGAGCTTGTGCCGGTTGGCGAAGATCAGCTTCCGCATCTTGAGCTCGGAAGGGAGATCGTCCGCAGGTTTAACTATCTCTACGGAGCTTACTTTGCTGAGCCGCAGGCATTGCTGTCTTCGGTAAAGAGGCTACTTGGTATTGACGGACGAAAGATGAGTAAGAGCTACGGCAATGCGATATATCTATCAGACGAGCCGGATATCATAAGGCAGAAGGTAAACCAGATGGTAACCGATCCGGCAAGAATGAAGAAGACCGACGTGGGCAACCCGGAGGCCTGCATGGTTGTCTTCCCGACCATGCAGGCCTATACACCTACAGAAGATCTTGTTGAGATTGAGAGGAAGTGCCGCGAGGCAGCCTGGGGGTGTATGGATTGCAAGCGTGAACTCGCGGATAGGATAGTCGAGTCGCTTGCGGACTTTAGAGAGAAACGCACCCAGCTTGAGAAAGAGCCTGGGGTTGTCGATGAAGTCCTGCGTGAGGGTCTTCACCAGGTAAGGCCGATATGCAGGGCAACCATTAAAGACGTAAGGGAAAAGCTTAATCTATATGAAGAACCTAAGGGCATGAAGGGGCATGAAGCGATATAATTTTGAATTGCGAACTTCGAACGTCGAATGATTATTAGCGCTGCAGCACTGAGTAACTTTATTTAACTTTGGCACTGCATAACATTACGAGCCAATTAAAGGAAAGTTTATATTAAAGCAGAAGTAACATAGTAGTTAAGGGAACGCGGCAGTGATTGGAATATTATGTCATACCAGGTAAAGCTAGAGGTATTTGAAGGACCGTTCGATCTACTCTTAAACTTAATATCCCGCCAAAAGATAGATATCTATGAAATACCGATTGCTAAGATCGCTAAAGAGTATCTTGATTATATCAACTCGATACAGGAGCTTGACCTTGAAATCGGCACCGAGTTTCTTCTGATAGCTGCAACTCTTCTCGACATAAAAGCCGCAAGCCTTCTGCCTAAAAAAGAAGAGGTCTACGACGAGGATGAAATCTCTCCGCAAGAGGCCAGGGAGATACTTATAGCACGCCTTGTTGAATACAAGAAGTTCAAAAACGTTTCGGCCGAGCTTGCCGCAAGGTATGAGGCCGAGAGCAAGTACTATGTTCGCGATGTTGGAGTTGAAGAGGATTTTGATAGCCTGGTTCCCGATTTTCTGTCTGGTATATCGCTGGGAAAGCTGCGAAAGCTCTTTCTCGCTATAAACGAGCGGAGGGAGATCAGCCTGTTGCAGGCAGATCATATAACGCCAAAGCCGCTTAGCGTTGATGAATATGTCAAGAAGATTGAAAATAGGCTAAAGGGCGTAAAAGCAAAGAGTTTTCGAGAACTTACCCATGATTGCACCGATAAGATTGAGTTGATAGCAATGTTTTTGGCGGTGCTTGAGCTATATAAGAGAGGTATTGTCAAATTGGGACAGGCGGAGACGTTTGGCGAGATTACAGTAATTGTATCCGGTAACGTTGTGACTGGCAATGCAGAGGTGGTAGTATGAGCGAGATGAGGGCAAGAATTAGAAACATTATCGAATCGCTGTTCTTTGTAAGCGACCGGCCGCTAAATATATCTAGAATATGCGAAGTTACAAGCGTTGGGGAAGAAGAGGTAAAGCAGGCAATTGAAGACCTGGCCAACGAATACCGGAGAACCGATCGCGGTTTTCAGCTAAGAGAAGTTGCTGGAGGTTACCGTCTATACAGCCATCCCGCATATGCCCCGTATATCGAGAAGCTCATACTTTCCTTTGACCACAGAAGGCTCACCCAAGCCGCTCTCGAGACTTTATCCATCATTGCCTATAAACAGCCGGTAACCAGAATGGATATCGCGGCAATTCGCGGCGTTAACTCCGACGGCGTTGTGAACACCCTTCTAAATAGGGGACTAATTAAAGAAATGGGCAGGCAGGGTACTACAGGGCAACCTATTCTATACGGAACGACAACGCGGTTTCTGGAATCCTTTGGCCTAAGAAGCATTGATGAGCTGCCGCCGTTAGACGAGTTCTCCCCAGATGAAGAAGTCAGAAGGCAGATAGAAGAGAATCTTCGGTCAAGTGCAGTAATCGAATAGGGTCCGGAGGCCGGGGTTTGGGATCTAAGGGATAGATTAAAAAATTCAAAATTAATTATAGAGTAATTATTTCTTGATTACTATTCTATCAGGGGCTTCCTCAATTCTCTCATAAGAGAAGTTATCCAGAATAAACTTTATAATGTTGACTATGACGACAAGTGTCGGAACCGCAAGGAATATACCGACGATCCCCGCTAACTCCCCGCCGGCAATTATTGAAAAAATGATAAGCAAGGGGTTTAGGCCTACCGTACCGCCAAGAATAAACGGTGCAAGCACGTAGTTTTCGAGCTGCTGTATAACTATGAAAGCTATCACCACCCAAAGTGCAAGAATTGGTTTTATGGTTAAGGCGACGATTATTGCGGGGATTGCCCCAAGTATCGGTCCTACGACAGGGATTATCTCGGTTAAAGCCGCCCAAAGCCCAAACAGCGCGGGAAAAGGAAGCCCAACAATCGAGACGGCAACCCCTGCAGCAACGCCAACAGTGCTCATAAAAGCAAGCTGCCCTACCAAATAGCGGGAGAAAGCGGATTTCATAGTATCGAGAAACTTATCGTAGATCGCTATCAGGCTGGCTGATAAACCTTTACGAATTGAGCGATCGATAACCGGCAGAAAAACCAGCATATAAATTGATATAAAAAGGGTGAGGAATATATCCGTAAATAAACTGATAAGCGACGGTATTATAGAAACAAGGTTGCGTATCTGCGATGTCGCTAATCCGATTGTTTGGTTGATCAGGGTAGTGGGATTAATTCCTAAAGCGGGGGATATTCTTAGGCCACGTAAAAAGTCTTGTATATATCTTGCTTGTGTTTTTAGCGACGATATATATTTTGGCAGGTTGGAGAGAAACGACCTGAATTCTTTGGCGATAACCGGTCCAGTTAGAGACATTACTAAAACAATAATTCCGAAGAACAAGATGTAGGTCATGACAATCGCAAGACTGCGGGGCACTTTCCTTTTAAGTAGGAACGTTATTATCGGGTTGATAAGAAAAACAATAATCCCGGCTGCGATAAAGAGAAGGATTGTGTGCTGTATCCTACCGATAAATAAGTAGACGAGCAATATTATTACCGCAAAAACGATGGCCTTAAGCCAATCGGCAACTCTTATATACATCAGCCTCTCCCAAAAAGCAATTACTAACATAAGAGTTCCCATATAGCTAGGAAAGTAAGCAGCAAGAGAAATCTACCTTAATCTTACTGCTCTGTAGAGATCATCTACTTCCTGGTCGGTTAGGTGTCTGAAATCTCCCAGGGGGAGACTGCCAAGCAATAATCCATTGATCGAGATTCTCTTAAGAAAGGTCACTGTAAATCCTATCGCCTGAAACATCTGCCTAATCTGCCGCTTTCTTCCCTCATGGATAGTAATTTCGATGAAGGTGGAAATTTTCGTGTGGCTTAGAATTTTAATTTCCGCCGGGGCAGTTATCCCGTCCTCAAGCATTATGCCCTTTCTTAGCATACCGAGTTTTTCTTTGGGTGGATGGCCGCCGACTTCTACAAAATAGGTTTTTCTTACCTTGTAGCGGGGATGGGTTAGCCTGAAAGCAAGCTCACCATCGTTTGTTAGAATGAGTAGTCCCTCAGTGTTAATATCGAGCCTTCCAACTGGATAGACCCGGTCGCTTATGCCACCAAGCAGGTCAATTACAGTCGGACGCCCGAATTTGTCGGTTACGCTCGTAATAAAACCAGACGGCTTATTTATCATGATATAAAGCCTCTGCTCCTCGGGATGGATGAGCCGGCCGTTAACCTCGACCTTATCAACGGCCGGATTGACCTTAATACCGAGCTCGCTCACAACTTTCCCGTTTACCTTAACGCGCCCGCTCTTTATTAGCTCCTCGCAGTACCTGCGGGAGCCGACACCAACCCGAGCCATGAATTTTTGAAGTCGCTCTTCCATTTTAAATCGCCAGACCTTAGTTGTTTAGCTTAAGCGTATTATACGCTATTTAGCTTTCTTATTATTGCCTAATCGAATATTTATGCTTATAATCGTATTAATTAATTATAAAGTCCAGGTGCCGCTACTAGCGGAGAATAGGGAAGCCAGTGAGAATCTGGCACGGGCCCGCCACTGTAAACGGGGAGCCAACCGCATTATGCCACCAAGGAATAATTGGGAAGGCGCGGGGAGCGACGATCCGTAAAGTCAGGAGACCTGCCTGGGCAAGAGAGCCTTCGCGGATAGAGGTAAGTTGTGGACCCTTAGCGTAAGGCTAAGGGTTTTTTATTAGCCAAATAGCTAATGAAAATACTAAACCTTATTGGCTAATTGGCTTACTCATGGTGATCTCGGAATAAAGGATAGATCAATGAAGCCATCAGGCAATGTAATACTCTTCCTAGGCGGGGCGAGGAGCGGCAAAAGCGCGCTTGCCGAGAAGATTGCCGCAAGCTACCGGTCTGTAGCATACGTTGCAACGGCCAAAGCTATTGATGATGAAATGATCGAGCGGATTAAGAAGCACAGGAAATCACGGCCTGATAGCTGGGTCACTCTTGAAGTTGATAACCGGTTGGGTGAAGTATTGGACCAAGCATTTATTCGGGCTGAAGCCGTGATTGTTGATTGCCTAACCGTCTATATCGCCAGGCAGATGGATAAGATTGCCAGCGATGACGAGGTTGTCGATGAGATAATCGGGGTGCTTAAGAGCGCCAAGAACTTCGGGAAAACAATTATCTTTGTCTCAAACGAGGTTGGGATGGGAATAGTCCCCGAGTATCCGGTTGGTCGCAGATACCGGGACCTGTTGGGAATAATTAACCAGAAAGTGGCTGAGCATGCAGACAAAGTGCTGCTTACCATAGCTGGAATTCCCGTAGACATAAAATCGCTTGGAATTGAACTAGATATATAGAATGTGTGGTTGGCAATGAAGGCAAAAACTTTAATGGTGCAGGGCACTTCGTCCGATGCAGGGAAAAGCTTGCTGGTCGCTGCCCTGTGTAGGGTCTTCGTAAATATGGGGTATAAGGTCGCGCCCTTTAAGAGCCAGAACATGGCGCTTAACTCATTTGCCACCGAAGAAGGACTTGAGATAGGGCGGGCACAGGCTATGCAGGCGGCGGCAGCCAAAATCAAGCCAACCGTCGATATGAATCCAATCTTACTAAAACCTACCGACAATAAACGTGCGCAGGTGGTTGTAAGAGGTAAGGTTTTTAAAAACCTTACCGCCCGTGACTACTATCTTGAGAAGAAGGCATTGCTTGGGATAGTTGAGGAATCCTTAAATAGGCTAAGGTCGGAGTACGATCTAGTATTAATTGAGGGTGCGGGAAGTCCGGCCGAGATAAACCTTAAGCAGGAGGACCTAGCCAACATGCGGATAGCCAAGCTGGCCAACTCGCCGGTTGTCTTGGTTGGGGATATCGATCGGGGCGGCGTGTTCGCATCGCTTGTTGGAACCCTTGAACTTTTAGATGATGACGAGCGTGAGAGGGTAAAAGGCATCATCATCAACAAGTTTAGGGGCGATGCAAGCCTTCTAACATCCGGCCTTGATTTTTTGGAGGGGCGAACAGGCGTAAAGGTACTTGGGGTTGTCCCCTACCTGGAGGACTTAAAACTTGATAGTGAGGACTCCCTCGTCCTGGAAAAGTTTACCCATCTGGTTTCAAGTAATGGATATGTAGTCCCAAACGGAACTTCCAATGGAAAATATCTGGATATTACTGTAATTAGGCTTCCCCATATAGCAAACTTTACCGACATTGACACCTTTATGTGCGAGCCAGGGGTTAACCTACGCTACGTGTCGCCAGATACGCCAATCGGGGAGACTGATCTAATAATTATCCCGGGAACAAAAAATACAATGGGAGATATGGAAGTGCTGCATGAGAAAGGGATGGCGGGCAAGATAAGAGATGCTTATGAGAGGGGAATACCAATTATCGGAATCTGTGGCGGTTACCAGATGCTTGGTCTATCAATCAGGGACGAGCACGGCGTGGAATCTAACCGCAAGGCCATCGATGGACTTGGGCTTTTAAACTGCACAACCAGTATTAGCTGCGAGAAGGTTACAATGCAGGTTGAGGCTAAAGTTACCGGTGGCGGAGATATACTCGGACCGGCGATTGGATGCAGGGTCTCCGGCTATGAGATACATATGGGTGAAACTAAGCGGCACGAGGGTGCAAGCGAGGCGTTTCGGATAAAGCAGCGGGGCCGTGAGCCGCAGGATATAAGTGACGGGTGCATGTCGCCAGATGGCCTGGCATTTGGCACATATATACACGGCCTTTTTGATAATGGTATCCTTCGCAAATCTCTGCTTGACTTTCTTAAGGAGAGGAAAGGGCTCAAGAGAGATAGCCTTAGCGTTAACTATGACACCTACCGGCAATCACAGCTTGATTACCTGGCACAAAAGGTTAGCGAGAGCATAAATGTTGATTATATTATGAGGGATATTCTGCATGTAGGGAGTCAGAAGCCAGAATCCAGGAGCCAGAAGATTTAATTAATTGTAGCAGTTGCTTGATTTACCGAACGGTATATATACCGATTTATCGGCACGCACTTGGTGAAACAGTGAGGAGGAAAGTACCTATGTGGGCCCAGGTGACTTTGGCCTATGTAGTTGATCTTGCATTCGGCGATCCGCAAAAGATACCGCACCCGGTTGTTCTGATCGGGCGGCTGATAAGCTACCTTGAAAAACTGGCATTTAATGGCAATTTAGGTTGGCTATGGAAAAGGTCTATCGGTGTGGTCGTAGTTTTCTTTGTCGTAGGTATATCGGCGTCGGTAACATGGGGGATTGTTTACCTGGCATATCTAGCGCATGGGAAGCTTGGCTTTATCGTGTCCATACTGCTTATATCAACTACTATTGCGACAAAAGGATTGATGGATAGTGCCAAAGACGTAGCCGTATCGCTAAGAAAACGCAATCTAGGTGAGGCGAGAGAGAAGGTCTCCCAAATTGTAGGCAGAGATACCAAAAACATGAAGTATAAAGACATTGTAAGGGCAACGATTGAATCGGTTGCTGAGAATTCGGTAGATGGCGTAATCGCGCCGATCATCTACGCGCTTATAGGTGGAGCCCCTCTTGCAATGGCCTATAAGGCAATAAACACGCTCGACTCGATGGTTGGATATAAAAACGAGCGATATAAAGACTTCGGCTGGGCGGCGGCAAGACTCGATGATATAGCCAACTACATTCCAGCGAGGCTATCGGTGTTGCTCTTGGCGGTAGCTGCCCTGATATGCCGCCAGGATGCCGTAGGTGCGGTAAAGATTGCAATAAAAGACGGTCGAAAACATGCCAGCGTAAACAGTGGTTGGCCTGAGGCGGCGGTAGCCGGGGCAGTCGGTGTGGCTCTTGGCGGGACCAACTATTACACAGGCATTCCTAGGAAAAGCGGACCAATCGGTAAGGGCAAGGAGGCTTTAACCACCAGAAACATCGAAGACGTCATATGGATTGTGTTTGCAGCATCGGCAATAACTATACTTATGGGCCAAGCAGTAATATCTATTATGAGTTATATTATAAAGTTGTAATCCATAGAAGAAAAGGTTGGATTTATCAAATGAGCAGCAATAAAGCGCTAGGACTAGTACATGTCTATACCGGCGATGGTAAGGGAAAGACGACCGCCGCGTTTGGTCTTGCGCTGCGGGCGGTTGGCAACGGCCTGAGCGTAAGTATTATCCAGTTCATGAAGGCGCTAAGCCCTGAGTCGGGTGAGATTGTAGCCATCAAGGGGCTTGAAAACGTTAAAGTGAAAAGATACGGCGGCAACCTTCTCGGTAAAGGACATCCGCCGTTTGAGAATATTAAAAGCGAAACTGCCAAGGGTATCGATGAGGCACTACAAATCGCTAAGAATAGGTCCTGCGACCTGTTGATCTTAGATGAAATTAACGTCGCTGTATTCATGAGACTGGTGGGCATAGGCGAGGCCTTAAAAATAGTTGGTCTATGTAAGAACAACTTCATTGAACTCGTGATGACCGGCAGAAACGCCCCCCAAGAGTTTATAGACATAGCGGATTATATTACTGAGTTTAAAATGGTAAAGCATCCTTTCAAGGCTGGCATTGCGGCAAGACGGGGGATTGAATTTTAGATGTCTGTTCAGGTGGCAATGCCCGGGAGCTGTGGAGAGCTTGTCCAAGGCGTAATCAACGGAATAAATTTTCATATCACCTGCCCAATAAACAGGTATTCGAGAATAACGGCCATGGCTACAAAAGACGGGTCGATAAAGGTACCGGATGGGTTAGATAAGACTGCTGCGGCAGTCAAAAAGACCCTTGAGCTAATGGACATCTCCCAGGGGGTTCACATAGATATAAAAAGCGATCTGCCGCTGGGCAAAGGTATGGCAAGTAGCACCGCAGATATAGCTGCCACGGTGGTCGCAATATCGGAGCTATTTGAGCGGAGTGTTTCCGAAAAAGAGATCGCCGATATCGCCATTTCAATAGAGCCGACCGATGGGGTTTTCTTTGACGGAATAGTTGCATTTGATCACCTTGAAGGACGGATGCTTGATAAAATCGGGAATGCTCCTCCGTTAGAGATAATCGTTCTCGAGCCGGCCGAGTCGCTGGATACGGTTACCTTTAACCAGAAGAAGCAAAGATCCGTGGGTGCGGAAGAGCTTCTAGTAAAAGAGGCCTTCGAGATGGCAGTCCAAGGCATAAGGAGCAAAGACCTGCGTCTTGTCGGCGAGGCTGCGACCATAAGCTCAACCTTGAACCAGAGGATTCTTAAAAAACATGACCTTAATGACCTTATCGACATATGTAAGCGAAATGGTGGGCTTGGTGTAAACGTGGCTCATAGCGGAACGGTAATGGGAGTACTTGTCGATCGGGGATATGGCGGCAGGCTACTTCAGAAAATATTGCATTACCTACCCAGACAATGGAATGCCTATGTCGTAAACCTAATAGACGGTGGACCAATATTAGAAACTAGAAACTTGAGACTAGAAACTAGGAAGATATTTTCCTCTCCACTCTGGGAGAGGGTATAGGGTGAGGCAGTATAAAAATACCATCCAATAACAAGATAGAAAATTTAAAGAAACATGGCGGGAATGTGGGGTCTCTTGCAAGGAAACTTGGTTTAGATGAGAGCGACCTCATTGATTTTAGCTCAAATATAAACCCGTACGGCCCACCAAAGAGCGTGCTCAGGTCAGTTAAGCGTGCGGTTAATGATATAGACAAGTATCCGGAGCAGGAGGCGGAGAGTCTAACTGAAGAGATTGCAAACTACCTTGAAATAGATAAGAGAAATATTGTAGCCGGAAACGGGACGGTTGAGCTCATATACCTGCTGCCTCAAGTGTTGAAAGTTAAAAGGGCTCTACTGCTTGTACCAAGCTTTACGGAATACGAGCTTTCACTCCGCAAAGTGGGCGCGAAGATAGTCTATAAAAATGCGTTTGCTGAAGACATAGCGGCCAAGGCGATAAAAAAGGTTCCCGGCAGTATCGATATAGCGATAATCGGCAACCCAAGTAACCCATGCGGCTATATGATTGAAAAAAGCGCGCTTTTAGAAGCCATCGATTACAATCCTGAGTGCACATGGGTTGTCGATGAGGCGTTTATCGATTTTACAGATGATGCTTCAAGGAACTCTCTCGTAAAAGAGGCGGCTTCACGGGACAATCTGGTCGTGTTGCGCTCGCTTACTAAAATCTACAGCATTGCGGGTCTGAGACTTGGCTATACGGTTGCCTCTAAATGGACAACCGCAAGGATAAGGGGAGCTAAGTATCCCTGGAGCGTAAACTCGGTTGCAATTGCGGCAGGTAAGACCGCTCTTAAAGACAAAAGCTTTGTTAAAAAAAGCGTTGCTTTAATAGCTAAAGAGGCAGAGAGACTCTATAGTAACCTCTCAAAAGTAGATGGGCTCTATCCGTTAAAGCCGTCCGCAAACTATATCTTGGTACATATTGAAAAAGCGATAACCGCAAAAAGATTGCAGGAGATGCTTTTTCGTCGGGGATTTGCGGTAAGGGACTGTAGCTCATATACCGGAATGGATGACTACTATTTTAGGGTGGCAATTAAATTACCGGAAGAAAACGACCGGTTGCTAGAGGCTTTGAGAGAAGTTCTAAGGTAATTTCAAATTAAACAATGAATTGGGCCCGGAGGGCCTTTATGAGCCGCGAACAAAACTACCCCAGAATAACAATAGCTGGCACTTCAAGCGGTGTTGGTAAGACGACGGTATCGCTTGCGATAATGGCTGCTCTCACAAGAAGGGGTTTAGCTGTACAGGGCTTCAAGGTTGGCCCGGATTTTATCGATCCCGGATATTACCAAATGGTTACCGGAAGGGCCGGAAGAAATCTTGATCCGTGGATGATAGGCAAAGACAACACCAGGGCAAGTTTTATAAACGCGGCGTCGCTTGCCGACATATCGGTGATCGAGGGCGTTATGGGCCTGTACGATGGAAGGGGCGAGCTCTCGGAGGGAAGCACTGCGGAGACGGCAAGGCTTATCAACGCTCCAGTTATCCTAACCATCGACTGCTCCCGGATGGGGGCAAGCGCTGGTGCCGTAGCTTTAGGTTACCTTAAATACGATGAGTCCCTCGACATAAGGGGCTTTATCTTAAACCGCGTGGGAAGCGACAAGCATGAAGATATGGTTAAAAAAGCTGTCGAGCGGGCAACCGGACTGCCGGTCCTTGGCTGTGTGAGAAGGGAAGGCTCAATTAGCCTTCCCGAACGCCATCTAGGACTGGTTACACAGGGAGAGACCGCTCCAGATAGCGGCTATATAGATGCTTTGGCAAAGCTTGCTGAAAGTTATATAGATCTAGAAGCCATTATAGAGATAGCAGACAAGAGCAGGAATAATAAAATAGGACTAATTTTGCCCGATTTAGCGGGAGCCTTCAAGTCGCCTGTTGGGTTACCGAAGGCAAGGATTGCAGTTGCGTATGATAAGGCCTTCAGCTTTTATTACCACGACAACTTCGACCTGCTTAAGGCGTACGGCGCCGAGCTTTTATTTTTCAGCCCTATCGAAGATAAGCATATTCCAGAGGGAATCGACGGCTTATATCTTGGGGGAGGCTATCCTGAGGTATATGCGGAGGCTTTAAGCGAAAACAGGTCGATGGCCGGCGAGATAAGGAAGGCGGTGGAAAGCGGCGTCCCGGTATACGCGGAGTGCGGTGGGCTTATTTACCTGTCGCAGGCTATCGAGAACTTCGACAACAAGGTGCACGCGATGAGCGGTGTTTTGCCGATTACGTGCAAGATGCAAAACCGGCCAGTTCTTGGTTATCACGAAGTTATCACGGATACCGATACGGTAATTGCGCCTGCGGGCGTTGTCCTTAGAGGACATGAGTTTCACTACTCATCAATATCGACCGTTGGAGACAGGATCGAGTCGGCGTATAGGATAGACAATGGGTTAAAAGAAGGCTTCGTGTATAAAAGCACACTTGCATCGTATATACATCTTCATTTTGCCGGAAGGCCGGAGATAGCAGAGCAGTTCGTTTCAAGTTGCGCTGGGAGGTAGGTTTATAGATGAGCCAGGGATTTATAGTGTTGGGTCACGGGAGCAAGGTTGCCGAGACCATAGGAATACTTGAGGACATAACCGATTTGCTTCGCAAGAGGCTTAAGATCGGGAAGGTGCGCTATGCCGCTCTGCAGTTTAACGAGCCGGATCTTCCCGGGGTAATTGCAGATATGTCCCGGGACGGTGTAACCGAGATAGTTATATTGCCCTTGTTCCTTGTTGACGGTAACCATGTTAGAGAAGATATCCCCGGCATCATAAGGCAAGAGCAATCAAAACATCCATCCATTAAAATAAGGCTTGCAAACCATATCGGGGCAGATGTGCGGATCACCGATATTTTGGTCGACCGGATAATGGGGCTAGTTGACAACAAAAGCGATGAGGGTGATCTTAAGATGATCGCTCCGGAGAAGATAGAGGAAGAGAGTTTTAAGATAATTGAGGAGTCGGTTGATTTAGATGACTTGGATAGCGGAGAAAAGGCTGTCATAACCAGGATGCTACACGCAAGCGGTGATTTGTCGCTTGCGGATGCTGTTGTGATATCAAACGGCGCAATTGACTCCGGTGTAAAGGCCCTGAAGGAGGGCCGGCCGGTTGTAGCTGATGTCAATATGGTCGCAACCGGTATAAGCAGACGGCTTGCCGCATTGCATAACAACAAGATTCTTTGTAAGGTTGATGATATGGCGGTCACGGCAGATGCGAAAAAACTTGGTAGTACGCGAAGCGCCGTTGCCATGAGGTCGCTTGCAGCCCATATCGAAGGTGGAATTGTCGCAATTGGAAACGCGCCGACTGCGCTGGCCGAGCTACTTAAAATAGTGGAGGAAGGATCGCCAAGACCTGCGCTTGTCATTGGCACGCCAGTCGGTTTTGTGGGAGCTGCCGAATCAAAAGAGTCGCTCATGAGGTCGGGCTTAAATTATATATCAATTCGCGGCACCAGGGGCGGAAGCGCGCTTGCCGTGGCGGCGGTAAATGCAATCTTGAAGTTGGCAACAACCGATGACCGGTAAATAAGCATTACTTACCTTCATCCTGTGAGCTGGGAGTTACAAAGATGCGTTCAGTAAGCAAGGCTAGCTTAATAAATAAAAAATTACGGAAAGGCTACACCACGGGCACCTGCGCTGCTGCAGCGGCAAAGGCCGTGGTCGAAATGCTTATAACCGGCAAGAACGTGACACGGGTGGAGGTAAGTCTTCCCCGGGGAGGCTCGGCGTTCTTTAATCCTGTCGAGCAGAGACTTGGCAAAGACGAGACATCTTGCGGTGTGATAAAAGATGCGGGGGACGACCCGGATGTAACCGATGGGATGGTAATCTACGCACGCACGAGGCTTATTGAAAGTGAGATAGGTGAGATAAAAATATTGGCGGGCGACGGGATAGGGACCGTGACAAAACCAGGTCTATCGGTTCCGATTGGGCAGCCGGCGATAAATCCTATCCCAAGACAGATGATAGAAGAGAATGTAAGAAATATTTTACCTAAAGGA
The DNA here is from genome assembly GCA_021794835.1 of Actinomycetes bacterium. GTDB lineage: Bacteria > Actinomycetota > Aquicultoria > Aquicultorales > Aquicultoraceae > CADDYS01. The sequence goes on along the minus strand of JAJYQA010000041.1, from coordinate 82,553 downwards.
TTGGGTGTTGAGATAACGATATTTGCTCCGGAAGGTAGAGAGAAAGCTAAGCAGACGCTAAACAAGAAGCTTGGGGTAGTGGGGGGCATATCGATTTTAGGCACGACCGGTATTGTACGGCCAATGTCTTTAGATGGCTTAAAGAGGTCGCTTCTGCCCCAGGTCGATATAGCCATCGCCCTTGGCCACAAGACAATCGTGCTGGTACCCGGAAACATGGGAGCTAAAATCGCGCAGGAGAAGCTGAACTTCTCCGAGGACGCGATAGTTCAGATGAGTAACTTTGTCGGCGACATGCTTGATTATTGCATGGATAAGGAAATAGAGAAAATTCTTATCCTGGGGCATATTGGAAAGATAGCTAAGATAGCGGCCGGTTACTTTGACACGCATAGCAGCAAGACGGATAGTCCCATTGAGATATTGAAGCGGCTGGTTAGAAAGGCTACTAGAGACACCACTCCGGTGATGTTTATGCTAAAGGTAAATACAGCCGACGAGGCGGCCGTGGGACTGTCAAAACTCAAATACTCACAGGTGCTTAATAAAATAGCTAAAGAGGCCAGTATGCAGGCAATGGAATATGTTAGTAACCGCATTTATATAGGAACGGCGGTAACAGTGCTAACCGGAGATATCGTTGGCATTGATGAGAACGCAAAAAAAATCATGGGGGATGGCATATGGTAACCGTGGTGGGAATCGGTCCGGGGCACCCCGATTACATAACCCCAGCGGCAGCTAGGTGTATAAAGAAGGCGAATGTTCTTATTGGCGGGAGAAGAGTTCTATCGTCGGTAGATGTGGATGGGAAAGATATCCATTATATAACCTCAGATATTGAAAGCGCGGTAAAGGTGGTTAGAGAGAATGCCGATCGCAAGGTGGCAGTAGTTGTTGGCGGCGACCCAGGGTTCTATAGTATCCTGAAAACAATAAGAAATCGTTTACCTGAATTAAATATCGAAGTAATACCGGGGATTAGTCCCGTTCAGCTGTTATTTAGCATGATCGGTTGTGAATGGCAGGACGTTACGCTTGTTTCGGTGCACGGGCGGCCGGTGAATGAATTAAAAGAAGCAATAGTTCGCAATAGAAAAGTATGTGTGCTTACCGATGAGAGGCTAACCGCGCCGGAAGTCTGCAAGTACTTAAAAGGACTTGGAATGGCTGGAAGGGCTGTTGTTGGCAAGAACCTCTCGTACCCAGACCAGGAAATCATAGATGCAACGGTGAACGAAGTTGCAGGCATGGATGGCCTTGGCTCAAGCGTTCTTTACGTAGAGCAGGTCTAGGAATTGCCGATTTACAATTTTCAAATGTCGAACTAAAGGCTGGTAAATCGTAAGTGGTGAACAGGTAAACAGGAAAAATAGGTGAATCGGTGAATAAATTCGGGAGACTTTACGGTGTAGGGATAGGGCCGGGGAATACCGAGCTTCTGACGATAAAGGCAAAAAACATCTTGAACTTAGTTGATGTAATCTTTACTCCACGCTCAGCGCCGAAAAGGGATAGCATCGCAAGAAAAATTATAGAACCGGTTTTAAACGGGAAGGCGCAAGTAAGAGAACTTATCTTCCCAATGACAAAAGATAAAGGGGAGCTTGAGAAGCACTGGGTAGAAGCGGCATCTGAAGTGACCAATGTGTTAAGGCATGGAAAGGATGCCGCATTTGTAACTCTTGGCGATCCGTTCTTCTACAGCACCTACATCTATTTATATGAGAAGTTAAAGGAGTCGTATAGCAGCCTGGAGATAGTGACCCTGCCGGGAATAAGCTCGGCTTTTGCCTCGGCATCGGCTGCGGGGGTCCCAATTGCAATTGGGGATGAGAAGGTTGCCGTAATACCGCTGCCCAGGGATACCCAGATCATCCGTCCTTATCTTGATATGTTTGAGACCCTTATTATCCTGAAGGTTGGAGATAAGCTTAAGGGACTGGTTGAAGTTCTTGAAAAAGCTGGCTTGGTCGACCAAGCAATCCTGGTGCAAAAGGTATCGCAGGTGGGCGAGGAAAGAATTGTCTACGACCTAACCGAATTGACAGAGGGCGATTTAAACGAGGTTGGGTATTTGTCGACGGTAATCATCAAACATAAACCGATTTATAAGGTGAAGGAAAAGCGGTGAAAGTTTACTTTATAGGGGCGGGACCGGGGGATCCGGAGTTGATCACGGTTAAAGGACAAAAGATATTGTCGGGGGCCGACATAATTATTTACGCAGGCTCTCTCATCAATCCCAAGCTTTTAGAATTAAGAAAACCGAGCTGTTTGCTTTATAACAGCGCAGGCATGAGCTTTGAAGAGGTAACCAGCATATATAAAAAAGAAAAGAACGGCACCAGGGTTATCGCCAGGCTTCACTCAGGTGAGCCTAGCCTCTACGGTGCGATTAAGGAGCAGGTTGACTGGCTAGAGGAAAACTCGATCGGGTATGAGATAGTGCCGGGGGTAAGCTCGTTTAGCGCATCGGCAGCCGCCTTAAGCACAGAGCTGACCCTGCCCGGCGTATCCCAGACAGTGGTTATAACCAGGATGGCCGGGAGGACTCCGGTTCCGGAAGGACAGGAAATAAGTTTACTTGCCAAGCACAAGCCGACGATGTGCATATTTCTTAGCGTTCAGATGATAGACGAGCTAGTCGAGGAGCTTAAGAAAGGCTACCCGGATGAGACTCCGGTGGCTGTAGTGGAGCGCGCATCCTGGCCTGACGAGAGGATAATCAGGGGCAAAATAAGCAGTATAGCCGAGAGAGTTAAGGCTGAGGGCATTAAAAAAACCGCGATGATAATTGTCGGAGAAGTACTAAGTGGGAACTATGGGAAATCCAAACTATATGACTCAAGCTTTAGCCATGGATACAGAAAGCCTAAATGATTAATTGGTGCTGCGGCACTTTGGTACTAAATAAAATGTAATTATCCGATTTATCGGTGGGAGGAACTCCATAAATGGAGCAACTATAATTAATTAATTGCAGTACTAAAGTAACTTTAATTGAGGGCTACAACTATGGTATCCTGGAATAGCTGGCGCATAGAGGTAAGTAATCAAGGCGGTAAAGAGAAAAGTGAAACTTGCTGTATTTACAGTAACCGAAAATGGTACAAAAATCGCTAATCAAATAAAGGAACGGCTAAAAGACAGGGTGGAAATATTTTCTCCTCCAAAATCCAGGCTCGGCACATCAAAGCCCTGGTTGATGGATTTAGTTTCGGACAACTTCCCAAAATACGACGGTTTTGTCTTTGTCTCTGCCGTCGGCATAGCTGTAAGGGCACTCGCACCTCATCTTAAAGACAAGACCATCGACCCCGCGGTAGTGGTTGTTGACGACACGGGGGCTTTCTCAATAAGCCTGCTATCGGGTCATATCGGTGGGGCCAATGACCTTGCCCGAGAGGTCGCCGATGCGGTTGGAGCAATGCCGGTCATAACAACGGCGACCGATGTGTCGGGGAAACCGGCGATCGATATTTTTATGAAGGATTTAGGACTGAAAATTGATGACAAGGCAGGGTTGAAACGCGTATCGGCCGGGATTCTGCGCGGCGAGTCGGCATGCATCTTTGCCGACATTAAACTGGGCCGCTGGGGCGATCGGGCAAAAGTTGCCTATAGCGTGAGGCCGCTTGGCCAGTTGGAAAAATACCGGAAGGTCTATGACCATGTCATTGTAATCGTGAGTGACCAAAATATAAAGACGGAAAAAGGCGAACTTATTTTAAAGCCTCGGCGTATCTTCGCGGGAGTCGGCTGCCAGAAGGGTGTAACAACTGACGAAGTAAAACAGGCAGTAAAGGCATTGCTTGCAGGTAATGGCCTTCATGGGCACAACCTGAAGGGTTTGGCAAGTATAGATATAAAAAGCGAAGAGGCAGCTTTGTTTAAGGCAGCTGAGGACTTTAACGTTGAGGTATTACTGTATCCGGCGGAAAAACTAGATGAAATTGCACCAAGCAAATCTCAGTTCGTGAAGGAAAAGGTAGGTGCTGGTGGAGTATGCGAGCCCGCGGCGATTCTAGCCTCAAGGGGTGGGAAATTGATAGCCACAAAAATGGTTTACGGAAGGGTGACCGTCGCTCTAGCCGAGGAGGAATAATTGTAGTCGGGATCGGCCCCGGTGAAAAATCTGATATGACTATAGGGGCTAGAGAAGCATTACAGGTATGTGATGTGATTGTTGGATATAAAAACTACGTCAAGACAATAGCCGATATATCTGAGGGGAAAGAAGTTTTCCAATTCGGGATGAGAAAAGAGATTGAGCGTTGCCGAAAGGCTATCGAGCTTGCCAAGGATGGCAAACTTGTAGCCTTGGTAAGTAGCGGTGATCCCGGGATATACGGCATGGCGGGGCTTGTACTGGAACTTGCGACCGAAAAAGACGACGTTGATATAGAGATCATTCCTGGCGTAAGCGCGGTAAACGCGGCTGCTTCCGCACTTGGCGCACCGCTAATGCACGACTTTGCGGTAATAAGTTTAAGCGATCTCTTAACCCCCTGGGAAAAGATCGAGACACGTTTAAGATGCACGGCGGCAGCCGATTTTGTAATCGCGCTTTATAACCCCAAGAGCACCAAGCGTGACTGGCAGATAAAGACAGCAAGAGACATATTCATGCAGTTTCGCAACCCAAAGACCCCGGTCGGCCTATATGCAAAAGCAAACGGTCAGCAGCTCTATACAATAAGCGATCTAGCGTCTTTTATTGAACTTCCCATTGATATGAATACGACAATAATTATCGGCAACAGTCAGACCCGTGTGGTCGATGGCCGAATGATAACCCCAAGAGGCTATAAGATATGATACTTGTCCTCGGAGGCACAACTGAGGCGAAGCAACTTTTGGATAGGCTTATAGAAGAAAACAGGCATGTGCTAGTCAGTACCGCATACAAGTTTGCTGCAGATTATATCCCCAATCATCCCCTGGTAAAGCACATAAGTGGAAGGCTTGATTGCGAAGGTCTACAAGCCCTGATTAAAGACGAAGGCGTTAAAGTTGTTGTCGATGCAACGCATCCCTATGCTCTTGAGATAAGTAAGAACGCAAAAGAAGCTTGTGGAAGAATCGGCGTTAAATATATCCGCCTGGAAAGAGACCCGTACCAGATAGGCGATCTGGTTAATGCAGGCAAAATTTACCATGCGTTCTCGTACGAGGAAGCGGCCGATAAGGCATGCAAGCTGGGAGAGGTTATATTTCTTGCAACAGGAAGCAAGAGTGCGGCCATATTTAAATCTGAGGCGGACAGGGCAAACCGCAAAATTTACATCCGGGTCTTACCCGATAGGGGATTGGTTGGGAAGTGTATCGAGTTGGGCTTTGCCGAAGAGGAGATTATAGCCGGCGTCGGCCCGTTTAGCTACGAGGATAACTACGATCTCTGGCAACGGCTTGGTGTTGATCTCGTTGTTACGAAAGAGAGCGGTGATGCCGGCGGCTTTGCCGAGAAACTTCAAGCGGCAAAAGACCTGGGAATAAAAGTGGTAATAGTCGATAGGCCGGCAGGAGATCCTAAGGCGTTAAGAAGCGTAGATGAGGTAGTCGGCATTATGCATACAGGTGCAAAACCGGGTTGTTGACATGGCCAGCTCGGGTGATTTTGTGATGGTAAACCTTCTCTTTAAGCTTAAGATTTAACACGTAGGTGCGGATTAGGCGTTGGTCAACCATTCCGGATGTATGGTTGTACCATCGTGTTCAATTGTTGTTTTATATGTTTCAAATATACCGTTCGTTGCAACAGGGGCTGTTTTGTCAATCATATGCTTGATCTCTTCATCGCTTAGTTTGGTAAATGTGGCTGCAGCTTCAATGGCCTGGTTAAGATCATGTTTGTTTTGTATCCCCGTGATTACAACATCAGTCGGCAGATTCATAACATAATGTAGAGCATCTATTGCGCTCACCGTATTTGTTTCGAAAAGCTCTCCGTCCGCAAATGGCTTCATCCCGATGACACCGATATTCCGCTCAACCAACACTGGAAGGACTTTTTTCTGGAAACTCTCGTAGTGCGCATCGAGTATGTTAAGCGGCATCTGCACCGTGTCCCAATCGAAGTCTTGCTCAAGCATCTTTAGGTGTATGTCGGGATTTTTATGCCCGGTAAATCCAATAAAGCGGACCTTACCTGCGTCTCTTGCCTCGACAAAGGCATCCATAGCTCCGCCTGGAGCAAAAACCTGCTCTGGGTCATCTAGGCGGATGACCTCATGAAGCTGGAGTAGGTCGATGTAGTCAGTGCGTAACCTCTGTAAACTCTCATCAAGCTGCTTGGCAGCCGCTTTCTTAGTGCGCCCATCAACCTTAGTCATAAGAAATACCCTATTCCGGTACCCTCTTTGAAGAGCCTCACCCATCAATTGTTCACTATCACCGTGGTGGTAATCCCAACTGTTATCCATAAAAGTTATTCCGCGCTCGATAGCTTCACGAATAAGGCTTATAGCCTGCCCATGGTTCTCGATGAGACCAATATGAAATCCCCCAAGGCCGATAAGGGAGACCGATTCACCAGTTTTCCCAAGTTTACGGTAAGGAAATTCCTGCATTATATAAACCTACTTTAATCTAAATATTCCGATGTCTTGCATTATTCCCCTCGGGACGGGCAGATAAACCAATATCCAGATCGCTAGATTGACAACCTTCTGTTTTACATATAAATTTGTGTTGGAAAGTGAATATTAGCTTAGGTGCCGCTACTAGCGGAGAATAGGGAAGCCAGTGAGAATCTGGCACGGGCCCGCCACTGTAAACGGGGAGCCAACCGCATTATGCCACCAAGGAATAATTGGGAAGGCGTGGGGAGCGATGATCCGTAAAGTCAGGAGACCTGCCTGGGCAATAATTAGACGCTCGACGAGGAAGGAGTGTTGATATAGCACATGGTTGAGAATCCCTCGGGAAGGCCGGGGGATTATTTTTTAGGGTCCAGGGACCGGGTCCAGGGTTAGAATCGGTGAATGTGTTAATCGATGAAAGGGCCAAAGGGAGGAATAAAGTGGATTTGCTAAATGAAGCTATAAGTAACATAAAACCGCTAAACAAAGAAGCTATGGATAAGGCACGCGAGAGGCAAAACAATCTAACTAAGCCTGCGGGCAGTCTTGGTGTCCTCGAAGAAATATCCATACAGCTAGCGGGAATAACTGGAAACGTCATCAACGAAGTAGATCGGAAAACAGTTGTTGTGATGGCTGGGGATCACGGCGTTACCGACGAGGGAGTCTCTGCATTTCCAAAAGAGGTCACCTCGCAGATGGTTTTAAACTTCATAAACGGTGGGGCGGGGATAAACGTCCTGGCGAGGCATGTGGGCGCGGAAGTTATAGTTGTAGATATAGGAGTTGCCGCAGAAATAAACCATCCGAATGTCATTAACAGAAAAGTAAAGCTGGGCACCGCGAATTTTGCGAGGGAACCTGCAATGACCCGAGACGAGGCCATACAAGCAATTGAAGTCGGGATAGAGGTTGTGTATAAAGAAGTAGAAAAAGGCACTAGGATACTGGCGACCGGTGATATGGGCATTGGAAATACCACCCCAAGTAGCGCTATTCTTGCCGCACTCACTGGAAAGCCGATCGATAGCCTTGTGGGTTATGGTACAGGCATAAACAACGGCGTCTTGGACCACAAGAGAAAGGTCATCGAAGAAGCGGTAAATATGTTAGAGCCGGATAAAAACGATCCCATCGACGTGCTGGCAAAAGTAGGCGGATTAGAGATAGCGGGGCTTGCCGGGTTAATACTGGGTGCGGCATCAAGACAAATCCCGGTTGTTATCGATGGTTTTATATCGGGAGCTGCCGCGTTGGTTGCCGGCCGTCTCTGCCCCGATGCCAAAAATTATATGATTGCCTCGCACGTATCAGTCGAGCCAGGGCACAGGCTAATACTTGATGAGCTTGGGCTAAAGCCGACGCTTCATATGGATATGAGGCTTGGTGAGGGCACTGGAGCCGTGCTTGCCATGGGAATAGTTGAGGCGGCAACCAAGGTCATAAAAGAGATGGCTACATTTGAAGAGGCAAGTGTTTCCGAGAAAAACGGCTAATCAGTTAACTGGTGAATTGGTGAACGATGAATAGGAAATTACGAATTAATTGAGGGTCGAGAAAGAGTGTCATTGCGAGGGAGTGAGGTAACGAGCGACCGTGGCAATCTAAATAATACAATCAAGTTACTTTCATCCTACGCTTTATCAGGTCTCTTAGGCGAAATAGTTTAAGTGAAAATTCCTTTTTGAGGTGATAGTATTAGTTGCAGGCGTTTAGGCTAGCGCTATCATTCCTAACGATATTGCCAAGTGGAAAATTTAAAGAAGCGGATAAGAAAGAGTTCGCCGCTTCTTTAAAATACTTTCCACTTGTTGGTTTTATCCTTGGACTAATAGTTGCGGGATTATACTTGCTCGCGTCCCTTAGACTCACCCAGCAGGCAACCAGCGCAATTGCAATAGTAAGTCTAATTGTCCTTACCCGGGCTCTTCATGTAGATGGTCTTGCCGATACGCTAGATGGGTTACTAGGAGGAAAGGATAGCGAGCACATAATCTCGATCATGAAAGACTCACGGGTGGGTAGTTTCGGGGCAGTAGCTGTCACATCGGTTACCATCCTCAAGATGTTCTTGCTTTCATCGATTGCAATAAAGTTAAAGATAGGCTCGATAATTATGTTTCCGGTAATCGGAAGATGGGCGGCGACCTATGCTTTAACAACCCAGCCCTATGTAAAAGGTAAAGCCGGGCTGGGTTCGCTGTTTATGGGCGGCTCGGGCAGCTGGTCTCTTATAATATCTTCCTTAATTACGATAGCGATTACGTCTGTTCTGTTGCGGAAATACGCAGTAGTAGTAATGGTTGCCACTTTAGCATTTACAATTTTGTATGTAAAGTTTATAAAAGCAAGAATTGGCGGGATAACCGGCGATACGGTGGGAGCCCTTATTGAGCTTACCGAAATGGTGGCGTTGTTGGCGGTTGCAATTATATAGGGATATAGGATCAATGAGGCTTTATCTTATCAGACATGGCGAGACAAATTCAAATAAGGATTTTAGATTCATTGGAAATACCGATGACCCTCTATCTGAAGAGGGATTGGTGCAGGCAAAAGAGACGGCAGATAGCCTCATCGGGGTTGATATTAAGGCCGTTTACTCATCCGACCTAAAAAGGGCAATGCAAACTGCCGAAATTATAGCAAAATCCCACAGCCTTGAAGTAAAAGCAAAAAACAGTCTTCGGGAGATCGATTTTGGTGATTGGGAATTGCTAACTTATGATGATATCGACGTACTTTACCACGATATTTTTAAGCGTTGGCTTGCTGATCCCGTAAACACACAAATCCCGGGGGGAGAGTCCTGGAAGCAATTTAGAGGGCGGATTCTTTTTGCAGTCAAGGAGATCGTTGACCAAGAAAAGGACGGAAATGTCATCGTTGTGTTACATGGTGGCCCGATAAAACTTCTCGTAAGCTATCTTAATGGCGACGACCCTATGTTTTTCAAGAGCTTCTGGCCCGCCCCCGGGAGCGTGAATATAGTTGAAATACCCCGTTTAGCTGCGGATAAGTTGTGACTTACTATCCCTGTATGCTAAAATTCCTATAACATAGGTTATAAGGCATATATTTTATAGGCTTGGAGGAATTTTGAACGATTTGCTACGGCGCGGACTTGAGGATATAAAACCTTACGAGCCAGGCCGGCCGATAGAGCTGGTAGAAAAAGAGCTAGGAATAACTGAGACGATTAAGCTTGCCTCGAACGAAAGCCCCTATGGACCATTCCCACAGGTAATTGAGGCAATGAAGAATTCGCTTAACAATGTTAACCGGTATCCCGACGGTGGCAGCGTATTCTTAAGAGAAGGAATCGCCAATAAGCTGGGCGTGCCACCCTCCACGGTGATGATTGGGCAGGGCTCTAACGAGCTTTTAAGGCTCTTGGCAAACGTCCTTTTGGATCCTGCGGATGAGGCAGTTATGGCTACTCCTTCGTTTATTGTCTATTCCACCGTAGTAAAGCTTATGCATGCCAAAGCTATTGAAATTCCGCTTAAAGACCACCGGCACGATTTAGAGGCAATGGCTGATGCCATAACTGAAAAGACAAAGATAGTCTTTATCTGCAACCCCAATAATCCGACCGGCACAATCGTAACTAAAGATGAGGTTGATCGGTTTATGAAGCGCATACCAAATAGGGTTGTTGCAGTTTTTGATGAGGCGTATTTCGAGTTGGTAAAAGACGGTGGGTACCCCAACGGAATGGATTATATAAACGGTAAGAACCCGGTAGTTGTTTTGCGCACGTTCTCAAAAGTGCATGGGCTTGCTGGTTTAAGGATCGGCTATGGTGTTGGCCCAGAATTTATTGTGGAGGCGGTTAACAAAGTAAGGGAGCCGTTTAATGTAACTTCAGTTGGCCAGGCGGGCGCGCTTGCGAGCCTTAATTGCGATGCCGAAATAGAAGAGAGGAGCCGCCTAAACAGTGAAGGTCTTGCGTATCTATATAAGGAACTCGATAGGCTTGGGTTTAGCTATATCCCGTCGCAAGCGAACTTTATCCTGGTGGATATCGGCATGAACGACCGCGAAGCCTCGAACGTATTGATGAAGGCGGGTGTGATTGTAAGGTCGGGAGATATATTTGGATATCCGAATTGGCTCAGGGTGACCGTCGGCACACCTAAAGAAAACGCACGGCTGATTGAAGAGCTTGAAAACACCTTGAAGCATAGATAGACCTTTCTTCTATTAAAATAATCTAAGTTTTTATTTGCATAGAAATATAGAGTATAGGAGTGGTTTTTCATGATGATCGTGATGCGTGAAGGCGCAACCGAAGAGCAGATACAAAATGTTATCGACCGTATTAAGAGTAAAGGTGCGGATGTCCACCTATCAAGGGGAGAGTTCCGCACGGTAATTGGAGTAATCGGCGATAAGGAATCTGTTTCTGAACTGCCACTTGGTGGTTTTGAGGGCGTTGAAGATGTAATAAAAATCCTAAAACCCTATAAGTTTGTAAGCCGTGATTTCCAGCCAGAGGATACATTAATAAAAATCGGCAATGTGGTGATTGGTGAAGGATACTTTAACGTCTTGGCTGGCCCATGTTCGATTGAGTCCAGAGAACAGATGCTTTCTACCGCGAAAGCTGTAAAATCTGCCGGGGCGACTGTCTTGCGGGGCGGTGCATTTAAACCAAGAACATCTCCCTATAGCTTCCAGGGTTTAGGAGTAGAAGGCCTTAAGCTTCTTGATGAGGCAAGAAAGGAATCCGGCCTGCCCATAGTCACCGAGGTTATGGACGTAAGGGACCTTGAGGTTGTTGCGGAGTTTGCGGATATTATCCAAGTGGGCGCCCGAAATGCCCAGAACTTCTTACTGCTTAAAGAGATCGGCCTTCTAAGGAAGCCGGTTCTACTAAAGCGGGGTCTTGGAAACACCGTTGAGGAGACTCTCATGGCGGCCGAATACATTGTAAAAGGCGGTAATACGCAGATTATAATATGCGAGCGTGGCATAAGGACGTTTGAAAATTACACCAGAAATACCCTGGATATAAGCGCAATCCCGCTTATAAAGCAGTTAAGCCACCTACCGGTAATCGTTGACCCAAGCCATGCGGCAGGCAAAAGAAACCTTGTCGAGCCGTTAACCCTGGCGGGACTTGCCGCTGGTGCGGACGGCGCTATGATCGAGGTTCATCCCGATCCCCAAAACGCGCTTAGCGACGGCCCGCAGTCGCTTAACTTTGAGCAATTTGAAAGTGTTATGGAGAAAGTAAAAGCGGTAGCCGATGCCTTTAATAAAAAAATGAGGTTGGTTGTTTAATGAAGACTACGGTCTCTATAATCGGCATCGGCCTTTTAGGCGGCTCGTTAGGGGCGGCGTTTAAGCAGCAATCGCCCAAATACAAGATAATCGGCTACAACCGTAATCCGGCATCCTCAGAAGAGGCCCTGAAAAGGGGATTTATAGACAGGGCGGTAAATACCATAGAGGAAGCGGTAGCTGTCGCCGATGTGATTTTTATATGTGTTCCGGTAAAGAAGATTCCCGAACTTGCAATACTGGCCGGGAAAAATGCAAGGCCTGGCACGATTATAACCGATGTAGGAAGCACTAAGGCAAGCATAATCGACGAAGTAGAGCCAAGAATGCCTGAGGGCGTTCACTTTATCGGCGGTCACCCTATGGCCGGCTCGGAGAAGCAGGGAGTGGCTGCGGCAAATCCCACTCTTTTTAAAAACACCCACTATCTCCTAACGCCGACCCAGAAAACCGAAATGACGGCTTATCAAAAGCTTCATTCAATGCTAACCTCGATAGGCGCAAGCGTGCTTGCAGTTGACCCGTATAAACATGATAAAGCCGTTGCCATAATTAGCCATCTGCCGCATATGGTGGCGGCGGCTCTGGTGAATATCGCAAAAAGCGAGGCAAGCGAGACGGAGAACCTGCTGCTTCTTGCTGCAGGTGGCTTTAAGGATACAACGAGGATTGCTGCGGGAAGCCCGCGCATGTGGATCGATATCTGCCTGGATAATCGGGATGCCATCCTTTATTCAATCGACAAGATGTCCGATATGTTAGATAGCCTGAGACATAATATCGAAGAGGCCGATAAAGACAGGATTAGAGATACGCTAGAGAAGGCCCAGCAGGCCAGGTTAAATATGCCATCTGCGTTAGGCAAGGAAATCGACAAGCTCTACGAGATTTATATCCCAGTATCCGATAAGCCGGGTGTAATTAGCGACATAACGCTGGCCGTTGGCCAGCTTGGTATAAACATCGAGGATATTGAAATTCTTCATGCCACGGAAAGCGCAGGTACGCTAAGACTTGCAATCCCGGGAAAAGAGAACGCAGATAAGGCGGCAAAAGCGCTGGCTGAAAAAGGGTATGATATCGACTTGAGGACGCAAGGATAAATTAGGGTCCCCAAGGTTGGAGTCCAGGGTCCAGGGTTAAAGAAAAGCCAATAGCCAAGTAGCCAGTAGCCGATGAAAATGTCATTGCTAATTCCGCCCCTTCGAGGGAGGAGGTTAGGTGGGGGTGATTGTCCACGTTATATGCCCTCACCTATGACCTATAATCTATGAACGAATGCGGAGCATTCTATGCAGCTAACTATTAAGAAAGCACATAGCATAAACGGAAACATAGCCGTTCCCGGTGATAAATCCATCTCTCACCGGGCAATGATGGTTGGCTCGCTTGCCGAAGGCGAGACTTACGTGGCCGGTTTTTTACCAGCTGCCGATTGCTTGAGCACAATGCATTGCCTTGAGTCGCTTGGGGTTAAGATAGACAGGCTGTCCGAGACGGAGCTTAAAATACACGGCGTCGGGCTTAGAGGGCTAAAAGAACCAAGCGATGTTTTGGATACCGGAAACTCCGGTACAACCACCAGGATAATGCCGGGGATACTTTCCGGTCAGGACTTGTTTGCCGTTATAACGGGCGATGAGTCGATCAGGCGACGTCCTATGGCGCGGGTTGTTGAGCCGCTCCGCCTGATGGGCGCCAAAATTCTTGGAAGAGAGAATGGCAAATACGCGCCCTTGGCCATAAAAGGCACAAGGCTTAAAGGAATAAAATATGACCTGCCGGTTGCAAGTGCACAGGTCAAAACATCGCTTCTTTTAGCGGGTCTTCTTGCCGAAGGTGAGACCGCAGTAACTGAGCCAGCAAAGTCTCGTGACCACACCGAGCGCATGCTAAAATTGTTTGGGGCAAACCTTGAAATAGCTGGGACTACCTACAAAATAAAAGGCGGCCAAGAGTTAAAAGCACAAGAAGTCGATGTGCCGGGTGATATATCAAGCGCTGCCTTTTTTATTGTCGCCGCGTTAATCATTGGCGGCTCATCGCTAACCATAGAAAACGTCGGGGTTAACGAAACAAGAACCGGCCTTTTAGATGCGTTAAAAGCCATGGGTGCCGATGTCGAGCTTTTGGGTTATGAAGAAAAAAGCAACGAACCACGGGCGGCAGTGAAGGTAAGCTACAGTCCGCTTAAATTGGCAACCATAGAAGGCAAGATTGTTCCCCGGATAATCGATGAGATCCCCATATTTGCAGTTGCCGCAACCCAGGCCGAGGGAAAGACAACTATTAAAGGGGCAAGAGAGTTGCGGGTGAAGGAGAGCGATCGCATAGCTTCTCTGAGCGCAGAACTCAAAAAAATGGGAGCCGATATTGAAGAGCTTGGAGACGGCATGATAATAAATGGTCCAACCAGACTAAAAGGCGCAAGGGTCAAAAGCCATGGCGATCATCGTATAGCTATGTCGCTTGCAATTGCCGCTCTAGTTGCCGACGGTGAGACCATCATTGAAGACAGCGGGTGCGTTGCGATATCCTATCCCTCTTTTGAAAAAACTCTTATTTCAGTAGTTAAATTTCAATAGTTAAACAAGATGGCTGACATTTTTAAGATGGTTATTTCTGCTAGCATATCAATCGCGTAAAATGCAATAGCTATTGAAATTCCATTTTGCTACTATAAAAAGCATGATAATCGCAATTGACGGGCCGGCGGCCTCAGGAAAAAGTAGTGTCGCTAAGGAAACAGCAAAACGGCTAGGTTACAAGTACATCGATACCGGTGCTATGTACCGGGCTGTGACCTGGAAGGCATTGAAAGAAAAAATAGATATTACCAACGAGGATGCAGTGGTCGCGCTGGCCAAGGGCTCCCAGATAGATATAAGCGAGCTTAAAAATACCCATTACGAGGTTTTAATAGACGGCGAGGATGTTACCGAGGCGATAAGGTTGCCAAAAGTAAGCGCGGCGGTATCGACGGTAGCCAAAGTTCCTGGTGTTAGAACCGCGCTGGTAAAAAAGCAGCGTAGCTACGCTGATATCTATCAAAACATAATAATAGAGGGCCGGGATATCGGCACAGCAGTCTTTCCCGAAGCCGAGCTAAAGATATTTTTAAAAGCCTCACCGGTTGAGCGTGCGAAAAGACGATACCGCGAACTCAAAGAGAAGGGGCACAAAGTTGAGCTATCCGCTATCGAGCGGGACATAGTAACCCGCGATAAAATCGACTCGACCCGTGCAGCAAGCCCTCTAATTAAAGCCCCCGACGCCCACGTAATTGATACCACCAGCAAAACAATAAGCCAAGTTGTTCAGGAAATAATAAATATGGCCAAAAACGAGCTGATGAAGTAATGTTTTACTGGTCTGTTCGCGCATTTCTGGTAGTATTGACAAAGCTACTCTACCGGTGCCAGATAACCGGACAGGAAAATGTTCCCGATACTGGGCCGGTTATCATTGCCGCTAACCACACAAGTTACGTCGATCCTGTCTTAATCGCACTGGCCGTAAGAAAAAGGCAGGTCAATTTTATGGGAAAAGCCGGTCTTTTTAAAATACCGGTTTTCGGGACTATAATAAAATGGCTGAACACATTCCCGGTGCAAAGGGAAACTACAGATAAGGGTGCGATTGCAAAATCGTTAAAATTACTTGAAAACGGCGAAGTTCTACTTATTTTCCCGGAAGGGACCCGGATAAGAACGGGAGGCTTGGGCCAACCATACCCAGGAGTTACGGGAATAGCCCTAAAGACAGGGTCTACAATTGTTCCGGTGGGAATTATCGGGACCGGTAAGATCATGCCCAACGGATCAAAATTACCAAGGTTTCCGAGACTAAAAGTAAGGGTTGGAAAACCGATAACGGTGGCAAGAGGAACGGCCGCCGAAAGACGGGAAAGCCAAGCTGAACTAACTGCAAAAATGATGAGTGAAATAAAAATGCTAATTGATGGTGGTTAGTTTTGAGAATCTCCTTAGCTAAACATGCTGGTTACTGTTATGGCGTGCAGAGGGCTTTAAAGCTTGCCCGCGAGGCGACCAACAGCTCGACCAAGCCCATACACACGCTTGGTCCGATAATCCATAATCCCCAAGTTGTAGAGTCGCTGCAGGGGCAGGGCGTAAATGCAGTAAGCTCCGTGGATGAAGTCGACTCGGGCACGATAATTATCAGAACCCACGGAGTCGATCCTAAAATAATCAAGAAAGTAAAAGATTGTGGTCTGGAATTAGTTGATGCAACATGCCCGTTCGTCGCAAAGGCCCAACAGCGTGTCGCCGACCTGGTTAAAGAAGGATACAATATCATAATTATTGGTGAGCGAAACCATCCCGAGGTCGTTGGTCTTCTGGCTTATGCCAATAACCAGGCGACTGTAGTCGAAAGCGCGAAGGAGCTTGATAACTTAGAGATAATAGGGCGAACCGGTGTGGTTGTCCAAACCACGCAGTCGCTTGCAAACTTAGAGAGCATCTTAGACGTGCTGCTTACGAAAACGAAAGACCTAAAAGTCTTTAATACTATATGCAATGCGACAAGCCAGCGCCAAGAGGCGGCAGCCGAGCTTTCCCAACAGGTTGATTTAATGCTTGTCGTCGGCGGAAAAAATAGCGCGAACACGACAAGGCTTGCTCAAATATGCCAGAAAAACAACCAAGAAACATATCACATCGAGACAGACGATGAGATAGATGAATTGTGGCTCGCGGGAATTGAGCATATCGGAATAACCGCTGGTGCATCTACCCCCGATTGGATTGTCCAAAAGGTTATTGACAGGCTGGAAATGCTAGCGGGTGAATCATGATCGCGGCAAAAATAGCGGAGGTAAAGAAAAAGAGCCTTGCGGATAAGTACGGTATAAAGGCGGGAGATAAGCTCCTCTCGATTAACGGCAGGCCGCTGCGTGACCTACTTGACTACGAGCTGAGTACGGCTGATGAGAAAATCGAGATAGAGATTGAAAGAAGTGGAGGACGCAAGGTTGTAACGATTGATAACCCTGATTTTGATAATCTTGGCATTCGTTTCTCGACTTCTCTTTTCGACGGGATAAAAAAATGCGCCAACAAGTGCGTATTTTGTTTTATCGACCAGTTGCCGCCAGGAATGAGAGAGAGCGTATATATAAAAGATGACGATTACCGTCTCTCACTTCTATACGGAAACTTCATAACACTTACCAATGTGTGCGATGCAGATGTAAACCGTATTATCGAGGACAGGATAAGCCCGCTTTACATCTCGCTTCACACCATAAATCCATCTTTAAGGGCCATGATGCTCGGTAGAAAGAAGCCGGATAAGACGCTAAAGTATTTAAGGGCTCTCTTAAATGCCGGCATAGAGATTCACATTCAGATAGTCTTATGCCCTGATTTAAACGATGGGGTTGAGCTTGAAAGAACTATAGATGACCTAAGTAAAGATTATGGTAACGTATCTTCAGTCGGCATTGTGCCAGTGGGCCTGACTGGTTACCGCAAAGGGCTATATCCTTTGCGGTCGTTTAGCGAAAAAGAGATAATAAATCTTATTAAACAAGCAGGCGCTTGGCATGAAAGGTTTGAAAGAGAAAAGGGCGTCGCATGGGTATATCTCGCAGATGAGTTTTACATAGCGGCAGGCCGCGAACTGCCGCCGACCGAACATTACGGCGAGTTTCCCCAGATTGAAAACGGGATTGGTCTGTCCCGCTTGTTTATAGAAAAAGCCAAAGATAGTCTTAAAAAGAGGCGCAAGACTAACAGAAAAGGCAGATTTGGGGTAGTTACCGGTGGGCTTTTTGCAGGAGTTTTAAGAGACGTGGCAAAAAATGCAAGCAAAGTCACAGGTACATCGATTGATGTAATAGAAATAAAAAACAAGTTCTTTGGCGGCAAGGTAAACGTCACCGGCCTTTTAACGGGATCCGACATTGTTGCAGGAGTTAAAGGATGGCTCAAAAGTAACGAGAAGCCGGATGTGCTTGTATTACCCGACGTGATCCTAAACGCCGATCGGATAGCCTTAGATGATTATAGCATCGAGATGATAGAGAACATGCTTGGGATTAAAATAAAAGTGGCAAACAGCACCGGAAATGGGTTCATTAACGCGATTGAATTATAATTAATCCGGAGGGTTAAATGACATATCCACTAGTTGCGGTTGTTGGAAGGCCGAATGTTGGAAAATCGACTCTAGTTAATAGAATGGTGGCTTCGCAGCAGGCAATCGTCCACGAGGCTGCTGGAGTTACCCGTGACCGTAACTACGTCGATACCGAGTGGAACGGCAAGACATTTACGATGATCGATACGGGCGGGATTGACTTTGGTGTGGATCTTGCGATGGGAAAACAAATTACTAGGCAGGCGGTGCTTGCCATAGAAGAAGCTGACGTAATACTTTTTGTCGTGGATGGTGTTGTAGGGGTAATGCCCGAGGACGAAATGGTCGCCAAAATTCTCAAAACCTCAAAAAAGCCAGTTCTTCTTGCGGTAAACAAAATCGACGATATAACACACGAGAACTTGATATATCCTTTCTATAAACTTGGCCTTGGTGAGCCGTATCCCGTATCTGGCATTCATGGTTTGGGAGTCGGTGATTTTCTGGATGCGATAGCAAATCTTCTCCCAACAGTTGAAAGAATTGAAAATGTTGATGAGGTAAAAATTGCTTTAGTAGGTAGACCCAACGTCGGAAAGTCTTCTATCCTAAACCGCCTTTTAGGAGAAGAGCGGGTTATTGTAAGTGAAGTCCCCGGTACAACCAGAGACGCAATCGACACCGTATTTGAGAAAGACAGTGCCACCTACAGGTTCATCGATACAGCGGGCCTAAGGCGGCAGCCGAAGATAAAAGAAGACATCGAGTACTACAGCTTTATTAGGGCGATGAGGGCGCTGGATAGGGCGGACATCGCGCTCCTGGTTATAGATGCTGAGGAAGGTCCATCGGGTCAGGACCAAAAGATAGCAGGTCTCGCGGAGGAGAGGGGCTGCGCGAGCATTATCGCGATGAACAAATGGGACCTGGTTACAAGTCGGGGCAAGGCAGCCAAGGTAGAGGAAATTCTCGAGACCAAAATGAGGTTTTTAAATTATTCGCCGAGGCTCAAGGCGTCAGCAAAAACTGGCAGCGGCATCGCAAGGCTGTTTGTCTTGTTTAAAAAGGTGATGGAAGAGTATGATAAGCGTGTCTCGACGTCATCAATAAACGGAATGGTTGCAAAAATAAAGGCTGAGGGCTTTCAGCCATCTAAAGGGGGGCGCACGCTTAAAATAGCTTATGCTGCCCAAGTTGGTACAAGACCGCCGGCGTTTGTGTTCTTTGTAAACCACCCCCAGCTTGTAACTCCATCCTATGAACGATATATTGAGAATCAAATAAGAAGTGCATATGGATTTACAGGTTGCCCAATTAATATAAGATTTAGAAGTAAGTATAAGTAGGGTCCAGGGACAACGTTACTTGCTTTCACTCTACGAACAGTGAACGAAATTAGGAGAAACGCTTGTTGTACGTATCAATCGCTCTCATAGTATTAGCATATGTAATAGGGTCAATACCGTTTGGTTTAATTATCGGCAAGGTATTTTACCGCGCTGACATACGGGAGCATGGCAGCAAAAATATTGGGGCTACTAATGCTTACAGGACGCTTGGTTTGGTCGCCGGTATAAGTGTCTTACTTGCTGATTTCCTTAAAGGATTTGTACCGGTGTTACTGGCCAAAAGTATCGTGAGGCCCGATCTAATCCCCCTGGTAGGCGTTCTAACCGGAATAGCGGCTATTGCCGGTCATAGCTACTCGATATTTTTGAGGTTCTCGGGAGGCAAAAGCATAAGCACTGCCGCCGGTTTTATTTTTGCGCTTTGGCCTGTGGTCTTAATATCGCTCTTGTTAATATGGATTGTAATAGTAGCTGTAACACGGTACGTTTCGGTTGCCTCAATAGTAGTAGCTGTAATGCTTCCTATCTTGGTGACGATAATATATCCAAGGACGGAATACACTATCCTTACAATAATTGTGGCTATCTTACTTGTATACAGGCATAGGTCAAACATTGCCCGCTTACTTGCTGGCAATGAGCTGAAGATTGGTCAGAAGCCAAGCGTGGAGGAAGATTAACCTGGAAGAGATTGCTGTTATCGGTGCCGGAAGCTGGGGTACGGCAATTGCAAATATATTGGCGAATAAGGGGTTTAAAGTTAGGCTATGGGCAAGGGAAGCCGCTGTTGCCGATGGCATAAATAAGGACAGAAAAAACCCCAAGTATCTCAAAGACGTCGCGATTCATAAGAATATGGTCGCAACTCTTGACCTTGAGGATGTTATAAAACCTGCCGACGTTGTAGTCATGGCTGTACCATCGCATGCAATGCGGGAGATCGCATCCCGGGCCAGAGACCTAATAAAGGGAGATAAAAAAGTCTTAAGTCTTGCTAAGGGCGTTGAAGAAAACAGCCTAAAGAGGATGTCTGAGGTTCTCAAAGAAGAGCTTCTTCCGGAGATGGAGAGCAAAATAGCTGTTCTCTCAGGTCCAAACCATGCCGAAGAAGTTATAAGAAACATTCCCTCGGCGACGGTAGTATCAAGTAAAAGCCGCAAGGTTGCAGAGGAGCTTCAGGATATTTTCATGACTCCATATTTCAGGGTGTATACGAACCCCGACCTTACCGGGGTTGAAATAGGTGGTGCCACAAAGAACGTTATAGCAATAGCTGCAGGTATCTCCGATGGCTTGGGATACGGTGACAACACCAAAGCGTCTCTTATTACGAGAGGCCTCGCTGAGATGATTAGATTGGGCTTAGCATTAGGTGCGGATGTTAGGACGTTTGCCGGACTTACCGGCATGGGAGATCTGGTTGTAACCTGCATGAGCAAGCACAGTAGAAACCGTAGGGTTGGAGAGATGCTTGGCAAAGGACTGTCGCTTAGCGAGGTAAGATCCCAGATGGTTATGGTTGCAGAGGGAATAATAACAGCTTTAGCGATAAGGAAACTGTCGGCTGAGCTAAATGTCTACATGCCAATAACAGAGCTTGTGGCCGAAGTGTTGTACGAAAACAAGAACCCGTTCGCCTGCGTGTCTGAGTTGATGCAGAGGGATGCCGCCGAAGAAATACGCGGGATTAGTTGGGAAGTAGATTAGGGTATAAATAACTAACAAAAACAACGGCAAGGAGAAAGGCATAAATGAAAATACTATTGATTTCACCACCATGGATTAGCGTCCCGCCAAAAGGCTATGGCGGTATTGAATGGGTTGTTTCTCTTTTATCCGACGAGCTTGCAAAAAGAGGCCATGATGTTACCTTGTTTGCCACTGGCGATTCGGAGACAAAGGCAAAACTGAAATACGCCTTTGAGGCAGGGCAGACCTCGAAGCTCGGGACGCTTAGTGCGACGATGTACGACTCGATGCAGGTAAGCGAGGCCTTTAAGATCGCCGATGAGTTTGAAATAGTGCACGACAACAGCGGATTTTTGACGGTGGCGTTCTCCCATAAGGTAAAAAGGCCGATTCTTCACACCCTACATGGGCCTTTTACCAGTGATACAAAGCTGTTCTATGCTCACTTCAAAGACGCCGTTTACTATAATGCAATCAGCGAGTACCAAAGGAACTCTCTCCCGATACTTAACTATGTCGACACAATCTACAACGCAATTGACGTCCACAATTACCCATACTCAGAAGAAAAAGAAGATTACTTGATTATGGTGAGCAGGGTATGCCCGATCAAGGGAACCCATCTGGCAATTCGGGTTGCAAAAGAACTTGGCGAGAGGCTAATCCTGATAGGGAAGGTAGACCTTAAAGACATGGACTACTTCAACGAGATGGTAAAGCCGCAGGTAGATGGAAAGCAAATAGTCTTTACGGGTGAGATAGATGAGGATGAAAAGCGGCGGCTTCTAAAACATGCCAAGTGTTTTATATTCCCAATCCAGTGGGCGGAACCTTTTGGATTGGTTATGGCTGAGGCCATGGCTTGCGGGACTCCGGTTGTCGCTATAAGAAATGGCGCGTCGCCGGAGGTTGTGAAGGACGGTAAAACCGGTTTTATTGTAGACACGATTGAAGAGATGGTTGATGCAGTTAAGAATATAGGGAGAATTAATCCGAGAGCCTGCAGAGAACATGTACTTGCGAACTTTAGTCCCGAGGTAATGGCGGATAACTACGAGAGAAACTATCGAAAAATACTAGGAGATAATGATCGATATATACGATTTGCTGGAACCGCAAATAGCAAATCCGCGTAAGACGGGAATATTCAGCGACCTGGACGGCACCCTAAGCGAAATTGCCCCCACGCCGGACGATGCCATAATTACTGACGAGATGCGCAGTATAATAAAAAGATTAGCTGGTAAATATGCAGTGGTTAGTATTGTAAGCGGAAGGGATTCCAACGAAGCTAAAAAAGTCGTCGGACTGGATGATATAATCTATATAGGCAATCACGGTCTCGAGTGGCTGGATGACGGCAAGCAGTTCTACGTTCCGGAGGCCTTCGACTTCTACGGCCTTGCATCAAATCTTGCGGTAGAGCTTACGGCCATTCTTGATGGCTTCGACCTGGTTGTTGAAAAGAAAAAACTCGGCGTCGCTATCCACTATCGGCAGGCCCAGGATAAAAAATTAGCGAAGATATCCATCAAGCAGAGTATAAAGCCTTTTCTTGAGAAATATCCCCTAAAAAGCCTTGAAGGCAGATATGTGATTGAGTTGAAGCCCGATCTTAATGTAAATAAGGGCAAGGCGGTGACGGTTGTTGCGCTTCGTAAAGGGCTCGAGAGGGCCCTTTATCTAGGTGACGACATGACCGATGTGGATGCGTTTAGGGCCTTTAAAGCCCTAAGGAACGAAGGTAGGGTAGAGACCGTCTCAATTGCCGTGGCCTCAGACGAGGCTGAACCAAGTATAATAGGTGAAGCCGATTACGTCGTGCAAAACGTTGGCGAGGTACAGGATTTGCTCAATTGGCTTGCCAAGTGATTTTTGGTAAACAATATTGTTATGTTACTATTCAAGCGTAAAGGCGAAACCTTTGCCTAGCGCATCAATGTATTTGTGGACATAATTTTTCAGCACCGGCCCATGGCCAGGTGCGATAAGCCGGATATCTAGCTCCTTCAACCTTACAATAGAGTTGCGGGCGATCTCAGAGTCCCCTATATATATGTCATAGTAAGCCTCAACAAGCTCAGTTAGGTCGTGCGCATTAACTGTTTCCCAACCTAAGACTGTTGTCGAAAAGGCCTCTCCCGAGAAAAGAATGCCGTCAAGGTCGGTATAGACATAAACCGCATCGGGTGAGCCGACAAAGGGCGCGGAGTAGAAATAAAGCGTATTGTTCCCAATATTTAAGGTGTCCTCGTCCTGTATTATAAGCGGCTGGATCAAAAGCTCGTAGAGGCCCAACCGGTATGATTCATACTTGCTTGTAACAATTCTAGACTGGGGCGCAAGGGTGGTGAGGGTTTTTAGACCTCCAGCGTAGGAAATATCGGCCTGGTTTAAGACGATATATTGCAGCTCCTTAGGCTCGATGATTGTTTCTAGCTTTTTAATAAGCTTATCTACCGTAATGGGAGCACCGGCATTTATAAGCGTCGGCATATCGTCGATTATAAGATAGGCGTTTATCGATAGCCCGGAGATCGGCATATATGTCCCTATCCAATAAACGCCTTTTTTGTTGTTTTGAAGCATCCAAACTCTCCCAAGAGCCTATACAGTTTACCGTGAGAAAAATCGTTGTGCCTAACCAGGTTGCTCTTATATATTCCAGACGTTGCTATAAAATATTCGGGGAAATAAAATAAAATTAAGCAATCAGCTATCGGCAATCAGCTATCAGCAGGATTAAATAAAAGCTGACAGCTGATAGCTGAAGGCTGAAAGCTACAAAAAGGTGATGAAATGAAAAATTTGCTTGTTCATACGTGCTGCGGACCTTGCTTTGTGCACCCGTATGGCGTTTTGCAGGAAAGTTATAATATAACGAGCTTCTTTTTTAACCCCAATATCCATCCGTCCATGGAATATATGAGGCGGCTTGAGGCCCTGTCTTGGTTTTGTTCATTAAACAGGGTGGAGCTAAGGGTTGGCGAGTATGACCCTACAATTTACTTTAAAGAAGTCACTGGCAAGGAGAGCGATAGGTGCCGCGTATGCTATAGTATAAGGCTAAACGAGGCGGCGAAATTTGCTGCCGAAAAAGGCTACGATATCTATACAACTACCTTGCTTGTAAGCCCGTACCAAAAACACGAACTTATAAAAGAGCTGGGCGAGTCGATCGGGAATATTTATGGCATAGAGTTTAAGTACTGGGATTTCCGGCCCGGATTTAGGGAGGGTCAGGCCAGGGCAAAGGAGCTGGGCATGTACCGCCAGCCTTACTGTGGCTGTGTCTACAGTGAGTTGGAGCGGTATGCAAAAAAGCTTGACCGCGTAGTTAATCAGGTAAGGAGCGATGAAGGTGAGTCTCGAGCAACTGGGTAGATTCTTGATAATATTTGCAGGGGTTATTGCTGTAGTTGGTATATTTGTATTTCTTATCGGTAAGGGTTTTGGAATAACGAAATTGCCGGGCGATATCTTTTATAAACGTGATGGGTGGAGCGTGTTTTTCCCGATTGTGACGTCTATACTTATAAGCATAATCCTAACGATTGTCCTAAATGTGGTTCTATGGTTGTTAAGGCGGTAAAAAGTAGTGAGGACAGAAGAATTTAACTACGAGCTGCCGAAGGAGCTAATAGCACAAGACCCGATTGAGCCGCGGGACGCCTCGCGGCTCATGATTATCCACAGAGACACCGGCGATATAGAGCATAAAATATTTAGAGACATTGAGCAGTATTTAGAGCCGGGAGATTGCCTGGTCGTTAATAACACAAAAGTTATTCCGGCAAGGTTAAAAGGGCAGAAGGCAAAAACCGGCGGTCAGGTTGAAATATTTTTACTTGCCGAGGTTGAAAAGGATCTCTGGGAAGTGCTGGTAAGGCCAGGCCGTCGCCTCCCGCAAGGGACCGAGGTGATATTTGGCAGCGGTCGTCTTCTTGCAAGGATAGAAAAGCGGCTTACTGGTGGCGAGAGGCTGGTATCGTTTCACTATGATGGGGACTTTAACCGCCTAATAGATGAGCTTGGTGAAGTGCCGCTACCACCGTATATAACCAAACCACTGGATGAGTTAGATAGGTACCAGACGATTTATGCCGAAAAGCGCGGCTCGGTTGCCGCACCTACAGCCGGGTTGCACTTCACGCCGGAGTTAATGGAGCGGCTTGAAAAGCGCGGCGTTATAGTTGTTGCTGTAACATTAAGAGTAGGTATCGATACCTTTAGGCCGGTTCGGGAAGAGGTTGTTGAGGATCATAAGATGCACAGCGAGCTCTACAGCGTAACCAAGGCGACGGCGGCGGCTATAGACGAGACAAAAAAGCGCGGAGGCCGGATTGTTGCAGTGGGGACGACGTCGGTCCGAGTGCTCGAGACTGCGGGAGAGACCGGCAGGCTGGTTTCAGGAACCGCCAACACGAGACTTTTTATTTATCCTGGGTATAAGTTTAAGATGGTAGACGCCTTGATTACGAACTTTCACCTACCGAGGTCAACGCTTCTTATGCTGGTAGCCGCATTTGGTGGAAGAGATTTAATGTTAAAGGCCTATCATGAGGCAATAAGCAATCGCTATAGGTTCTACAGCTTTGGCGATGCAATGTTTATAATCTAAATTACGAATTGTAGTGCAGGACTAAAGCTCCGTAAGACGTTGGAATGGTGAATAGGTGCTAAAATTTGAGGTTTTACATGAAGATAGCAAGACGCGGGCGCGTGCTGGGATTATAAAAACGCCGCATGGGGATATCGAAACGCCGGTGTTTATGCCGGTTGGCACGAGAGCGACGGTCAAAGCGATGACCCCAGAGTCACTCAAGATAATTGGTGCGCAGATAATTCTGTCCAATACATACCACCTTTATTTAAGGCCGGGGCACGACCTCATAAAAGAAGCAGGCGGCCTACATAACTTTATGAGCTGGGATAGGCCGATTTTAACCGACAGCGGCGGCTTTCAGATATTTAGTCTAAGTGAGATGAGAAAGGTAACCGATGAGGGTGTCGAATTTCGCTCGGTAATCGACGGATCGGCCCACTTCTTTACACCTGAAAAGGTTATGGAAATAGAAGAGGCGATCGGCGCCGACATTATTATGATTTTAGATGAGCCGGTAAAATATCCAGCAGAGAGAAAAGAGGCTGAAATTGCATTAAAGCGCACCTATAACTGGGCAAGCAGGTGTAAAGAAGCACATCAAACCGACCAAGCGTTATTCGGAATAGTACAGGGGGGCACTTATGAGGATCTAAGGAAACTAAGTGCAGAGCTTACTGTTAATCTTGATTTCCCTGGCTACGCGATTGGCGGCTTAAGCGTCGGCGAGCCTTATCCAATGATGTATGAGATCCTCGACTACACTGTCCCCATACTTCCTAAAGACAAGCCTCGTTACGTGATGGGGCTGGGTGATCCAGCAAATCTTATAGAGTCAATATCCTACGGCGTTGACATGTTTGATTGCGTGTTGCCGACAAGGGTTGCCAGAAACGGGCTTGCGATGACCTCGGCTGGCAAGCTAAATATGCGAAATGCAAAATATGCGAGGGACTTCTCAAAACTCGACCCCAACCACGATTGCTACACCTGCAATAACTTCTCAAAGGCGTATATACGGCATCTTGTGGTATCAGGCGAGATCCTGGGAGCAATTCTTTTAACGTGGCACAACTTGGCTTATCTTGTGGATGTGATGCGACAGGCAAGGCAGGCGGTTCTGGAGGATAGATTTGCGGAATTTAAGGCTGATTATGATGTGGTTCATGAGGATGAATTTGGGGCAATATAAAAGCAGGTTAACAAGAAGCGGTTGAAGAATAAAGTATAATAGTAGCGTTAAATTTAAATAGGCGGGAGCTGGTACAATGGTAAAGAGTCAAATAAGCGGGCAAGCCTTGCTCATCCTCTACGTCGTAATAATTGTGGCTGCATATTATTTCCTGCTGGTTTTACCGCAAAGAAAAAGGGCACAGACACGGCGAAAACTGATCGAGAGCCTCAAGGTTAACTCCGAGGTAGTAACAATCGGAGGCATTATTGGAACAGTAAAAAGTATCCGGGAAGACGTCATAATGCTGCAGGTGGATAAGGATGTAACGCTTAAGATTGCAAAAGACGCAATCGCGCAGGTAATCCCCGAGACTAAGGATTAAAGAAAAAGACAGGGCCGGTCGAATAATAAGTAGTAATAATATAGATAGCATAAATACTGGATAAATGAAGCAATGAATGAGGCAGAAGACAGGTTCTTAAAATATCTATATGCCGAGCGCAATTTGTCAAAGAACTCAATTGCAGCCTATAAGCATGACGTTGAGCAGTTTTTTACCTACATTAAAGAATGTAAAAAAGAGCTTGGCGACGTTGATTATAAAATCATAAGAAACTATCTTGGCCATCTGCAGTCAAAAAACTATAGCCGCAAGAGCATTGCCAGAAAACTGTCGGCCATAAGAGCTTTCTATAAATTCAACCAGAGAGAATCCGGCAATAAAAAAAGCCCCGCAGATATCATTTCGGCACCTAAAATAGAGAAGAAGCTTCCAAAGTTTCTAAAAGAAAATGCCGTTGCCGAGTTGCTGGCGTCGCCCGACCTAACAACCCCGCAAGGTCTTCGAGACAAAGCGATTCTTGAGATTCTCTACGCGGCAGGTATTCGCGTAAGTGAGCTCGTAGATCTTAACCTCGATAACATCGACTACCAAAATCTAGAAGTAAGAGTTTTCGGTAAAGGTCGGAAGGAAAGAATTGTACCGATCCACAAGGTGGCCGCCGACGCAGTGCGCACCTACCTTAAAGACGGCAGAAGAGTTTTTGCTAAAAAGAGAAAAGAAGGGGCAACAACCGCCTTATTTTTGAATTTTAAAGGGGAGAGACTTACGGCCCACGGAGCCAGAAGCATAATGGCAAAATACGTTAGGGCGGTGGGTTTAAGCAGGGGGATTACTCCACATACGATACGTCATTCCTTTGCGACTCACCTACTTGAGGCGGGAGCGGACCTAAGATATATACAAGAACTCTTAGGACACGTTGATTTATCGTCAACTCAAGTTTATACTCATTTAAGTAAGACGAGGCTTAAGGATGTCTACATGCGATCGCATCCTAGAGCGTAGGAATCGCCGAACTGGCCGGTCCGCGAGGGCAAGAATGGGTATGCAAAAAGAAACTAACGTACAAAAAGAAACCAACATAAATGAGCTCTGGCGAGAATACAAAAACAATAACTGCCAAGATACACGGGATAGATTGATCCTGCATTACTCACCGCTGGTTAAGTATATCGCCGGGCGAATTTCTGCAAGCCTTCCGCAAAGCGTAGATCAAGGAGACCTTGTAAGCTACGGTATCTTTGGCTTAATCGACGCAATCGAGAAATATGATATGAGCCGTGCGATAAAGTTTGAGACTTATGCGATAACTCGTATTAAAGGCGCGATCATTGACGAGTTAAGGGCACTTGACTGGGTTCCCCGCTCAGTCAGATACCGGGCACGGGAACTTGAGCGCGTTTATTACGAGCTTGAAAACGAGCTCAGGCGTGTACCTACCGATGAAGAGGTCGCAAAAGCAATGGGTATAACCATCGAGGAGCATAACGAACTCTTGGCGCAGCTAAGTTACACGTCGGTTCTTGCGCTGGAGGAGCTTTGGAGCGTGGGTGAAAAAGATGACAAAGTAAGCCTGATAGACAGCATTGAAGATACAGCAAGCCCTGACCCTGCGCAAACTTTTGAATTTGAAGAGATAAAATACATCCTGGCCGATGCGATAAAGAAACTTCCTGAAAGGGAAAGAACTGTTATCTCCCTCTACTACTACGATGGACTTACCCTAAGGGAAATCGGCGATATCCTAGGGGTAACCGAATCCAGGGTATCACAACTGCATACGAAGGCTATCTTAAGGCTGAAGGCAAAAATGAGAAGCGCCCAGCTTGTCCATCACGACTAATATCCTCCGCAGTAGGCTTGCCCTAATACTAGCCTTTATGATAAACTATGCCAGATTACACACGCTGGTGAATTCTGTTCTGGTGCCCACTGGGTCGGATAGGAGTTGAAGCCGGCGGAGGAAAAACCAGAGAAAGGGGGTGCAACCATGGCGGTTGTTTCCATGAAGCACCTTTTAGAAGCGGGTGTTCACTTCGGTCATCAGACACGTAGGTGGAATCCCAAAATGAAACCGTATATCTTTACCGAAAGAAACGGCATCTACATCATCGACCTTCAGAAAACCCTTGAACTATTAGAAAAGGCTTACTCATTTGTAAGAGATGTTGCCGCTACTGGAGAGCAAATCCTTTTCGTTGGAACAAAAAAACAGGCACAGGAAGCCATCCATGAGGAGTCGGTCAAAAGCGGAATGCCGTATGTCAGCTACCGCTGGCTCGGCGGCACACTTACAAACTTCAGGACAATTCATGGCCGCATTAAAAGGCTTGAGGACTTGGAGAGGATAAGCGAAGAGAGTCCGGCCCACATGTCGAAGAAGGAGCTTCTAAAGGTCAATGCGGAGAGGGAGAAACTTGATCGCAACCTTGGTGGAATAAGGAGCATGAGCAGGCTTCCCGGTGCGGTGTTTATAATTGACCCGAGGAAGGAGAGAATCGCGGTTCAAGAGGCAAGGCGTCTTGAGATACCGATCGTCGCCATCGTCGACACAAATTGCGATCCGGATGAGATCGACTATGTGATTCCAGGCAACGACGATGCGATTCGTGCGGTTACCTTAATAACCCGGGTTATTGCTGATGCTGCTCTCGAAGGCAAAGAGACCTGGCAGGCTCAAGCTGAAGCTGAGGCGGAAGCTGCCGAGGCGGCACCGGAGGTAGAGGCTCCGGCTGAGACTTTAAGCGTTCACGTGAAGGATACCCCGGCGGCAAGTCTTGAGGCCGAAGAAGAGGCTGTTAACGAAGAAGCCAAGAAACAAGAGTCTTGATGTAGGACGCTATGTAACTATGTAAAGGCGTAATGTAATGATTACTGGAGAAAGTTACCCGTTTTCGTGTTATGAAAACGGGTAACGCGTGTAGGGCAGCTTAAGCTGCCCTACACGCAGAGCAATGAGCAATGGAGCAAGGTTGATCGTTCTATTGCTTTTGATATTTAATTACTGATATCTTAGGAGGTTAGAGATGGAAGTTACCGCAGCCGCTGTTAACAAGCTCAGGAAGCTAACCGGCGCAGGTATGATGGATTGTAAGAAGGCCCTACAGGAAGCCAACGGCGATATGGTTGTCGCGACCGAGATACTACGCAAAAAGGGATTGGCGTCGCTTGCAAAAAGAGCCGGCAGGGAAGCTAAAGAGGGCGTGGTTGACTCTTATATCCACGCTGGAGGAAAAATTGGAGTGCTTGTAGAAGTAAATAGCGAAACCGACTTTGTTGCCAGAAGCGAGGTTTTTCGCCAGTTTGCGCATGATGTAGCTTTGCAAATCGCCGCAGGCAATCCTCTATATGTAAATAAAGAGGACGTACCCGACGACGTTGTTGAAAAAGAAATGGACATTTACCGTGCCCAGGCCATTGCGGAAGGCAGGCCGGATAATGTGCTCGATAAGATTGCGACAGGCAGACTCGAGAAGTATTATCAGCAAGTGGTTTTAATGGAGCAGTCGTTTGTTAAGAATCCTGATTTGACAATTAAGGATTATCTTGGCGAAATTGTCGCCAAGCTGGGTGAAAACATAGGTGTGCGGCGTTTCACGCGCTATGAACTTGGGGAGACAGTCTAGGGATATGACAAAATATAAATACAAGAGAGTACTTCTTAAGATTAGTGGACAAGTACTTGCTGGGAAAGGTGGGTATGGCATAGACACAAAGGTAATGCTTTCCATAGCCCAGCAAATAAAGCAGCTCTACGATGACCATATTGAGCTGGCAATTGTCGTAGGCGGCGGCAATATATTCCGCGGTTTTGAAGCCAGCGCCAGGGGCATGGATAGGGCTACGGCCGATTATATCGGGAT
Source organism: Actinomycetes bacterium (assembly GCA_021794835.1). Classification (GTDB taxonomy): domain Bacteria; phylum Actinomycetota; class Aquicultoria; order Aquicultorales; family Aquicultoraceae; genus CADDYS01. The sequence goes on along the minus strand of JAJYQA010000041.1, from coordinate 51,554 downwards.
GCTTGCAACTGTAATGAATGCTCTCGCTTTGCAGGAGGCAATGGAAAAAGAAGGCGTAACCACAAGGGTACAATCGGCTATAACCATGCAGGAGGTCGCCGAGCCGTACATAAGAAGGCGCGCAATGAGACATCTTGAAAAAGGCCGCGCAGTCATTTTTGCTGCTGGCACCGGTAACCCGTTTTTTAGTACCGATACCGCGGCCGCATTGCGTGCTCTCGAGATAGGAGCTGAAGCTATACTTAAAGGCACAAGGGTTGATGGAGTATACGACTCAGACCCGGAGAAAAATCCAAACGCCAAGAGGTACTCACACCTGACCTATATAGATGTACTTAACAAAGGACTGCGGGTTATGGATACAGCAGCCATTTCCCTTTGTATGGATAACAACATACCTATTGTAGTGTTTAATATAACCAAGCCCAGTAATATTAGAAAAGTGCTCCTGGGCAAAGATATAGGCACTGTGGTTGAGGGAGGTAGCAAATAAGATGGTTCAAGACGTATTTGCGCAGTCTGAGGATAAAATGAAGAAGGCCGTAGCGTCAATAAAAAGCGAGTTTGCGGGTGTTAGAACAGGAAGAGCCTCGGCCGCATTGTTTGACCGGATATCCGTGGACTACTATGGGACAAGAACACCGCTCAAACAAATAGCAAGTGTGAGCACGCCGGAAGCACAGCTGGCAATTATACAGCCTTGGGACAAGTCGGCGATATCAGCAATTGAAAAGGCGATCAGGACATCGGACCTCGGCGTCAATCCATCAAATGACGGTAATCTCATTAGAGTCCCATTCCCACCGCTCAGCGAGGAGAGGAGAAAAGACTTTGTAAAAGTTGTTAAGAAAATGGCGGAAGACGGGAAGGTGGCCATACGAAACGTTAGACACGAGGCAAGAGACGATCTGAAAGACCTTGAAGATGAAAAAATGATCTCCGAGGACGAAAGAAAACGCGCCGAAAAAAAAGTAGACGAGCTGACAGATAAATACGTCAAGGAAATAGACGTGCTTCTGCAGCACAAAGAAAAAGAGATTATGGAAGTCTAGGAAATTACGTACCTTAAAGGGTCTGTAAAGAAGGTTGAAAATTTGGTTAGGGGTAAACTGGGTCTTCGCAGGAAGGTTGAAAAATCGAGCGAAGACCTTTCTATAGATGAGATAAAGAAAAGGAAGGTTCCACGACATGTCGCTATTATTATGGACGGCAATGGAAGATGGGCAAAACGTAAGGGGCAACCAAGACTAGCCGGACATAGGGCGGGAGCTAAGGCGATAAGGCAAGTTGTTGAAATAGCACCCGAGATTGGGGTCGAGTATCTCACCCTATATACCTTCTCGACGGAAAACTGGAAGAGGCCAAAACAAGAGGTATCAGGCCTGATGAAACTATTTGAGGAGCAATTAAGCAAGGAGATCGATGAATTAAATAGCGAAGGGGTCCGCATACGGGTTATCGGAAGAATTGATGGATTGCCCGAATCCACAAGAGAAGCTTTCTTAAAAGCACAGGAACGGACAAAAGATAATAAAACCCTGAATTTAAATATCGCTTTAAACTATAGCGGAAGAGCAGAAATTACAGATGCGGCAAGAGCAATCTGTAAGGCGGTAAAAGAAGGAAAAGAAAACCTAGATTTTAATGAGGAAATCTTCGCACATTACATGTATACTTCAGATATACCGGATCCCGAATTGCTTATCCGTACCAGCGGTGAGTTAAGGGTAAGTAATTTCCTCCTCTGGCAGATTGCTTATGTCGAGATATGGATAACTGATAAGTTATGGCCCGATTTTAACAAAAAGGATTTCCTAAGGGCAGTTGCAGATTTACAAAAAAGAAGAAGAAGATTTGGTGGACTAGACGAAGATTAGTAGCGGCAACACAGGAGCCATAGATGCTGAAAGAAAGAGTTATTAGTGCACTGGTTGGCATACCAGTAATTGTCTTGTTTTTGTTATTAGGAAAGTACTTCTTTGCGTTTCTTATAACGGTAATTGCAATTATCAGCCTTGACGAACTTTATTCGATTTTTATCTTGCGAGATTATAAGCCAAGCCTGTTGATCGGTATATTGGGCGGAATAGCTTTGATAGCGGCCACGCTATTCGGCGGTAAACCAGGCATGGTCGCAGTGGTAGCACTATTAGTGTTTGTGGCACTTACTTGGCAGATTTTCACGCAGGGCAGTATAGTCAATACGGGATTAACTTTAGTCGGGCTTTTGTATGTGGCGTTTACGTTAAGTCATATGGTGTTGCAATATAACTTAAGTTTTGGACGAATAGGCGTCCTATTGGTGTTTATTGGGACCTGGGTAAGCGATATATTTGCCTACTTCATAGGGAGCGCGTTCGGAAAGAGGAAGATAGCCCCGGCGATAAGCGCAAACAAGACGCTTGGGGGAAGTATTGCCGGTCTTATCACCCCGGCAATTGTGCTGGCTTTGCTGTTCTTATTGCCCTGGTTGCCCTTTCTAAAGCAGCAGGGGGTATTTTTGACTCTGCTTAAGGGATTCGGCATGGGTATTATGATAGGAATTTTTGCTCCCCTGGGCGACTTAGTTGAGTCGCGTATCAAACGCGAGATGCGGGTTAAAGACTCAGGCGCATTGATTCCGGGCCATGGCGGATTCCTGGATAGGTTTGATAGCGTGCTGTTTACGGCAGTAGCCGGGTATTACTACTGGCTGTTGATAAAGTAGGTCTAGCGAGGGATAATTTCGAATTACGAATTTCGGACCAACATTACTTACCCTCATTCCATAAATAGGGCTGCGGCCCGTTTCTAATTTATGGCTTGAATTGTCAATGGCATTGCTAATAATGATAAAATGTTAATACCATATTCTGGCAATGCTGAAAGGACAGTAATTTGAAAAATATTGTCATACTAGGCTCATCTGGCTCTATTGGGCTACAGGCTATAGATGTCATAAAGAGATTCCCTGATAAGTTCCGTGTGATTGGCCTAGCAGTTCATCGCAACATAGAAGTTCTGGAAGAGCAAATAGCTGAGTTAAAGCCGAAAATAGTTGTTGTCGCCGATGAACAAGCTGCAAGCAAGCTAAAAGAAAGAGCCCATAAGAAAGTAGAGATATTATCCGGCATCGAGGGCTTAGAGAGCTTGGCGGCGTACCCAGAAGTCGATATTGTGCTGAATGCCCTGGTAGGATCGGTTGGCCTGCAACCAACTCTATCTGCCCTAAAATCTGGAAAAACGCTAGCTCTGGCAAACAAAGAATCAATGGTTGCCGGTGGGGCGATCGTAAAAAGGGTGCAAAAGACAAGCGGGGCTGCGATATTGCCGGTCGATAGTGAGCATAACGCAATTTTTCAATGCCTCGTAGGTGAGAAGCAAAGCGAGGTAAAGAAACTTATAATTACTGCCTCGGGAGGACCGTTTAGGGGTAGAAGCTTTGAAGAGCTCGAATCGGTTACGGTGGAAGAGGCACTAGCGCACCCCCGCTGGACGATGGGCCCAAAAATTACAATCGACTCGGCAACCCTTATAAACAAGGGCTTAGAGGTTGTTGAGGCACACTGGTTATTTGATATCCCTTACGAAAAGATAGAGGTTGTTGTTCACCCACAGAGCATAATCCACTCCATGGTAGAATTTGAGGACGGCTCAATTAAAGCACACTTAGGGCAAACCGACATGCGAACACCAATCCAGTACGCGCTATCCTATCCCGATAGACTAGAATCGCCACTTCCATCGCTGGATTTTGTTAAGTTAGGGAAGCTCACCTTTGAATCTCCAGATATAAAGAGCTTCCCCTGTCTAGAGTATGCCCTTGATGCCATCAAACTCGGTAAGACATATCCCGCTGTTTTAAATGCAGCAAACGAGGAGGCAGTGGCGGCGTTTCTGGATAAGAAAATTAAGTTTACCGATATACCGGCTGTTATAGAGGAGACGATGAGCAGACACGTGCCAGATGACGAAGCCAATTTGGGTATATTATTGGAAGCTGAGGATTGGGCAAGAGCCAAAGCAAGACAGGTAATAGAGCTAAAAAGGAGTGGGTCCAAATCATTTATTTCCTAGTGGCTATAATCGGTCTTGGTCTAATAATATTCGTTCACGAAGGTGGCCATTTCACGGCAGGCAAATTAATGGGCTTAAAGGTAAAAGAATTTATGTTTGGGCTGCCGGGGCCCCGGCTGTTCTCTTTTAGGTGGGGCGAGACGGAGTACGGTGCAACAATGATTCCGTTTGGCGGATATGTGAAGTTTGCCGGGGTGGAGTCGGAGTTGCAGCTAGAGGAAGACGAAGAGGATAAAGACACACCGCCCGAGCGAAAATACGACACGCAGCCACGTTGGAAAAAGGCCATCATCATGTTTTCCGGACCGCTCATGAATATGGTCTTTGCGGTAGTTATCTTTACCTTGATGTTTATGATACAAGGGGTTGCTGAGAGTCCCAACGTCCTTGGTAACATTGTAAAGAACAGTCCGGCAGATCATGTGGGATTAAAGAAAGGTGACCGGGTAGTATCAATTAATGGCACAAGGATTAAAAACTGGGAAGATATTGTAAATCAGTTAAAGGATAAGCCAGGGAAACAGATAACGGTTGTGGTTAAACGCGATGGCCAAACGCTTACCAAAAGACCGGTGCTAGATAAAGATAAAAATGACGGGCACGGTGTTTTAGGCATATATCCAAGCACTGAAGTTCAATATAAAAGGCTACCCCCGCATTTAGCGATATATCAAGGGATTGCAGATACAGCTGCCCTCACGAAGTTCATGGCCGTGACGATATATAATACTATTGTACATAAGCCGGCGATTCTCGCCAAAGAGGGTTCGGGCCCGGTAGGTATCGTATACACGTCAGCAACGGTAGTTAAGAAGAGTTTTTGGGACTTTATGTGGCTCCTGGCAATTGTCACAATAAACATAGGGATACTAAACCTACTTCCCGTACCTCCACTTGATGGTGGGAGGCTAGCTATTCTTGGATTAGAAAGCATAGCCAGAGGGCCGCTAAACAAAAAGGTTATCTTAGCTGTTAACGCGGTTGGGATGGCTCTCCTTCTTACGATAATGGTATATTTTGTGTTCTCAGATATAACTAGGATAATCCAGGGGTCTTTAATCCCGGGTGGTGGTTAAATGACCAAAAATACGCGCCAAGTTAAAATAGGCAATGTAGTAATCGGCGGCGGTAATCCCGTCGCTGTTCAATCAATGGCTAGCGAAAAGACTGAAGACGTTAGAGCTACGGTTGAACAAATAAAAAGGCTTGAAGAAGCGGGCTGTGAGCTAATTCGCGTCGCGGTGCCAAGCCGTGAAGCGGTAGAGGCTCTTCCAAAGATAAAGAAGGAAATAAATATTCCGCTGATTGCCGATATACATTTTCACTGGGAATATGCAGTTGGAGCGATCGAGGCCGGTGTAGATAAAATTCGTATCAACCCGGGAAACATTGGTGGAGAAGACCTTGTCGCAAAGATTGTCGAGAAGGCAAAGGAGCACGACACCGCGATCAGGATAGGCGTTAACTCAGGATCACTTCACCCAAAATATTATAAAGAGGAGGACATACCGACAGCTTTGGTTAAAAGCTGCCTTGAGTATATAAGGTTCTGTGAGAAATTTGATTTTCACAATATCGTTCTCTCGGTTAAGTCGTCTTCAGTTGTCGACTCAATAAAAGCATACCGCATGCTATCAGAGCAAACGGATTACCCGCTTCACCTTGGAATCACTGAGGCGGGCTCGCTGATGAAGGGAACTGTAAAATCGGCGGTAGGTCTTGGCGTGCTTCTTGCCGATGGGATAGGTGATACCATGAGGGTGTCGCTATCCGCAGACCCCGTTCACGAGGTTCAGGTGGCATATCAAATACTGCAATCCTTGGGTCTAAGGTCATACGGTCCGGAGATAATATCCTGCCCAACATGCGGACGCTGCGATATTGATGTTATCCCGGTTGTTGAGGAAATCGAAAAACGGCTTATGACCATGCGAACCCCGCTTAAGGTCGCGATTATGGGGTGCGTTGTCAACGGCCCCGGTGAGGCAAGAGATGCTGACATAGGTATCGCGGGTGGCAAACAGGAAGGCGTTCTGTTTAAAGGCGGCAAGGCCATACGCAGGGTTCCCGCAGAGGATATGGTTGAGGTACTAATGGGTGAAATAGAGAAGCTAATAGATGATGTGAAAGAAAAGGAAGCCAGGGATTAATCGAATGGCGAATTACGAACGATGAACAATGAACGAGCGGCGTAAGCCGCTTTATTGTATAATAGACTGTGATTTTTAGGTCTAGGCTCAAGAGGCCGGTTGGAGGAACAAATGAGATTCTCGCTACTTTACGCGCCGACGTTAAAAGAGAGCCCAGCCGAGGCTGAGGTTGTCAGCCACAAGCTGCTCTTGCGAGCAGGAATGATAAGAAAAGTAGCTGCTGGCGTGTATACTTTTTTGCCGCTTGGATATAGGGTAATAAAAAAGATCGAAAGAATTATCCGCGAAGAGATGAACCGGGTAGACGCGCAAGAGATACTAATGCCGGTGATTCAGCCTGCGGACGTATGGCGGAAGACAGGGCGCTGGACACAATACGGTCCAGAGATGATGCGGTTTAAGGATAGGCATGAGAGAGAATTTGCGCTCGGGCCCACCCATGAGGAACTTGTTACGGCTCTGGTTATGGACGAACTCAAGTCATACAGGCAGCTACCGCTTACCATATACCAGATCCAGGTAAAGTTTAGAGATGAGATAAGGCCACGGTTCGGTCTTATGCGCGGCCGTGAGTTTATTATGAAGGATGCCTATAGCTTCAACGCTAGCATCGAGCAGTTGCAAAAGTCTTACGACGACATGTACGGTGCTTATACACGCATATTTAAGCGTTGTGGGCTAGATTTCAGGGCTATACAAGCTGCGACAGGTCTAATAGGTGGGAAAGTATCGCAGGAGTTTACAGTTCTCGCAGAATCCGGCGAAAGCACTATCCTTTACTGTGATTCCTGTAATTATGCGGCAAATGACGAAGTTGCATCCACTAGGTTGCCGGAGCCGTCTACCGAAGCCATAAAGAGCCCAGAAGTTATCTCTACGCCTGGTGTGAAGAGCATAACCGAGGTTTCAGCCTTCCTTAATGTGCCTGGAACAAAGATAGTAAAAACATTGATTTATAAATATGGGGCGAGGGAAATTGCTGCGGTACTAATTAGAGGCGACAGAGACGTGAACGAAGAAAAATTAGCTTCCTTATTAGGGACAACTGATTTCCACCTGCTGGCCGGCATGGAGTGGGAGGACTACCCTGAGCTTATTCAAGGGTATGTTGGGCCGGTTGGCTTAACTGATCAGGTAAGGCTAATTGCAGATAGCGAGATATCGGTTATGAGAAACTTTGTCGTTGGGGCAAATAAATCCGATACCCATATAATAAACGTAAATGTCGGCGAAGACTTCCAGGTAGAAGAGTGGGCGGATGTAAAGCTGGTTAAGGCGGGTGATAAGTGTCCGGATTGTGAAGGGACGCTGCTTTCAACAAGGGGAATTGAGGTAGGCCAAATCTTCCAGCTAGGTACTAAATACAGTGAGGCGCTGGGTGCGACCTTTATTACCGAGGATGGCCAGGTCAAGCCATACATCATGGGTTCGTATGGGATTGGGGTGAGCCGCACGGCCGCATCGTCGATAGAGCAAAACCACGACGAAAATGGGATAATCTGGCCGATTTCGGTAGCTCCCTACGAGGTTTCTATCATAGTTCTTAACTATGATAGAAAAGAGCAAAAAGAAATGGGCGACAGCGTTTATGAAGGCCTTGAGAAAAAAGGCGTGGAGGTAATCCTTGATGATAGAATTGAGTCGGCCGGTAAGAAGTTTGCCGATTCCGACCTGATAGGCTTCCCGCTACAGGTAATCGTTGGCGCGCGGACTATAAAGAGCGGAAACATTGAAGTGAAAGTAAGAGCGACCGGCGATCGAAGGGAATTTCCCCTGGATCAAGCAGTTGATAGGATAGCTGACCTGGTAATTCAAATGCACGAGAGTCTAAAGCCGGAGGACTAGATGATTGAAAAGCCGGGTAAGGTAGTAGTTATTGTACCGGCATATAACGAAGAGAACCAAATTGCGGCTGTTCTGGATGTCTTGACTAAGGTAAAGATTGTTAATGAGATAATCGTTGTAAACGATGGCTCAAAGGATAATACATCTGCAATGGCAAGGTCGTATAATGTTAAGGTCATAGACCGTGAAAGAAACGGTGGGAAGGGGGCTGCAATGCAAACCGGCATCGAATCAACCGATGCCGACATAATCGCCTTTATTGATGCTGATCTTATTGGATTAAAGCCCGAGCATATCGAAAATCTTATCAAACCCCTCATAAATGGCCCTGATTTAATGATGACCGTCGGAAAGTTCTCCGGCGGGCGGGTATCTACCGACCTTGCCCAGGCGATTGTCCCATTTATATCTGGGCAGCGCGTGTTTAGAAGAAAGTTTCTTAATGGTCTACCCAATCTCGCAGATGCAGGGTTTGGCGTTGAGGTTGCAATTACGCAACATGCAAAACGTAGCGGTTTTAAAGTGAAAGAGGTATTAATCTCTGAAGTTAGCCAGGTCATGAAAGAAGAGAAACTTGGCGTTATCCAAGGGTTTAAGGCAAGGCTTAAAATGTATAGCGATATTGCCAAACAGATAGCACATAAAAAAGGCGATCTCTAGTTAAAACTCCTTAATGGCCATAGTATCAAAAGGGCATGCCGCAACACACTTCGCGCATCCATAACAAAGATTCGTATCAACAGCAACCGGATCGTCCTCATCCAATCTAAAAATAGCCTTGGTGGTACATACCTTCTGCGCAAGGCATTTCTTACAATATTTGCAATTATCGAATTTAACCGTAGCTTTGATCAATCCTCTCAAACCTTTCCTTTAGCCATTTCGCTCTTAGTGAGCACTGACTCTACTACTCCACCATTAAGCAAAAAAACTCTTATCAATCTATTCTTATCCCTTGATAATTTAATTTACTTCTACTATCTAATTTCTAATCTCTGGCCCGTAGGGCCGTCCCCGGACCCTGCAAACAAGCGCATTCCATTTAATATAACCAATACCGCAATCCCCGTGTCGGCGAATACTGCCATCCAGAGTGTAGCGAGGCCAGCAATACCAAGGGCAATAAAGCCGAGTTTTACTGCAATAGATGCGGTCACATTTTGTTTAATGATACGAAGTGCCCGACGGCTAAGTTTTATTGTATAAGGAAGATTGGATAGCTCATCGGCCATAAGTGCGATATCTGATATCTCAAGTGCGATATCGGAGCCGATCGCCCCCATGGCGATTCCAACATCAGCTCGGGAAATTGCTGGCGCATCGTTTACGCCGTCGCCAACCATGGCGACTTTGCCGTACTTTTGCGAGATAGACTCGATGGCCGCGATTTTCTCTTCTGGTAAAAGCTCGGCTCGGTAATCATCAATATCTACTTGGGATGCGATCTCTCTAGCGGTTTCAGCGTTGTCTCCGGTAAGCATGATAATGTTTGCTATACCGATTTCCCGTAGCTGTTTTACGGTTTGCCGCGCGCCCGCCCGCAATTTGTCTGCAACAGCAACGATTCCCAGAAGTTTATCCCTAGTGCCGAGCATAAAGACAGTTTTTCCTTCTTTTTGCATGGCTGAGACCAGAAGATACGAGTCCGCATCGTATATTTTAAGTTCCGAGAAAAGTTTTGGGTTGCCCACATAGTAGGCTATATCGTTTATCTCGGCTTTAAGGCCGAGCCCAGGCATTGATGTAAAATTAGCCGGCTCAAGCAGTTCGAGACCTTTATCCTTGGCATAATTAACAACAGCTTCGGCCAGGGGATGACCTGACCTGGCTTCTACCGAACTTGTGATAGCTAGAATCTCATTTTCCCCATACCCGTTAAGCGGCACAATGTCGGTGACTGAGAGGCGGCCTGACGTAAGTGTACCCGTTTTGTCAAAGACAACCGTTGAGACCTGGCCGGCCTGCTCTAAGTAAGAGCCGCCTTTTATAAGGACACCGCTGCGCGATGCCGCCCCGATAGCCGACGCAACCGATACCGGTGTTGAGATAACCAGTGCACATGGGCAAGCTATGACTAGAAGAACGAGAGCCCTATATATCCAGGTTATAAAGGGCAGGCCAATAATAGGGGGTATGGCAGCGATCAGAATTGCTGCTGCAATGACCGATGGCGTGTAGTAGGCCGAGAACCTGTCAATAAACCTTTGCGACGGGGCCTTCTTTGACTGGGCCTCCTCAACAAGATGAATTATGTGTGAGAGAGTAGTATCCTGTGATTGCTTGATTGTTGTAATCTCGATATAGCCCTCGTGGTTTAGCGTGCCAGCATAGACCAGATCGCCGGGATTCTTAGTTATAGGCAGCGACTCGCCGGTTATTGCCGATTGGTTTATGGATGTGCGCCCGTAGGCAACCTCGCCATCAACTGGGATGCGCTCGCCTGGTTTTACTACCACGATATCGCCGATATGAACATCCTCTACCGGTACCAGCTTTATATCGCCGTTCCATTTAACCGCAGCCTCACTGGGTGCAAACTCAAGCAGCGAGCGGATTGCATGCCTTGTTTTATCCATGGTATACGCCTCAAGCATGGTGCCGACGGCAAAAAGAAACATAACGGTGGCCGCCTCGGTCCACTGGCGCAAAAACACCGCACCGACAACGGCAATCGTCATCAAGACGTTCATGTCAAAGACACGCGATTTAAGCGACGAGATAGAGCTTCTGGTGGGCCTGTAGCCAGTGATGGCGATAGCGATAAGAAGAAGGGTAATACTAAAGATGTTGTCGCCAAAGACAAAGTTAGTGATACCTCCAATTGCCAGGGGAATCGCAGAGACAATAACTGTCAGCGCACGCTTATCAGAGATCCAGAAAGACCTTTTTGAATACTCGGGATGAATGGCGCCTTCAAGGTCCGCCCCGTAGCCGCTTGATTCAATCGCCTTGATAATATTAGAAATCGTAATAACCTCTTCGTGGTGTTTTACGGTGAGCTTCCCGGTCTCATACACCAGGCTTGCCGAATCGACTCCTGGAAGAGAGGCGATTTTTCGCTCAAGCTTTTTGGAGCAATCGGGGCAGTCAAGACCGTAAACACGAAACGATGATTTACGCGTCTCTTCGGTTGCGCCCACTTCGTAGCCAAAGTCCTCCACCTTTGAGAAAATCTTCTCTCTACCGCTAACCGTCGGATCGTATTCGATGTATAGGTTCGATGCGGTAAAGTTTACCGTAGCGGCTTTAACCCCCGGCATCTTCTGAATTGCTTTTTCAACCTTTAGAGCGCAATCAGGACAATCAAGGCCCGATATTGGAACAGTTTCTTCGTTTATTTTGTGCGGATCGATATGCTGACTCTTAGTCTCCATAAACATCACTTCACGTTTTCAATAAGCGGCATACTGATCGGCTCGCGAAATTCTTCCTGTACGTGACCCATGCATTCGGTCAAAAGCTGGATAATATGATCATCATCAAGAGAGTAATAGACCATCTTTGCGGATTTTCTTCGTTTTACTAGACGGAGGTCCTTTAGCTTTCTAAGCTGGTGCGAGATGGCGGATTGGCTCATACCGACAACTTCAGCAATTTCACAGACGCAAAGCTCGCCGCCTAGAAGTGCAAGGACAATCTTTACCCTTGTGGGATCGGAAAGTACCTTAAAAGTATCGGCAAGCCCATCGACCACAACATTAGGCACGAGTTTGGTTTTAATTTTTTCTATTTTATCCTTATCAAACCGTAATTCGCTGCAGATATCGGTTGTCATAGTTACCTCCATATATGAACATATGTTCATATATAACAATATATCGGAAATTAACCTGAGTCAATTAGTTTTTAAGGTTAGTTAGTGCGAAAAGATGGTTAACCGAAAATAGGATCCAGAAACCGGGGTCTATCTTCGGACTCTGAGCTGTTAGCTGCGAGCTCATTCATGCTATGTGTTGCTGCTTCTCTAAAAGCGATCCATAACGTGAGGATATAAAGTCGACGATGTCATCGACGTCGTCCTCTACGGTCCATTTTCCGAAGCTAAAACGGATAGCACCGAGTGCATAATTCTCTGGAATACCCATCGCCTTGAGAACATGCGAGATTTTGCAGGCACCATCGTTACATTCAGATAAAGGCATGGCGGCAACTTCGGGTGATTTGGTAAGTAAATCCAGGGCTACTACGCCGGGGAAGCTAAAGTTAAGCGTATTTGGGACGCGCTCTGTTGGGTGGCCGTTAAGTTTAACGAGTGGTATGTCGGAGACGAAAAGCTCATAAAGCCTCTGGGTAAGCTTATATGTATGGTTACTCATCTCGGACAGTGATCCGGTAACCAATTGGCAGGCCTTACCGAGGCCGACGATTAAAGCAACTGCCTCAGTGCCGGACCTGAGACCAAACTCCTGCCCGTTGCCCCCAATAAGCGCGTCTATTTCAGTGCCCTCTCTTATATAAAGGGCGCCAATCCCCTTGGGCGCATAGAATTTATGGCCAGCTATGGTTAGCAAATCAACCGAAAGGTCATCTACATTCACCGGGATTTTGCCAATGGTCTGCGCAGCATCGGTGTGAAAATATATGCCGAGTTCTTTAGCGATGTCGCCAATTATCTCAATTGGCTCGATCGTTCCGACCTCATTATTTGCATGCATTATCGTAATTAAAATAGTATCTTCTCGGATTGCATTTCGAACGTCATCGGGTGAAACAATGCCGTACTCGTCAACCGGGAGAACAGTAAGCTCAAATCCCTGGGTTGTTAGATATTGGCAGGGCTGAAGAATCGACCCGTGCTCGACGCTGCTGGTTATGATGTGGTTGCCATGGTGGCGGTTGGCATAGGCAATTCCTTTTACTGCAAAGTTATTGGATTCCGTCCCGCCGCTCGTAAAGACGATCTCATGCGGGTTACATCCGATACACTTAGCTACCTTTATCCGGGCAAGTTCAATAGCCTCTCGCGATTTATATCCATACCAGTGTTTACTTGAGGCGTTACCAAAATGCTTGCTTAAATAGGGAAGCATTTCCTCGGCCACGGCCGGATCTACCGGGGTCGAGGCATTATAATCTGCATATATTGGCAGCTTATCGCCCATAAAATCCCCCATAAACAATTCTGCGTTGTTTGCGTGCACGTTTATAGCTATGCGGCCTGTTTGCCGGAAAATATGGCCGTGCCGTTTACGGCGTGGGCGGCCTCGCTCACTATCTCTGAGAATGTCGGATGGGTGTGGAGTACGTTTCCGAATGCGGATGCGGTCATCCCCTGGTACATTGCAACCGCAGCCTCGTGTACCAGATCAGTCGCACGCTCTCCGATAATATGGACGCCGATAATCATATCCGACACCGAATCAGCAACAAGCTTAGCCATCCCAACTATATCGCCGGAAGCGTGGGATATACCCAGGCTGCGAAGCAATACGGTGCCCGTCTTAACGTCTACCCCAGCGCTTCTTGCTTGCCTCTCGGTAACGCCAACGCTTCCAATTTCAGGATAGGTAAAAATCCCGATAGGTATAACCGTATAGTCCATAAGTAAACGGTTGCCCAGAGCATTTCCAACGGCAACTTTACATTCTGCAGAGGCAACATAGGCAAGCATCGGGTTTCCGACAACATCGCCAACCGCAAAAACGCCAGGAATGTCTGTCATCATTCGCTCGTTAACTTTAATAGCGCCGTCCGGCAAAACAGGTAAGCCGATACCTTCCATAGCAAGCCCTTCCGTTAAAGGGCGACGCCCAACCGAGACCAGACACACATCGGCTGAAATATCCGTCCCATCAGCTAACGTAACCGTAACTTTATCGGCAACTTTTGCTCCCACTATCTGGCTGTCGGCCTTAACTTCGACACCTTCCTTTTTAAATTCACGTGTAAGGACCTTGACTATGTCCTCGTCTACGTTCATAAGGAGGCTGGGTAAAGCCTCAATGATCGTGATCTTGGTCCCCAGGGCGGAGAAGATCGAGGCAAATTCGCATCCGATATATCCGCCGCCAATAATAATCATCGACTCAGGCAGACTCTCGAGTGAGAGAAGATCATTACTTGATACAACCTTTTCCCCATCGAAGGGGAGGAATGGTAGCGATTTGGGGTTTGAGCCGGTGGCGATTATAATATTTTTAGCATTAATCGTTTTCTCGCCATCTGCACCACTTATCTTTAAAACATTATCGTCAACAAAACTGGCTTGACCCTTAATGATCTCAGTTCCGCTGTTCTCAACCAGCTTTACCAGGCCTTTTCTCTCAATATCTACAACATGATTCATGCGCTCATATAGCTTTTGGAAGATGGCAGATACCGAACCCTTTAAATCGATCCCAAAATCAGCCGCCCGCCGGACATTTCTAAGCTGTTTAGCCGACGCGACAAGAGCCTTGGTTGGAATACATCCTGTATTCAAGCATACGCCTCCAAAATCACCCTTTTCGATAACGGCAGTGGGGAAGCCCTCTCTTGCTGCCTTAATAGCTCCAACATAACCTGCTGGGCCGGAGCCGATGATGGCAATTTCATATCGCTGCATAATGACACACCTCGAGATATAGAGGAACAGTTAACTAATACATACCCCAGGTCAGAAACAAGAAACTAGAAACAAGAAATTAGATCAAGAGGGAAGTGAAAGAAAAAGGAAACTAAGAAAGGTCAGCTTAATAATCATCGAATCATCAATGGTAAGCGCTGTTATGGCGACGGGTTGCGGATAAATCAAGTTGAATAAAAGCATTAGAAGATATAACCTAAAAATGGAACTGGATTTAGCGCCAGCATTCTAGACCCTTTTAATCTGATTTCTGATCTCTGGTGTCTGGTATCTGGATCGGGGGATTAATAGTGTGGATCTGCTCAGACGTTTAAGGCTTGCACTAGCGGTTTTTATTTTAGTCGTAGGAGTAGGAATAGTAGGATATGTAGTAATTGAGGGGTGGTCTTTTAGAGATGCCGCCTACATGACTATCATAACAATAACAACGGTTGGTTTCAGTGAAGTACACCCCCTAGACGGGGCAGGCATGTATTTTACGATGTTTCTCGTGCTTGCTGGCGTGGGCACAGCGTTTTATTTATTTGCATCAATTGCAGAATTTATGATCGAGGGGCATCTATCTGGAATTTTAACGGTGAGAAGAGTGGAACGAGAGATAAATAAATTAGAAAACCATTATATACTATGCGGCTATGGGAGAGTTGGTGAGAACATAGCCGAAGAGTTCAAGGTATCGGAAGCGCCGTTTGTCGTCATCGAAAACAACCCTGATCGGGTTGAGGAGTGCCGCCAAAAGGGATACTTATGTATCGAAGGGGATGCGTCAAGCGACGAGGTACTGCAAAAAGCTGGCCTTGAAAGGGCGCACGGACTTGTGGCCGCAATTGACAACGACGCGGATAACGTCTTTATAACCTTAACCGCCAGGGTTTTAAATCCTACTATAAATATCGTTGCAAGAAGCATCCTGGAGGAGTCTCGCGAGAAGCTGTTAAGGGCAGGAGCAAATAAGGTAGTATCGCCGAGCATCATCGGAGGGCGAAGAATGGCTGCAATTTTACTAAGACCTCTCGTGTCGGATTATCTGGATGTAGTCTCCTATGGCGATGCCCTTGAATACAGGCTTGAAGAGCTAGGTGTTAGTGGAAGATCGGCTTGTAAGGGAAAGACCCTTGGTGAGACAAATCTAAGAAAAAGGACCGGTGCAGTAATCCTTGCGATAAAGAAAAAGACGGGTGAGTTTAACACGTCACCGACAGCGGAAGCTACACTTGAAGAAGGCGACAGCGTAGTCATACTCGGCACAAGGAAGCAACTAGATGAAGTGCAAAGAATTTTCTAGAAAATTTAAGATTATCTATCCAATTAATGTTTTACTGATGTTTTTCAATTACGCTTGTAACCCTAGCATTATATAACTTAAAATAGTATTTTATAGATGTGAAGTTCAAATTGCGCAAGAAATAAGTGGGAGGTTGCTGTGGATTTAAAGAGCTATGTTAGGGATATACCGGATTGGCCGAAACAGGGCGTAGTCTTTAAGGATATAACGCCGCTACTTGGAAATAGGGACAGCTTTAAATACGCCATAGACTCAATAGCCGACCATTACAAAGGGAAGCAGATAGACATGATTTTGGGCGCGGAGGCACGAGGGTTTATACTTGCAAGTGCGCTGGCTTACAAGATGGGTTGTGGTTTCGTGCCGGCAAGAAAGCCAGGGAAGCTACCCTACAACACGCTAAGCGCAGAGTATGATTTGGAATACGGCACTGACACACTTGAGATGCACGAGGATGCGATTAAGTCAAACGACAGAGTCCTGGTTGTTGACGACTTAATCGCAACGGGCGGCACTGCAGCAGCAAAAGTGAAGCTGGTTGAGCAGCTGGGCGGCAAAGTAGTAGGTATTGCGTTTTTAATTGAGCTGGCCTTCTTAAACGGCCGGGATAAGTTAAACAATTATGATATATACTCGTTAATCAAATACTAGAAAGTAAAATAACCCCCTAAAAGGGGGTTATTTTTTTCACGAGAGCACTAGGAGTTATGTATTAGGCGGTTTTCTTTGCCCTCGTGATAAGGTCATGGACGGTCGCACCGCCAAGTAGACCGGCCATATGAGTAGTCATGTTCAAAGACAGCCACTCGTGCAGGTCATCAGCTGAGTTAAAATTCTTACCCTTAACCATAGGGCTAAACTCACTCATGAAATCCTGCGGGAAGTTGTTCCGGTTAAGAGCGTCGATTACGTCATCACCGGACGCAGGATAAGAAAGGCCATCAATAATGTTGTCGAGGTTGTATGTCATCGGCATCGACGTCACCTCCTTAGTGAACTATCAATATGAAGTTACCCAGAATGGTTGTTTTAAACATAATTTTTAACCTGATGAATTAATTGCTTTTTAGCTGGGCAAGTGATATAGAATTTACTATAGGCTAAAATTAACCACAATTAGGAAATAACATGAAAGTTCTTTTGTCCGGTAATGAGTCCATTGCCCACGGTGCGCATACTGCCGGCGTAACTATTGCGACAGGCTACCCAGGAACCCCTAGCACGGAAATACTGGAAGCCCTATCAAGATACGAAGACGTGGATACCTCTTGGGCTCCTAACGAAAAGGTGGCTTTGGAAGTTGGCATAGGAGCATCGCTGGGTGGAGCACGGGTTCTTGTAACCATGAAGCACGTGGGCCTAAATGTGGCTGCAGATCCACTATTTACGCTGGCCTATACCGGTGTTAACGGCGGAATAGTTATAGTATCTGCAGATGATCCGGGAATGCACAGCTCGCAAAACGAGCAAGATAACCGGTACTACGCAAAGGCAGCCAAGGTGCCGATGTTTGAGCCAAGCGACAGCCAAGAAGCAGCGTTCCTCATGGATGAGGCTTTTAAAATAAGTGAGAACTTTGATATACCGGTCATAATTAGGACGACCACCAGGGTGAACCACTCTAAGTCATTGGTAAATGTTGATATAGAGCGCGTAGTTAGAAAGTTAGGTTACAAGAAAAATGCCAAGAAATACGTAATGATTCCGGCAAACGCAAAGGAGCGCCGAAAGCTCCTTGAAAGCAAACTTTCCGCGCTAGCCGAGTATAGCGAGTGTTTCTCCGGGAACCGTGTAGAGTGGGGAAGCAGTAATACAGGTTTTATAACCAGCGGTATATCCTACCAGTATGTAAAAGAACTTTATCCCAATGCCTCGGTTTTAAAGTTAACCATGACATATCCACTTCCCAGGAGGCTTATTACAGAGTTTATCAACCAAGTAGAAGAAACGATAGTTGTCGAGGAGCTTGAGCCATACTTAGAGGAACAGATTAAGTCGTGGGGTTTACAGGTAAGCGGCAAGCAATATATCCCTAATATGGGAGAGTTAAGTCCGGATATTATTGCTGCCAGTCTAGGCAGTAAAGATGAGGAATTAGAATTACCGGATGATGGTGGACTGCCGGTGAGACCACCGATGCTTTGCGCAGGCTGTCCGCACCGCGGAGTGTTTTATACGCTTCGCCGGCTAAAACTTATAGTTACCGGCGATATCGGTTGCTACACTTTAGGTGTTTTGCCACCACTTGAGTCGATGGACAGCTGCGTTTGTATGGGCGCAAGTATTGGTAATGCAATGGGCCTTCAAAAAGCAACAGGTAGAAAAGACGTTGTTGCGGTAATAGGGGACTCAACGTTTATCCATTCCGGGATAACGCCGCTTATCGATATTGTATATAACCAGGGAGCATCAACTGTAATTATCCTGGACAACCGCACCACGGCGATGACGGGACGCCAGGACCATCCGGGGACAGGTAGAACGCTGAAAGGCATTGAGAGCCGCGAGCTTGATCTTGAGAGGCTTGTTAGGGCGGTAGGGGTAGAGTCAGTTCAAGTTATTGACCCGTATGACCTGAAAGCTGTTAAGAAGGTTATAAAAGAGGAGACGGGAAAGGACGAGCCATCGGTCATTATATTTAAGCGGGCTTGTCTGCTGGTTGAAAAATCAAAGGCCACGCCTTTTGCGGTAAATGAAAAATGCAATGGCTGTAAAGCGTGCCTTAAACTGGGTTGTCCAGCTATATCATGGGAGAGCGGCAAGGCGGTTATTGAGCCCTCGCAATGCGCGGGCTGTGAGGTTTGTGTCCAGCTTTGCAGGAAGGGCGCGATTGTGAAGTATGAATAAGCCAATATGGCAAGTTATTAAGCGGGGTCTTATATGTCAAGCGACGTTAAAAACATACTAATAGTTGGAGTCGGGGGGCAGGGGATAATTTTGGCCACTGATGTTCTGGCCCAGGTGCTTGTTAGTACGGAATACGACGTTAAGATGTCTGAGATACATGGTATGAGCCAGCGTGGCGGGAGCGTAAACGCCATGATAAGGTTTGGAACGAAAGTATACTCGCCAGTTATTGAAAAGGGTAAGGCTGATTACACAATAGCCTTTGAGCAGCTTGAGGCGCTTCGCTGGAGCAATTATTTAAAGCCCGGCGGCAAGCTTATTATGAACAGTGAAAGAATAAAGCCGCTACCTGTTCTTATGGGAAATGCCGAATACCCCACTAACATAATCGAGCGGTTAAAGCAAAAGGACCTAGAGCTTGTAGAAGTTGAGGCCAATAAGCTTGCAGAAGAGGCCGGAAGCAAGAAAACGGCCAATATAGTTCTTTTAGGGTGTCTGGCAAACTTCTTGCCGATCAGAAAAGAAGTCTGGCACAGCTACATAGAGCGCAGGGTTCCGCCGAAAACAGTTGAGATAAATAAGATGGCTTTTGATATAGGATATAGCCTGCTGGTTAAGGCCGCCGATTAGTGCAATAGATGTTAGGAAATTGATGATTTTGGTATAAAGGCGATTTTGATAATGCGCGAGGACGGAAGCTTAAAATACGACAATATTACCGAAAATGCCATGGATAACCTGATCCAAAACAAGGTTGTAAAAAGCGCTATTGCCTGGGTCGTTCTGATTTTACTTGGGGCAATAGTATGGAAAATGGCTGAGCCAGCGCTTCCAAAAAAACCCAATAAAAATATTGGCAGAGATGCCACCGGGACGACTTCCGACCCAAGCAAAAACGAGAAATCCCCGAAAAAGGAAATTCCAAAAAATCCAAACCATGGTTTGGGGGGTATTAATTTGCCATCAGGAACAGATAAGGTCCAGGTTATCGTGAGCGTGCTAAACGTGAGGGCGGAGCCTAGTATTAAAAGCAATATAGTAACAACGTTAAGCAAGGGGACAGTTGTCCGGGTTTTGGGTGGGGGCAGCAAATGGATAAAGATAAGAACAGCCCAAGGTAACGTCGGCTATTTAAAAGCAAGCCCGGAGTTTATAAGGGCAGCCCCCTAGTACAGCGTCACATATAAATTGAAGGTTTATTTTACAGATTACCTATCAGTAGTAAGAATGCTTATCAATCAAAAGAATAGTGACGCTGTACTAGAGATTAGAAATTAGAAAGTAGTAAGTAGATTGAATTATTGAGGGATAGATTAGATTAATGAGAGTTATTTTGACTCAAGGAGCAATTTCTAATCGGTCTAATCTCTAATTTCTACTTTCTTCTTCGATTATAGTAGTAGGCTTGATTGGGGTGGGATAAGAAAAGACGTAAGGGGAATCGATGTACCGCGAAGAGAAAGAAAAAAATAAGTTATTTGGCATCGCTGGAGATTATTATCGCGTACGTGTACTTAAGGTACATGAGGAGCTACCTGCCGACTTAGAATGGCGGGAAGACGTCCTTTTTAGGGAACCAAAGGCGTATCCTAGCAAACTAAAGGTAACCTACCGGATACATATCCTGACGCAGGGCAGAACTGCGCACGAGATCGCAAATTTGCGCAGTGGGAAAGAAGTAAAAAGCAAGTTAAGAAAAGTGAAGGAAGACCTTCGTGAGCTCACAAAGATGCAGTTTGATAAGAAGTATAAGATCTCTGATATCTCTGATACAAGCGACTACAGCAAAGACAGGGTAAATTCTACAGATTTGATGCCTAATACAATTTATTTCTCCGGGCTTAAGGACACCTCGAATGAGAGCTTGTAACGTGAAAAAATATTAATAATAGTTAACATAACATATATTATGGTAAGTAACGCTTCTAAGTAATTTCCATTACTTATGCGGTTTTATGGGTACATAGCGTTTTGTCTGCAAGACCGCTTTATTTTGATTCTGCTTCTTTTCTTTATTTCTTTTTTTGCCGTTCGTTACCTTTTTCCTCTAACTATCTGCGAGCTTAATCCCCACTTAAAAGCCCCTATTATCCCTACGCTAGTACTGCCTTGTAGTTACCCGATCTATAGGTGTAGTCGTCTGATTTATCAGGCCAAAGAAGCTCCGTGAATGGATCCATGAATGGAGCAACTACGGTTAAATGAAATAACTGTAGATAACTGTAGTATAGATGTTGTACACGCGACTTGGGCAAATAATCCCTAAACAAACAGATTTACCAGCTCGCCTATCGAGACGTCCACCAGCCCCTTATCGGTAATTTTTAGCCTTGGCACCGTAGCTAGCGTAATAAATGAAAGAGCCATGAATGGATCGCTTGGTTTTGCACCAAGGTCCTTGGCAACTTGCTGCAAGGTCTTTAGCTTGTTATAAACCTCAGTCCCTTCTTCTTCCGACATCAACCCTGCTATGCGAAGGGAGAGCGTTGCTAACACCTCTCCTTTGTCTACGACAGCCAGACCTCCCTGCATATTAATTACGGTATTTGCGGCCAAAGCGGTATCTCTATCATCCACCCCAACCACCACAATATTGTGGGCATCATGCGCCACACTTGAGGCAATTGCTCCTGAGCGCAGGCCAAATCCTTTAACCAGGCCGACCGTGAGATTGGGCTCTCGGCTGTATCTGTTGATGACTGAAACCTTAAGAATGTCTGCGCGCTGGTCACTTATAATCATCCCGTTAATTGCCGGGGATGCGACAACCTCCTCCTCAGTAACTACCTCATCGGGAACGAGCTTTATGGCCCTAACCCGCTTTCCCTTGGCTGGGAGGGCAAAGTCTTCTGGACTAATCCTAGATGTAATAATGCTGTTTTGTAGGCTAACCGGAGGTTTATATTTCTCAACATACTGGAGGTCCTGACCCACGTCGTAGATAATAACTCCATTTTTAACCACTGTTCTTATATACACCTCGGTCAGATCTTCAAGGATTAGAAGGTCGGCTATCCTACCCGGGGCTATTGCCCCCCTATCGTGAAGTCCGTAGTGTTGAGATGGGTTAAGACTAACCATCTGAATCACTAACCTTATATCAACACCTTTGGCTATCGCCTTTCGAACGATGCTGTCGATATGGCCGTTCTGCATGATATCGGTAAGACTTAGGTCATCGGTTACCAAAGCCATGTTGCGAGCCGCCATATAGTTGGCTGCAGGCAGGAGTGCGTCTAGGTTTTTTGCGACAGAACTTTCTCGAACCAATAGAAATACGCCCTTGCCTATTTTCTCCAGACCTTCGGCAAGCTCGGCAGTTTCATGGTCTGTTGTCGGCCCAGTTACAAGGTAGGCATTAAGCCTTTTACCTTTGAGCTCTGGCGCGTGGCCGTCTATGATATCATGTTGCGCAGCTAGTATTTTCTCAAGGACCGACGGACGACCGGCCATTATCCCAGAGATGTCCATCACTTCTCCCAGTCCAATGAAGGCGGGGTCGGATAGTAGCATTGCTATCTCGTCTTTACTGATGCCGGCTCCTGTTGTCTCGATATCCGGCGAGACTGAGGGGACACTAGAAGGAGCCATAAAAAAGAAGTCGATGGGGACATCGCGGGTGGCTCTTGAGAGGTAATTAACACCGGTTATACCGGCAACGTTGGCGATTTCGTGGGGGTCGGCAATACAGGTTGTCGTACCGTGCTTTATGAGCTCAATGGCAAGCTCCTCAGGCCTTAACATAGAAGCTTCTATGTGCATATGCGAATCAATAAAGCCCGGTACCACAATCGAGCGTGAGATATCACGCTCGAACGAGCCCTTATACCGGCCAACACCGGCGATTATGCCGTGGTGGATAGCAACATCCACAGTCTCAAAAGCACCGGTAAAGACATTAACAATCTCGGCGTTTTTCAACACAATCTCGGCTGGCTCAATACCGCGCGCTACCTGAATTAACTCATAAAGCTCCTCGTAGTCCATGATAATATTTATTCCTATCCCCACTATTTTTTAACAAGATGCTTTGGCGTGTACCAGCCTTGCGGTAATATTTTAAATTTCAATCATCGGTGTCAGCTTCTCAAAGACCTCTTTTTCAAGCGTGTGGGCTTTAGGATTAGGTATTATGTAGACTAAGAGAATCGTTTCTTCAAGTGCAGTAATTTTATGCGGCACTTCCGGCTCAAGGATGAGCAGTTCCCCGGGAAGTAATGTAACCCGTTCTTCTTCTGTCGAGAAATCTATTTTGCCCGATATGACCTGCACGGTTATAGGGCTGCTGGCGCTGTGTTTATCCAGAAACTGGTCTTTGCGGAAAGCAAACATGACTATTCTTGCATGGCCCGATTGGGCAAGTATTTTAGGAGCTGGAGCACCAGCATGAAAAGTGGCAATCGCCTCTAAATCCAGGATGGTCATGGGAACACCTCTATTTTTTACTTTTATTTACCTAAATACCGGTGCTGCCAAACCCACCTGTTCCGCGAACGGTTTCATCTAAGTCCTCGACAACGTTAAACTCAGCCTGTTCGACTTTCTGTACGACTAGCTGGGCGATTTTGTCTCCTTTTTTAATCTCAAAAGGCTCCGATTTATCGGTGTTAATAAGGATAACCCCGATCTCTCCCCTATATTTGCTATCGATAAGACCTGGCGTATTTACGAGGCTGACACCGTGCTTTAGGGCAAGGCCGCTTCTTGGCTGCACAAATCCCGCATAGCCGGTCGGGATGGATATGCTTATACCAGTTGGAATAAGAGCCCGTTCACCAGGCGGTATCGTTTGGTCGATCCTGCTCATAAGGTCGCATCCTGCATCACCTTCGTGGGCATATTTAGGAACTGGTAGATCTTTATCAAAAAGTTTGATGTTAATCTGCAAGAGCTTAAGCCTCCTTGTTTTTGTTTACTAATTTATCGTAATGAAAACATGTTAGCAGAAAGCCAGATATACGGATATGCTTACAGGCGAATTGGGCGGGTAAAATAAAAACGGAGGTGTGTTTTTATGAAGCCGGAGGAGCTTAGCTTTGATCAATGTATGAAAGAGCCGGGTGTGTATTACAATCCTGATAACGGTATAATCATCAAGATAAGCAGGGTCTCGCCGCTTATGTATAACCAGGAGCGGCTTGCAAGCGGGAAAAAAGGCGGCGAGCCGTCATCTATCTGTTATAAAATAGCCGATGACCCGGGGCTAAACGATGACGAGGTTGAGGCAATTATAAGGGCTAAGCAGCTTTAACAAACTAGTAAGGGCTAAGCAGCTTTAACAAACTAGTTTTAGCGTATACGCCGTATATCATTAGCCACGCAGGCCACGCAGGTGTACCGGCAAGGATTTGGAAGCTTTCTGCGCTAGATCGGCCAAAAAATCCTTGCTTAATGGTTTGATATTGGCAGCGGATGGCTCCAATGTTACCTTTGGATTGTACTGCTGCAGGTAATAGTGTTTTGCACCGGCTTTGGCCAGGTAAGCTGCGATCTCTAAGACGTCATCTGGCTCTACAAACGTCGGCACAACGGTTGTTCTAAACTCAACTTCCAGATTACCATTAGGTTCAGCCTCTACTAAAAGACCGATAGACTGTTTTACCTTATCGGACAGGTCGGGCCGCTGTGTAGCCAGGAGGTATTTACTAAAACTAGTCTTAACATCAAGGGCAACCGCAGCTATTAGCTTCTCGTCGATAAGCGATTTTAACATTCTGGGCTGCGTCCCGTTAGTATCAAGCTTTACCTGAAGTCCAAGGTTTTTTATAAAGCGCGCAAGCTCGGGGAGACTGCTGCTTAAGGTCGGCTCTCCCCCGGTGATGCATACACCGTCAACCCAGCCACCTTTTGATGTGAGGATATCTTTTAATGTATCCTGCGGTATGTCGGGTAGATTCTGGTGATCTAAAACCAGCGAGGCGTTATGGCAAAATGGGCAGCGAAAGTTGCAATTACCCATAAAAATAGTCGTGACAAGCCGCCCTTCCCAATCAAGCATACTTAAGGGGATAAATCCTTTAACCCCAAAAGACTTAATAGCAACATCTTTTACAGCCATTTTGTCATAGCCTCCCTGCTTGGAACCTCGCCCCGCCAAGCTTCAAGCTCCCGACCGCTCTCATCGGTTATAATAATAGATGGCGTCGACATAACTCCGTAGAACGCGGCTTCGGTTAATCCATCCACTTCGTCTGTATTGAAAAGCTCTGCCTTCGGGCTATCGGCGACAAGTGCTTTAGCCGCCGGGCACTTTGCACAATTTTCCTTCCAAAATAATTTGATTTTTTCTGGCATCCTTGCTTCCTCCATTGCTACATTGCTATATATGGTGTAGGTTATAGAAGGCGAAGCTCTTGGCCCCGCCCCTATATTTCCTATCTACCTTTTTTGCCCGATAAATCGGGCAATTACAATATCCTATTCACCGATTCACCGATCGTTAATTCGACATTCAAAACTCGCAATTCGCTAGCATTGCCCATTGCCCGACACACTGGTTTCGGCTATGAGTCCGGTTCTAATCCTGTCTCTTAGCTCTCCTGCCTTTCCTTTGTTCCAGGTTGGTATCTTTGAGAAGTAGCCCACGATACGGGTGATTCCGTAGACGTCTTCAGATCCGCACTCTGGGCAAGCTTCATACAGTCCTCTTGATGTACGCCTGCAGTTTTCGCAGACAGTAAACTCGGGGCTAAATGCGATCTGCTCGGCGTGTGTTGTTCTAAACGTCTTCATGACGAAGTTCTCGATCGACTTTGGCGAGGGCTCTTTTTCACCCAGCCAGATATGGATGATCGCGCCGGCCTCAATCAACGGATGGAAAAGACTTTGCTTTCTTACCCTCTCGACATAATCGACATCGGCCTCGACCGAGATATGGATGCTGTTGGTATAGTAATACTCGTTTGTATCGAGGTTGCCTTTGATAACGCGTTTTGTCTGCTCCGGATAATACTTCATATCGAGTTTAGCCAGGCGATACCCAGACGACTCGGCCGGGGACTCCTCAAGAACCATCTTGATGCCATACTGGTCGGATAGCTGTCTTGCTTTTAGATTCATGTGCGAGATGACCCTGAGCCCGAATTTTAACGCCTCATCGGATTCGTGAAGCTCCATACCCTTGTGTGTCTGAACCATCTCGTTTAATCCAAGGAGCCCGCAGAGGTAGGTTAATCTATCCATCCTTAGATACGTCTCGCCGTCCCTTGCCATACTAAGCATGGCAAGCGGACCTTCATGTCCAAGATCCATGAGCTCGCCAATAAACTCTTTTTTCTGGACATGGGCTTTAGCAACTAGCTCCATCGTCTTGTTTAGCTCGGCAAAGAGAAGCTCATCGTTGCCATGTGCCTTATAAGCGATTCTTGGCAGGTTGATAGTTACATTCTGTAGTGCCGAGAAACGCATTCTTTCAGGAGCCTTCGCCTCTTCGAGGTCCTCCTCGCCTAGTTTTAATTTTAAGCGGCAGCACTGGCTAACCGTGACTTCATCGCCCCGGTCAAAGACAAAATATGTGATGCCCTGTTTGGATGCGACAAGGCATGTAAGCTCGAGGAACTCCTGCCAACCATCGGTCCGGAAAAAGTCCTCGTTGATATGAAGAAGCGGTTTTGGAAAGACAAACGTCTTGCCGTTTGCATCACCCTCAAGGTAAATCTCAAACATAGCCTTGACGAACGCCTGCGCCTCTTTCTCATACTCCTTATATGTTTTGCCGGTATACTCGCCTCCCGGGCCGATGGCCGGAGTATCGGCGAAGTGTTTCGGGATGTTCCAGTAGAGATTGAAATCAGTAAACGTCACTTGCGAGCCCCTAGCCCCGGCCAGCTGATTGAACTCGTATATCAACATCTGCGCCAGCTGCTTGATCTCGTCATAGCTTTTATCAACCAGGTAAGGCGCAAAGAACATGTTAACGGCTTCCCAGCCAACCGCTCCAGCATAGTGGGCCTGTAGACTTGAAGCCATCTTTACCATATGCCCGATCAAGACCTCCGCGTGCTTTGCTGGCTTTGAAGTACTGGTTATATTGGGAAGGGATATCCCGTATTTCTTTATATATTCAAGCGAATGACCCCCACAATATGGGCGAATAATGAAACCGAGGTCATGCAAGTGTATATCACCCATAAGGTGAGCTAGAGCTACATCCTCGCCGAATACCTTTCTTAGAGCGAACTCCTTAAGGATGGTCTCAGCAAGGGTTAAATTTATGGACTCAGGATTATGTGTGGTATTGCTATTCTCCTTGTTTGGATTCGTGATGATTTCCTCGACATCAAACATTGGTAGGCCGAGGTGAGAGTGCTTTTTGTGCATCATCGTCAGGTTTCTCTGAAGAAGTTCAAGATCAACAAGTTCTCTGATGATGCTGGTGGTGATAGAGCTAAAGTTGCTCTCAAAAATCTTGCGCTCAACCGCGCTTGCAATCTCGCTGGCTAGACTCTCGCTAGCTCCCGTCTCTTTGATAAGGGAGTCAACAATTTTTGACTTATCCCAAATGTTTATCTCTGATTTTGAAGTTGTGCTTACAAGCAGGGCGATATCAGTTGCATCGCCCTCTTCACGGTAGGTCTTAACTACGTTGATGATTCTCTTAGGTAAAGCTTTACTGTCTACTTCAGTTTCTGTCCCAGATTCTGCTACAACCATAAATTCGGACATGTTTTATATCTACCTCCTCTTGAACCACTTACCTTGAACGTTCAAAAACTCGCCCTGCCTCTGTTTGGCTCTGTACGGTGCTGCGAACCAAATATCAATCTACCAGTACTATGAACTTATGTTTAATTACTATTACGATTGGTATTTAATTCCTGCGACTATAGGCCAACCCTGCTGCCACTGCTACAACCGGAACTAGATCAGCTTTTCCAACTCTTGCGTGAACTCCTTAAGATCCTTAAATTCCTTGTAAACAGAGGCAAAGCGAATATAGGCTACTTTGTCAACTTCTTTTAGAACTTTCAGAACTCGATCGCCTAGTTCTTTAGACGTTACTTCGTGTTTAAACTCATTGCGTAAACTGCTTTCGATATCATCTACGATTTGTTCTGCTTTTTCTCGATCCACCTGCCTTTTTACGAGTGCACGTAATATACCTTCAAGAAGCTTAGTTCTACTGAATGGTTCATGCTCCCCATTTTTCTTCATTACCGTAAGCGGTATTTCTTCAACTTTCTCAAAGGTTGTAAATCGCTTGCCGCATTCGAGACACTCGCGCCTTCTCCGTGTAACCCCACTTGTCTCGTTAAGCCTTGAGTCGACAACCTTTGAATCGTTAAACCCGCAGTAAGGACACTTCAATCTAAACACCTTATTAACGAGTTATCCACAGACTTATCCACAACATGTTGAGTGTGTAGCATTAGTATACCACTACATATAGGGGCTTTAAACAGATTTGGTAATAAATTTTAGCGATGTTGGTATAATCGCAGGAAGCGGCTTTAAAAAAAATTAAAACATTTGCTTATTGGTTTAAGCCATGGAAAAACAGCCATTAAAGACTAGAACCCATGTCTTACTAAATGTGGTCCATGTCTGTTTAAATCTTCAAAATCAGGAGATGAAGGAATTAAAGGACAAATAATCGTATATTGCGTTCAAGCGTATAACTTACGGAGGTGACAGGAAATGGGCGAGCCTCTAAGAGACGAACATATCCATAAGGAAGTCGAGGAACACCGTGAAGCAAATGACCCTCAAGCGGTCTCACCTGCTGAGGAGCATAGATATGACGAGCGCAGGGTCATCGAGCCGGAGAGAGACAGCCTAGTCGCAATTACCGCGATTAGATATGCGGCCATCGTTATTATAGTTATTGCAATTCTCTACTTTCTTGCAGTCTACCTTATCCCGGCACTGACGGGGAGATAGTTTAGGATTACTAAATAAATGTGGTTTAAGGGCAGCTGGCCTGCCATTTTTCTGTTTTAGAAACATTGTAACCTTTTGCCTGAAACCGCTATAAGTCACCAACCGAATATGCTAATATATTAGATATATTCGGTCGATATTGTCTTTTAAGGATGATTCTATGAAACTAACTATGCAAGGAGAGTATGCGATACGGGCGATGCTGGAGCTATCCCGAGAATACTCTGGCGGAAAACTGATATCGGCAAAAGAGCTGGCGACTCGCCAAGATATCCCTCCAGTATTTTTAACGAAAATACTAAGCGTGCTAGCAAGGGCAGAGTTGATTGTAAACCAGAGAGGGTCTCGCGGAGGGATCAGGTTGGTCAAATATCCTTCTGAGATTACAATCCAGGATGTTGTGGAAGCTATTGAAGGACCATTTAAGTTAAACATGTGCCTGGGTGTTACGGGTGCATGTGATAGAAAGCCAGGTTGCAAGGTTCACTGGATATGGCACCGCGCCCAAGAGGCGATGCTAAAGGAGCTTTCCGTAACTCTTGACAAGGTTGTCTGATCAAAAGTTAGCTGATCAAAAAGGTTTTGTCGGCGGGAATTCTTGTCAAGAATTCCCGCCGACCTTTTGCATCTTTAATATGGCGGTTCTTCATCGACCCTTGCCGATGAAAACAGTTTATAGTGCCAGACTTGATAGATAAGTACCACCGGAAGGAAAATTATCGTCGCCACGAGCATGATCTTTAAAGTGTACGGGCTGCTTGATGCATTAAATGCCGTCAGGCTGTAGGCAGGGTTGATTTTTGACGGAAACATATTGGGAAACAAGCCGATGACAGTGGTGATAACCGTCAGCAGCACCGTTAAAGAACCTGTTAGGAGCGAAGCTACAGCCTGCCCTCTGCCAAGCAACACGCGGGTTGCAAGCAGGCTGACCACTGCAAGGAGTGGCACCACAAACAATAGCGGCAGGCTAAGGAAGTTGCTCCACAGGTTGGTGGCAAATGCAGTAGAGATTAGAAATAATACGGCCACCAGTAACAACGGCAGGTAAATTCTCTTTGCAATGGTAAAACCCTTTTCGCTTCCTGTCTTATGAGTAAACCACAGGCTACCGTTGTAGGCGAAAATCAGAACGAACAGTATGCCAGTCAAAATACCATATGGATTGAGCAGACTGAAGATAGATCCATGATAGCCGGTACCATCAAGCAGTAAGCCCTGGAATATGTTGCCAAAAGCAACTCCGAACAGCAGCGCTACAAGAAAACTGCCCACGCTCAGTACGGTTGCCCACGCTTTCTGCCAGCTTCTGTCTTCGGACTGGTGGTAAAATTCTACGGCAACCGCTCGGAAAACCAGGGAAAGCAAAATTATAATCAGCGGCAGGTAAAGAGAACTAAACATGACCGCATACAGCGTGGGAAAGGCAGCAAAGGTTACTCCTCCGGCAGTAATCAACCACACCTCGTTGCCATCCCAGAAGGGGCCAAGGGAGCCGATAAGCTTTTTTTGTTCGTCCTGGGGCGAAAACCTGGCCAGCATCCCAACTCCGAGGTCAAATCCATCTAGCGAAAAATATATCGCCCAGACCAACCCCCATAGAAAAAACCAGATAGATGGTAGCAATGTCTCAGACATAGTATAACCTCCTTACTTTTTAAATCCTCCGCTAGCTATTACTGGACAAAACAAACTCTGGGCTAACTACAGTTGATTTGCCTTCAGCTTCGCTCAGGGATTCGGGGCCTTTTTTGGCGTTCTTAGCTATCAGGTAAAAATCCAAGACAACCAGTAGAGAGTAAAGCACGACCATGGCCGCTAAAGAAAGCAATACGTTGCTTGCTGGCACTGGAGAGACAGATTTTGCCGTTGTCATCAAGTTATAAACCGTCCACGGCTGGCGTCCCATTTCGGTTACCATCCAACCAAGATTTATCGCTATATAAGGTAGCGGAATTGAATAGAGTAGCAACCTTAGGAATCGGGTGCTATCCAGTAGCTTGTTTTTCGCTTGCAGATACCATCCGAAAGCCGCCATGACCAAAAAATAGATTCCCAGCAGCACCATGATTCTAAAGCCCCAGAAGACAGGCGCAACGGGAGGTCTTTTAGCCGGCGGAATGTCCTTTAAGCCCGTAATTTTGGCGTTAAAATTATTAAAGGCAAGGAAACTGGTCAGCCCCGGAATACCTATCGCTTCCACCGGGTTTGACTCACTTTTTTCGTTAGGAACAACGACCAGGTAAGCCGGAACGCCCCGCCCGGTTTTCCATATCGCTTCCATAGCTGCAAACTTTGAAGGCTGCATTCTGGCTGTTTCCTGCCCATTAAGGTGGCCCGTAAGGGGGGTGCCTATAACTCCGATTAAAGCAATTATGAGGGCGACGCTAAAGCTTTTTTGGAAAAACTCAACGTTTTGCTTCCGAAGCAGGTGATAGGCAGAGATGCCAAGGGCAACAAAGCCAGAAAGCACATAAGCGGACAAGATTACGTGAAAATACTCATGCCAGGCATAGCTGTTGGTTATCACGGCCGTGAAACTCTTTAATTCGGCCCGGCCGTTTCTAAGAACATATCCTACAGGATTTTGCATCCAACCGTTGGCTACAATAATCCAAACCGCCGATAGGTGTGTCCCGAGTGCAACCATCCATGCGGCAAAGAGATGAACTTTCTTTGACACTCTCTCCCAGCCGAAAATCCAGATGCTGATAAATGTTGATTCCAGGAAAAATGCCATCAACGCTTCGATAGCCAGCGGCGAACCGAAAATGTCCCCCATAAACTTGGAGTACTCGGACCAGTTGGTCCCAAACTGAAATTCCATTGTAAGCCCGGTTACTACGCCCAGGACGAAGTTGATGGTAAAGAGCTTTCCCCAGAATTTAGCCATACTCTTATACCTGGCGTCGCCGGACCGGATATATAGTGTTTCCAACACGGCAACAAGCAATGCGAAACCGATAGTTAAAGGTACGAAAAGAAAATGAAATCCAACGGTTACGGCAAACTGTAGTCTGCTAAGCAATACAGCATCCACAGTATTCTACCCCCTTCAGTAAATAATTGATTAAGAATTGATTAAAAATGGAAAGTTAATAATGGTACTTAGTAAGCTGCTTAATAATGGTACTTTTTAAATGCTTTCATATAGCCCACCTCCCTCAATATCTTTACCAGACCATGCGTTTGTACGGTTCCCTTTGGCCTTAAAGAATTTTTACTCAGTCAAACCCTTAAAGTTACGCTTGGTTTTTAGCGTGACCTAATAAATAAAGTGCCATGTGTGCCTTGACTTATTACTTTTAGGTGCTTGACCATTAGCTAAATTTATTGTATAGTAAATAATACAAATTAGGTCTAATATATCCTATATGTTTACAAAAAGCAAGATCTTTAAACATGCGGAATATTAAACCGCATAGATAATGAGGAGGATAAAATGGAGACCATGATGGAGATTGTTAACGAAAACAGGCTTGGTGTAGCTCAAGGAACAGTTGTTGAAGAGGCAGTAGAAAAGAATTTTAGCGGTGAGACCATGGAGGTTGGTCTTTATCTTGCGATGGCACGCCAAGCACAAAGAGAGGGCTACCCCGAAATTGCCGAATCCCTAAAAGTATTTGCCATCGAAGAAGCCTGGCACGCCGCGCGTTTCGCCGAGCTAAATGGAAAAATCAGCTCCAGCACCAAGGAGAATCTGGAGAAAATGCTCAAGGGCGAAATCGGAGCATGCAACGGCAAAAAGAGCAGCGCTACCCAGGCAAAAGAAGCAGGCATCGATGAAGCCCACGACGCCTTTGACGAGATGTCCCGCGACGAAGCCCGCCACGCCCGCGCCCTGGAAGGATTGCTAAAAAGATTCTTTTAGCAATTAAAGCAAAGCTATTATTCAAAACGGATATGAAACGGATAAACGGCCCTATGTTAACATAGGGCCGTTTATATAAGGTGCCGTTCTTGAAAGATTGAATATACTAAACTACCCATCCACCATCCCCTTCCCTCATCAAGTTGCCCCTTTTATTGCTAAAAAAGTAAAATGATTGCAGTCAATCGCTTTTTTTAATCGTCTAATCTATTGAGCGGATGCTGGAGGTGATGGCGGTTACGGATGAAGAATTGATCAAGGCAACGCTTGATGGAAACCACGAAGCATATCGAGAATTGATTATCCGTTACCAGCAGTTAGTCTTCGCCGTCATCCTTAAGATCGTTGATAATTATCAGGACGCTGAGGATCTAGCCCAGGAGACCTTTATTAAAGCGTATCAATCGCTGCCCAAATACAGGGGAGAAGCGAAGTTTTCTACCTGGCTGGTTAGAATGGCGACTAATAAAGCATTGGATTTTCGTCGTAAGCAACAGCGTTTGGCTAGAGATATCCTTGAAGAGAATGTTGAATATATATCGGTTACCCACAAAGACCTGCCTGAAAGGATTATTTTAAATAAAGAGGATTTAGAGCAACTGATGCAAAAACTTGAGAAACTACCTGAAATCTACCAGCGGGCTTTATGCCAATGTTACTTTGATGAATTATCTTGCAAGGAGATCGCTAAGCTTGAGGGAGTGCCGGTAAAGACCATTGCGGCACGGCTTTATCGAGGTAAGAGAATTTTGCGTGAGCAGCCAGGGGGAGGAACGTATCTATGAGATGTCCCAGACATCCTGAGAGATGGTCTAAAGAGGAACTTGATCTTAATGAGCTAAATGCAATACTAGAGTGTCCGGGTTGTTTGGAAGCCTTTGAGAACCAGGTTCTCTCGGAAATTGAATCTGGGGAAATACCTCCAGTGCCTGCCGGCTTTGCAGATAGCGTACTTGACCGTCTTGATAACCTGTCGCTTGGCAATAATCCGCAAAATAAGAAAGTTAAGCAATTGACTTTTATTCATTACGTCGCAGCTGCTGTAGTAACGATTGCAATGGTTCTATCTGGTGGATTTAACCTGGTATTCCATTCTGCAAAGGACTATAGCAATGCTTTTAATCGATATGTAAACGATGTTACTGCGGAAACAACAAAAGTTTCCATTAAAAACATTAGATTTAGCCTTGATGACCTTATTAAATTGAGGCTAAACCAAAAAGCTAAGTAATAGAAAGAATAGAAAGTAAAGTAAAAAGGAGGATTAAGAATATGGCGGCACGAGCAAAGAATAAGTTTCTGATGTTTATTCTTTCCCTTGTTCCTGGTGTTGGCCATTTTTATCTTGGCCTTATGAACCGGGGACTGCAATTCATGATTGCGTTTTTTGGCGGCATTTTTCTAATGGATTTTTTTGACTTACAAGGCTTTGCCGTATTTATGCCGGTTATCTGGTTCTATGCCCTGTTTGATGCCCTACAAATGGCTTCAGCTATCCGCGACGAAGAATCTATTGAAGACGTTCCAGTAATTCCCTGGGATAAGCTAAGGGTTATAGATACCTGGATTGGCTGGGGATTGATAGCATTGGGAGCTTACCTTATTATCAGGCGGGTTCTGTCACCTCTACTGCCAGTGATCTACAGCATCCAATACATCCAGATAGGACTCTTGGCAATTCTACTAATCGCGGGCGGAATTAAAATCCTTATGCCAAGAAAAGAAAGGGGCGAATAATAATGACTAACAGGCGTATTGGGACCTTGACCGTTGGCGTGTTCTTGGTGACTCTTGGAGTGCTTCTTATTATTCAATTGATTACCCATATCGGTTTCGCGCACGCTTTAATCGAGGTCTGGCCAGTTATCCTCGTTGCTCTAGGAGCGGAGATTCTATATCACCGTTTCCGCACATCACAAGACGATAAGATGCGATATGATATCATAAGCATGATCGTGCTTTTTCTGGTTGGTATCTCCGCTATTGGCCTATATACGCTACAGGCAAGCGGACTGCTCGATGTCGTTCGAAACATACCAAGTTATGCTACCTACAGTATCGATATAGCACCGGATCAAATCCCGGTTAACGGAGACATCGACCGCGTGGTTCTTGAAAACAACTCGGCTAACCTCAGAGTAAAAGTGGCGGAAAGCAGTGACGTAGAGATACGTGGGAGCATGAGCATGTTGGCAACCAGCAGAGACGAAGCCAGTCGGCTAATTAAGGACGATAAAGGATATAGCGTGCGTCGACAAGGAAGGGATTTAATCATTGAAACCCATCAGGCCGAACCTGAGAAATGGTTTTTACATAATGGGGTGGTAAGAAGTCCGCTTGAGGTGACGATGCCTGCTAACCTCGCACTAGAAATAGACTCTATCTCGGGCAATATCGATGTAGTTGCAGATAAGGCAGAAAAGGATTGGTTTGTCAAAGAAAACAACGGTAGCTTAGACATCACCTTGCCTGTAGAATTAAATGCTAATATTATTGCTGAGGCAAGCGGAATCGTTGGCGATCTTCCCTTTAAAGAGCAAGATGAAATAGCTAGCAAAAGCAACAATGGTACCTCTACCGATCTTAATGACCTACAAAATCGAAGGTTCGAGATTCAACTAGGACAAGGCGGCCCCCGCCTTCACCTGGTAAGCTCCAATGGCACTGTCGCGGTTTATCAGAGATAATATGTTTATCCTAAACAAGCAATTAGTTAGTGAAATCCTAAAAACATCCTAAAAACTGTAAATTATGGGACGAATATGCAGATAACAACTTGTACTAAGGACGATTTCGATCAGATACTTAGTAATCTTAATTCGTTCTGGGGTAATCTCAGCTCTGCGAGACTAAACAAAATAAAGCATCTTCATCATCCGATTCTGATATATGAATTAGGCGACAATGCGTTCGTGATAAAAGAAGATGGACAAGTCCTGTCCTATCTATTTGGCTTATTCTCGCAGACAGAACCGCTCGCGTACGTTCAATTCGTCGCAACTCATCGAGATTATAGGCGACAAGGGTTGGCAAAGCGCTTATACGAACATTTTATTGCAAAAGCAAAGGAGAATGGTTACAGATATGTCAAAGCAATAACAACCAGTAGCAATAAGGAATCGATATCTTTCCATAAGAATCTCGGTATGGATTTACTGGGTGAGCCAAACGAAGATGGTATTCCAGTGGTTAAAGACTATGCGGGTCCAGGCCAGGACCGAGTCGTCTTTTTTCGTGGGATAGTTAGCTAGTCGGATACAAGGATATTACCATCACGACTTCATCTACAAGTTGGTCGCCTAGTTGGAACTGGTCCGGTATCCTGGCGACTTCTTTGAAGCCATGTTTTTCGTATGTAGAGATAGCGCGCTTGTTGATGCCAAAGGCGCTGAGCCTTAACATTGCCGGCCTTGGGTTTAGCTCTTTTGCCGACTCGATTATCTTTTCAAACAGAACGGAGCCCAGTCCAATCCCGCGATAACCTTTTAGTATCGAGACGCCAACTTCGGCAACGTGGTCTGCACGCTCTGGCCGAAGATGCGCGCCTGCCAGCCCAATGATCGAGCTATCGCACTCAACGACAAGCATAACCGATTTTGCAGATTTCGCCTCAGGCAATCTACCCAGAAGCCACTCCCTCTCCTCATCAGATGTCTTCTTGCTTTTTTGCAGAATCAAGGCTTCTGGGTCATCAACCAATTCGTTGAGATAATCCGCGAACTCCAGCGCTCTTTCAAGGTCGCTGTCTTCTAATTTGCGGATAATAAACGTTTTGCTGGCAAGCTCTACTTTTTCCATAGGTTCCTCCGATGTGTAAGTTAATAGTTGCCGGTATAGAAGATATAATATAGCTCACGGCTCACAAAGTGAAGCAAGTAATGAGAGTAAATGATTTTTGACTGTATTATTGAGATCCCTCGACTACGCTCGGGATGACTATTCATTGGCTATTGGCTTCTTCTAGACCCTTTCACCCTTTCACCGGTCTTTCTATTCACCGATTCACCAATCTTTCCTATTCACCGATTCACCTGCTCACCGGTTCACTAGCCCCTGTCCGCCAGACCCTGGACCCTAATACGGGCGAACCTATGTTTGCACGAACATGTTTTTGTGTTATATTAGACCTGTGTTAGCATGTGCCTACTTTAAAGGCTTATAGATGCTCTTCAAGGAGGGAAATATGTCCCAGGATAATTTAACTGATCGCCAGCGGCAGATACTGGATTTTATTCTTGCTGAAATCAATAGAAAAGGATATCCTCCATCGGTTAGGGAGATCGGACAGGCGGTTGGTCTGACATCGAGCTCAACGGTGCACAGCCATCTGGCCGCTCTTGAGCGTAAGGGTTATATAAGGCGCGACCCGACAAAGCCGAGGGCCCTTGAGGTAATCGACTTTCGTCTAAGTGATAAAGGTATAAGTCCCGATAAAGTAAAAAACGTGCCGTTAGTGGGCCGAGTTGCCGCCGGTACCCCCCTCTTTGCGCAAGAGAACATTGAAGACAACTTCGCGCTCCCCGTTGAGATAGCTGGTGAGAATGCCTTTATGCTAAGGGTAAAAGGCAACAGTATGGTTGAAGCAGGTATCTTAAACGGCGATTTTCTAATAGTTAGGCAGCAGCCGACTGCAAATGACGGCGATATAGTTGTGGCTTTAATCGGTGATGAATCAACTGTTAAGCGATTTTATAAAAAACGCGATCGCATTGTCCTAAAACCTGAAAACAATTCGATGGAGCCGATTATCGTCTCGGATGTCACAATCCTCGGTAAGGTCGTCGGGTTAATGCGGAAAATTTAAGTTACCTATTCCAGCAAAGTGCTAGCTTGCGACATAGGAGGAAAATTCGGACGAGTTCTCCTCCGGCACATCGGCCACTATGTCGGTGCCCTCGGCGGTATGGTCTTCAGATATGATAAGCCCGAGACTATAAAGTTTCTGTATAAGTTCCCCTCTTGTGTAGGGTATAAGAACATGCAGGCGAACCATTCCCTTTCGCATCTGCTTATCGATGGCGTCTCTTACCTTATCAAAGCCAATGCCCTCCCCCGCCGAAACTTGAACGGCATCGGGATAAAGCTTTCTAAGACGCGTGCGGTCGGTACTATCTACAAGGTCTATTTTGTTAAGGATTAAAATCTGCGGTTTCTGATCTGCCTCGAGTTCTTCTAAGACATCCTCGACCGCCTTGATCTGTCCCTCGAGTTGTGGGTGGCTCGCATCTACAATATGGAGAAGAAGGTCCGCCATCTTCACCTCATCTAAGGTTGACCTAAAAGCCGCGACCAACTGGTGGGGCAGTTTCTTGATAAAGCCAACGGTATCCGAGATTACAACTTCTTTTCGATGATGGTCCATGTTTAACTTCCGTGAGGTGGAATCAAGCGTAGCAAAGAGCTTGTCTTCAACCAAAACATCTGCGCCGGTAAGCGCGTTAAGAAGCGTGGATTTTCCGGCGTTGGTGTATCCGACAAGCGCGATGCTGTAGATCCCTTGCCTCTTACGCTGCTTTCTTTGGGTTGAGCGGTTTTGCTTCAGCTCCTCAAGTTCTTTGTTGAGTCGCTGGATGCGTTTTCTCATGAGCCGCTTATCTGTCTCAAGCTGGGTCTCGCCTGGTCCACGCAGGCCGACACCCCCGACACCCTGGCGCTCTAAGTGCTGCCACATTCCTCTTAGCCTTGGCAACAGGTAATTAAGCTGCGCAAGCTCAACCTGAAGTTTACCCTCAGCTGAGTGCGCATGCTGGGCAAATATGTCAATAATTATCCCGGTGCGGTCAATTATTTTGACTTTGGAGATGATACCCTCGAGGTTTCTTTGCTGAGACGGGGAGAGATCGACATCAAAAATGACCAGGTCGGCATGCTCAGCTCTTGCGAGCTGCATGACCCTTTCGGCTTTTCCGGAGCCTACGAATGTGCGCACGTTAGGCTTTTCAATGCGCTGCATGATGCAGCCAACTACTTCAGCACCTGCGGTTTGAACTAGCTGTCCAAGCTCATTTAAAGACTGCTCGGCTTCCCACTCGGATTCGCTTCCAAGCTGCACGCCGATAATGACAGCCCGCTCGACCTCTTTTATATTGTTATCGTATAGGTCTTTAATAATTTTCGCCCTTCTGTTCCTGCTTTTATATTTTTATCGCGAAATTTAGTGTCGCATATGTAGATTACAAAAACAGGGACAACAAAACAATCCATAATAGGTTGTAAAACTGCAGCACGGCAGCACCGCCCTAGAGTGAATCTTTAATTCGCTCTAGAGCTTCGGCAAGACGATCATCTTTTACGCTAAGGCAAATTCTAATGAAGCCCTCGCCCGACGGGCCATATGCGTTTCCTGGAGACACAATAACGCCGGCAGTATCCAGGACGTGTGTAGCAAAACTTGCGGACGAGTACCCTTCGGGAACTCTCGCCCATACATATATCGTCGCCTTCGGTTTGCGCGCTTTAAGGCCGATTTTATCGAGCGCCTCCATAACCGTATTGCGGCGACGTGTGTAGATTTCGCGCATATCTTGAATGATGTCCTGCGGCCCCTCAAGCGCCTCGATTCCGGCGTACTGAATCGCGTTAAATATACCCGAATCGATATGAGTCTTTACCCTTCCCAGCGCCTCGACGACTTGTGCATTTCCACACACCCAGCCGATACGCCAGCCGGTCATATTATATGTTTTGGAGAGCGAATGAAACTCGACGCCCACATCTTTTGCGCCCGGGTATTGCAGGAAACTCGGTGCCACATAGCCATCGAATGTTATCTCTGAGTATGGATTGTCATGCCCGATAATAACCTGATTATTGCCAGCCCACGCGATAAGGTCGTTAAAGAAACCATCGGTTGCAATGGCG
The DNA here is from genome assembly GCA_021794835.1 of Actinomycetes bacterium. Taxonomy (GTDB): domain Bacteria; phylum Actinomycetota; class Aquicultoria; order Aquicultorales; family Aquicultoraceae; genus CADDYS01. The sequence goes on along the minus strand of JAJYQA010000041.1, from coordinate 12,195 downwards.
GATGTCGGGTTGTTGGGATAGTTAAGTAGAAACATCTTGGCGTCTCGGGCAGTTTTCACGTCTATTCCTTCGAGGTCCGGCAGGAAATCGTTTTCCTCAAGCAACGGAACATGGACCGGATTAACTCCGGCCAAGATAGCGCCGGTATTATAATTGGGATATCCTGGATCGGCAATCAATGTGGTGTCGCCCGGGTCAAGAACCGCCAGGTCGATATGGGCCAGACCTTCCTTCGATCCTATAAGCGGCAAAACTTCCGTAACCGGGTCGAGATCGACTCCAAAACGCTCCTTATACCATTTTGCGATTGCTTGCCTGAACGCAGGGAGGCCGGAATATGACGGATAGCGATGGTTTGCCGGGTTGTTGGCCTGTTCACATAGCTTATCGATGATGTTTTGCGGAGTCGGCTCAACAGGGTCACCGATACCCAAGCTTATTACATCGACACCCTGCGCCCTTTTCTCGACAACCTTTTTGTCAATTTCCGCGAAAAGATACGGTGGAAGATTATCAATCCGCCTTGCAAGTTTCATTATTTGTTTTGCCTCCTCTAGAGTTTAAGTAATGGCTGAGGTGATTAACCAAGATAATATTTTTAAAACTATCACATTTTAAGCTGGTAATGCTAGATATAATTAGAAAAATTAGGAAATGGACAGTGTGGACAAGGCTCAGTGATCTTACAATTGAGATAGAGTAGTTTGATTATTCCCTCTACGGTCCGAAGTAAACAGGTTTCTTATAGAATAGGGGCTTGGAATAAGCAACTTAGGGCTAATCGACATTAATTATTCCTACAAACACCCTATTTGCCAGTCCCTCAAGGATAATGCGATCGTCCTCTTCCCAGCTTATCTTGAGATCTCCGCCGGGGAGATGAATTGTAGCTGACCTGCCGGTTTTATTGTTTAACGTGCAGGCTACAAGAGTTGCGCACGCGCCCGTACCGCAAGCTAGCGTCTCACCGCAGCCCCGCTCCCACACACGAAGGTCGATCTCGTTTCGGTTAAGTACGCGCACAAACTCGACATTGGTTTTTTGCGGGAAATACTCACTTGTCTCAACCTTTGGACCAAGCGTCTTAACCGGAGCGCTATCTACGTCTTCGACAAAGATAACACAATGTGGGTTCCCCATTGAGACACAGGTTGCGTTAAAGCTAGTGCCGTCAATGGCGATCGGTTGGTTTATAAGGTTCTCAGTTGCCGCCCTAACCGGTATTTTTTGCGATTCCAAAATTGGCTTGTCCATGTCTACCCTTGCCCCAACGGCCTTTCCGGCATCAAATATAAGCTCGACCGTCTTTGTGCCGGCTCTTGTCTCGATGTCGATGATAGTTTTGTTGGTTAGTCCCTCATCATGCAGATACTTTGCAAAACAACGGATACCGTTTCCGCATATCTCAGCAACCGAACCGTCTGAGTTATAAAAATCCATAAAGAACTCCGCGACTTTGGACGGGCGCACGAACATTAACCCATCCGATCCGATACCAAAGTGACGGTCGCAAAGTCCGGTAATTTGTTCTTGACTTAGGTTGATTGCGCCATCCAAGTTGTTTACGATTATGAAGTCATTTCCTATGCCTTCATATTTTGCAAAATTGATTTGCATGTTATTTTCCTCAATCGCTTTAATTGAGATTGCCACGGTCGCTTTGCTGCTCGCAATGACAATCCATTGGATATTTGGCTATTGCCTATTGGCCGATATTTAACCCTGGGCCCTGGCCTCTGGACCCTTTAAATAAATCCATCCTTCTTAAGCTTATCAATTATATTACTGACAAGCTTACCAATAGACTTACCATCTACATCTATCCACTTAACCCGCGGATCGGCTCTAAACCAAGTGAGCTGCCTTTTTGCATATTGCCTGGTACGGGCCTTGATATTTTCGATGGCTTCTCCAAAAGACTCTTCACCCTTTAAATAGCCGATTAATTCTTTATACCCTATGGCCTGCTGGGAAGTCAAAAATCCCTCATAGTCGTGAGCCACCAGATCCTTTACCTCATCAAGCAGGCCCGCGCTAACCATCTTATCCACGCGCTCGTTTATCCGCCGGCGCAAAAATTCCCGATCCATAGTAAGCCCAAACATCTCAAGGTCATATATGGACTCGCGATTAGCCCATTCGCGATGAAACTCTGAGAAGGGCTTGCCGGTGAGCTCAATAACCTCGAGTGCTCGAATAATCCGGCGTACGTTATTGGGGTGCACGATATCGGCTGCTGCCGGGTCTTTTCCAACCAGTTCTTTATAGAGGGTCTCGGCGCCCTCCTTTTCTACCCTCTCTTCAAGTTGCCGCCGCACTTTGGATGCGGTCTCACCGGTTGGGAATTCCAGCTTGTCTATAACCGAGCGTACATATAGTCCAGTCCCGCCGACCAGGATAGGGATTTTACCCCGCGCCGCTATCCCGCTTATTTCCTGTCTTGCCAGCCTCTGATATTCCGCGACGCTAAACGCCTCTGCGGGATCTATAACATCAATGAGATAATGGGGTATGCCTTGCATCTCTTCCGGGGTGATTTTAGCGGTGCCTATATTCATGCCTTTATATACCTGCATCGAATCGGCAGATATAATCTCGCCGCCAATACGTTTTGCAAGCTCAACCGCAACGTTGCTTTTACCGGTTGCAGTGGGGCCGACGATTGCTATAAGTTTTGTTTTAGGATACGGGGTCCTGGATCCGGGATTCGGGGTCAACTCACACTACTCTCCTCTTAAAAGGTTCACCAGCTTACCGATTCACTGTTTTACCTGTACTATGGCGTGCCCGATAAACCAGACAACTACATCTTGCCCACCGCTTACCGCGGGAGGCCCGATGAATCAGCCACTACTCGTATCTGGTTACGCGGAATCTATACAGCTCGGCCTCTTCATTCAGTCCAATTCCCGCCTTTTGTTTGGCGATGGCTATCTGCTCATCGGCCGTGTTTACGCCCTCGATATTTGGCAAGAGCAGGCCCATGTTATAGCCGCGCTTCACCATAACTCCATAAACTTTTGGATCGAGCATGTTCTTGGATGGAATTTTCTCCGGCTCATCGAGGATATCCACCGAGTACGTAAGTGCTCGTACCTCGTCTATCGTCACCGGCTTAAACCTCGGATCGGCGGTTGCAGCCTGGATGGCATTTGCCATGATTTCCTCGGCAAGGGTGGCTTGCGTCGGCTGGATTGTCCCCACGCATCCCCTCAAGTTTCCATCTACCTTAATGCAGACGAACGCACCCGCCCTTTTATTAAGCAAATCGGGCGGCGTATCCAGGGGCGGATCAACTGGATGTCCGAGCTCATAAAATTTTTCGAGGCTGTACCTGGCAAGTTTGACCGGTATGTTCGGCTCAGGCTCTTTAGGCGGCAGGTCTTCTACCTCGGTGGTATATAAGTCCTTAGCAGATGATACGGCCCCAGGATAAACCGGTGCAACCATATATCCCACGCCAAAAGGAGCCTCGTAGGACAGTATCTTTGCGTAGGCGTCATGGTTGTTAAACGTACCGGCAAGTGTGTAGATTGAGCGAAGTCCGCATTCACCCGCTGCCTCAATTAACAATGGGTCAAGTTTTCCCAGTTCATCAAAGTATCCGGTATCAAAAATCTCCTCGACTTTTGCGTCAAAGTCAGCTGCCCGTGGGTCGTAGCCTGCCGGTGCGCCGGGAGTCAGCCTGTGGGATAGATCGCCGCTTGCGATAAGCGCAACTCTCTTGCCGGTGGCGTTTGCTGCCTGCTGGATCGCAATTCCCAGCGTGTAATGCTCATCAAAGCCGCCGTGGCTTATTGCAAGCGAGACGATCGGGACATCGACCCATTTTTGCAGGTAGTAGAGCGGAACCATGATCCCGTGGTCAAGCTCGTCTGCACCCATAAGGTTGACAAACCCCGAGCCGACTTTAGTCACGGATAGCTGGTAGTCATTTGCAGCCTTTAAAAACGTATCGATAAACTCTAGGTCGTTTTTTACTGAAAACTTAACGTCAGACGCACCAAAATTGGCAAAAGAGCCGGAAAGGCTGGGGTTTGCTTTGATCGCGATGCTGTTAGCAAAGCCCACACTATGCGGAGATATAAACACCAGCATCTCAGGCTTGGTCTGTGCTACTTCCTTGGCAATATCGAGCATTGCCTGGGTGGTAGAAGTCACCTTGATCAGGTTTTCTCCCCCGACCTCCGGTATAATAATCGGTGGATGAGGCACCAAACAGCCGATAACAGCAGGCATTTTCCCTCCAATTAGTTCAACGACAGGATTTCTTTTAGTTCACCTTTCAGGAACCAGGTATGCGCCTCAGTTACGTTAATGATTGCCTCTTTATGGATTAAGTCGGTCGAACCCGCGAAATTTACAACCTTGTTGGTGCGCGTGCGCCCGGTTAACATGTTTTGGTTTTTCTTGCTTACAGCTTCTATAAAAACTTCAATATCCCTACCAACAAGCCCTTTATTTTTTTCTAAGCTTACTTTGTTTTGCAGCTTAACCAGCCTATCAAAACGGTCGGCCTTTACGGGGGCCGGTATCTGGTTGTCCATCCTGGCAGCAAGCGTCCCCTCACGTGGTGAGAAGATAAACGTAAATGCCGAGTCATAACGCGCCTTCTCCACCACGTCGAGCGTATGCAAAAAATCATCCTCCGTCTCACCCGGGAAGCCTACCATAATATCTGTGGTTAGACTTACCCCGGGGATTGCGGCATAAATCTTCTCGACTGTCTTGAGATAATCCTCTTTAGTATATTTCCTATTCATTGCTTTAAGGATAGTATTTGAACCAGCCTGCACTGGAAGATGGATATGCTCGCAGACCTTGTTACTTTCCGCAATCACACCGATGATATCCTCTGTCAAGTCCTTGGGATGGGATGTCGTGAACCGGATACGGCGAAGGCCCTCGACTTTCTCGAGCTCAAGGAGCAGCCTTGCAAACTCGCTCCTTTTGTAGATATCGCGCCCGTACGAGTTCACGTTTTGCCCAAGAAGCGTTATCTCGATGACGCCATCGGCGATAAGTCGCTCAACCTCAGAGAGGATATCTTTAATTGGCCGGCTAAGCTCTCTGCCTCGTGTGTGCGGCACGATGCAGTAGGCGCAAAAGTTGTTACATCCGATAATGATAGGAACCCATGCATGATGCTTTTCCTCTCGCATGCTTGGTAAAGTTGCCGGCATGGTCTCAATTGCATCCGTGATATCGCAAATTGCTTGCCTCCCCTGCTCGACGGATTCTATCATGTGCCCGAGGTTTGGCATGTTATGCGTGCCGAAGACAATGTCGGTGTGCGGTGCTTTCCTAAAGATAAGCTCCCGCTCTTTTTGTGCGACGCAGCCGCCAACCGCGATGATAAGGTCGGGTTCGGCTTTTTTGCGCGCGCGCAAGTTGTTGAGGTTGCCGAAAAAGCGTTCCTCAGCATGCTCGCGAACCATGCAAGTATTAAATATAATGATCTGGGCATCGTCGGGGCTATCGGCCGGTGCATAGCCGCGCTCGCGCAATAGCCCGGCCATGCGCTCAGAATCATGTTTGTTCATCTGGCACCCAAATGTGGTGATATGGAACTTCTTCATGGGAGTATTTTAGCAAACGCGCATGAGAATTGCAGGTCTAGGCGGCTGCTTCTTTCAATCTGTCCACGATCTCGTCAGGGACGGGTACGCTTCCTAGCCTGAGTCCGTGCGTAGATATCGGGCCATGGTCATCCGAACCGCCGGTAATCAGCAGCCCGTATTCTCGCGCAACTTTTAGGTAGTGCTCTGTTTGCTCTGGGGTATGTTCACTGTGGTAGGCTTCAATTCCGTCTAAGCCCATCTTAACAAACTCAGGGATTTGTTCGTCAAGCTTAGCGAGCCCAGGATGTGCAAAAACGGCCAGGCCACCTGCTTCGTGGACTACGAAGATTGCCTTTTCCGTCGGGTAGACAAATTTTTCTAGAAAGCATGGGGTCCCACTTTTTAGATACTTACTGAAAGCCTCGCCTATATCAGCTACGTAGTTTTTGGCGAGAAGTGCCCTTGCAATATGGGGGCGCCCGATGGATGCATCGCCGGCTATGTGCATAACCTCATCGAAGGTTATATCGAGACCGTTTTTTTGCAGGCAGTTTACGATTTTTTGGGCACGGTCGATGCGTGCCTCTCTTAAAATTCTTAAGTAATCTATAAGCTTTTTGCTCCTATAATCAATAAAATAGCCGAGAATATGCACATCTCGGCTACTATACTTTGAACTAAGCTCAATTGCCGGTATTACCTCGACCCCCAACTGAACTCCATATATCAAAGCCTCACTTATTCCCTTGATTGTGTCGTGGTCGGAAATAGCGATGGTCTTCAAATGTAAGTTGGCTGCAAGTTCCACAACCTGCCCTGGGCTCATACTGCCATCAGATGCGGTTGTGTGCACGTGTAGATCGGCTGGCATATTAACTATAGATTTACCTTGGTTCAATAATCAACTTGATTGCAGTGCGTTCCTCGCCGCTAATTAAGATATCGGTGAAAGCAGGTACGACGACGAGGTCAAGACCACTTGGCGCCACAAACCCCCTTGCAATCGCGATAGCTTTAATCGCCTGGTTTAAAGCTCCTGCGCCAATCACCTGAATCTCGGCTCCTCCACGCTCCCTTAGAACGCCAGCTAGAGCACCAGCAACAGAATTTGGACTAGACTTTGCTGAAACCTTTAGTACTTCCATTTTATCCTCCTTGACGGCGCATCTTTGGCTATTACACTTTGCATTATACGCCTGTCATATCAATATTCGGCACTGCCATTTTAGTTCCTGCTAAATTATAACAAATTATGGAATTAGTTTCCTAACGATTGTACCTTAATCGTTATTTTTATACAGTTCTCCTCTGTTTTTATCTCTGGAGCCTCGGTTAACTCCATAAAATACTTGCCTGCTATAGTCTTAAAACTGTTACCAATAATCCCAGCTAGCTGCTCTAAATCTTCTTGGGAAATCCTCTTTGCAAGAGGCTCAGACCTTAAAAGGTCAACTTTTCTTTTTGGCTCTTTGCGCTCTTCTTGCCTGCCGAGCGCCTCGAGCATTGTTTTTAAAGGACCGACCCTACCGCTCATGATCCGCTGGGCGTTTCTAACCGAGATTTTAAGCCCCAGCCTTCGCTCGGCTACATCGGCTAAAATTGCTGCGGACTTAGCCTGGCTGACAGACCGCCATATCTTGTAATCTTGGGATTTGCCCCCGTTATTGTCCTTATCCTGCGCGCATAGATAATACATCGTTGCCAAAATATCCGACGGCGAACCCAGGTAAATCTCTAAGTTCTGGTAGTCGAGGTTGAACTCGAGTGCCGTTCTTATAATATTATGCGGTCCTCGTATTATTATCGGCTCACCTTTGCGATACTTTATAGTTGGATATGTGGATTGATCTTTTCTTTCAGTCAAGAGGCCCGTACTAGTTTGTACCCTGAATACGCTGCCCCTCCCAGGTGAAGAAAAAACGAGTTCGGCCTCATCAGCAACTTGTTTAATTGAGAAAAGTGCCATTCCCCTACCGTGGATTCCATAGCGGTCGGTTATGACGTTTTCGAGTTTGGATGTGACCCTGGGCTCGAATATTAGTTTATGGAGGTCAGGAGGTATTCCCCATGCGTCGTCAATAATTGTTACCTTTCGAATGATATTGTCTTCTTTAGTAGAGGCAATAAAAATTCTAGTTGAGCCTGCGTCGCGGGAGTTTCGCATCATCTCTAGAACAATATCTTCCATGGACTGGATATCATGTTTGGCCTGGCGTCTTTCTGCTTCGCTGGTGTTCAGGCGGACGAAACCATGGCCAAGGTCTTCCTCAATTTTGAGGTACTGCTCGCCGGTTAGGTTGGCTACGAAGCTAAGTAACGGATTGTTTTTGGTCTCTGACATATATAAAACCTAGCGTAAGTGCTGCGTATACTGTCTATATTGTGCTGTGGAAAGTTTGTTTTGTCAATATATCAAGGGACCTCGATGTGCCAAAGTCTTAACTTTGGCACCCCAAACAAAAGTAAAGGGTGGAGACAAGCTCCACCCAGCAATTTGTTTAGTAGCTAAACGTTATTTAGCATACTCAACTGCCCTGTGCTCTCTAATTACTATTACCTTGATTTGGCCTGGGTACTCAAGCTCAGCTTCAATCTGCTTTGCCACATCGCGCGCAAGCATTGCCGCCCTAGCATCATCAATATCCTCAGGTTTTACCATGATTCGAAGCTCACGGCCAGCTTGCATGGCGTAGCACTTCTCGACACCCTCGTAAGACTCGGCAATGGTCTCAAGCTTCTCAAGTCGCTTGATGTAGCTCTCAAGCGTCTCCCGTCTTGCACCAGGCCTAGCACCGGATACCGCATCTGCCGCCTGAACGAGGACTGCCTCAACCGACTGAGGTTCAGTATCGCCATGGTGCGCCTCAATTGCGTGAACAACGCTTGCCTGCTCATGAAGTCTCTTCGCAAGCTCTGCGCCGATAACGGCGTGCGGCCCTTCAACCTCGTGGTCAATGGCCTTGCCGATATCATGCAAGAGACCTGCCCTTCTTGCCAGCTTGATATCAGCGCCAAGTTCGGCCGCCATCATACCGGCTAGGTGTGCCACCTCAATAGAGTGCTGGAGCACATTCTGTCCGTAGCTCGTCCGGTATTTTAGCCGGCCCAGGACGCGCACAAGCTCCGAATGGAGCCCATGGATATCGGTATCGAATGTGGCCTGCTCGCCAACCTCGCGAATGTGCGTCTCAACCTCGTCACGCGCCTTCTCGTACATCTGCTCGATTCTTGCCGGATGTATGCGCCCATCTGCGATAAGCCGCTCAAGTGCAAGCCTTGCAATCTCCCTTCTGACCGGGTCAAAGCTTGACAGGATGACCGCCTCGGGGGTGTCGTCGATGATCAGGTTGATACCTGATAGATTCTCAAACGCCCTGATGTTTCGGCCTTCTCTTCCGATAATCCTACCCTTCATCTCGTCGTTTGGCAGCGGGACCACGGATACTGTGGTTTCTGCTACGTGGTCCGCCGCACATCTTTGGATGGCAAGCGCAATAACGTTTCTGGCCCGCTTCTCGGCCTCATCCTTTGCCCTGGCCTCGATATCACGGATCATCATTGCCGCCTCATGCTTAGTCTCATCCTCGATCCTCTTCATGAGGAGTTGACGTGCTTCTTCGCCGGTGAGACCTGCGATTTGCTCAAGCAGCTTTAGTTCCTTGTCATAGATTTCAGAGAGCTCGTTCTCAATTCTTGTGATTTCTCGGTCACGATCGGTAAATGCCCGCTCCTTCTTATCCAGATTGTTTGCCCTGGCATCAAGAGACTCTTCCTTCTGACCCAGACGTCTCTCTATGCGTTGGATTTCATTCCGCCGGTCGCGCAACTCACGCTCTGCTTCTGAGCGTAGGGCATGAATTTCATCTTTAGCATTAATTAAAGCTTCTTTCTTTTTTGATTCTGCTTCCCTTTCTGCTTCAGAGATAATCCTTTTTGCAACTTCTTCGGCGGAGGCAAACTTTGCTTCGGCAGTCATTTTACGTGCAACGTAACCTGCAGCTAAACCGACCGCAACTGCTACAACAGCTACAATTACGATCACAATCGCACTCATTGTTGCCCCCTTCTTTTAAATAAAAAAACCGAGCTATTGCTCGGCAAAAACCTCTTTACTAAGGCAATAATGACTAGCCTAACCGGCATTTTTACTGCAGCCGGAAGCTAATACTTTATCTCATCTTTAGTTTTGTCCAATCTATGTAAAACTAAATGAGTCTTCTTAGCAAAGTGCTTCTGCCAATTCTCTACGTCTATACTATTATTACACCCAAATATAGTCAAGAAATTTAAGAATCTATGTAGACGCTAAAGGTGTTGAAAAAGGCTTGGGGAATAGAGTTCCGCAGGCGTTTTTGGTGCCAAGGTTATAATGTGCCAAAGTGCCAATGTCAAGTAAAGGCCAGAAAGCCAATGAAACGAGGGTTCAGGTATAGGTCCGCTAAAAGGTGGTTGAGAAAGACTTTGTAGCAATCTGCCGGTCAGGGATATAAATCCCGTAGAAGACCCTATAAATGGGCAACTACATATTGTTAGTTACTTTCTTGCACACATCATAGACAACAGATGAGGTGTAACCGCGGCGGATGAGGAATTGGCTTAGGCGGCGGAAAAGCTGGGTTTTGTCAAGACTTTTGTAGGAAGGTAGCTTGGACTTGGCAAGCTGCAATGCGTGCTTGTACTCATCCTCAAGCGTGCTGTTTTCTTCTAGTTTTTTAGATATTATCTCATCCGGGACGCCTTTTAGGCGTAGCTCTTGTTTAATCCGTTTTGGACCGTATAGCTTTGAGTCCATGCGGTTCTTTGTCCAGGCTTGGGTGAAGGCGTTGTCGTCGAGGTAGCCGAGATCTTTTAGTTTTGCGACCGCCTCATCGATAATATCCGGCTCAAAACCGGCTTTTTTAAGCCGGTCATGCACCTCATAGATACTTCTTGAGCGGTAAGATAAAAGAAGAACGGCGCGGTCAATCGCACGCCGTCTCTCAAATGAATGCACCAATTCATCGAGCTCTTTCAATGTCAAGCATTGACCCTCGTGAAGACCTAGCTCGACGATTGCCTCGGAGTTATAGGCTCTCCAGAATCGTCCATCGACAAAGATGGATGTTCGCCAGGGCCTTTTTTCTTGCTTGGCAAGTGCCGTGATTACGTGTACTTTTTCTGGTTGCATATATTTTTAGGTCACAGGTCATAGGATGAGGGTAAGTAACGTTGGTCCAGGAGTCAGAAGCCAGAAGGAATTAATAACATGAAAGCAAGTAATTTTTGATATATTATATAGAGATCCTTCGACTCCTATAAGGATGACCTCTTTCTAAACCCTTTCACCATTTCAACAGTCTTTCACCCTGGACCCTAATTTTACCGCACTACTATTTAACTGGTTCGGGCTCAGCAGTGACTTTCTCAGCACCCTCAGCTTCATCGGGGCTTACTAAGCCGACCTTTTCTCTTACCTTGATCTCGATATCGGCTGCAACAGCCCGGTTATCGAGAAGGGTCTGCTTTGCCGATTCACGACCCTGTCCTAGTCGCTCCTCGCCGTATGTGTACCAAGAGCCGCTCTTTTGAACAATACCCTGCTCGACAGCCAAATCAAGTATGTTTCCCTCTTTGGAGATGCCTTCTCCAAACATGATATCGAATTCGGCCTGCTTAAACGGCGGGGCTATCTTGTTTTTAACGATTTTTGCCCGAACTCTGTTCCCAACAACTTCTGTGCCCTGCTTAATCGAATCGGCTCTGCGCACGTCGATCCTAACCGATGCGTAAAACTTTAGTGCCCTACCACCGGGAGTTATCTCGGGGTTGCCGAACATAATACCGATTTTCTCCCTTAATTGATTGATAAATATAGCGGTGGTTTTTGATTTGTTTATCGAACCGCTTAACTTTCTTAAAGCTTGGCTCATGAGCCTTGCCTGAAGACCTACGTGGGAATCACCCATCTCACCCTCGATCTCAGCTCTTGGGACAAGTGCTGCAACAGAGTCGATAACTATTACATCTAGTGCACCTGAGCGCACCAGCATGTCGGCGATCTCTAATGCCTGCTCGCCGGTATCTGGCTGCGATATGAGAAGGTCGTCGGTGTTAACTCCTAATCGCTTGGCGTATACCGGATCGAGTGCATGCTCTGCGTCTATAAACGCCGCCGCGCCGCCCGTCTTCTGGGCCTCAGCGATAATATGAAGCGCAAGAGTAGTCTTACCGGAAGACTCAGGACCGTAAATTTCTATAACCCTACCCCTGGGCACGCCGCCTACTCCCAGCGCAATGTCAAGCGCGAGCGTGCCTGTTGGGATGACGGAGATATCCATCCTTGCCGGATGCTCGCCAAGGCGCATCAATGACCCCTTGCCGTACTTTCTTTCTATTTGTTCTTTGGTTAGTTCGATTACTTTATCCCGGTCCATGTCCCCTCCCAGAGTTTTGATTTGGCGGATAGCCGTGGAAGAATCCTCTTTTAGATTAAACGAACGTACGTTTGCTGTCAAGTACTGAAATGTGTTTGTTACTGTCAACGTTTAGTAGGAACATCTCGTCTCGTGCTTATGCGAGTGCCCCCAATCCAGCAATACCGCGCAGAGCAGCAACCCAGGGACGACTGCCATGAGGCCCGGTAAGTGCCGGCAGA
>JAJYQA010000035.1 GCA_021794835.1 Actinomycetes bacterium | reverse complement strand
GTGGGAAGAGAGCTGTTGAGTCAACACCACCCGAGAGAATCCTGCCGCTGGCCGGGGTAGTTAGGTTGTAAGCCCTGGCAAGCCTCGTGATACTATCAAGCATAATAACAACATCCCGCCCGTGCTCAACAAGTCTTTTTGCGCGTTCGAGCACCAACTCGGCAACTGCAACATGGTTGTCGGCGGGCTGGTCAAAGGTAGAGCTTACAACCTCGCCCTTGATAGACCGCTCCATGTCGGTAACCTCTTCCGGACGCTCGTCAACGAGAAGCGCCATCATGTGCACTTCAGGATTGTTTGTAGTTATTGCGTTTGCAATCTGCTTCAAAATCGTGGTCTTTCCGGCTTTAGGTGGCGATACGATCAAACCCCTCTGACCTTTGCCTATTGGAGCCGTGATATCGATGATTCGTGTTGTTATCTCTAGCGGTGTGGTCTCTAATCTGAATCTTCGATTTGGGTAAATCGGGGTAAGCGACTCGAACTGGGCACGTGATCTTGCCTGCTCAGGATCGGCGCTGTTTACCGCCTCAATTCTTAAAAGGGCGTTGTACTTCTCAGTGTCTTTGGGCGGTCTAACCTGCCCCTCAACTTCATCTCCACGTCTTAAGTTAAATCGCCGGATTTGTGATAGTGAGACGTAGATGTCCCCTTCACTTGGTAGGTACCCTTGGGTCCTGAGGAAACCATAACCATCGCTTAGAATATCAAGGATGCCTTTCTTGAGCAGAAGTCTCTCTTCACGAGGTTGCTCCTCTCTCACCTCAACCCTCGCAGGTGCAGCAACGGGCTCTCGCGTTGCCGTTTCCGTTGCTGCTTTGGCTGAGCTTGAGTTTCCGCTATGTTTGTTCTGTGCCTCAAGAATAGCATCGATTAACTCTTGTTTTCTTAAGGTGGAAACACCGCCAATGCCCAACTCTACAGCGATAGGTCTCAGTTCTACCAATGTCTTTGATTCTAGCTGTGATTTATTGTTCACTTTTTTTCACCTTCTTCGCCAACTAAATAATCTTTTTATGTAATATTGCTATATATGGATATTGGGCGGTCCCTACTTTATTGGTGATGCGGTCTCCTGAAGTTTCTCCCAATCCTCAAGAAACCTCTCAATTCCTCTATCGGTAAGCGGATGCTTTATCATTTGTTTCAATACGCCATATGGCACTGTCGCTATATCTGCGCCTAATTGCGCGGATTGGATCACGTGGAGAGGATGCCTAATGCTGGCTGATATGACTTTCGTCTTGATATCATAAATATCGTAGATTGACACTATTTTGTCAAGCTCTGCAATACCGTCATGTCCGATATCATCAAGACGTCCGACAAAGGGGCTCACATAGGCAGCCCCAACCTGCGCCGCGAGCAAGGCTTGGTTTGCTGAAAAAACAAGGGTCATGTTCACCTTGATGCCTTCCGCGCTTAAAACCTTTGTTGCAGCAAGCCCTTCTTCCATTATCGGAATTTTTATAACAATATTTGAGGCAATTTGTGAAAGTCCTCTAGCTTCTTGGATAATCCCTTCTCTTGTCGTGCTTACAGCCTCAGCACTTATCGGACCATTAACAATCGATGCTATCTCAGCTATCGAAGATTTAAAATCCTTACCCTCCTTGCTACAAAGGGATGGGTTGGTCGTGACACCGCTGATGATACCCAAGGCATTCATTTCTCTAATGTGATCAATATTGGCAGTATCGATAAAGATTTTCATTACGTGTCCTCCTGGTTAGCCAAAGGTTGATAGTATGGGAAAAGGTCGGTGCTGGAGTTTCAGCATGCCAATGCCTTCTATTCAATTTCGGCATATTGGCACTTCAAAAACATCTAGCATTACTACTAATAATCATCTTTACTGAGAACTAAATCACCCTCACCTTCATCCTCTGGTGGACCAAGCACTTGATTTAATATCTCTTCCAGGACTGAGGTTATGGTTGTATCCAGGTTATGGCTTGCTATCACCGGTACATCGTAGTCGTAAGCAAGGGTATTTATAAATTCTCCAATTTTTCTAATGGACTCAAAATTTTCTTTGTACCGCTCGTAGGGCCGGCCACTCTCGGTCTGTAACTCCCTGATATAGAAATGGCTCCGGTGTAGGTCCTCATTATCGACGGTAATTACCATCGGTATAACGAAGGCCTTCTCGCACACTGTGCTGTTTATAAACCCGGGAACGACATGTATTCCCTCAACAACAACATTTAAACCTTCCCTGACCGCCCTATCAACAACCGCCCTTATACCGACGGCGACAACCTTAACCTGCTCGACAAAACCGGTAACAAGCGGGTCTTTATCGATTGCCTGATTTACCACCCGCCAGGCTAGAAACGAGGACTCATGTAAACACGGCACAAGATCTTTGGATAAGACCGCGCGCATAACCTCGCGCAACGAGTCGGTTGCAACTATGTGGGTTATACCGAGACGGTGCGCCACGGCGGTTGCGATGGTCGATTTGCCGACTCCGGTTGTGCCACCCACCAGGACTATAATCGGGCGGTCGATACTGAGTAGCGCCTGCCATCTTTTGTATTTATCTGCATAGCCTTTGCCCTCATGCTCAAGTAATACATTATAGACAAGTTCTCTGAGTTCGTCGATTTTCATTGAGTATCGGCCGGCCTCCACAAGCTGCTGCTGAATAACCCGCGCTATTTCATATGAGCGGCTTGGCGGTAATCCGGTGGCCATCAGCGCGGAGGCTGTTAATCCTTTCGAGTATGGCAGCCCGTGTTCATCATCGCTTATTACAATTTGTTGTGGACGGTGTTTATTGCTATCGGTGTTCACTGCGTTCCTTCCTTGCAAAACTGTTTCTTGCCTTATGCCCGATCCACCTGACGACCTTATCAAGATCACCGTCGCCCCCGATGGTGACCGGTATGTTATCCATATATACCACCTCTAAGCCTAGGTCTAATCCTATGCTTGTTACAACATCTACCGCAGCAGCCTTAAGCTCGGTCAGAAGCGTTGTAAACTTTCCTTTTGCATCCTCTATCTCTTTCCTGAGAAGTCTTCTATTTGACAAGTTGTTGCTAACCCCGACCACTTCAGCTCCGTATGTCTGGCCCAGATAACCCGTAATTTTACCTTTCATCGAAATCGGCGAGGTAGTCGCTAGAAAAACTTTTTTACCTGAAATTGGTTGCAAGGGCTTTGGCCTAAAAATCGTGCGTATGATCTTAATACCCGGTTTTATTTCCCTTATTGCCCTATCAAGACGCTTAATCTTATTTTTGTCTGCCAACGGTGGCTCACACACCGAGAGCACCACTACATCTGAAAGCAAAACTCGGTAAGTGCCAAAATATCCCGTAATATAATCAATGGGCTGGTTTGCACCGGCTATTAACACATACGCATCTGCGGCTACCGGCGGCAAAGCCGAGCCAGAGCCTTCTAAAACAACAAAGTCTATATCCAGTTCATTTGCCAGCCGGGCGCCAGCAGCAACGTTTGACATAAACGGCTGCCCGGCAAGACCCCCGCCACAGCGTCTACAGCCTACAGCAGTAATGCGGCTTGTCAATGCATCTTCCAGATAATCGGAAGCTGCATGCTTCCCGGACCTTGCCAGGTCTAAGAGATACCTCGGGGTAAGCTCGATCTCTTTGCCCGCAATCATTTCTGGCGCCTGCGGCCCACCGCGACCCATTGCAATAACGCCGGGATTAAAACCAGATTCGTCTAAACACCGACAGATATACCCCGCAATTGCGGTTTTACCTACCCTCTTGCCCGTTCCTATGACGCTAAGAGACGGCTTTTCTAAAACGTTCTGGAAGGCCGGCGGATAAAACCAGAAATCCGCACCGATATATGGTATACCCTTTGTTAAAACATGGCTTGCAAAGAAGAACCTCTTTGTGTAACCAATAACCGGCTCATCGCTTAAATCAACAACCATCTCAGGTTTAAGTCTATCGATGGCTGACATTATCGCCGATAGCGGGTCTGCCTCTTTTATAACCGGGCACCCTATATCTTCAAAATTTCCCTTTTCGGATATTTTCTCTAGTCCTCCAACAAACACTGCCCCAGTTACGCTATAGTTATACTGTTTCTCCAAGACCTCAATCGCTGATTTAATCACCGGGGGATAATGCTCGCCGTCGATCAGTACTATAACCTGGGTTATAGTAGGCCACCTCCAGTTAATGCATTAGCCTCAACTTTTTCCCACTTGCAATATTTGCGCTCATCGCAGGAGAAATCAGCGATAAGCTCACGACTACCAAAAGGATATTTCCTAAAAATCTTTACCCTATCATTTTTTTCTATTTGGATGATATTGTAGCAAGGTTTAGTGTTGCCCCTGAGCCTTAAGGTAGAGGCTGTACCGGCGTTAACTACAACAAGATTTTCTATCCTCCAGACATAAGGGACGTGTTTGTGGCCGCAAAGGACAAGATCGACACCGCTTTGAATTAGGACCTCCAAGAGGTCGCCGGCATCGTGGATCATGCTTCGCTCGCGCCCCGTTCCCGGTACTGGAAGCAGGTGGTGGTGAAGCGCAAATATTTTAAAGCAACCGTCGCAATTATCTTTAAAAGCGTCCTCAAGCCAGCCGTACCTTTCCCTACCTATTCGACCGTTATCTAAATCCGGTTCGCTTGAGTCGGTGCCGACAACTGTGATACGACCAAATGTCATCACATTATCTCTCTGCCCAAAGAGCTCTTCAAAATGCAAATATCCGACATTTCGCGAATCATGGTTTCCCGGCACGTAAAGACATCTCTCGCATTCAAGCATCGAGAGGAAGGTCTGCGCCGTTGTGTATTCCTGCTTGAATCCCTCGTTGGTTAGATCCCCGGTGCAGATAACAGCATCTGGTTTTAGCTCGTTTAGCTCCTCGATGGTCCTACTCATCAAGTTTGGGATAAAGTATTGCGAGCCAACGTGGAGGTCAGATATATGCGCGATAGTTATTAGGGCATCGTCTGCCATTTAACCCACCTTTTTCCTAGAGATTGAAAGTTGAAATTTTTAATTTAGCTGGTTTGCGTTTGTTATATTATCGATTAACCTTAGGGATTTAACATGAGGTCAACTCGTAAGAAAGCTATAAGTTTCTCTCTCGTTACCCTTTATTTTACCTGATATAGTTACTTGGTCAACTGCTGCGGCACCTTAGATATTGCCCTAATTTTTTGTGGATATATCCTTTTTCTATCGCCCGATAACCCGGGCACCCTCCAAATCAAACTCGGCAAGTTGGATTAGATAGTCTTGGCCTCTCTCTTTAAGCAGTTGCCGGATCTTCTTAAGAAAGTCCTTCTCGGGCAGCCTATCTATAATGCAGACCAGGCTTGGCCCCGCGCCGCTTAGGGCAACCCCAGCACCCGTAGCCCGGCTGATTTCTCGTATCGTATCGGTAAGCCCGGGGATTAACGAGGCTCGGTAGGGCTGGTGAAGGCGGTCTTGCATGGCGTCTCTTAGAAGCCCAGACCTACCGGTAAGCAAAATCGAAACCAGAAGGCTCGCGCGCGCGATATTAAACACTGCATCGGATAGCGGCACCTCTTTAGGCAGCACTCCCCTTGCCATCTTTGTTTCAAGGACATTGTTTGGGATAAGAAGAACCAACTTTAAGTTTTCAGATGGCTTATACGGGACAGCCCGAAAGCCCGGGTCAGAGCGGTAGCAAATGGTAAGGCCGCCGAAGATGGCCGGTCCGACATTATCCGGGTGCCCCTCTATCTCCGTTGCCAGGGCGAATATCTCATCCTTTGTAAGTCCCGCTCTAGAGACCTCATTTGCAGCAATTAGCCCGCCGACGATTGCCGTTGAGCTAGAGCCAAGTCCACGGCCCAAAGGAACTCTGTTCTCGATTGTAATACGAAGTCCCCCATATCTATATCCCGCTTCGTCGAAAAGCCGTTTTGCGGACGCGAATACTAGGTTTTTCTCATCGCTTGGTAGTTTAAAGGCAGCATCCCCCGACGCCTCGATCTTAAGGCCACCGTCAGTCTCCTCTAGCTTAAATCTATTGTAGAGGTTTATGCTTAAGCCCAGGACGTCAAATCCCGGACCTAGATTTGCTGAAGTTGCGGGAACTATTACTTCAACCATTAATCCTCCGGATTAGCTCTCAGCTCACAGCTGTCAGCGTGAGGGTAAGAGACGAAGGCAAGTAACTTTTGATATATAATTTAGATTCTTCGACTCCGGCCCTTCGTTTACATTACGGGTCTCCTATAAGGATGACCTCTTTCTCGTATCTTAATTTCTTGCTAGGCCCCCAATCCAATTTACCCATTCACCGATTAACCGGTCCTTCCCGTTCACCCGTTCACCCGCTCACCGGTCTTTCAAGGTGGTTACCCAAAAATAACCCTCTCGACAGCATCTAACGTTGCCTCCACCTCGATAGGTTTGCTCCCTTGGCTTATAGCGGTATCCGGGTCTTTTAGACCATGCCCTGTCAGCACACAGACAACCCTCGATCCCTTAGGAACACGGCCTGCAGCAACCATCTTGCGCAAGCCCGCAACCGAGGCCGCCGAGGCTGGCTCACAAAATATTCCCTCAGCCAAAGCGAGGAGCTTGTAGGCCTCAAGGATCTCTTCATCCGTTACCATATCGATAAAACCACCGGAGTCATGCGCTGCGGCTTCAGCTTCCTTCCATCTGGCAGGATTGCCAATTCGTATCGCGGTAGCAACCGTCTCAGGTTGCTCCACTATATGGCCAAGAACTATCGGGGCGGCACCGGCCGCCTGAAATCCTACCATTTTCGGCAGGCTGTTAATCTTGCCAGCCTGAGCATATTCTTTAAATCCCTTCCAGTATGCGGTAATATTTCCGGCATTACCCACCGGAATAGCTAGGTAATCCGGGGCTTGCCCAAGAACATCGCAGACCTCAAAGGCTGCTGTCTTCTGACCTTCTATTCTATAGGGGTTAAGCGAATTTACCAGCGTAATCGGATACTCCTCAGCGATTTCGCGGACAATTTTAAGCGCGGCATCGAAGTTGCCTCTAACCGCAACCACGATTGCCCCGTGCATGAGGGCCTGGGAAAGTTTACCTAGGGCGATCTTCCCTTCCGGTATAAGAACGATACTTCTTATTCCCGACCTTGCAGCATAAGCTGCCGCCGACGCACTGGTGTTTCCGGTTGAGGCACATATTACGGCTTTTGACTTTTCTTCAAGGGCCTTACTTATCGCAAGCGTCATGCCACGGTCCTTAAACGAGCCTGTCGGGTTTAGCCCCTCGTACTTAAAGTAGACCTCGCAGCCTAGATCAGGGCCTATCTTTACCGACGGGATAAGCGGGGTGTTCCCCTCAAGAATAGTGCAAATCGGCGTTTTATCACTTACCGGAAGAAAATCAAAATACTGTTTAATTAGTCCTTGCCAACCCATTTTTAGCCTTCCACTCTTATGACATTGTGAATCTTTGTCACGACATCTAGCTTCTTTATCTTCTTAATCGCCTTCTGTAGATTCTGCTCCTTGACAAGATGCGTACCGAATACCAACTCAGCACGGTCGCCGCTTGAGAACTTCTGTATGGCGGTCTCAATGCTGACCTCACTATCGCCCAGCGCCTTTGAGATTTTAGCTAAAACACCGGACCTATCTACCGCCTCAAGACGCATGTAAAAGCGCGATGCGGTTTTTTCAACCGGCTTTATCTCTTTTCTCTCAAAACAACCGCAGGCCATGCTCCCAAGCTTGTTGAGATGGATGTTCTGCGCAATTTCAAAAACGTCGCCCACCACAGCACTTGCTGCGGGAAGTCTCCCCGCGCCGGGACCGTAAAACATAACCTCGCCTACAGCATCTCCTTCGACAAAGATCGCGTTCATGACGCCGGCCACCGATGCCAGAGGGTGCTTTTCCGGTATCATGGCCGGATGAACTCTAACGTCAATGCCATCCTCATCTGCTTTTGCAAGCGATAGGAGTTTAATTATGTAGCCCATCTCGCGGGCGTAGACGATATCCTGGTAGGTTATGCCGGTTATGCCCTCGGTGTAGACTTTATCCGCCGTTATCCGGCTATTAAAAGCAATGGATGCAAGGATGGCGATTTTAGCGGCTGCATCGTGGCCCTCGACATCGGCACTTGGGTCGGCCTCGGCAAAACCATGGGCTTGGGCCTGCTTTAGCGCCTCGCCAAACGACACTCCCTCGTCAGCCATCTTGGTAAGGATATAGTTGGTTGTGCCATTTACAATGCCCATGACCCGGTAGATCGTATTCCCAGCCAGGCAATGCTTAAGCGGCATGATAATGGGGATGCCCCCGCCGACACTTGCCTCAAAGTAAAGGTCGACGCCGTTCCTCTCGGCAAGCCCAAGAAGCGCACCGCCACGGCTTGCCATAAGCGCCTTGTTTGCGGTTACCACATGCTTTTTATTTTCAAGCGCAGTTTTTATGAAAGTATAAGCTGGCTCAATACCGCCTATCACCTCAACGACTATATCTATATCGGGATTGTTGATCACCTTATAGGCGTCGGTGGTTATAAGACTGGATGGCACCTCGCCTTGCATCCGCTCCAGGTATTTATCAGCCACTTTGACGACCTCAATGTTAATCCCCGCAAGCGTAGATAGCTTTCGTGTCTTTGTTGTTAATATATGGTAGACCCCAGAACCTACCGTTCCGTAGCCTATAATACCAACACCAGTTCGTTTTCTCACTTTTACACCAATCCTGCCCTTGCATTAAAGTTCACTAGCTTTTAATTCATAATTCGACATTCGCAATTCGGAATTTGAAATTAATCCTGGCCTTTACTCCTTACTCTATACTAACATCTAATTTTATGACGTCCTCAAGTGTTTCCCGCCGGATTATCTCTCTAGATTCTCCATTGCCCACTAGAATCACGGCTGGCCTAGGCTGGCGGTTGTAATTGTTTGCCATGACATAGCCATAGGCCCCAGTTGCCGGCGTACACAAAAGATCACCAACCTGCGGCTGCGGAAGCTCTACATCTCGTATAAGGATATCCCCCGATTCGCAATGCTTGCCGGCTACTGTTACAACAGTGCTTGGCTTCTCATTTGCTCTGTTAGCAAGCAGTGCCTCATATGCTGCGCCATAAAGCATCGGGCGCATGTTATCCGACATGCCGCCGTCAACCGAGACATAGGTGCGGATATTTGGAATCTCCTTAATCGCACCGACGGTATATACGGTCACACCGGAATTAGCAACAATTGAGCGGCCTGGCTCTACCATCACCTTCGGAACCGGAAGCCCAAAGCGACCTGCTTCTTTAACAACGCCATCCACTATAACATTTGCATATTCCTCAATAGTCGAAGGCTCATCAATGGCCTTGTACTTAATACCAAGACCGCCGCCGGTATTAAGCTCATCTATAACCAAGCCGGTCTCATCTTTAACCTGCTTTATAAACTCCATGATTATCTCGATCGCCTTGGCATACGAGCCAAGCTCAAATATCTGCGAACCAATGTGCGCATGTATGCCGCGAATAGTAATATTTTTCATAGCAATAGCTTGCTTTACTGCACTTAGCGCAAGCCCATCCTGCAGCCCAAATCCGAATTTACTATCTACCTGCCCAGTCTGGATATAGCTGTGCGTCTGTGGCTTAATCCCGGGGGTTACACGGAGAAGGATGGGCTGCACCTTGCCCTTCTCGCCGGCGATTCTGTTCAGAAGTTCAAATTCGTAGAACCCATCAACTACGACACGACCCACGTTATTGTCAAGGGCAAGCTCCAGCTCGCCGGGAGTCTTGTTGTTGCCGTGGAGAAAGATTTTCTCCATTGGAAAGCCCGCTTTGATTGCCGTGTAAAGCTCACCTGCCGACATCACATCAAGCGCAAGCCCCTGTTGTTTTGCGATCTGGCACATAGCTATGCAAGTAAAAGCCTTGCTGGCATAGATCACTTCAAAATCCGCACCTTTAGCCGCAAAGGCCTCCGTATACACACGGCACTGGCCCCGGAGGGTTTTCTCGTCCACGACGAAAAGCGGCGTCCCGTACTTTTCTGCAAGCTCAACGGTATCACAGCCGCCGATCTCCAGGTGTCCTTTGGAATTAATTCGGGCCGTAACCGGTAGAACCAATAAAACGAAACCTCCTGAGGATTAAGATTAATCGCGAAGAGTAACTAACAAGCAAAAGGCTGCCAATTCAGGTAAGTTTAACATATGAAAGATAACAAAGTCAAAGGTAAAAGATGGTGCTACAGTGCCGTAGCATTGATAACCGTAGCACCAAAGTAACTTCCATACTTAAAAACTGTTATAATCTATATATTTACAACGCGGTCGGAGTAGCTAGGATATGATGATACAAGATATTCTCTCAAAACTTATTATGGAGGCTTTGAATCAAGCAAAACTTGGAGGAAAGTTGCCCATAGACGGAATCCCTGAGATAATGCTCGAGCATCCGCGAGAAAAAGCCCATGGTGATTGGGCAACCAACATCGCCTTGGTTTTAGCCAGTAAGGTGAAAATGCCGCCTCGGGCCGTTGCTCAAGCCATCGTCGAGTCGCTAAACGACACTCAGGGCTATCTTGAAAAAATCGAGATCGCCGGGCCTGGCTTCATTAACTTTTACTTGAGCAGCAAATGGCTTTACGAGGTGCTTTCGCTCATCAAAGAGCAGGGCCAGAAATTTGGACACTCCAAGGTCGGTGCAGATCAAAAAATCTTAATCGAGTTTGTAAGCGCCAATCCGGTCGGTCCAATGCATATCGGACATGGCCGGTGGGCCGCGGTCGGCGATACATTAGCTAACGTGATGTCGGCGAGCGGCTATGACGTTAAGCGCGAGTTTTACGTTAACGACTACGGCAATCAGATGGACATTTTTGCAGAGTCGGTCGCCGTAAGATATGCGGAGCTTTTGGGCCAAGATGTCCCCTTCCCTGAAGAGGGCTACCGTGGCGAGTATATAAAGGATATCGCACGCGAAATAATCGCCAAAGAGGGCGATAAGTACATGGCCATCTCAAAAGAAGACCGGCAGGAGATTTTCAAGGAAAGAGCTTACATGCAGATACTTGAGCATCTCAAGCACACTCTACAGGGCATGGGCGTGGCCTTTGATTTCTGGTTCAGCGAGCGTGCGTTGCATGAGCTGTCACTGGTTAAAAAAACAATCGAAGAGTTGAGAAAACGCGGCTACGTTTACGACTCCGAAGGAGCGGTCTGGTTCAAGGCATCCGCCTTCGGTGAGGAAAAAGACCGTGTGCTTGTTCGGGCAAATGGCGAGCCCACCTACTTTGCCGCCGATATCGCCTACCATAAAAACAAGTTTGGGCGTGGTTTTGATCGGGTGATCAACATTTGGGGGGCTGACCACCACGGCTATGTTGCACGTATGAAGGCTGCGATTGAGGCGCTGGGCTATCCACCGGAAAAACTTGAGGTAATCATCGGCCAGCTTGTAAACCTATTGCGAGGCGGCGAACCAGTTAGGATGTCGAAGAGAACCGGTGAGATGGTTACCCTAGACGAGCTTTTGGAAGAAGTCGGACGCGACGCGACGCGCTTCTTCTTTCTTATGAGAAGCACAGACAGCCCTCTTGATTTTGATATTGAACTTGCTAAAGAGCAGTCCAACGAAAACCCGGTGTACTACGTACAGTATGCATATGCTAGGATATCAAGTATAATAAGATATGCCAAGGCCGAGGGGATTGACCTTTCCGGTGAGATTAATTATAACCGCCTTGAAACCGAATCGGAACTTGATTTGATAAAAAAACTTGCCGAATGGCCTGAGATACTTGAACGGGTTTCACGTCAGCGGGCTCCTCATCCATTAACCGCCTACGCCCAGGAACTTGCCGCCGTGTTCCATTACTTTTACACTAAATGCAGGGTCGTTGGCGAAGACAAAGAGCTTTCAACTGCCAGGATGTCGTTATCTGAGGCAACCAGAGCTGTGCTGAAGAGCGTTCTTAATATGTTGGGCGTTTCCGCGCCGGAAAGAATGTAAAAGTATGTAAATTAGTAGCTTTACTTACACCGTTTGGGTGAGTTGACAAAGTACGATCGTAGGGCGAGGATTAAACAATACGTAATTTATTTACGAGAAACCCTAACTATGCCAGTAGCAGAATTATAGTTGCCCTCTATTATTTTGCGTATTAATATTAACAACAATGGCAAGAGAACTAGGAGGTACTAAATGGTAAAAAAGATAACACGAACTAGGAAAAACCGAGTAGGCGTTGGCTCGGGATTAGGTGAGCTCGAAGCAGATATAATGAGTGTTGTGTGGGGGCTGGGCACCGCATCAGTAAAAGACGTATTTGAAGAGCTCTATCCAGAGAAAAGACTCGCATACACAACAATCATGACCGTAATGAGCCGCCTGGCCAACAAGGGGGTTCTTAAACAAGATCGAAGTGGCACAGCATACATCTACACCCCAAATATCAGCCAGGAAGAGATGGCTAACTCTATGATAGGCCACGTTGTTGAGAAGGTATTAGGTGGCAACATCGCTCCCGCAGTTGTTTACCTACTTAAGAGAGGCGAGATTGACGTAGACGAGATTGAAAGAATCAAGTCTATGATTCAGGAGCAAAAACAAGAGCTCGTAAAAAGCTAATAAGATGGGTAGCTAAGGGGCGGGCACAGGACCCGCCCCTTTTACTCCTGGTCTTTGCGTCCCTTGTTCCGCATCCTAATTGTCATTGCGAAATCCAAGATTTCTTCTAACTCCCGGATTCCGACTTCTAGCTCTAATAGTGATATGGCTCTCCCCTGATGATCTTAAAGGACCTGTAGAGCTGTTCTAGAAGGATAAATCTTGCCATTTGGTGCGGGAAGGTTAGCTTGGAAAGAGATAGCCTCAAGTCAGCGGAATTAACAACCGAATCGTCAAGACCCAAGGCTCCTCCAAGGGCAAAGGCGATGCTGCTTTTGCCTGCAACCATCAGAGACTCTATTCTTTGCGCAAGGTTTTCAGAAGACAGCTCAATCCCCTGCCGATCAAGGGCTACAACATACCAAGAATCTCGACCTACCAGATATTTGAGAAGCTTCTGTGCCTCTTTTGCCTTGACCTCATAATCCGGCCTAGCAGCTATGTCTTCTTCGGCAACCTCTACTATCTTAACGCCTGTGTATTTTGATAAGCGCTTTTTATAATCATCTATGCCGCGCTTTAAGTAGTCCTCTTTTATTTTACCGACAGCGATTACCTGGATTTGCAATAGACACCTGTCTGTCTAAGACTTAGGCTTTTCTATTAGGGTCAGCTCAGTTGTGTTTTGCTGGTCGCCTCTCAGATAGGTTATCTTTATTTTATCGCCGACTTTCTTTTGTCTAACATCTGCGATAACTTCGTCCATGCTCTCAACCGGAGTATCGTCGAGAGCCACTATTAAGTCCTGTGCTTTTATGCCTGCCTTATCCGCCGGACTTCCCTTTACCACCTCAACGACCACCGCGCCTTTCTTAATTTCTGAGCCTTTACCGGCAACCACCCCATTGTCTGCATTTTGGCCTAGAATTCCCATATAGGGGTGGCTCGCTGTACCTTTCTCGATAAGTTGCTTGGCAACGCTCACAACCGTCTCGGCGGGAATCGCAAATCCTACCCCCTCGGTAACACCACTGGTCGACATAATAAGCGTGTTCATTCCAATGACTTTCCCCTGCGCATCGCTAAGCGCACCACCGCTATTTCCTGGGTTTATCGGGGCATCGGTTTGGATTAAGTTAGTGTAGGTTCTGACTTGGTTAGAATCCTCGTCCGGCATACTCACGGTGCGGTTTAGCGCGCTGACAATACCCGAGGTCACCGTATGCTCAAAACCAAATGGGCTACCAATTGCAACTGCAAGCTCGCCTACCTGAAGTTTTCTAGTCGAGCCAAACTCGGCCGCTGGCAGACCCGTCCGGTCTACCTTAATTACGGCGATATCAGTATCTTTATCTGTAGCAACTACCCTGCCTTTGACATCCTCTGTCCCGATGGTGACAAAAATATCCTTTGCATCTGATATAACGTGGTTATTCGTTACAATGTAACCATCCGAACTAAAGATAATGCCCGAACCAGCGCCACCAATTACGTCAGGGTGAGCTATATCCTTCATCGACTGCTTTATCCTAATATTTACAATTGAGGGCTGTAGTTTCTTTGCGACAGCGGTAACTGGGCTTACCGAACCCTTATCAACCTTTATTATCTCCTTGGAATTAACCGGCATTACCCTACTGTTGCCGTAAACATTAGCAGGTGAGCTACCGTAGAGGTATGGGACAACAAATGCTACAATTAGCGCACCTAATAGAGCGCTTACAAATGCAACCAGGGCAATTAACATTGTACCTGGCCTTAACCGTCTTCCCGGCACAGGGCTAAAATCAGAGCTATAAACGTTGTTGCTTGAATCATTAGGACTTATACCCTCACCGCTTTCACGATCAAATTTCTCTTCCACTTAATTTGTCCTTTCCTAATAAATCAGCCACCAGCTTTTAAATAAACAAGCTAACTGCTGATTCCCGGTGGCTAAAAGCTATATCCCGTTTTTCAACTGGTCTCCGATTATTAAGCCTAAGTATATAAATTATACAACATGTAATTAGTGATAATTATTCCCTTGTTTACTCAATAAAACAAATAATGGATAAAAAAATGCCTATATTTAGCGGGTAATTTAGGCTATCGAGTGTCTTCTCTTTAAGTGCAGTTCTATTTTTCGCTTAACTCTTTGGAGGGCGTTGTCGATTGACTTGACTTGGCGGTTTAGCTCATTTGCTATTTCCTGATACGACTTTCCATCGATGTATAGCTTGAGCACCTGGGCCTCGAGGTCACTTAATATCTCACCAAAGCTGGTCCGCATACTCTGTAACTCCTCGCCGCTTATAACCAAATCAACCGGATCGGAGATCTCAACGCCTGAAAGCAGGTCCATAAGCATACGGTCGGAATCGTCTTTAAAATAAACCGGACTGTTAAGCGAGACATATGAGTTCAGGGGGAGATGCTTCTGGCGGGTTGCTGTTTTAATTGCTGTTATTATCTGCCTTGTTATGCAAAGCTCCGCAAAAGCCCTAAATGGGGATTGCTTGTCTTCTCGGTAATCACGGATAGCTTTGTAAAGACCTATCATACCTTCCTGGACTAGATCGTCCCAATCGGCGCCTATTAAGAAGTAAGCGCGCGCTTTTAATCTAACAAAGTTCTTATATTTATTCAGGAGGAACTCAAGGGCAATGTCGTTACCCATCCTGGCTGCGACCACCAGTTGGCAATCGGATAGAGTTTGCAGGACTGCGCCTGGAACTTGATAAGACAAATTTATTTGGGCCTGCACTGCTAGCTCCCCTCTAACTATTAAAACACGAACAAATTATCCGGTCTGCCCTCTGTTGCCTAGGGTCAGCCGTTAGTGGCTAAGTGAATGACTGGTAACGGAATTATTATAAGCGTCATATAAACGTACGTCAAGAAAATAATTGATAATTAAGCATTTAGTTATCATCTTATCCACCAGCTTACTTTTATAAAGCTGGCCGCTGGTGGCTGATGGCTAATCCCTAGTGCCAATTATTCGCTCGAGTGCATGTCTAAGCGCGGTATCGAGTCTCTCTTCTAAACGAAACCTATCAACCTTCTTAAGGGATCCCTTTAGCTCATTCTCGGTCGACTCCAGCTCGGCGACAAGCTCCCGCGACGACTTTCTTAAAACGCCGGGTTTAAATATTACTTTCTGTTCGGTATAGTCGGACGTTGCAACAACGATGTCTCCCTCAAAATTACTTTGGTATACAATCCGCTCGATCATCTGGTCAGCTGTCTCACCGGCTCTCGTAAACCAGACATCAACTCCAAGAATTTCAACATGGTGCCGGCTGGGCATCCCGGTCTTTGCGGCATCGAAGATAAGTATAATTCGGTAGTCCTGAGTGGTCTTTAAGGTGGCAAGGTCTTCTATCAACTTAACTCGAGCAAGCTCAAGATCGGTATCCCGCCATTTCTTATACCGGTTGGTTGTGTATATTAAATTGTATCCGTCCACTATTAATAGCTTGGTCATATGATTAACGGTCCTTTGTAAAAGATTATTTTTCTTCTTCAACACCTCGGGTCAGCCAATAACCAAGAGCCAACAAGATTTATTATTTTCATTGGCTATTGGCTTCTTTGCCTGAGGGCCTCATACATCAATATAGCGCCGGCGACACTGACATTTAGTGAAGATACCTCACCCTTCATCGGGATTGCCACTAAGAAATCGCATTTTTCAGCGACAAGGCGCGAGATGCCCTTCCCCTCGCTTCCCAGGACGATCGCTATAGGTTGATTAAGGTCAGCTTCAAAGTAGGCTGTAGCCGACTTCTCACTGGCACCGATCACCCAGAAGCCTACTTCTTTTAAATCGCCAATTGTGTAAGAAAGGTTACTTACCTGGGCAATCTTGACATAGGCAGTTGCACCAGCAGAGGCTTTATGTACCACCGCCGTCATCGGTGCGGCGCGCCGCTTCGCCACAACAACCCCGGCAACCCCCGCCGCATCGGCAGTTCTTAAAAGCGCGCCGAAGTTTTGCGGGTCGGTTATACCGTCCAGGAGTAAAAGAGTTGGCTTCTTTTCCATGTCGATTCCCGCGAGAAGCTCCGTAAGCGGGAGATACTTATACATCCCAACCTGCGCAATAACTCCCTGGTGTGCTCGGGAACGTGCCATTTTATCTAGCTGGGCCTTATCTACCCTCTCAATATAAACGCCCTGTTCATTGGCCAGGGCTTCAATTTTCTGTATGATATCGGACGGTTTTATATTCTGCGCCATATATATCTTGCTGATTCGCTTTCGGCTTTTAAGCGCCTCAAAAACCGCCTGCCGCCCCTCAACTGTCTCCAAACTTTTCACCTACATTCTAGACCCACGAAATCTAGTTTCTAGTCTCTAGTCTCTGGCTAGCTTCCACCTTGAGCCTAGCGGGGTATCTTCGATTTCAATACCCATCTTGGCGAGGCTGTCTCTTATCATATCGGCAGTTACCCAGTCTTTTTGTTTCCTAGCCTCGTTTCTTCGGGCTAGAAGCTCATCGAGAAGCTCACTCTTTGCTTTATTATCCAGGTTTAGCTCTAAAACCTCGGCAGCCAGGTCGTATATATCTGCCGATAAACTTGCCTCAAGTCCGGTAGCCTCTTCGGGAAGCACCAGGTTAAGACCTACCGCACCGGCAAGCTCAACCAGCATGTTATCCGCTGTTAAGAGCGTATCTTTTGCAATCATTGTCATCTCTTGCTCGTTGGATTCGATGAACATGTTGGTATCTCTTACAAGTTCAAAGAGCGACGCAAGTGCGGCCGCGCTATTAAAGTCGTCATCCATCGACTTGATAAATTTACTCTTAGTCTCCTGGATAGCGCGCTGTAGTTGACCCGCCTCCTCAACCCGCTCGGGGAACCTGGTAATCGTAGGTGATTCAAGTGCCTGCGCAATTCTTCTTCTTGCGTTTAGGAACCTATCATAAGCCGACTCAGCCTCCCTTAGCTTCTCAGAGCTGAAATCAATCGGGCTTCTATAGTGCGTGCCCAAGGCAAGTAGACGCAGCACATTGGGATTGCGCTCTTTAAGAAGGTCTCTTACCAGGATAATGTTACCGAGCGACTTAGCCATCTTCTCCTCACCGATGTTAACCATTCCACCGTGCATCCAATACCGAACAAACTGCTTGCCGGTATAGCCCTCCGTTTGAGCAAGTTCGTTTTCGTGGTGCGGGAAGATAAGATCGCGGCCACCACCATGGATATCAAAGCCCTGCCCTAGGTACTTAAGAGACATAGCGGTGCACTCGATATGCCATCCCGGCCTTCCTTTGCCCCACGGGCTATCCCAAGACGGCTCCCCCGGCTTAGCTGATTTCCAAAGTGCAAAATCCATCGGATGGTGTTTGCGTGGGTCGATCACGACCCGCTCGCCCGCCCGCATATCTTCCAAAAAGCGGTGGGCAAGCTTTCCATAATCAGGGAATTTTGTTACTTCGAAGTAGACATCGCCATCTACAGCGTAGGCAAGCCCTTTATCTATCAGCCCCCCGATGATTTCGACCATATCTTTAATATGCTCGGTTGCCTTTGGCGCGATTGTGGGTTTTGCAAGACCCATGCGCTCGGTATCTTCGTTAAACGCTACTGAGTAGCGCTCAGCTATCTCTTCGGCTGTGACCCCTTCCTCATTAGCTTTGTTTATGATCTTGTCGTCAACGTCAGTCAGGTTGCGAATGTACTTGACATCATATCCCCGGTATTTTAAGTAGCGGTAAATGATATCGAAGGACAAATATGTGCGTCCATTTCCAATGTGGATATAGTTATAGACAGTCGGCCCGCAAACATACATGGCGACCTTGCCTGTGTCGCGGGGAATAAAGTCTTCCTTCTCCCTACTCATCGTATTGTATAGCTTTAGGGACATGATTTACAGAACGCCCTCCCCGAGCAAGCCAATAACCAATGAGAAGAATAAATCTTATTGGCTCTTAACTAATGGCTATTTGGCTAATTTTTATTGGCTACTGGCTGCTTCCAATGCAACCTCAACACGCTTAATTGCCTCATCCCGGCCCAGGATATTTAAAGCGTAAGGCAACTCAGGCCCTTTAGTAGCTCCTGTAAGTCCCGCCCGGACTAGCATAAAAAGATCCTTTCCGGTAATTCCAAACGGCTTAAATATCTCACGAAGCCTGGCCATTATCTCACGGCCTACGTCGATATCCAGTTCTTCACGGCTTTGAATTTGGTCAAGTAGCGCGGATAAAACTTTGGGAGCCTGCGGTTTTTTAATCCACTCAATCGCCTCAGGCTCTATTTTGTATCTGCTTAAAAATATTTTAGCATATTTGGGTATTTCAGATAGCACAGTAAGATTACCGCGCACCGCTTCGACTATTTTTACCAGGTGGGCAAACTCCCCGCGCGAGAGCTCGGCCGGCGGGACTAGATCGGCATCTCTTAAATATGGAACGCAGAGGTTGGTGAGCCGCTCCAAGTTGGCCGACCTTATATGCTGACCGTTTAACCAATTTAATTTATTAATGTCAAATATGGCCGGGCTCTTGGATATCCGCTCAACCTCAAACGCGGCCGCCAGTTCTTCGGGCGAGAACACCTCCCGGGTGTCTTCCGGCGCCCAGCTCAAAAGCGCGAGATAGTTATCTATCGCCTCGGGCAAGTACCCTTTCTCCCGGTACTCACCAACCGACGTCGCGCCGTGCCGTTTACTAAGCTTTCCTCCACCAGGCCCAAGGATCATTGCATTGTGCGCGAACTTTGGGACAGGATAACCAAGTGCCTGAAACAATGGCACATGTTTCGCCGTGTTGGTAATGTGGTCCTCACCCCTTATAACATGAGTGACGCCCATCTCGCCATCGTCGACAACGACGGCTAAGTGAAATGCCGGGGATCCATCAGAGCGCAAGATTACAAAGTCTCCAATGACGTCGCTTGAAAACTCGATCTCACCGCGTACTAGGTCGTGCACAATTACCTTCTCGTCAGGAACCCTAAAGCGTACTGCCGGCTTTCTGCCCTGCGCAAGACATTCGGCCTCCTGATCAGCAGTCAAGTTGCGACAGGTGCCTTCGTATTTGGGCATTAACCCTATGGCAAGTCTTTTCTGTCGCCTTTCTTCAAGTTCCTTCGGAGTGCAGTAACAGCGATAAGCCTGGCCTGAGCGCAAAAGCTCATCCACCCTCATTTGATATAGCTCAAACCTCTCGCTTTGCCGGTACGGACCGTAGTCGCCGCCGATATCGGGTCCTTCATCCCAGCTAAGACCCATCCAGGCAAGATCCTCAAGTATTGACTCCTCAAACTCGATGGTTGAGCGACTCCGATCGGTGTCCTCGATTCTAACTATAAAGGAGCCCTGCTCTTTTCGGGCAAAGAGCCAATTTAAAAGAGCGGTTCTAGCTGTTCCGATATGAAGGCGCCCCGTCGGGCTCGGCGCAAATCTTACACGAACTGTATTCACTGGGCTATAAATGCCTTTCTTCTTCAAGTTTCTTCTACTAAAACGACTGCCTGCGTGGCAATACCCTCGCCCCTGCCGGTAAAGCCTAGGCCTTCAGTTGTCGTTGCCTTGATGCTTATCCTTGAGACATCCAGGCCAATTACTTTAGCCAGCATCTCGCGTATCTGCTGACGATACGAGGCCAGCTTCGGTTTTTCTAAAATTACAATGGCGTCTATATTGGATACCCGATACCCCCGGTTTTTTAATATTTTTACGGCATCCTCCAAAAGCTTAAGGCTGGATATATCCTTAAACTGCACATCGGTATCGGGAAAATAATGACCTAAGTCGCCTGCCGCAATTGCGCCAAACATCGCATCGATAATCGCATGCGTCAGTACATCGGCATCTGAGAACCCTTCAAGGCCCTTTTCAAATGGAACCTTAACGCCACCTAGAATAAATGGGCGGCCCTCTATAAGCCTGTGTACATCAAAACCAATTCCCACTCTCATCTGCTTTTATCTTCTCACCCTAAACCGTTTCACTATCTCACCATACCGTGGAGTGCCCGATAAACCGGGCGACTACATCTTCCCTATTCACCATTCACCAACTTACCCATTTACTAGTTTACTAGTTTTAACCCTAGGCCTTAGCCTAGCCCCTGGACCCTAGCTTTTAGTATTGCTTCTGCGATAATAAGATCAACCGGCGTTGTAATCTTTATGTTCTCCTCCGAACCTAAGATAACCTTTATTCTTCCACCAATCCTTTCCACTAAAACCGAATCATCCGTGCCGTAAAATCCCTCGGTTTTAGCCTGCTCGTGAGCATGTCGGAGAGTGTCAAAGTAAAACGCCTGGGGCGTCTGCACCTGCCATATTTTTCCCCGGTCAAGTGTCTGGGTGATATAGGCATCCTCAACCAACTTTATCGTATCTTTTGCAGGGATGCCGGCAATCGCCCCATCAGAACCCTCAACGCCCGCCATAACAGCATCAATCAAGCTGGGCTGTATAAGAGCCCTAGCCCCATCATGCACCGCTATCATATCTATACCACCAAGCTCTTTTACAGTCCTAAGACCATTATATACCGAATTTTGTCTCTCCTTGCCACCAGCTACAATACCGATAGCTTTGGTTATACCATACTCTACAGTTGCCAAGCGGCACTGGGCAAGATTCTCTTCGGCGGCTACGATGATTACCGCGTCGATTGATGGAGCTTCCTGAAACGCAATAAGTGTATGGGCAAGCACTGGCTTACCAAAAAGGGGCAAGAATTGCTTGCCCCTTTCATTTCCCATGCGCGTGCCTTTTCCCGCAGCAACAATTAGAGCCAGGTTCATTCCTATTTTATCACCTATTAGCCCTTCATCCGGCCAAAAATCATTCGACCTGCAGGAGTCTGAAGAACACTGGTTACCAGAATTTCAACCTCTTCACCAACGTGTATCCTACCGCCATCAACTACAACCATGGTGCCATCATCTAAGTAGCCGACACCCTGGCCGAACTCTTTGCCCTCTCGGATAAGGCCCACAAGCATCTCCTCACCTGGCAGCACCACGGGCTTTAGCGAATTTGCCAGCTCGTTTAAGTTTAAAACCTGAACTCCCTGAAGATCGGCAACTTTATTTAAATTATAGTCGTTGGTCAATATCGATGACTTGGTCTCCGAGGCCAGCCTGACCAGCTTGGCATCAACATCGGCCAGGTCCGGATAATCCCTCTCCAGGATATCAAGATGAAGCTTTGGCTCGTTCTGAAGGCTCTTTAGTATATCAAGGCCTCTTCTACCCCGATTACGCTTTAGTGAATCCTCAGAATCGGCAATCATCTGAAGCTCTCTTAGCACAAACCTGGGTACTGTAAGACTTCCCTCAACAAATCCTGTTTTCGCCACATCAGCGATACGCCCGTCGATAATAACACTTGTATCTAGAAGTTTAGCCTTCCCAAGATCAAGTTTGCTTGATTTACTATCATGGGGTCTGGGAAGAGGTATGGCATGCATGAATGTCTGTAGGTCATCTCCTTTTTTTAAGGATATCCTGACGCCCAAGTACCCAAGCACTACAAACGCAAATATTGCAATTGAAAATTGGAGATATGAGCTTATTAAGCCAAAGGGATACGATATAACCCAGGCTAAAACTAATCCGGCAAGCAACCCAAAAAGTGCAAGTAGCAGGTCGGTTGTCGGCAGTTTTTGTACTTTGTTCTCCAGCCAATTCAGCGTTACTAGTAACCGGCGTCCAATAACTCCGCCCAGAACATAACCGATACTGACTCCAAGGATGACATATAGAATAAGTACAAATATCTTATAGTGGGAGAACAGTCCCGGTGTATAGCCAGCGTTGGCCAGTTCATAGGCTCCCACGGCGCCGCTTACAACAAATACGAGTCGTATTAATTGTAACATTGCTAACACCCCCCTTATATTTTTATTTCAAATGTTATTTCGCAATGATCAGCTTGCTTTTTCACCTCCCGTCCGCTGTATAAACTCCTGTGCCGAATAGCATTTTTAAGGATAGCACAGTTACAATAATATTAGCCACGAGTACAGCATATATGAATTTACAATTTTTGAAATCCCTTTACCGAGCGCGCGTTACTTAAAGCCATCAACCAATTGGTATATTTTACCATGTAATACACCTTTTTTATATAAGCAGTTAATCGTCAATCCTCTCGTTTATCTTGACAATCGCCCATAAGATTACTAAAATTATCTT
Organism: Actinomycetes bacterium; assembly: GCA_021794835.1. Taxonomy (GTDB): domain Bacteria; phylum Actinomycetota; class Aquicultoria; order Aquicultorales; family Aquicultoraceae; genus CADDYS01. The sequence goes on along the minus strand of JAJYQA010000035.1, from coordinate 74,476 downwards.
AATCGGAAACGTCGTAGGAGCCCTTATGAGCGACAAGAACTGCCAGCAGTTTCAAAACACAGTAGCGGAGTACCTTGTTCGCCATCGCAGCGTTTTAGACGTCATCTCAAAACTCCAAGAATCCGCCGCACATGTAAATCGGGCAATTGTAAATTCGGTAATTACTTGTGGCTGCCTAAAAATAGATGCCTCAAGGCAGCAGGTTCCAACCAATGCAAGTCTCTCGGATATGGCCAATTACATGCAGACCCACCTTAAAGGATCGCTCTGCCCCATCTGCGCCGAAAATCTGCAGGAAGAAATCGGGGATACCCTGTTCTATTTAACTGGAATTTGCGCTCTTTTGGGACTGGATTTAGATGACATCATCTACAAAGAAAACAAACGACTTGAGACACTAGGGATATATAACCTTACTTAAATATATCTCTCTAAAATATTATATTCTTTAAGTCTCTGCAGCCCGTCTTTTATTGCTTTAGCACGAATTGGCCCAACCCCGTCTACCGAGTCTAACTCCTCGATACTTGCGTTCATGATGGACTGTAGGTTGTGGAACTTGTTTACAATCTTCTCGATCACATCGTAGTAAAGCCTTGGAATTTTACTGAGTAGCCTATACCCCCTTGAGTGAACCGGCTGCTCAAGAAGATCGACCACCTCTTCATGGCCAAGTACCTTTGCTATCTCATTAAGGTCAAGAAGCTCTTCCGGTGTAAGGTCGAACAGGGATTCGCTTATCTCATTTACCTTTTTGGGATCAAGCGCGTAGTCTTTGATTATCATTATGGATTGCTCATCGGTTGTGCCGACCAGCTCATCAAGCTGTAATCTGATGAGGCGTCCCTCTGTCCCAAGCTCGCTGATGTACCGTTCGACCTCACGGGACACCCGGCGCACCATCTCGGAGCGCTGCAGCACTGTTACCACGTCAAGAAGCGTTGCCAAATCCTCAAACTCAAGCGCGCTTAAATTTGCTAGGACCTCATCAAGACGAATCTTGTACTTCTCAAGCGTCTGCAAGGCCTGGTTTGCCTTAGCAAGAAGAACTCTTATATCCTGCAGCGCATACTTCGTGCCATCAAGATAAAGTGAGATGACGTCGCGCCTTTGCGATATCGATATCACAAGTGCTTTGGTCTGTCTTGCAACGCGCTCGGCAGTGCGGTGGCGCATTCCGGTTTCGCTTGTCGGCAGCGTTGGGTCGGGAACCAGGTGCACGTTGGCCCGCAATAGACGGCTTATGGCATCATCCATAATGATCGCACCATCCATCTTGGCAAGCTCAAACAGTCTCTGCGGGGTAAACTCAACTGATAATTCAAATCCTCCGTTACACAACGACTGGACTTCTTCATAGTCACCGATAACAATTAAAGCACCAGTACGTGCACTTAAGATGTGCTCAAGGCCTTCCCTAAGGTCCGTACCTGGCGCAACCTTCTCCAGTGCTTTTATTAGTTTTCGTTCTTCCCGGCGACTAAATTGCATCTAAACCCCTAAATCTTCAACATACCCGAATAATGATTTCCATTCCCAGCTTAGTAGACTATGATAACCAATTTTTAATATTAAATCCATCGGCGAAAATCAGGTGAGAGTTTACAAGGAATCTAAAGGGTCCAGGGTTAAAGATCAGCCGATAACCAACCCATATATCTAGACCCACAAAACATTGGCTATTTGGCTATTCTTTATCCCTGGACCCTATGCGATATAATCCAATGCCTGTTGCAGATTCTTCACGCGTAGTAAATCTATCTTCAAGCCACCCTTAGACCTTAGTTCTTGATCCGGAATGATCGCACGCCTGAAGCCCAACTTCTCGGCCTCTTTTAGCCTCGGCTCAAGCTGGCTTACAAACCTTACCTCGCCGGCCAAGCCAATCTCGCCAATTGCAACCAGGTCCTTTGGCACCGCCAGATCCCGGTGTGCCGAGGCAACGGCCAAAGCAATACCTAAATCTACGGCCGGCTCGTTCACCTTAACACCGCCAACCACATTTACATAGATATCCTCCCCGCCAAGATGCAATCCCAACCTTCTATCAAGTACCGCAACCAGAAGTGAAAGCCGGTTGTAGTCGAGCCCGGTAGCCATCCGGCGCGGCATAGATAGATGGGAAGGCGTGACCAGCGCCTGAAGCTCTACGAGAAGCGGCCTTGTCCCCTCCATTGTCGCAATTGCAACCGATCCGGACGAGCCCTCCGGACGCTGGCTTAAGAAAAGCGCCGATGGGTTCGCCACTTCAATCAATCCGGCATCGGTCATCTCAAAGATACCGATCTCGTTGGTTGATCCGTAGCGGTTCTTAACCGCCCTCACAATCCTAAACGACTGGTAGGTATCTCCTTCAAAGTAGAGAACGGTATCCACCATATGCTCAAGCACACGCGGCCCCGCTATTGAGCCTTCCTTGGTGACGTGACCCACAATAAAAGTTGGAAGGTGAATGTTTTTTGCAATCCGCATCAGATAATGCGTGCACTCTCGCACCTGGCTTACGCTTCCGGGGGCTGATGGAATATCGGGGTGATACATTGTCTGTATGGAATCAATAACAAGAAGCGCGGGTTCGATCGCTCTGACTTGGTGGTCGATGAGCGTTACATCAACCTCGGAGAGCAAGTACAAGTCCTGCGAGAGCGTGCCCAGCCGGTTGGCCCGTAAAGATATTTGGCGCACGGACTCTTCACCCGATACGATTAAGACCTTGCCAATTCTTCCCGCTAGATGATTTGCAGCCTGCAACAGAAGTGTGGACTTTCCGATGCCCGGCTCGCCACCAATTAAAACAAGCGAGCCCGGTACAACGCCGCCGCCAAGTACTCGGTCAAGCTCAGGTAGCGTGGTTGAAATACGGGTTTCCCTCTCCACGGCAACGCTGGTTATCGGTTGGGCGGTCTCAGCCGTAGTAGGATATTTTCCTTTAGATAGCGAGATGTCAGGCTCTAGGGGTTCCTCAACCATGGAGTTCCACTCCCCACAGTCGGGGCACCGCCCCATCCACTTAGGAGCGGTGTACCCACAGACCTGACATCTAACTATATATTTAGTTTTGCTCATGCTTCACGACCGCTGGCTGAACCAATCTTTGCTGGCTCAAGTCTCCTAAATTCGATCTTGCCTTCCTTTGCCGTAACGATTATCTTCTCACCAGGCATGAAGTAGCCGGAGAGCAGACCCTCGGAAAGCGGATCCTCAATAAGCCTCTGTATGGCACGGCGCAGTGGCCTTGCGCCCATCGCCGGCTCATAGCCATCTTTTACGAGGACCTCCTTTGCTTCATTGGTCAGTTCAACCTCAATAGCCTGCTCCTTAAGTTGCTTGGCAACTCTAGTAAACAGAAGGTCGATGATCTGCTTGATGTCGCCTTTTGTTAGCTCGTGGAAGACAATTACGTCGTCAATTCGGTTTAGGAACTCTGGACGGAATGTCTTCTTAATCTCGCCCATGACTTTGTTCTTCATATCCTCGTAGGATATTCCTTCTTGGGACTTTCCAAACCCAAGCGGTGTGCCTTTTTGAATGTAACGGGCCCCCAGATTCGAAGTCATGATGAGAATGGTATTCTTAAAGTCCACGGTGCGCCCCTGCGCATCGGTTAGACGGCCATCCTCAAGTATTTGCAGCAGGATATTAAAGACGTCCGAATGTGCCTTTTCAATCTCGTCTAGTAATATTACCGAGTATGGGTGCCTACGTACCTGCTCGGTAAGCTGGCCTCCCTCATCGTAGCCGACGTACCCCGGAGGTGAGCCAACCATTCTGGAGACGGTGTGCTTTTCCATATACTCAGACATATCGAGCTGGATAAGCGCGCCTTCGTCACCAAACAGAAACTCAGCAAGTGCCTTGGCAAGCTCGGTCTTGCCGACACCGGAAGGCCCCAGGAAGATAAACGAGCCACTAGGTCGTTTCGGATCCTTCAATCCGGCTCGGGTTCTTCTAATTGCCTTTGAGACAGTCCTTATGGCCTCATCCTGGCTAACTATTCTCTTGTGAAGATCCTCCTCCATACGAAGTAGCTTCGCCGTCTCCTCCTCTGTCAGCCTGAATACCGGGATACCTGTCCAGGTTGATACGACATCCGCTATCTGCTCCTCGGTAACCGTTGCCGATGGCATTTGAGTAAGCGCCTCCCAAGTCGAGTCCTTACCCGACAGTTCAAGCTCAAGGCTGCGCTCTTTGTCGCGGATAGTCGCCGCTTTTTCAAAATCTTGCACCGCAATAGCAGCTTCCTTCTCACGCCGCAGATTCCGCAAATCGTCTTCGATCACCATCGTCTCCGGAGGAATGATTACCTTTTGCAGGCGAACCTTGGACGAGGCCTCATCGATAAGGTCGATGGCTTTATCCGGTAGAAATCTATCTGCTATGTAGCGGCTAGATAGCTGCGCCGCAGCGACCAGCGCATCATCAGTAATAGTCACTTTGTGGTGTTCTTCATAGCGGTCGCGTAAACCTCTTAAGATGTCTACGGTCTCCTCAACGCTAGGTTCGCCAACTTTTATTGGCTGGAACCTGCGTTCCAGAGCTGCATCTTTCTCCACATGCTTGCGGTACTCATCAAGAGTTGTTGCGCCAATTGTTTGCAACTCGCCTCTGGCAAGCGCGGGCTTAAGTATACTTGCGGCATCGATCGCACCCTCAGCAGCGCCTGCGCCGACCAGGTTATGCATTTCGTCAACAAAAAGAATAATGTCGCCGCGTTCGCGTATTTCTTTCATGACTTTCTTTAGTCGCTCTTCAAACTCACCGCGGTATTTGGATCCTGCCACTAAGGCTCCAAGATCAAGAGTGTATATCTCCTTGTTCTTGAGAAGATCCGGTACCTCATTGTTGGCTATTCTTTGAGCAAGACCCTCGACTACTGCGGTCTTGCCGACACCCGGCTCCCCGATCAAAACCGGGTTATTCTTGGTCCGGCGGCAAAGGATTTGCATAATCCGCTCAATCTCTTTCTCGCGCCCAATAACCGGGTCAAGCTTCTTCTCGTGGGCAAGCCTTGTTAAGTTGCGACCAAATTCATCGAGTAGCGAACCCCCATAGGACCTGCCGTAGGTACTTGGCTCACTACCTGTCTTGCCATAATAGCCGCTTAAGAGCTGGATTACCTGGTTTCTTACGCGGTCAAGATCGGCACCAAGGTTATACAAAACTCTGGCCGCTACCCCCTCACCTTCCCTTATTAGACCCAAAAGTATATGCTCAGTTCCTATGTAGTTGTGTCCTAATTGAAGGGCCTCGCGAAGAGAAAGCTCGAGTACTTTCTTTGCCCTTGGCGTAAATGGAATATGGCCAACCGGAGCTGAGGTACCCCGGCCGATAATCTCTTCAACCTGCGCACGAACATCATATAGGCTTATACCTAAACTCTGAAGCGCCCTGGCTGCCACTCCTTCTTCTTCCCTAATCAAGCCTAGGAGAAGGTGCTCTGTTCCTATGTAGTTTTGGTTTAACATGCGCGCTTCTTCTTGTGCAAAGACAACGACTCTGCGCGCTCGTTCTGTAAATCGTTCAAACACAGCTTATCCCCCTTCTCTAGCTTAGCCTTAACATACCTTCGATTCAATATTTGCGCAGCTATTCATCAATAATATCCCCACATTTGATTTTGAGCAAACAGCCAAGTCTATTTTACCATCTATTAAACCCAACGGCGAAAACAACCAGGGCATTGTTTGCAGGTTCGCCGCCGTTTGAGTTTCTACCAGGGATTACCAAGGCATTCGTCATTTAGTACGGATATTATTTATTATATCGGTTTTTATCCTAAATCATTAAATTTTATTGACTGGTTGATTCTGATTTGCATCTAATCTCTGGCCTCCGGTCGCATATGCGGAAAGCTTATAACCTCGCGGATTGAATAATTATCGGTTAAAAGCATAACCAGGCGGTCTATACCAATACCGAGACCGCCCGTAGGGGGCATCCCATACTCCAAAGCCCTCACGTAATCCTCATCCACCTGCCTTGGAGCTTCCTCGTCGCCGTATTCGTGCAGCTTTACCTGCGCCTCAAACCGCTGAAGTTGATCTATAGGATCGGTCAGCTCGGAAAACGCCGTTCCTACCTCAAGGCCGATAATAATGAGCTCAAACCTCTCGGTTACATCTGGGTCATCCGGCTTGGTTTTGGCAAGCGGACTGATCTCGGTTGGATAATCAGTTATGAAAGTGGGCTGCCATAGCTTTCCCTCAACCAGTTTCTCAAAAAGCTCGTTTATAAGCTTTCCCTTACCCCAGTGATCCTCAGCATCAATGCCATGCTCTTTGGCAACTGCCCTTAGTTCATCGAGATTCTGGTTAAACGATATCTTCAAGCCCCCGTATTTTTCAATTGACTCTACCATAGTAAGCCGCTGCCATTCCCCAGATAAATCAACCGGCTGCTCCTGGTAGACAAGTTTTAAAGACCCGACGGCTTGCCTTGCAGCGTACTTAACAAGCTCCTCGCAAAGGTCCATCATGTCCTTGTAGTCCGCATAGGCCTGGTACACCTCAAGCATCGTAAATTCCGGGTTATGTCTAACTGAAAGTCCCTCATTTCTAAAGTTACGATTTAGCTCGTAAACACGCTCTAAATCGCCGACGATGAGACGCTTTAGATAAAGCTCCGGCGCGATCCTTAGGTATAGGTTAATGCCAAGTGCCTCGTGGTGCGTGATGAAGGGCTTGGCAGCCGCGCCGCCAGCGATCGGCTGGAGCATCGGCGTCTCTACCTCGATAAAATTGTGATTATCCAGCCACTCACGTATTGCTTTTACTATCTTGGTCCTTGCAAGCAAGGTCTGTCTTGTTTGGGGATTAATAATTAGGTCAACATACCGCTGGCGATATCTGGTCTCGACATCCTTTAGTCCATGCCATTTTTCCGGAAGCGGCCTTAACGATTTCGTAAGCAAGGTATAGGATTCGATATTTATAGATAGTTCCCCTCGCTTGGTCTTAAATACTTTGCCGGTGACACCGACAATATCGCCAATATCATAATCAAGGAACTCTTTATACCGCTCTTCTCCTAGAACCCCCATGGAGAGAAAAAGTTGGATGCTTCCGGTGCGGTCCTTAATTACCATGAAGCTTGCCTTGCCGTGCCTGCGGATAACCATGATACGACCAGCAACAGTGACAACTTTGCCGGTCTGCTCTCCCGGCTCAACCATACCGAACTCTTGGATTACGTCTTCGATGAAATTTGTGCGGGTAAATTTAGCTTTAAATGGATTTTCGCCAGAAGCTTTTAATTTTTCTAGCTTCTGGCGTCTGATTTTCATTACTTCAGTGATGTTTTCCGTAATTTGTAGCTCGGGCTCTTTTTCCATTATTTTCTGCTGGCAACTTTTTTGCTAATAGGGTTTCTGCTCACCTTTAATATTTTATATTCCAGGAAACCCTCGGGCACACTAACCTTAACAAGATCGCCCGCTTTCATGCCCATTATAGCACGACCAACCGGGGATTCATTAGATATTTTATGGTTGGTCGGATCGGCCTCAAACGAGCCTACAATTTGATACTCCTCTTCGTCTCCGGATTCGACATCAAGCAAAAGGACAAACAAGCCTACGGCCACGTTTCTTGTTTTGTTGCCGTTATCCTCCTCAATAATCTTTGCCATTGACAATATATCATTTATCTGGACAATTCTACCCTCGACAAAAGCCTGCTCATTCTTGGCGTCATCGTACTCTGAGTTCTCGCTTAAATCGCCAAACTCTATTGACTCTTTAATGCGTTGCGCCACTTCTTTGCGCCGCGTAGTTTCTAAGTAATGCAACTCCTTGAGCAGCTTGTTATGTCCGTCCCGCGTAAGAATAATTTCCTTCTCCGACAAGATCGTTCGCTCCTTTACATATAAAAGCATTTTTCAACAGCACTGGCTTCATGCGAAACTAGCTACGTATTATAGAAAAATGCTTTTAACTTGTCAAAATATTCCGCTATTTATTTTATCCAAACATTTAACTACAAATAAGCAGTGGCAGATCCATACAAGTAAGGGCGCAAAACAATACTGCTTAGAGGTGCGATAAAAAAGTGGTTAAAAGTACTTCTACGATCTTAAAGACATAATCGGCAGGATATGGCAATTAAATTAGCGAAATCTATCGGCCTGCTACCTCCTTTAACCTGGCGTTTTCTCTTACTTTATTTATATAGGCATCAGAGAGCTTTTTATCGAAGCTTCTTAAAGCCGCAAGTTCAAAACCATGCTTTTTCGCCATCTCAAATATCTCATTTATTTTTTTGAGGCTTATTTCCTTACCAATAGTATAGCTTTCATATCTTTCCTCAAGGGCTAGCATCATGGTTTCTGCAATGCAGCCAAGTGCAAGGCCCTTAGGCAAGCCCATAACGCTATATAAATCCACATTTCCGGGAATCTTTGCGAGGCCCCCGTCGATTACCAGGACATCTTTTCTCTTCCTAACAACAGCTTCGGCTACATCACGGGGTCGGGCAACATCGCAGATAACAGCGCCGGGCTTAATATCATTAGGGTTGACAACTGCGTCAACTGCGCCGGTAACTGTCATAATAACATCGGCAGGACGGATAGAGGAAAGTGAGCTAGAAACCTTTACGTGCTTATTCTTGTTTGACACGCGCTCCTTTAACTTGATAAGTCTATCTTGATTTCTCCCGATGAGGATTATTTCATCAAATTGATCAGCCAAGAATTCAGCGGCTGCACTACCGATTGACCCAGTCGCGCCCACAATAGCCAGCGTTGAGGATGCAATATCTATGTCCATTCTCTTCGCTGCTTCTATTACGCCCTCTATAGCAACGGCGACCGTATAAGTATTGCCCGTTGTGATTGGTACCCTAGCCATTTCATCGACCAACCTACCTCCATTGCCCGGGATTGCGGTAAACGCCCCAAGTCCAATAATGCCCGCGCCTTCTTTTCTTCCTATCTCGCAGGCCTTTACTATTTTCTCGATTACATAATCCTGGTCTAGATCGTAAAACTGATGGGGAAGAAACGGGACTATAATAAACCAGCCGGTCGCCTCCTTGCCAGTAATCGATTTTATCCCAGTGATCTCAGATAAAACAAAGGGTCTACGCCTTTTCAGCACACTTGCAACAACCCGGGGTGAGACCTTCTTTGCGATTTTATATTTTCTTGCCACATCGTCTATATTCATTGGGTGAACTAAAAAACCGAAAGTTTCCATGTAATCTCCTTGTTAACTGTGACTTTGTGATTTCTTTTTGAAGATCCTAAATTTGCGCTTGACTTGCCCTTCACCATCCGGTTCTCTTCCGTCAATGATGTTCTCTAAAACATCACGCAAAACTTGGGGGTCTACCTTGCGATCCCTTCTGATAGGCGAGCTTCCGATCGACACCCCGATTATTTCTTTATCTAGTATCTTCCCAAGCATAGCGATACGTTTGTCGGATGCTAGAAACACAACAAGGTCAAAATCTTTCAGGCTAGCAAGCAGAGAAAGAAGCTCGTTGAAGATCTGCGCCCCACTTTTTCTTCGCACATACTCTTTTCGCTCGGTCTCGCTTAAAAAATAAACGAAATCGACCGCAAAATCCTGTGCGATTTCTTCAAGCTCCTCCTTGTTGGCAATCGGGAACCCGACCACCGCAATGCGATTGCCTCGTCTGACCTCTCCAAGCCCTTCAAGATGAGATACAAACGATCTCTCGAGCCCCAGCGCCATAGCTACTTCTTGCTGGGTGGCACCCACGGCACGGCGATGCAATATCTCGCTGATGACGCTTGAAAGACGTTCGCGATCAACAATTTTATCCCCAATTCTAAGAAGTCTCATGCCTACTCCGTGTACACAATTTTGTGTACATTTTATCCTAAGTAGAGCAAGAGTTCAACATAAAAGACCTCGCCTTCTACTACTTACAGAGCGAGGTCTTTATGGGTTTGAGGTATTCTCTAATTTTATGCTTTGTTTTATATTTTATTTTACGCCTTGAAGTTTACTGGTTTTGTGGGCGTTCGCCCAATTCAATCGTAACCGTTTGCTTCCTGCTGCCGCGGTATATTTCAAGCGGAACTTTGTCTCCAACCTTATGTCCCCCAATAAAATTTAGTAGGTCGTTCATGTTCGTCACATCAACGCCGCCGATTTTAACAATGATGTCGCCGCCAACCGGATACTGGGCGCCGTTCTCGTCGGTCTCGATTCGCGCTCCTTTGAGGCCAGCTTTATCCGCCGGGCCACCGGACACAACCTGCACCACCATAACTCCCTTATCAACGGGAGCCTTAATAAGCTTGGCAAAATCCTTATCCATTTCTTTGCCGGCAATACCCAACCATGGGTGGCTTGCCTTACCGTTCTTTTCTAGCTGCCCGACGACTTGCCTTACCGTATTGCTGGGAATCGCAAAAGCAATACCAGAGAAACTACCAGATTCGGTATAAATCTGAGAATTTATACCGACAACCTCCCCGTGAGCATCAAACAACGGTCCGCCACTGTTCCCCGGATTTACTGCGGCATCGGTCTGGATAGCGCCAGTTATCCTAAACTGATGATTCGGCGAGTCGATTGTCCGGTTAAGTGCGCTAACTATTCCCTCTGTCATGGTGCCATTTAGTTCAAACGGCGAGCCAATCGCGTAGACGGTATCCCCAACTTTAAGCTTTGAGCTGTCGCCAAGCTCAAGAACCTTTAAGTTTCGGTTTCCCGGGTCGATTTTAAGGAGCGCTATATCAGTGCTTGGATCGGTACCCAGGATTTTGGCCTCCACCTCATCTTGTTCGCCTAGAAGCACCGTCACTTTGCTTGCTTTGGTTTTTGAGTTCTGCACCACATGGGCGTTGGTGACTATGAGACCAGATTTGTCGATTATTAAGCCTGAGCCGCTGTACTCTTGCTGCTGTGCCGGCGCCGGTGTAGTAAAGCCAAAGAAGTTAAAGAAATTAGATGGCCTGTTCTCGGTAAAGGTTGATTTTATATGTACGACACCTGGCGCATACTGTGAATAGATGTCTTCAGCCACTAATTCCCCGGGGGATTTTTGGCCGCCGGTACCTTTGGTAACCGAATTAATAGTATTTATGGCCCCGGTTGTCCCATTTGACAACGTCGAGTGCAACGCCAAGAAGACCAGTAGTCCCCCCACTACCGCAGCGATAAAACTAGTTAAAGCTGTTCTCCACACAAGTACCCGTCCTTTCTGAATAAGCTGCTAATTATCAGCAATCAGCTTATTAATAGGCTAAAAGCTGACGGCTGATTGTTATTTTAGGCTAAAGATATGTATTTTTTGTGAATTTTTAATTGATATTCTGTGTTTCTTGCTTCTCTCTTGGCTTCCGGCTCTTGGCCTCTGGCTCTTTGCTCCTTTCGTAGATCCGCTGCAAGCCAGTAAGTGTAAGTGTGGGGTCAACAGCGGTCACCCGCCTGCATTCGGGAGCGATAAGGCCGGCCAGACCGCCAGTAGCCACAACTTGCTTAACCAAACCCATTTCGTCCTCAAATCTATCGACGATACGGTCTACCAAACCCCCGGTGCCAATTATTACGCCAGACTGGATACTGCCACGCGTGTTTTTACCGATGGCAGCTTTCGGCGGGTTGAGGTCAACCCGCGATAGCCTAGCAGCATGCGAAAAGAGAGCCTCCGATGATACTTCAACCCCTGGGGCAATTGCGCCGCCCAAATACTCGCCGCGCTCCGTCACCGCATCAAAGGTCGTGGCGGTACCAAAGTCAACAACAATGAGCGGGGCTCCGTAAAGCTCAAAACCGGCCACAGCATTGGCGATTCTATCAGCACCCACTTCCTGTGGATTGTCGTAGAGAATAGGCAGTCCGGCATCCATTTCCGGGCCGACGATAAGGATTTCCTTTTTTAATATGTTGGTGGACATGTCAAGAAGCGATGCGGTAACCGTGGGAACGACTGAGGCTATGGCAACCGCTTCAATATCGCCAAGTGTGACCCCGCCAAGCTGAAAGAGGTTTGAGATTTTAGAGGCAAGCTCATCTGCGGTTGCTCGCCTTTGTGTCGCAACCCGCCAGTTGGCATTAAGTTCTCTTCCCTTGAAACAGCCTATTACCGTATGCGTGTTTCCAACATCTATAACCAGTAACATCTGAGTTGGCAATCAGCTATGCCCCTTTAAATTTTACAGATAAGGAAATAATAGGCTCAATTGTAGGCCGTATCAAGTGTAAAAAATGGCTAGAATCCTATCCAGGTTACGTTTGCATTGTTGCGCGATGTCGGCTTGGGGTCGGATTCCCGGTATCCAATCGGCATAACAGTTACCAATTCGCGGTCCTTTAGGCCAAGGTAAGCCATGATCTCCGTCTCCACCCAAAGAGCAGAGGTCAAGCAAACAGTACCAAGACCTAAAGACCAGGCTGTAAGCTGCATATTCTGTATAGCTGAGGCGCACGCAATTATGTCAACCTTGTAGGCATATCTGTTGGTTTTTTTGGGGATTGTAGGAAAAATAATAACCGGTGCTCCCCCAACATTCTTTGCAAAGCTTGATATATATTCCTCGCTCAAGGAAGCGGACTCCGAAATCTCTTTCGGATAAAGTGCAAGTATATCTGCCAAATAAGCAGGAAATTTACGGATTATTTTTACAAGGTCGTCTCTCTCTTTGCCGGTTACTACTATGAAATACCATGGTTGACTATTAAGCGGTGATGGGGAGGCAAATCCTGCTTTAATAACCTTCTCTAATATCTCCTGGGGCACCGGCTTCGGCAAGAAACTGCGGACGGTCCGCCTTGAAAATATTGCGTCATCGAGCATTATGGGGGCTCCTTGCGTGGTAATATCATTAAGAGCCATAGGGTACCTTCCAAACATTATATAACTAGACTCTAGGGGAATAATATATCATACCTTGCTAATAAAATAACATGCAAACAAAATTAATGCTAATCTTTTTTTATGTATGGCCCTCAACTATAAAAAAATCACTTTAAAGGGTGAGTTTTCAATTGGTTCTCCCGCTATTAGGTTAGATTTAAACTAAGAATGCTTAACCGCTACATAAAAGCGGTCTACAATATAACGCAAACCACTCACATTTTGCGCATACATCGCAAAATAGCCCTTTATGAACGGCCTCCCCGGTTTTTAAGCGAAGATACAGGGACTTGTAGGTGCCTCTTGGTTCAATCCCAAGAATTGATACGACCTTCTTATCCATATCCATAACCTTATCATTTCCTTTAAGGCACGATACCCAATTACTGTAGGGGCAAAAGGTGCATATATGGTCCAGCCCTTCGACAATCCTAATTTTCTGAGTCGGTACCTTTAATATGCGCACGATATCGCCCATATTTTCCGAAAACGCCTTGCTGTATCCCTCACCTAAGAAGGTGTGAATACAGATAAGATGATGCCCTCTCAGGTTAACCGGATTATCTTTCGGTGGCAAGGCCGATTCTCCTTGCAACCGTTGCCGCAACAAAAGCCTTTACAAGATCAAATATGATAAAGGGCGCGGCGCCTACAAGAACGGCTTTAAGAATCGTTATTTTGGCAACAAACGCAAGCTGCAAGACACCAAAAAGATAGATAACGACAACACCGGCAACCGTTGCAAGCGCAAGCTGTGTAGTGGATTTCCTTCTCCGGGAAATAAGAAAACCTACGATATAGGCCGCCGCTATAAATCCAAAAAGGTATCCGCCGGTTGGGCCGATAAGAACACCTACTCCGGCTGTCCCGCCAGCAAATACCGGCAAGCCAATCGCACCCATTAAAACATAGACAAGCATGCTAAGTGCACCGTAGACAGGTCCAAGAACCGCTCCCGCAAGCAATACAAAAAATACCTGAAGGGTTAAGGGGACCTCGGTAAATGGCAGGTTTATCCTTACTAATGCAGCGGCAGCGGTGAGTGCGGCGATGAGAGCTGCTTTTACCATAGCGGACGTCTTCAAAGATTACCTCCTTAATTGTAAACCAGTTTATATTATTGGTTTACAATTATATCAAGGCCGCGCCTTAAGTCAAGCGTTTTCTAACAGTGACATCCCCCGCCGCAAAAGTCTTTACGCCCCCCTCAGAGAGCTTAATGCGAATTGCGCCAAAGTCGTCTACACCCACGAATTCTCCTTTAACTTCGCCGTAAAGCGTATTTAAGGAGATTTCTTGATGCAGCATGGTAGACCTTTTCTTCCAGTCTTTGAGGATATCCTTCCAGCCACCCTCGGTAAGGTGGCGGTAGCCCAATTCAAGCTCAAACAAAAGATCCGCCACAAGACGACGCCGGTCGATTTTTTTGCCTAGGGCCTCAGACAAGGTTGTTGCCCGGTCCCTGACCTCTTGGGGTATTTTGCTTAACTTGAAATTTGCGTTGATGCCAAAGCCGATAACCAGGTAGTCGATTTTATCGGCCTGTGCACTAAGCTCAAGCAAAATGCCGCAGACCTTCTTGCCGTTGATTAAAATATCGTTCGGCCACTTTACCTCGGGCTCGATCCCAAGCTTCTCGATTGCTTTTGCCGCAGCAACCGCGGCAAGAAGAGGGAATCTTGATGCCTCCAACGGCAGAATCTTCGGCCGCAAGACTACAGAGAGCCAGATACCTCCCATCGGAGAAGACCAATGTCTATCCAGGCGTCCCTTGCCGCGGCTTTGCGCCTCGGCAACAACAACTGTTCCCTCCCTCTCGCCTTTTTCGGCCAGGCTTTTTGCCAAGGCGTTGGTCGAGTCAACTGACTCTCTGTGGGCGATTTTTTCACCAAGAAACTTAGTTTTTAGGATAGGAATAATCTCTTCGGGAAGAAGCGCGTCCGGGGATGAGGTGAGCCTATATCCGAGCCTGGAGACCGCTTCTATCTTATAGCCCTTCTCCCTCAGGTTGTTGATATGCTTCCAAACAGCTGCCCGCGATATCGAGGCGGCGGCGGCAAGTCCCTCGCCTGATATATAGCCTTCCCTGTTTTCCTTAAGTGCTTTTATAATAAATAAATCTACGATTTGGCTGTCATTCATTTATTCGCAAATGACCTCCATCGATATATCTAACGGTTTTGCTGCCTGGGTGATTGCGCCGGTCGATACCCTGTCAACTCCGGTTGCGGCAACCTCGGTGATGTTGGCAAGTGTTATTCCTCCCGATGCCTCCTTAATCGCCCTGTCACCTATTATTGCAACCGCTTCTTTTAGCATTTTGGTATCCATGTTATCAAGAAGTATAATGTCGGCTTTGGCCTCAAGTGCGGCTTTAACCTCGTCAAGCGTTTCTGCCTCAACTTCCACCTTAAGGTTAGGATAGGATTTTCTGGCCTGTTTAACCGCCTTATCGATGTCTCCAGCGATTTTAATATGGTTATCCTTGATGAGTATTTGATCGTAAAGGCCAAACCGATGGTTGACCGCACCGCCGGCCAATGCGGCATATTTTTCTAAGAGACGAAGACCCGGCGTGGTTTTCCGCGTATCTAAAAGTTCAACACCGTATCCCTCAATTGCCCTTTTATACTTGGCAGTCTCGGTTGCAATCCCAGAGAGGTGCTGTAAAAAGTTTAGCGCCGTTCGTTCGGCTCCCAATATGGCAAGTGCATCCCCGGAGACTAAAGCTATCCTTGTACCGGTATCTGCGTAGTCGCCGTCTTTAACAAGCGGGGTAAAGGCAATGCTGCCGTTTAAGTGCTTAAAGACTTTCTCGGCGACCTTTAGACCCGCGACTGTGCCGGGGCTCTTGACAAATATCTCCGCCTGCACACCGACCCCGTGACCAACAACTGCTTTGGATGTGACGTCCCCAATATTGCCAAGATCTTCTTCCAGCGCGCGATCTATGATTAAGTCGACCTGTTCAGCAAAGTCCTTGCCCAAAAATGCGCTAACCTGCAATAGTTTCCTCCGCAACATAGTGTTCAAGATGACGAATCCAACTGTCGTCTGACTCTGGATAGTCCTCTCGGTAATGTACGCCACGGGATTCCTCGCGACCAAGTGCGGCCCGCACGATAAGCCCCGCAACCAATAGCATGTTTTGAAGCTCAAACCCCTCTGGACTAGAAAATTCGACTCTTAAAATCTCGTCCTTTTTTTTAAGCTCAGCGATAGCGTACTTAAGCCCAGACTCCGATCGCGCAACGCCGACATAATCCATCATCAGCTTCTGTAACCATCGCCGCTCCTTTTTGAAATCTAGGTCTAGTTTAGACCTAGCCACCTCGAAACCAATTTTTATGTCTTGGACGGGATTTTTCTGCTCCATGGCAAGCTTGGTCTTTATTGTCTTGATTATGCGCTTGCTGAAAACCAACCCCTCGAGCAAAGAGTTACTAGCCAGGCGGTTTGCACCGTGGACCCCGGTGCAAGCAACTTCACCGGTCGCATAAAGGTCTACAATGTTGGTTCTGCCGTCTAAATCGGTCTTCACGCCACCTATCGTGTAATGTGCAGCCGGGCGAACCGGTATTAAATCTTTAGATATATCAATGCCGTGCTCACGGCAGTGCTTCCAAATGGTTGGGAAATGCTCTTTTAGCGTATCTTTAGGAATGTGGGTTGCGTCGAGATATACTGGCCCTCCGTTACACTGCTTTATCGCTCGAATCATCTCGCGAGTTACAATATCTCTGGGTCCTAATTCGGCTAAGGGGTGCCGGCCCACCATGAACCGCTCTCCATTACAGTCTCTAAGATATGCGCCTTCACCCCGAAGCGCCTCGGTTATGAGAAAGCGGGGCATCGAGTCTTGGTCTAGAGCGGTCGGATGGAATTGAATAAACTCCATATCGGCAAGAACCGCGCCCGCTCGGTAGGCCATAGCCATACCGTCTCCGGTAGAAATTGCCGGGTTTGTGGTAACCGAGTAAAGCTGCCCAGCTCCGCCGCTTGCTAAGATCACTGCTTTTGCCAGGTAAAAGACTAGGCGACCTGATTCTTCATCCATACAGATGACCCCGACGCAGCGACCGCCATCCACCACTAGATCCAGTGCAAACCTATGCTCAAAAACCTGGACGCTTCTCCAGGCATTTGCCGTTCTAATAAGCGTGGCCTCAATTTCGCTTCCCGTAGCGTCGCCGGAGTGCAAAACTCTCGCCAGGCGGTGGCCGCCTTCTCTAGAGAGCCCAATCCTATCGCCTTGCCAATCAAATTTAGCACCCAAGCCGATTAATTCCCCTATGCGGTCTGAGGCCTCGCTAACTAAAATATCAACAGCTCTGCGGTCGCATAGGCCAGCTCCAGCCTCCAGTGTATCTTTAAGGTGTAGCTTCGGGGAATCCTCCGGGCTTATTGCGGTGGCCACCCCACCCTGAGCGTACCAGGTAGCCGTCTCTTCAAGCTTGCCTTTGGTGATAACCGCTACGTCAAACTGCTTTGATATCTCAAGTGCAGCCGATAGACCCGCAACACCACTGCCCACCACCACAACGTCGGTGGTTATTTTATCCAATTTATCGGAGTTAAAATTAATTAAATATCTGGGAATCATCGATATAAGGGACCAGGGACCGGAGTCCAGGGTCCAGGGTTCACCTTCCCCTAACCCCTCCCTCCAGGGAGGGGAATTTTATTTATCTGCAGTACTACAGCACTGAAGAACCATTAAACTATCTCCAACATCCGATCTATCGCTAATTTGGCGCGCGCTGCAACACCCTCCGGTACTTTTACAACTTGCTCCATATCCTGCAACGCAAAAAGAACCTTCTCAAGCGTGGTTCTTTTCATATTCGGGCAGATCGCGCGCTCATAAGCCGGGTAGAACCTCTTGCTTGGGTTTTCTTTCTGCAGCCGGTGCAGAATGCCAACTTCGGTACCGATGATAAACTCCTCGGCAGCGATCTCAGTGCAGTAGCGCAAAATTCCCTCGGTGCTTGCCACAGCATCGGCCAAGGCAATAGTCTCTGAGAGACACTCAGGATGAACAACAACTAAGGCATTTGGATGCGCTTCTTTCTGTTTTAATATCTCGGGGGCGGTTATCCTGCGGTGCGTCGGGCAAAAACCGTTCCAGAGGTGTATCTTCTTTGAAGTCTTGGTAGAAACGTATTGGCCAAGGTGCTGGTCGGGCGTAAATATAATTTCGTCGGCATCAACCGCTTCAACTACCTTTACAGCATTGGCCGAAGTGCAGCAGTAGTCACTTTCAGCCTTCACGTCAGCGCTTGAGTTCACATAGGTAACAACCGGCACTCCCGGATGCTGTGCTTTAAACTCGCGCAGCTTATCTGCGATAACCATGTCGGCCATCGGGCATCCAGCGTGGCTATCTGGCAAAAGGACGGTTTTCTGCGGCGAGAGAATCGCCGCCGTCTCGGCCATAAAATGCACACCGCAAAAAACAATAACCTCGGCATCCGTGTTTGCCGCCTGCTGGCTTAAGCGCAGCGAATCGCCCACAAAGTCAGCTATATCCTGAACCTCGCCTATCTGGTAGTTATGGGCAAGTATAACCGCGTTTTTTTCTTTCTTTAATTTAAGTATCTCGTTTACCATATTGATGTCGCAACTATTCAAGTTTTTTAAAACCTCCAAATTAGCTCACAGATATAGCTCACAATATTATACTGCCCCTAAGTTCAAACTGCCAATTTTCTTAACTCTCTGCCCTGCAACTTTATCAAGATAGCGACCCACAGAGCCATTCCCCGGCAACAAGACATCTGGCTCGATCTCAGCCAACGGGATTAAAATAAACGCCCGATTTAGCATCTCCGAGTGGGGAATTTTAAGGCCCTCTTCATCGATGGCTAGCTCGTCGTATAGCAGTATATCAATATCTATAGTTCTGGGGCCCCAGCGCACTTCCCGCTTCCTCTTAAGGCTTGCCTCAATCTCGTGGGCTAGACCAAGAAGCTCTCTCGGCAAGAGTTCCGTTTCAATCTCAATTACCATGTTGTAAAAATCCGCCTGCTCTACGACCCCCACCGGTTCAGTCTCATAGACAGACGAGAATCTCTTAATTCTTACACCGTGGGATTCTCCAACCATGTCGATGGCTCCCCTTAAGTGTGCTAAGCGATCCCCCATATTTGATCCCAGACTTAAATAAGCTACTACCATGGTTATCACCTAAGGCTTCTTATTATTAATTGCGTCAGCAATTCGGCAAGCTCTTACAACTTCTTTTACGTCGTGGACGCGCACGATATTTGCTCCTTGGGTAATACTGTAGACTACCGTTGCTATTGTGCCTTCCACCCTTTCATTTAATGGGAGATCGAGAATCGCTCCGATAAATGCTTTTCGTGATGTGCCAAGCACTATCGGATAGCCAAGACTTTTGAGTTCGGCAAGACGCCTGAGTATCTCGAGGTTATGCTCAAAGGCTTTGCCGAAACCAATCCCGGGGTCGATTAAAATCTTACTTGCTGACAGGCCGCCCTGGATGGCCCCCTCCACCTGAACGCCTAACCAGTTACAGACCTCGGCCACAACATCCTCGTAAGTCGGATTTTTCTGCATATTCCGGGGCGTACCTTTCATATGCATGATAATAACCGGCACGTCCCCTTCTGCGGCAAGCCCTACCATTTTTTTATCGCGCAGGCCGCTTATGTCGTTTATCATCACCGCTCCGGCGCCAAGGGCCTCTTTTGCCACCTCCGGCTTGTACGTGTCTATCGATATAGGGACATCAAGCTCGCCGCTAAGTTTCTCGATAACCGGAATGGTGCGGCGAAGCTCTTCCTCTAAGGAAACCGGCTCAGCTCCCGGCCTGGTTGACTCACCGCCAATGTCGATAATGTCTGCGCCGTCGGCTACCATCTGCCGGGCGTGCTCAAGTGCAACCGCAGGATCAAAGAACCTGCCCCCATCGGAAAACGAATCAGGGGTAACGTTTAAGATTCCCATAACATGGGTTTTTAACGACAAGTCTAATGTATAACGACCCAGGTTCAGAATCGGAAATTTCTTGTTGTAGTTTTCAATCGTTTTTCTTACCTTTTGAGCAAGCTTGGGAAGTTCGAAGGGCTGCATATCGAGCTTACGGCAGAGTTCATCGAATTGGCGAAGCGTACCCATCAGGATCATGTTTACTTCTTTTTTATTCATCTCGTAAAGATCCCAGGGCACAGCAGCCTCCCCGCCTCTTGAGAGCATTTCTTGTTTAATTATATTTGCCGCCCGGGCATCTATTCCGGATATTTTGATAACGCGATGGATTGCCTTTGGGGACATAATCTTAACGCCCTGCGCCGCCACCCTCAAGGATTTAAGTTCTTCCTGTGCCGTTTCTATGTTATCAATATGAATAACTCTTGGATACAAAATATCCCCTCGCTATAAGCCAAATAGCCAATAAGATTTAGTATTTTCATTGGCTATTTGGCTATTGCCTATTGGCTACTTGGCTATTGGCTTCCTCTTATAAGAGAGAGCGCCTCCGCACGGGCGGCATTGCGCTTTCTGAACAGACCCCTAACAGCAGAAGTTACGGTTAACGAGCCCGGCTTTTTCACGCCCCGCATGGTCATACAAAGGTGCTCGGCCTCCACGACAACCATGACACCTTGCGGGTTTAACGCCCCAACCAACGCGTCGGCGATTTGTGTCGTCATCCTCTCCTGTACCTGCAACCTCTTTGCAAACACATCGACAATCCGGGCAAGCTTGCTTATGCCGGTGACCCTGCCGTCCCCGCTTGGTATATAGGCCACATGTGCCTTGCCGATAAAAGGCATTAAGTGGTGCTCGCAAACCGAATAGACCGGTATATCTTTTACCATAATCATCTCGTCATGGTCTTCCCCAAACGTGACGCCGAGAACTTTTATTGGGTCCCCGTTCATGCCGCTTAAGATCTCTTCGTACATTGCGGCGACACGCCGGGGTGTGTCCCTTAAGCCCTCGCGCTCCAAATCCTCGCCGATTCCCTCAAGTATTAAGCGGACGCCCTGCTCAATTTTCTCCCTGTCCAATAATAAGCTCCTCCCGATCTAGAAACCAGAAATCAGATTTCAGAAGCACGTACTGTAGAGGCAAGGCTCCTGAACGATTGTTTATACCTTATCAGATATCTGATATCTGATATCTGATTATGCCATATTTTAGGTGTTTTGCGAATAAGCGAAGTCAAGAAAGGCCACCTTAAAGGTGGCCTTTTTATACTAATTTACCGCTTTTTAGCTTTAGCTTTCTGCTGGCCTAAGTTTGCCAGGCACATCTATCTTGCCTTTTGCTGGTTTAGTCTCGGTTGTGGCTCCGCTAACCCTACCATCAAAAGAGGTTTGACCTACCTTGCCATCTGGTAAGCCCTTGCCCTCAAGAATTTGCTGCAGCTCCTCTTTCTCAAGAGTTTCCCTGTCGATAAGCGCTTTCGCGATACTATCAAGAATAGCCCTTTTCTCGGTGAGGATCTGCTTGGCCCTCTTAAATGCATCATCAACGATACGCCTTATCTCTTTGTCGATCTCATAGGCAATCTCTTGGCTGTAATCCGGATGCGAGGCAAAGTCGCGGCCTAAGAACACCTGGTCCTGCTTCTGCCCAAGAGTTAACGGACCAAGCTTGTCGCTCATACCGTACTCACAGACCATTTGGCGGGCAACCTTTGTCGCCCGTTCCAGGTCGTTGTGCGCCCCCGTCGTGATATCGCCGAAGACCATTTCCTCAGCCACACGCCCGCCAAGAAACACCGTAAGGTTGTCAGTAAGCTCGGTTTTGGACACCAAGAACCTGTCTTCGGTTGGAAGCTGTAAGGTATAGCCAAGAGCCCTTCCCCTTGGGATAATTGATATTTTGTGAACCGGGTCGGTGTTTTCAAGTGTATGCGCAACGAGCGCGTGCCCACCCTCGTGATATGCGATGATCTCTTTTTCTTTATCGCTTATGAGGCGGCCCTTACGCTCTGGGCCGGCAACCACGCGATCGATAGATTCCTCAAGCTCAAACATGTCGATCTCTCGCTTGCCGTGTCGGGCAGCAAGTAGCGCCGCTTCGTTTACGAGATTGGCAAGGTCCGCGCCGGTAAATCCCGGCGTCCTTCTAGCCAATACATCAACATTAACATCCTTGGCCAGAGGCTTTCCTCGGGTGTGCACTTTAAGGATTCCAAGCCTTCCGTTAAGATCTGGCCGGTCGACAACTATCTGCCGGTCGAACCTTCCCGGACGCAGGAGTGCGGGATCAAGAATATCCGGCCGGTTGGTCGCCGCAATTAATATGACGTTGTCTTTGATATCAAAACCGTCCATCTCCACGAGAAGCTGGTTTAGCGTTTGCTCACGCTCGTCATGACCGCCACCAAGACCTGCGCCCCTATGGCGTCCCACGGCGTCGATCTCGTCCATGAAGACAATAGACGGCGCGCTTGCCTTGGCCTGCTCAAAAAGATCACGCACCCTGGATGCGCCGACGCCGACAAACATCTCAACGAAGTCCGAGCCGCTTATCGAGAAGAATGGCACGCCAGCTTCACCGGCAACCGCTCTGGCAAGAAGCGTTTTACCAGACCCAGGAGGACCGTAGAGTAAAACGCCCTTCGGGATTTTTGCGCCAAGCGCCTGGAACTTAGCTGGGTTTGCCAAGAACTCTTTTATCTCCTGGAGTTCCTCAACCGCCTCATCGACACCGGCCACGTCTTTAAATGTAACCCTGGGCTGGTCTTTGGTTAGGCGCTTTGCCCGGCTCTTGCCAAATGACATGACTTTGTTGCCACCACCCTGCATCTGCTGCAGCATAAACATCCAAATGGCCAGAATTAAAACAAACGGCAGGAAGTTTAAAGCTACGGTCAACCAAACTGTATCGTTTTGCGGATCAACAGTTACGCCCACGTTGTGATTTTCAAGTTTGGGAATAAGCGTTGTGTCTTCCGACGGATAATAAAGAGTAAATTTCTCGCCCTTGGCAAAATCAGGCTTATATTGGCCATCGATTCTGTGGTCCTTACCAAAGATCGTGACGGTTGCAACATGACCCTGGTCAACTTGTTTTACAAAATCAGTATATTGAAGCTGGTCCGGCTTGGATGGGGATTTAAACATTTGCGTCGCCAAAATGACTCCAATTAGGATAATCAAAAACCAAAATCCGGCACTTCTAAACAGCCTTTTCAACTAAGTTCCCCCTCATCTTTTTCTAAAAAGATGCTATCACAATCGACGTTCATCTACAATTTATGTTAATTCGAACCATCCAGCCGTCTCTTTCAAAACAAGCTTCTGGCTTTATATCTCGTCCCTCTCATATACATAGGGCTTTAGCGTCCCGACAAACGGTAGATTTCTATATCTTTGCGCATAATCCAGCCCATAGCCAACCACAAACCGGTTCGGGACCGTGTAACCTAAATACTTTAAGCTTATCGCCACACTCTGCTTGCATTCTTTTACAATAAACGAGCAAATTTCAAGGCTTGCGGGCCGCCTTGAGCTTAAATTCTTTACCAAGTACTTTAAAGTAAGTCCCGTATCTAAAATGTCTTCTATAATTAAGACATCCCTTCCCTCAATATCCTCATCCAAGTCTTTTAGGATCCTAACAACACCAGATGTTGTCGATGAAGAGCCATAGCTGGATATAGCAATGAAATCGGTCTCAACAGGTATGCTTATCTCCCGTATAAGATCAGCAAGAAAAACAAACGCCCCCCTTAAGATACCGACAAGCACAACGTCCTTATCTTTGTAGTCCTCGCTAATCTGTCGGCCAAGCTCAGCCACCCGCCGCTTTATGTCTTCAGAACTTAAGAGAACTTTCTCGATATCATCGGCCAGAACCTTCTCAGCTATGTTCGCCTTCATCATGCCTCCTACAAACTTTAATCGTCTTGTTTTATACCACCAATCACACCGCGATGTAACCAGGACGGCCAAATTGCTAGTCCCTAATCCTTAAAATTAGCACCCGTTTCGTATCCTCGGTAACCCGGTAGCGCTCATCTATACGAAAACCAGCCACCCAGACGATTTTGTTGCCCACTCCAACAATTGGAACAGAGTTGCGTTCCCGTCTAGGGACTTTTTCGTCGACGAAAAAGTCCTGAAGCTTTTTCTCCCCGGTCATACCAAACGGTTTAAAACTATCACCCGGTTTTCGGGAACGAACTGTAAGCTCGCCGGGAATTTTATCTGCATCCAGGTGGGCGACACGGCCATTTCTTTCAAATTCAAGCTCACGCGGGCTTACATAATCAGCTTCAATCACTATTCCCAAGGGTGCGGCCACGGTAATCCCAGGAATCTTAAGCCTGGTTTCCTCAAGTAGAGCGGGCTCGAAAAGCTCCTTTTTCGCAAAAACCAGCTGCTCATATTCTGTAAATACGATGATTTTTCCTGGTAGCTCGAGCTCAAACTGTATCGGTACGGTCTCAAGACTGTTCAGAATAGCTTCAACATGCTTAAACTCAATACCATGTAAATCGGATTTTACCCATTTTATGCACTTGCGCGCAAGCCGTCGCCTAAGGGATGTCGATTGGGCAATTAATCCCTGTATTGGGATACGGACAAACCCATCGCCAGCGTCGGCAAGCGAGTCAAAAATCCCCGTGGTTATATCGTCCAGGTGCGACTGGTCCTCGCGTACAATCTCTATTGTTTTGAGAACCGACCCCTCAAACTGGGGGTTGTATTCAGCCAAAAGGGGTATCAGCTCATGTCTAATCTTATTTCTTAATATAGATAAATCCTCATTTGAGGCATCTATTCTATATTCAAGCCCATTATCTTCGATATAGCGAAGGATGTCTTCCTTGGTGATTTCTATAAACGGCCTAATATAGCTATCCCTAACCGGAGCAATAGAACCTAACCCCTCAAGACCGGCGCCCCTTATAAGGCGCATTAAAAACGTCTCAACTTGGTCGTTTGCGTGGTGGCCCAGGGCGATTTTGTCGGCAACAAACTTTGCCGCAACTTCGTCCATTAAGTTATACCTGGCTTCGCGGGCTGCTTCCTCCAAGGAGAGTTTCTCACGCTCGGCCAGCAAAGGCACATTAAAACTCATGAGCGTGGCCGACACGCCCACCTTAGATGCAAAACCCGCCACAAACTGCGCATCCTTGGCGGCTTCTTTCCCCCGTATTTCGTGATTAAGGTGAAAAACATGCAGTTCTAGATTATAAAGCAGTTCGATTTGCTTTAAAAAATGAAGTAATGCGACCGAGTCGGGTCCTCCGGAAACTGCAACCAGGATCTTATCGCCTTTCTCAAGCATCTGGTACTTTTGAATTGTGGCTAAAACACGGTCGAAAAACCAGACTTCGACCAAAAAAATCACCTATGGCTTAATATGTTTTACAAACACCTGGGCGTTCGGTTCAACTTTCATGATTATTCCGCCCTTTTTAGGATTCCTATCCTTATCAAAACTAAACATGCCGGTGACACCCCTGAAATTTTTCAGGTCGGCTAGCGCCTCTCTTATCTTCGCGGGGTTATCGGAGTTGGCTTGCTTGATGGCCTCAATAACCAGCGATATCGCATCATAGCTAAGCGCTGCCGATTCTCCCGGCTTCGTCCCGTATTCATCTTTGTAGAGAGAAACAAACTCCTGTACTTTCTTGTCGGGGTCATCGGGCGAGAAATGAGCCGTAAAGTAGCTTCCCACAGCGGCGTCGCCAGCGACCTTAACTAGGTTCGCGGGATCCCAAAGGTCAGTACCCAGGAATGTAGCCTTAACCCCCATCTCGGAAGCCTTCTTCATAATCAGGCCGGCTTTATCTTCAAAATCCGGCAGCAGGATAACATCCGGGCTTGCCTTTGCCACCTCACTTACCTGGGTGGTATAGTCGGTCGTATTCATATCATAGGACTTTTCACTAACCAAAACTCCTCCGAACTTCGCAAACTCTTTTTTAAAGTTATCGATCAGTGTTTTAGAATTTGGATCGCTGCTATTATAAATTACTGCGGCCCTTTTAAGCCCAAGGTCATGACCGGCGAAGCAGCCCAAGATGGTACCCTGGTACGTGCTTACGTAACAAGCCCTAAAAATATACTTGCCTACTTGCGTAATAGACGGGTCTGACGCGCGAATGGCCACCATCGGCACACCGCCTTTATCCACGGAAGGTGCTGCCTCCATCGCCGATTGACTAGTATATGGACCTACAATAGCGGAAACCTTTTGTACTATAACATACTGCTCGGCAATACTCTTTGCAATGTTGCCGTTGGACGCATCATCCCCCGCTAGTATCTCAAGCTTGCGTCCGGAAATACCACCATTATTATTTACTGCGTCAACAGCTAAGTCAATCGAGTTTTTACAAAGTGTCCCATAAGTCGCATAATTGCCCTTCATAGGCAGAATTAGGCCGATACTTATCGGCTTTTCAAAACCACCTTGTGGGGGCACCGGCTTTGAACAACCGGATAAAGCAAGGATAAACAAAGAAACGATGGCTGAAAAAGCAAATAGACGTCTTGACACAGTGCCTCCTAACTTCCCCTAAGAAAACATACGATATCAAAAACGGATATCTTGTGATTATATGCTCAATCACAACTTGACTTCTTATAATACGCTCTGCCAGTTTATAAGTCAAAGTAACTGCTGTTGAGTGCAATATCGGTTGCTAAAACAAGCGAATATTGAAGATAAAGGCAACAGCTAAAAACACTAAAAATAAGCCGCAAACAAAAAGCACGTCCCGATAGATGCGATCGGTAACAAACCTCTTCCCCGTCACGACGATATAGGCAATCGTCCCATACCAGAGAAAGTCTCCAAGGATGTGTCCAAAGTAGAAGGAGGTCAACCCCGGTATTCCATGTTTTAGCGAATCTAAAAGATACTTTGCACCGATGGTGGCCCACCAGATAGTCCAATAGGGATTAGACATGCTTGTCGTAACACCCTCAAAAACCGGGTCAATCTTAAGTTGCCTGTCGGTTGGGTTAAGATTTAAGGACACCCGCCCTCGGTACGTATCGGCGATAATACCATAGCCCATCCAGAGCAAAAACCCTCCCCCAACCACACCTATAAATCTTGTAATTATGGGATTTTTAAGAACGGTATAAAGGCCGAAGGTAAAACCAACTACAAGAATAAACTCTAATGCTGAGTGCCCCACGACAAGCATCATAGCAGCTCTCTGACCTTTCTTCGTGGCCTCGCTTATTGCAACGGTAAACAAAGGTCCGGGCATCATAGCCCCCGAAAGTGCGATTACTAGTGCGGTTGAGAAAATAGTGATGAGCTCCAGCTCTGCCTCCAAAAAAACACCGGTTGATAATATCAGGATACAGAAATCAGGAATCAGAAGCCAGGAATCAGAAGAAGATTGATGAAAATTACAGGTGCCAAGCGAGGTTGAAAAAGGACTAAAGGCTAGATTCCAGCTATAGTTGGAATCTAGCCAGTGACCCAGCATTCTATATTTAGTTCCTATTGGCTCAGACTCTCCAAAAAATCCTTCAAGATTAGCTTATGCTAATTACTGGTTGTACGTGGGTATGTTTGTGTAGTTGATCCAAAAAGGTACGCACGAAAAAGTGTACAAGACGAGCAACGGCTTTTATCATTTCTCCTGCAGCACGGAACATCCTCCACATCCCAGCAATTCAGCCCTTTTTTATAGGCACTGCAGTTATGGTAATAACTAGCCGGACATCTTCTCAGGTTTGAGCAGGCATTTTTTCTTTTACCGCTTAGGTCATAAACGTCCATTTCGCACCTCCAGCTTATGAACCATGACCTCTGGTAAACTAAATAAGCCAGCAACTATCAAGCTTGCAATACCAATATAACATTAATTGGTAGTAATTGCCATATCTGCAAGCGGTTTTTCCCACCAACTTTTAGCAAAAATTGTCTTTTTTAAAGAAGCTTTTGTGCTGAAATCAAGGCTGTCCTTATTTACAGCCGGACTTTAGTGCCCTGCTCAAGGATAACCCCAACGACTGAAAGAAGAATTATTACGATGGCAATAAGGATAATGAGTCATAAAATTCTTAATTTTATGACTCATTACATTCCACTGATCCACTATATATTACCAGCTTAGTTACCGTAAATCCCTTAAGATTGAAATAATTGTTACTTACTATTTTAAACAATTACTCTATATGGGTCAACGCTAATATCTAGTTTTTACATTGGAATAGTAGATAAAATTATCGCAAAAGAACACCCTAACCTAAATCGGCAAGGATTAGAACTCTTTGGCCGCATCCATAAGCGGTCCAAGCAAAGCTCCGGTAGAATTGCCCGCCTTTACTTTGGCCAATATCTTGACCATTTGATTTCCCTGCGACCAGGCAATCACAGCGTAACTAACGCGATCGTCTCCGTAAAAGGTCTCTGTCCCCTGCATCCTCATCCATATTAGCTGGTGATCATAGATATAACTGTACCTCAGCTGATAAACTGCCTCTGCTGCCTCAGTATCTGCCCTGTATTGCTGGATTGAGGCAGTCATAGAATCAACCACGCTTGCTAAATCTACCGGCATATAAGTGCGCGAGCTCAATTGAGGCCCAACGCTTTCGGCAACCTGGTTATATCCCGGAATACTATCCGGAAAACCGGATAGCGGACTGGTGTTTTTGCTTGTTTGCCCCTGCTTCTCCCCCGATGACACCAGCACCCCTAAAAGCCCTTTGTCTTTAGCCTGATCATGATGGTCGGTCTTTTTGTCAAATTCGAGGGCCAGTACAATAAATATAGCCGATAGGCAGAAAACCAGAGCTAATGCTATAATTAGCCCATTGATTATTGCTGATTTAGCGCGCGACTTGGTAACCATTTCCCCTGCTTCATACGAAAAGTTACTTACTAATCATATTTTACAGAATTTTGGCAACATACACCACGCAATTTATTTACCGAAACGAATGCTTGTTTTTTATTAAAAATATGGGCTTGTAGGATAAATTAATAGGTGGAAGGATGATCAGAAAATATTGCAGATTAGATAGGGGGAGGAAGAGCTCGGCAGCAGGACAAACCGGAAACCCTAAAAGGAGAGCTTTTAGAGATGAGAGTCTGAGCCCTTCCTCATCTAAAGGTATCGGCACGAACCAAAAAAAACTATACCGGATTTGCAAAATTCCCTAGAGGCTCTCCAGCCGGGCCCTCTGGCTAAGGATTTCGGTTATCCTTATGCCGAAGTTATCGTCGATTACCACAACTTCACCGCGTGCTATTACTTTGCCGTTCACTAAAAAATCAACTGGCTCAGAGGCAAGCTTATCAAGCTCAATAACCGAACCCTTAGCCAGTTTTAAAATCTCTTCAATTGCCATCTGGGTCTTGCCCAGCTCAATCGAGGCATCAAGCATTACATCTAAAAGAAGTGATATATTGCTCGTGCCCGGCTCGCCATCTCCAACACCTATCGCGCCGAATTTAGCTGGTTGCACATCATGTTCGATTTCTTGCAGCTGAGGCGGTTCACCTACCCTACCGGCCTCCGCTTCACCCACCGGTTCACCTAGCCCATATTCTTCTTGGACAAGTTCGGACACGGCCGGCTGTTCCTCGGAATCGTCCGAACCAGCTCCAGCATCCGGGGCTCCCTCTTCCACCGGAGGCTGTTCGCTTAGCAACAGCTCAATCATCTGGCTACTTAGACTTATGGGGAGCAAGAAGCCGGCATTTACTTCTCCGCCCGGCAGACTTAAAGCTGCCGCTGCATATAAGAGGTTGCCGTCAGGATAGAGAGAATCGATGCTTTTAAAACCGGATTCATCCTGCAGCACAACAATATCGGTCACCAGACAGCTTATCTCACGGCCCATGCTCTGGGCGAAGTTCGTAAACGCCTCGGATACCGCGCCGTTTGTAATCTCCTTTAGTCCATTAAGTATTACCTCATCGTCAGCTCCCACTTCTTTGGCGTCCTCGGGGATTGCGGCATCAAAAATCCTCGGAAGGCCGTCTCCGCTGACAAACATAAAGAGGTTGCCCTCGATTGCCAGCCTTAAACTTAGCTGGATAAGCAAAACAGGTGCGGTTATCTTGCTGGTTACCCCTTCCAATTCTAATGGCTCGACTATAGACGGATTCACCCCAACATCTGCGCCGAGTCTTTCGCCAAAAGCTTTTGCTAGGGATGAGATAATTAGGTCGCATATTTCACCGACAGCACTTTTTTCTATTTCTGAGAACTCTGCTGCATCTGGTTTTTCATCTTTCATAGGGCGACTCCTTAAGTAGCTACTTTAGTGGCCTTTACTGCTAATCTCTTTCCGATAACTCCTGGTTGCGCATAGAATTTAACTTTGCCGT
This sequence comes from Actinomycetes bacterium, assembly GCA_021794835.1. Lineage (GTDB taxonomy): Bacteria > Actinomycetota > Aquicultoria > Aquicultorales > Aquicultoraceae > CADDYS01. The sequence goes on along the minus strand of JAJYQA010000035.1, from coordinate 44,348 downwards.
TAACTAAAACCCTAACGTCGTGATTAGCGGGCGTATCCAGCTGAATTGAATCGCCCGGTTTTAATTGAAGCAAGTCTTTAACACTTATTTTAGCCCTCCCAAGTTCAACTGAAACGGGAAGCCGTACCTGGTTAATATTTTCTTTTATTTTGTGGTTTTCCACCTCATCACCATTTTGGTGCTCAAACTTGGCGGAGAACCAAACCTGCCTAGTAAGTTTAGGCATTATTGTCTCAAGCGTAAGGTAAGGGAGACAAACACTCATAGCTCCGGTCGCCTCGCCTATCCTTACTTCAAGAGTTGCGATTGCTACGATCTCATTTGGGGGGACAACTTGTAAGAGCTGAGGGTTTGTCTCGAGTGCCTCGATAGAAGGTTCAATATCATGGATTTCAGACCAAGCCATCCTAAATGCCATAAGAATCCTTTCAGCAACTTTTCGTATAATAACCTGCTCAATCTCGGTTAAATCCCTGACTTTAGTTGGCTGGTTTCCCGTCCCACCGAGCAGCCTATCCAGTATAAGAAACGTAAGCTCTGGGCCTATCTCCAGCACTGCACTGCCGTGGAGTCCTTTCATTTTAAAAGTAATTAGCGAGCTTGGCGTTGAAAGCGACTCTACATACTCCTCAAATGACTGCTGCTCAACCGATGCAAGGCTAAAATTAATGCTTTGGCGGATATAGACAAAAAGGACGGTCTTTAAGTGACGTGAGAAGCCTTCATAGATAAGCTCCATAGTACTTAAGTGACTTTTAGAAAATTTGTCGGGGTGACGGAAATTATAGATCCGGACATGTTTTGCATTAGTCGCCGCAGCGGTAGGTTTGTTCCTAACGCTCTCTAACTGCTCCGTTGATGTTGTAGACAAGAGCGCGTTAATTTCCTCTTGTGTAAGCGTTCCAGCCATAACCAACTCCTACTGTATCCATGGTAAGAATATTACTGCATAATGAACGTAGTAAAGTAGACACGTTCAATTTTACCATAGCTAAGTAGAGAGTCTACCGCCTTTTTAATCTCAGCTTTAAGCTTTTCCCTCCCCTGGTTGCTAGAGATATCGCCCATCGATTTTGAGGAAAGGATAGTTATAATGGCGTCGCTAATCTGCGGCTTCCTGTCGTTTAACTCATTCTCCAGCTCGGTGTTCTTGCTATCGATCTCAAAAGCAATTGCGGTCTGCAGATAGTTCTGCCCACCGGCGAGATTTACCGTAAACGGATCAAGGGTTATAAATTTCCCAAGCTGGTCTTTCTTCTGCGCTTTTGCATCCCCTTTTTTAGTTACAGCACTGCCCTGGGCAACTTTGGTTACAACTAGGGCCGTCCCAGCTGCAAGGACGGCAACTACAATAAAAAGAATTGGTATCCTAAGAAAACCTATCTTTGAGAGTAGGCCTGGGCCTTTTTCTTTCTTAGCTTTTTGGACTTCCTCTTGTTCCTGAGAAGCCTGAGAAGCCTCTTTTCTTTGTGCTACAGCTTTTTCTTCAGCCATCAAAAACCACCTTTAAAATATGCAAATATAGTCTGTCAAAGGTTTTTATCCCTTGGCTTTGGTAAAACTAGCTGCTGCAGCTAGTTGCTAGGAATTGTGTTGCGAAGGATACTGCGAAGAATCTATGGTGCCAAATGCTCGTCTACGGAGCAAGCGTGGTCCGTATAGACTATAAGCCTGGGACCGCCGGCTTTTTGGTAATGCTTCACTACTTTCTCTATAACTTCGTCTGGTGTTTCTTTGACCATAAATTTCTTGTTGTTTATAAGAGTGATCACTGTATCTGGGTTTGCCTCAACGACCTCTATTAAGTTTGCATTTATGGTAAGTTCACTTCCGTCCAGGCGCGTCAGCTTTACCACGATCTACTCCTAAAAATGCTGATCTCTTGTTTAATTCTTGCCTTAAATACCGATAAAAATAGGCCTTTTCAAGCCTACGGTTATTTTTATCGGCAGAATACGCCCCTGACCTTAGTGGAAATCGTTCCCATTTACTGTCAAGGTCCTAGAGCCGCATAATCGATGCGATGGGCACGCGAGCCGCACGAATCGCCGGAGTCACGCTGCCTGCAAAAGCAGCCGTGCAACTGGCGGCAATCCCAACTACAGCTGCGGGGATCGGGAAGCTTTGGTGAGTGATATCAATGCCCTGAGATAAGAGTGACGCAACCAATGGGAAGCTGACAAGGCCAACACATAGCGCTATCCCAGCGGCGGCAAGAGCAACAATCTGGCCTTCCAGCACCATGATCGCGGCTACCTGGAGCTTGGTTGCGCCAAATGACCGGCGCAGGGAAAGTTCATCTGATCGCTCGCGAAGTGTGGCCAAGCCTATGTTGAGGATGCCAAGGGAGCCTACGAGCAGGCTAAGTCCGGCGACGACCGAGAAGATGAGAGCGATGACAGTTAGCGTCTTATCGAACGATTCCTGATTATCAAGCCTATTGATATCCGGTGTGGTCGCGGTATCGAATACGCGAGCGTATTCTGTGCGCAGCAGGCTACTTAGCCCGTTAACGTTAACGGCGCTATCTACGTGTACCAGGAGGCGTGCCGATTTGAGGTAAGCCAACTGTCTCACCCAGGGCTGGGTGAGGTCTAGCGGCGCATAAGCGTTCGGCTCCTTGAACCCATCATCCACTACTCCGACAATTCGGGCGGTTGCCTTCTCATTGACCTGGCCCAGTTTGATTGTGGCTGTCGAGTTGACAGATAACCCCAGCTTGGAGCTTGCTGCTTCGTTGATTGCTAGGGGCAGGATAATGCCAGCGCTCGGCCCGATCCAACTACCTGAGTGCAGGGGAAAGGGCCTGACAGCACGCAGGTTGCCCTTGACGAGGGTCAGCTCGGCAGCCCCATCCGTTATAGCAGTATTGCCGCTATCTACAATCAGTACCGTGGCCCCTTCAAAGGGAGCCAACGCTCCATCAAGTAGAACTCGCAATCGATCAGCTTTCGCGAAAGACTGTCGGTCGACGTCGGTATTCAAGCTCATGGTAATAGCACGCCCGCTGGTGAGAACCGCGTTGGAGACAACAGCATCTCGCGCGGCTCCTGCGCCGGCCTGGATCACTACGATCGCCAGAACTCCGACAAATAGGCTTAGTGCGGTAAGTATACTCCGGCCCAGCCGCGAGCGAACGCCCTGCCACGAGATGAACATGATTCTTAGCATTACGGCCGCCCCTCCATAAGAACGCCATCTACTAGCTCGACGACCCGCTCCATCCGCACGGCTATTTGTGGGTCGTGCGTGACAACTACCAGAGTAACCCCTGCTTCCCGAACCAGTTCCACCATCAGATCCAGCACAGCCCTGCCAGTTGCAACATCGAGTGAGCCGGTTGGTTCATCGGCAAGGATCACTTTTGGGTTGTGAACAAGCGCCCGCGCTATCGCTACCCGTTGCTGCTCGCCACCCGATAGTTGATCGGGCTTGTGCCAAGCGCGGTCGGCGAGCCCGACCTTATCAAGCGCATTGATGACAGCTTGGCGCCAGGCAATCCCTCCACGATGCAGAAGGGGAGCCTCAACGTTTCTAAATGCGGAAAGGTGATTCATCAAACAGAAACGCTGGTAGACAAAGCCAAACGTTGTGCCGCGCAGGTTTGCCGACTCTTTATCACTTAAGCCCACCGTTTCACGCCCATCAACTTTGTACGAGCCGCTGTTTAAAGTATCGATGAGCCCGAGTAATCCGAGCAACGTGCTCTTGCCTGAGCCAGAACGTCCCAGTACAGCCAGCGACTCTCCGGCCGCAATCTGCAGGGAGACACCGCGCAGTACGTGAAGAGGGCTACCGAACGGAAGACTAATTGTTTTTGTAGCATCAACGAGTTCTAACATGTACTTGCCTACTTGAGATTGACAATACTTGGCGAGGGCAAAAGAACCTTTTCGCCAGCACGTAGGCCACTTTTGATCTGAACGTAACTACCGTCTGTAATCCCGAGAGTGACATCGCGCAGCACGCGTTTGCCCTTCTGATCGACATAGACCTGACCCCGCTGGCTAATACCGGCGGCGGCCTCTACTGGCAGTGCTACACCTGTCGCCTCAGCCGTCTTCAGGGCCAAGAGGCCAGGCAACCCTTCGAGCAACCTAAGATCGGTGGGGGCTGCGGCGACGACAATCACCCCTTGCGTACCATCGCCTACTTGTGCCGACCCAATCCCGTCAGGCCCACCTGCCGCATTTTGGATGTCGGTTCCCGTTGAATTAGCTTGGTTGCCGGCCGCTACGGATTCGGCAGAGCCGCCGCTTCCCGGTGCAAAGGGAATGCCGAGGATTGTGGCGTCAAAAGGCCCCGGGCCGTTTGTAATCTCCCCTCGGGCCGAGATGATGCCGTTGTAAAGCCGGTATATCTTGTCTGGAGGCACCGACGCCTGCAGCGCAAATCCGGCATAGCTAGCATTGATGATCGGCAGCCCAGCCTTGACTGTAGTTTCTGATGCAACCAAGAGGCCCACTACCTTGCTGTGGGGGGGCAGCGAAATCGGCTGCGCCGTGCTGTCGTTTGCAGTCTGTAGACCGATACGACCATCACTTAATTTCACAACCTTGCCGTCCGCAGGAGCCACTATACGAAAGACTGGATTGGCTACTACATTAGCATCCAACACCAGCACGCTGCTAATGGGGCGCACCTCAGCAGTCACTATGCTGGTTCCTCGACCGGGTGCCTTTCCGTTGATCTCGTTGCGTCGGGAGCCGGCAGGCGAACTCAAGAATATAGCAGCCAGTGTCACCGCACCCGCAACGAGAAGAGTGACAATCGTAAAAAGAACGAATCGCCTCGGGCCAGCTTTCTTCGGCGGCACGCCTGTTTCGAGTAGCATTTCATTTTTATTGGATTTACGTGTCTTTTCAATCAAGCTCATTATTAATCAGGCCTCATTTCGGTCTACTTTGCAGCAGGCTACTCGCGTTCAACTCGACATCTCGTTGGAAGCCGCTAGGGTCTCCAAGCTCGGCCTTTTTAAGATATTCGGCGTAGAAGCGCCGGGTGGCTTCATCACACCCTTTGGTCATAAGCTCGCTCTTCGGAACCTCATTCTTGAGCACGTCAAGCGCCTTGCGTGCCCGGGCCTCATCCTTATTGCGCTGCTCCAGCCACTCGATCTCCCAGGCGGCCATCCAGTAATTTTGTGCGTTGCTAAGGCCAACACCCTCCTCGAAGCTCTGTGCTCCGCCTGTATTGGCCTTCTCCGGGAATGAGAAGCTAGGTGGCAGCTTAAGTTTGGCCGCCGCTGCCTGGTACTCCTTTTGCATTCCGGCAGCGTCAAGAAATTTGGTTTGCGCCTGGCCAGGGCCACTCGCATTATTTGCCGACGTGCAGCCGCCGCCGACCAACAATGTTATGAGCAAAAGGCCAACAAGCACGAATCGTACCTGATGTGAAAAAAGCAGCATCTCGTTCATCAACCTCCAGTTATACTTATTATTCGTTTTTATATTAGTTTTCCCTGCTTACAGCGCAAGAAATTCATCCGAACGACGCTTAGACCCTTTGTGCTCTAGTATTTACTGCCACATGGTGACGGCATAGTAAATGCCGTTAGGATAACTCCGCTCGTGTCGCATCAATTCCTAAGCAGATTGGGACTGCAAGGGCGGTTGCTCTATGCAGCCCCAATCCTGCCTCGATGTACTAGAAGATAACTAGTAGGTCAAAGTCCCGGCCCAAGTATTGTCCTGCCAGAAATAACATGCTCCCATTCGGCCATTAAAGTAAAACCGCGTGCCTTGAGGAATCGTTGAACTACCGTTGCTGCTGAGATGAAAGTCCTTCCAGCCTAAGGCATCCCACTGCTCGGTGTTCGTGAACTGGACGCCGGTGTTGGGGTCACGGAGGCCGAGGCGCGTATAATTGATTGTATTGTCGGTGAGATTCAGCCTGATTACCCCGGTGTACGTGTGGGTGCGCAGCGTCCAATACTGGACGAGAGATCCATCTCTATTTAGCGATCCCCCGATGTTTTCCTGGGAAGCAAAAGCAGGTATAACCTGAATCATTAGTGCCATTATAACTATGGCAAGTATAATTATCCTTTTTCTCACGATACTCTCCTTTTCTTACATATTTTCACGTGTTAAACTTGTGTCCTACCACCTTCTAGCTTGCACCTGAGTCTTTTTAACTCAGTCCCTAGTTGGTGGTAGCTATTTATTGGAGCAATTACCAACTCTCAATTTAACCACCTCCTTAAGTATGGATAAGAAAACTGAGAATCTTCTCTATCAAATCAACCATAATCCTATTAAAGCCACCCGAGATGAATGCAGTTAAACTAGTTGATCGATCCATATAATGGTAAAGTTACAGCGCAACCACCACTCCTAGGTAAACTATTTAACTATCTCTCAGATGCTCTGGAACCTCTGGTTGATGCCAAAAAAAATAACTTGCCGGCTATACCCCTAAGATTGCTACTGAGAAAGCCGTGGCAGCTAAAATTGAAAGAAGCTTTATTTTCATTCTTCCAAGCAATGTTCTCACCCCCCTTAAGAGAGCAGTTTATCAAGCAAACCATCAGTGTATGCAGCTAAGTTGTAGCATGCAGGACATAAGCTAATTACTTGTAAAATAAAGCCAGCAATGCTTGCTAAGACAAGACTGGTAAATAGCGGTGTGGGTTGCATAATTAAGCTTAAGGCAATTAAAACCAGAGCCCAGGCAAGGATGTAGACCTTTGAAGCTTGCCTAAACCTCTGCCTCTTATCCGCTTTTGAGATAGGCTTGCATGGGGTATCTACTGGAGCCCACTTTTTTGCAACATAGAGACCAATCGATGATGCAAGGATAATAATCGATATGAGGATTATCCTATTAGAATAATGTCCAAAGGTAATAGCAAAATAGCCTAAACCAATAGCCATTAAAGTGCTAAATACGGTACAGCGAACAAGTGTGTTAAAATGAGCGCCTCCCGATAGCAGCCGAAGGCTGCTAAAAGTTGCTAAAGCAATAAAAACATACGGCATTATCCCTAAGTAGTAAGAAATAACCGTTATTATCAACAGTTCAAGAACAATGCCGATAATAATCTCGAGGCCATAGCGAATTGTTTGAGCGCTTATCTTATCAATATTAAGCTCGTTTGCTACGTAGTATGAAACACTTGAGGCAACAGTTTTCACGCTAACCATTTCTAACCCCTAGATCAACTAGATATAGCCAAGTCCTACCAATAGCACAGGCTTAAAGTATTAATAATGCATTCGTTAAAGTAAATAGGGTTTGCTTAGAAAGGCGGAAATCTTGTCTGAAAAGGTGGAGCTAATCGATTTCATTAGGATTAGTGCATGCAAACTACTTGGAGGCTAATCGGCTTAGTAAAAAGGGGACGTTGCTGAGCAACTATAATTACCTAGAATTATCCCTAATTTTGATCTTATCGTTTGCGATGTCACATTTTTCAAGACAAGCAAAGGGCACCTTGATAAGTGCCCTTTCACCATAATTACCATAAATGCAAACATTAAACTCAGGAGCAACTATAGTACGTTCTTGGCTTTAGTCGGGTGATCCAATTTACGGTAAACATAAAAAGCAATTATTGCTAAAGGCAAAATCGGTAAGTAGTAAAGCACTGATAGAGGATTCTCTGAATCCTCTTGAGGCCCTTTATTTGAAAGCACTATACCCGCAGGCCTACCTGATTCAAGATCAGGATTATCGGCAAGCCTTTTCAAAATAGGCCCAATAGCAGCCGCTGTTTGCTGTCTTGAGTAGACCTCGCCTCTTTTCAACCCTTCGATATCGACCGCTTTAGGCCCATAGATCAGAGGGGTCAAAAATTCGTTATCCCCTGATTGGATTACCAGAAAATCAGAATGCAAAGATGGAAATGCGAGGTGGACATAGCTTTCCCCGTCTTTTATGCCTTTTGCACCAAACAAACCACTAAGCCTTACTGGATCTGATGCAGTGGCCAAGTCCGCTGGTGATAATGAACCTCCAACCTCGACAAGCGACCATTTTCCCTGGAAAAAATCAACTTTTGATGACGCAACTGGTACACCCTGAGAGTTCACGATCGGAACCTCCCAGTAGTATGCACATTGCTTTATCAAATCCGTTATTGGCTTGTTATCAATCAATGCTTGTGCGACATTTTTGTTAGCTATATACACCTTGAAGGGCTCTCCGTAAGAGAGTTCTGCAGGACTATTAATAGAATCCAACTCTTTTCTAGCAAGACTGTCTTTATTTCTAACTAAGAACTCAATTGCCTTGCCGCCTTCGATCACCTTTTTGACCTGGTCTTTTTCAACCGCAAAGTTAAATGACTGCTCCCCAATAAGCTCGCTTATTGGGCGTGGCGATGCCATAGCGGATCCGGCCAATAGCAGAGCGAGCACTAATGCACCTGCAAATATGATAGTCTTGATTCTGGATGTCATTTAGATCATCTCCTTTCACTAATAGTAGAAGAGAGACCCTGTCCAGGTCCAACTGCTGTTGCTTACATAGTAGCCATATGTACATCCATGGCCTAGGCCATCCCATGGGTCATTATACATAACCCAACCCGTGCCTGTATCGTAGCCTTTCATGACCTCAGCATGTGCACCGCCTGAAGTCCATGCGATTCTCGTCCCAATAGGGCCACCATGATTAGTCTGGTACTGGACAGCAGCATACGAGAGCGCGTTATATTGAATCGATCCAGCCCTACCAGTATATTGCCTAACATAATACTCGCTATCTGAGATGGTACCTCCTTGATTAAAGTTAGATCCCCATTTAGCCTTTGCGATATCAACATCTCTGTCAATAGAATCGCCCTTAAAATAGGCAATGATCATTGAGGCTCTTGTGGCCCAGCATATTGAATCGTATGGCTGTTGGCTAAACTGTGGCACATTGAGGACATTTTTCATAGCCAATGCCGTGCCTGCTTGTAATACCAGAATACTGCTTACAAGCAGAAGCACAAATAACTTGTTAAATCGCATAGCAAATCCTCCTTTGTTGTCACTTTTCTTTAACTATCTCTCAGATGCTCTAGAACCTCTGGTTGATGCCAAAAAAAATAACTTGCCGACTGTACCCCTAAGATTGCTACCGGGAAAACCATGGCAGCTAGAATTGAGAGAAGTTGTGTTTTATTCTTCCAAGCGATTCTTTCACCCCTTAAGGACGGCTCTAAATCAAGCAAACATAGCCAAGTCCTACCAATAGCACAGGCTTAAAGTATTAATGATGCATCCGTTAAAGTAAACAGGGTTTGCTTAGAAAGGCGGAAATCTTGTCTGAAAAGGGTTGGTCGGTTTAGTATGATTAGCACATCTGACCTATTTGGAGGCTAATTGGCTTTAGGATTTAAACTCCCTTGCCTTCTCTACGGTCATTAGGGCGGTTTCCTTGGTGCCGGCAAGCCTTACCAAGTATGTTTTATATCCATACGGCACGATCTCTTTGACTAGGGTTTTATTTATAATGTAAGCTCTATTAGGGAAGAGGGACGCTGTTTTCCTGTATGCCCTACTTAGATTTTATTAGGCTAGTATACATAGGAAACTGGCTGGCGCCTCCTTATCCCGTCCCAGAATTTGGTACTACACTTACAACTCCAATGCTATTATTGGCCGCGGTTATAATGCCAGCTGCATGACTCTTGATATTTATTATGTAAAGGCGTTAAGTCCTGACAGTTTCGAGTGACTCCTGAAAGCTTAAAACCCCATCAGCCATAACCGCCCTTTTAGTGGCATAATCAGCAACATAAGGTGCATGAGTTACAATAACGACAGTTTGGCCTTGTCCCATGGTTAATTCCTTAAGGGTCTCAATTATACTTACACCGGTCTTAGTATCGAGATCACCTGTTGGTTCATCAGCTAATATTATGCTAGGGTTGTTAGCCAAAGCACGGGCAATAGCTACCCGCTGTTGTTCTCCACCCGAAAGCCTTCCCGGAAGATGATGCCAGCGGTCTTCCATTCCGACTACGCGCAATAGTTGCATCGCGCGCTCTCGCCTCTCAGGCGCCTTTACCCGTGCTGGAACCATTGCTGCTTCTATGTTTTCCCTGGCGTTCAGGGTTTGGATAAGGTTAAATGATTGAAAGACAAATCCAATTTTACTAAACCTCAGCGCTGAGAGCTTATTCTCACCCATATGGGTTATATCAACCCCATCGACACTTACGCTTCCTGATGTTGGCCGGTCCAAACCTCCAAGCAAGTAAAGCAGAGTGGTTTTACCGCTTCCGCTTATGCCCTCGATAACGAAAAACTCACCCGCCTCAATTTTAAAGTTAGCTTCTTTAACTGCCTCAACCTGTCTTGACCCTCTCAGAAATGTCTTACTTAAATTAATTGCTTCAAGCATTTGTATCCACCTCTCTATTCTCCTTCATGGGTAAGCATATTTATTGAAGGTTGCCGCAGGTATAATAAAGTTGCTATATAGCCCAGAAAGAACGCTAATACCATAACAACCATAGCTTCCCTAACAACAGTTAAACTATCTAAATGCGGTATTAAGTATAGGATCGCTTTGCTGCCATTTAACCCCAAACCTGTTAGATTTTTATCAAAGGCAGAGACAGCAAAATCTGCCTTGATTCGCAAACTACGCAGGATAAGCGATGCTGCACCAGCTAAGCTGGTAGCAAAAATTATCCCCACTAAAGCCTGTATCATTAACTCGAGTGCAATCTGGCCTGCTAACCTAAACCTAGACCAACCAACGGCTCTTAAGGCACCAAGCTCGCGCCTGCGCCCTGATAGTGCAGCTACTACCGTTATCCCTACCATAACAGTTGCAGCTAAGGCGATAATTAGAATGATAAGGCTGGTGTATTTTTTAGCTAACTCTTCTGCCCGCCCCATACTTCCTGTGAGCTGAGCGGAGGCCTGATCAGTCTCCAGAACATTAGAGCCAGGCAGCAGCCTAAGCGCAAGTTTCTTAACTTTATCAACCTCCCTTGCCCCCTCCACCCGCAAAACTACCATGTTAACCGCCTTTATTTTTGCAACTTGCTGTAGTTGCGAAAGGGGCATATATACCTGCGCTGAACTTAGCCCGGCAGCTGGTTTGGCCAGACCAACAATGCTGTAGTCTAACCCCTTAAATTTAAAAGAGCTGCCAACAGTAAGACCTTTAGACTTAGCAAAGTCTTCCCGCAGGATAACAGCAGACGTATCGCTAGCTGAAAAATAATGACCTGTGGCAACATCAGATGCTCTAAGCAAACCAAACCCTGAATTATTTATATCGACTCCGGCAACTTCAAATTCTGATTGCTTTGCTCTGACGGCTGCCGGCTTTACTTCTTCTGCTTCAAACTTTTTAAACCGCTCTGGATAATAGGAGAACTCAATATCGGTCAACTGCTGGCCAATGCTCTGGTAGCGTTTTTTCTCCTCGGGCGTTGCTTTGTCTTGAAGAATTAGGTCGCGCAACTGAAACAGCTCTTTTTCTAGTTCAATATATTGTTGATTGCTTGAAACTTTACTGTCGATATCTGCCCTTTCTTGCTTTGTTAACGGATCAACGCTTTTCTCAGGAATAACAATTTTATCAGGTGCCTTGCCTTCAATGCGACTTACGGTTAGAAGCAGTGTTGGCGCCAGCTCGGCCACATCTGAATTGCCTGCTAGTTTCCGGACAGAATTTGAATCCATAGCTTTGAGGGCGTTTAGTCCAAGTGTATCTTCCATGAAAGGTTGACCTGGACTTAAGTTTCTGCCCCCTAGATCAATAAGCACATCGCCATTTGTATTTACGTAATTTGTCGATCCAGAAGAAGTAATGACCAAGTCGATCTTTGCTCTGGTTAGAGGCGCTAGAGCTCTGGTTCGCGCATCAAGCATGGCGTTAATAATAGAGCCGCTTACCAGCAAAACAGCCAACGCTATTGCTACAATGCTTGCAACAAATGCACTTCTAGCCGGGCGACGCAAGACTTCCTTTAGGGCATAATGAACCTGAAACATCTTACGGCCTCCTTAATACAATGGCCGGTTTTATTCTCTGAAGCCACCTTGTAATTGCCAAACCTGATACAGCTGCGATTAAGACTGCCGCACCGACCGCACTTACGTATGCAAGCAAGGAAGGTGTTAGCTCAAGAGTGGTTTCGACTGCAGTCAGCTTCTCGGCTGAAGGAGTACCAGCTAGGTATCCGAAGAAGTTGGAAGAACCGTACATCTTGTAGCTTGGGACAGAACTTACATTTCCATTGAGATAGCTTGCCAGGATGGTGGCTGTTGCAATTCCAACTACCATACCAAAGGCTACTTTAAGTACAATATCAAGAACAAGATACCAGCTCACCTTACGGCTCGGCCAGCCCATAGCCCTTAAAGTGGCTATTTCTTTAGCCCTCTTGCTAACAGAGCTGATACCTAAAAGAATGATAATACCGATAGCTGAAAGAAGCAGAGCAACTGAAAGAACCTGGCTAAATTTAGCCAGCACCGCAGCACTACCCCTAACAGCTGGTTTTACAACTCTTGCAAGCTCATTATTATCGCTTAACTCAGCATCGGGAAAAATTCTTGCCAGCTCTCTCTTTAAGTACTGGGTATCAGCTCCTGAGCGCGCCTTAATAAAGACCATATTAACAATTCCTTTAGCGTTTAATTGATCCTGTAGAGCGGCAAGAGGCACATACACCTCTGGCGCGTTGGCAGCCAGGCTAGGCCACCCTATGCCGATTACTTTATAGTCGGTATCAAGCATCTTTAGAGTGCCCCCTACATCAAGGTTATTCTTGCGGGCAAAATCGGAGCGCAAAATCGCAACTTTAGCATTGGCATCCTGCTTAGTAAAATAGCGGCCCTTGCTTATATCAGAAGCTTTAAGATAACCAACGCCTGGCTCCATGCCCGCGACATCATATCCTCTACTTACTACTTCAGGCGGTGGCGGCTTGATTTCTTTTCTTATCCTTTTGGGCGGCGCATCAAAAATGTCTGGGCGAAGCTGGTGGTATACTTCCCCTTTGCGTTGCGCCATTTTATTGGTTAATTCGAGATCCTTCTTTTTGTCTTCCTCAGTCCATTCTCCTTCTGGTTTTTTCATCAGCTGCTGACTTTCATCCGCAAACCGCCTATATATGGGATCTGCTTGGGCCTTTTGTTCTAGCTCCAGCTCTTCCTTTGGGTCTAGCTTAAACTTTTTGGGACGAATGTCCTCTTCAGGGATAACAATTTTCTTTTGCTTCTCCGACATGTAGCTGTAGGAAGCTAAAAGCAGCGATCGCTTATCCTTTACCTGGCTGAGCTTGTCGATATGCGATAAATCGGCAGCGTTAAACTTACCGGCAACAGCAATCGGAACCCCCAGGGAAGCAAAAACATTGGTGGTAAATTCTTTATCTTCGCTTTGCTGCTTAAAATAAACCGACTGCCCGTTTTTGTGGGTACCATCGGGCAGGTCATCTACAAAATAGCCCGGCTCTTCATTATTCATCTGCATCTGCCGCACCATAACGATATCTGCGCCCAAAGTCTCCAGCGGCGCCAGCGTTTTTTTCTCAGCTAAGTGCAGTGAGCCAGTAGCGCTGGTGGCCAGCAGGATTGTAGCGCTGGTCAATGCCGCTAAAGCTACCGTGGCGATACTGGCTAGAGGATGGTAATATATTTTAGATAGAGCATATTTTATGGCAAACATGTATCCTCCGTTAATTAAGTTTGGTGAGGGACACCGCCCTTTAAAAAGGGCAGTGTCCCGGCCTTTTTAGTGTGAATCCCAACTTAGACGATAGTAAGTGTTGGTGCCGACAACTCCATCAGCAGTAAGGCCGTTATTGCTCTGGAATTGCTTTACTGCATTGGAGGTTGCTGAACCAAAATAATTATCATCTTGAAGTGGGTAACCCATAAGGTTCAAGGTGTACTGGATGCTTTTAGTATAGTAATACGGGTCTGGGACATTCCAATAAGGTCCTGGCCGATTGGTGCTGGTGTCATGGTGATAAATCTGCTGGTCGCGCAGCACTACCCAATACCTATAGCCACTACTGTCAGCGTAATTCCCTTTGGCTTTTTGCTGTATCCACCAAAGAGCGTAGCTGGAGTCAGTTGTCTGTAGCGCCTCACCTCCGCTGCCGTCAGACATGTAACGATAAGCAGTATTGGCGCTGGCAGTACCAGCTGCTAACATGACCATCAGTCCAACAATGGCCGCCACCGCTAACAACCTCAACTTCCCAGTTTTCATCTTGCTCACCTCCTTCCTTCAACTTTGCTTTACTAATTAAATCTCTTAAATACTCTAGAACCTCTGGTTGATGCCAAAAAAAATAACTTGCCGACTGTACCCCTAAGATTGCTACCGGGAAAACCATGGCAGCTAGAATTGAGAGAAGTTGTGTTTTATTCTTCCAAGCGATTCTTTCACCCCTTAAGGACGGCTCTAAATCAAGCAAACATAGCCAAGTCCTACCAATAGCACAGGCTTAAAGTATTAATGATGCATCCGTTAAAGTAAACAGGGTTTGCTTAGAAAGGCGGAAATCTTGTCTGAAAAGGGTTGGTCGGTTTAGTATGATTAGCACATCTGACCTATTTGGAGGCTAATTGGCTTTAGGATTTAAACTCCCTTGCCTTCTCTACGGTCATTAGGGCGGTTTCCTTGGTGCCGGCAAGCCTTACCAAGTATGTTTTATATCCATACGGCACGATCTCTTTGACTAGGGTTTTATTTATAATGTAAGCTCTATGGCAACGAAAGAGCTTGTCACTTTTCAACCTACCATATAGGTCTTTCAGAGTCTCACTTGTCTCTATGTTTCCATCCCCAGTGACAATAATCGTCTTTCGATTGTTTCGAGTCACCAAGATAATGTCGTGAATATCTATATAGGTTAAGCTGTCATTTGATTTAATAGATATCTTTTGTCTCTCGTTATTGAGATTTTCCAAGAGCCTATCAAGCTGTTGACTCGCGCTTCTCTGAAGCTTTAGCTTCCTAATTCTTTCCATGGTCTGCCTGATGCGATCAACCTTAAAAGGCTTTAAGATATAATCGAACGCATAGACGTGAAAAGCATCATAAGCATATTTGTCATAAGCTGTTGCAAAGACAAGAAAAGTGTCCGGGTTTAGGCTAAAGATTTTTTTCGACGCCTCCACACCATTTAGCCTAGGCATCTCAACATCGATAAAAATAACGTCTGGGGTGAGCTCTTTTGCCAAATTAATTAGTTGTGCGCCATTTTCAGCTTCGCCCACGATCTGCGTATAAGGGACCTCGCCCACTGCTTTCTTTAGTATTAACCGAATTATAGGGTCATCATCAGCTATTAAAACTTTTAACCAACCGTTTTTGTCTGAGACCATCATAACCGCTTTTTTCCTACTCTTATTTAGAGAAGTCTCTCTTTGGGATAAACCTAGAAATTAAATTGACATATCGCTTGTTATCTACCTTAACGTTCGGATTATAGTCTGAATTAGCCTTACATGGCAGAGATACCTTGAAAACTGTTTCGTTACCAGCGTTAGTTACCTGAACTAAGCCTCGATATTTTTCTACAGTCTTTTTAACGCTGTATAGACCTAGCCCTCGATCCTTACCTTTTGTGGAGAAACCAGGTGCAAAAATATCTTTCGCCAATTCTAAGTGCGTGTTGCTTGCTGTATTTCCAACCTCAAAGACATAACTATCAGCGTTCCTGGCCAGCACCAATTTAACGTGTTTTTGATCTGCCGGCAGATCAGCGACAGATTCGATAGCATTATCGATTAAATTACCAAGAATTGCATTAACATCCCTTGAAGCAAGCGGCAGGTCTGCAAAGGTGGTCTCAACCTTTATTTCTAAACAGATATTCTTTGCTTGGGCTTGAGCGGTTTTTGAGTATAGCAAAGCAGCAACAGCCAAGTTATCTATACGAACTAAATCTAAATTAACCTCAATCTCGGCAACACTACCTGCAATATAAGCCTTTGCTTCTTCGTATGCGCCAACCTCAAGTAAGCCATATGCTGCTTGCAGATGATTGCCAAAGTCATGACGCTGTATTCTGACGACATTTACCAGGTCCTCGACACGCCGAAGCGATTCAACTTCGGCCCTAGCCTGAATCTCATCGCTAATCAGGGAAATAACTCGCTTAAGTGCAGCTAGCATAGCTCCTATCAATAAAACAACCAATAGCATACGCAGCCAGTGGGAATAAACCGTATTTCCCATTAATAGGTAGTTATTGGCGTCCGCAGTAAAACTAAAGAAAGATAGAATTATTGCCAACAAGTTTTGTATTAAAAATAAGCTTAGCAACAAGAAAGTGCGGTTTGTTTTTAGTGAACGACTAGAACCCAACCCGGCTATAAACTCTCTATACCTTAAGAGTTTTCCCTCGAAGTGCCGTAGAGCTAGAATGATCAGAATTAGAAGAACCGCTTCTGGTATGAAAAACGCTAGCCTAAGCAAGTGGTTATTAAAAACATCATTAAAAGAAATACCAGTTATAGCGAATAAAAAAGAGGCTGATATTCCCTCGACTATGCCATAGACGGTAACTCCCAGCAGGATGGCCAAGAGGCTTATCCTATATTGTATGCGCATTATGAAATAAGCCACCAGGGAGGAGGTGATGAGCTGCAGAATCGTATGTACGCCGAATGGAAAAGGGAGTGTGCGAATAAGGTCACCAAGAATTGCTTCAATAAACCCTATTAAAAGAATCTGTTTCAGGGTGGGTCGTATGCCAACTAAGGCCAAACCCAATGTAACCACCAATATGGCTTCTGGGAGGGAAATTAGTAGTAGGACTGTTAAAGATAGCGGCTCCATTGATTTAACCCTTTAAAAATTAGATAATATTGTGGCCGATTAGCTATCGTCGCCCAACTTTAATTTTAATATGAGATCCCAACATTACTATTGTATGTTACTGCTATGTAATAGGTCAAACAGTTAGCTAATGGCTACAGAGAGATACGAAGCAGTTAGGCGCAAGGAATATGGGGGCCTTAAGGCCCCCATATTGTAACGGTAATAGATGTCTCTTAAGGTTACTACCTGATGAGGTTTACCAGCTCCTGAAGCATCTGATCGGAAGTGGTGATAACCCGCGAATTGGCCTGGAAGCCGCGCTCCGTGGTAATCATGTTGGTAAATTCGCGGGATAGGTCAACATTTGCCATCTCTAGTGAGCCGGAAACTAATGAGCCGGTTGCACCCTCAGCCGGTCTTCCATAATGGAGCTCGCCAGAGTTATTCGATTGCTTAAACATAGTGGCACCGGACCTTAATAGGCCTGCCGGGTTACCAAACATACCGAGCGCGATTCTGGCAAGCGGCTTGTTCATGCCGTTGGTGAAGGCTCCGGTTATCGTGCCGTCAACGCCTATAGAGAAATCATCAAGAACGCCCATCGGGAAGCCATCCTGGTACACGGCCTTAAGATCAGATGTGCCTGCAAACTGTATTGCTTTGGAAAAATCGTTATTGACACTAAAGGCAGCGGCACCATCGGCCGGGTTAATAGCCATCGGGGGTATAGACGAGTTGGTTGTATCTAGAGTGCCGTCTGCTTTAAATTTAAGGTAACCGCTACCGCCAGAGGTAATTGAGCCGCCGCCGCTTGTAACCTGCGCGGTATAATTCCACTGATTTACATTAGTGTTGTCTTTGGTAAATGTAAATGTTAGAGAATGTGGGACACCTTGAGAGTCGTATACCTGGCGCGTAGTTGTTACCGTAGTGCCACCGGCAGCGCTAGCATCCAAGTTTCCGGTAAATGTGACGCTAGATGTTTGCTGGGCAATGCTCATCTGGCCTACTGGTACGTTGATATGGGTTGGATCCATGCCGGTATCGATGCCGCTAGGGTCTGATGGATTATTTCCCGCCATCCAGCCCATAACATAGTAGCCGGTTGCCGGATCGACTAAATCTTTCTTTAAGTTTAGATCAAACGCGCCAACTCTGGTATATGCTTGGCCTTGCCCAGTATCCAAAACAAAGAAGCCGTCGCCCTGGATGGCAACGTCGGTTGATTTGCCTGTTGATTCAAGAGACCCCTGAGTCATAAGGGTGTCGATTGAGCGGACCATCATGCCAAGGCCGGCCTGCTCCGGGTTAGAACCGCCAAGATTTGCCGATGGGGCGCTTGCTGATCTGATCAGCTCGTAGATCATATCCTGAAACGTCACCCGGCTTGCCTTAAAACCTACCGTATTAACGTTTGCAATGTTGTTACCGATAACATCCATTTCAACCTGGTGGTTTCTCAAACCGGAAACCGCACTAAACATTGAGCGCATCATTGCGCATCTACCTCCCTAATTACTTGTAGTTACTTCTAGATTGGCCCATGGTGAACTGGACGGCCTAGTTGCTTCAGTCGGTCCGCAACTACGAACTTCCTTTAGTGAGGTCCAGTTCGCTAAAACCTTACATAATTACGGCACTGTCGATATTGGTAAAGACGTTCTCCTTAAGGTTCTTATCATCAACCGCCGTAATAACGGTTTTGTTTTTTACGCTCACCACAAGGGCTAAGTTATCGACAAGCACAAGGGATTCGCGTGCCCCCTTGCTTGCCGCCTTTTCTACACCGGTATTTAACCGGTTAAGTTGGGACTTGGTTAGCTTGATATTTCGCGCCTCAAGCCTTGCCTGTGCATGGGCAGAAAATTTTAGACCCTTGCCTACCTCACCCGCCAGGATATCCTTAAATGATTGCCCGGGCGCCTTTTTAATTTGCTGAGCCTGTCCCTTCTGTGGCAACCCTATTGGCCTTATTTGGTTATTTGGCGCGAATATCTTATCCGTCACTTTACCCTCCTTTCTTATGCGTAAATCCTTGTGATATTGGCAAGTCCTACCTGCTGACCATTAACAACTAGATTGGGCTCGCCATTGACGTATTTTACCTCGCTTACTGCACCTGAGACACTGGTTGTATCCGGCTTGCCATCGTGATTATTATCA
This sequence comes from Actinomycetes bacterium, assembly GCA_021794835.1. GTDB lineage: Bacteria > Actinomycetota > Aquicultoria > Aquicultorales > Aquicultoraceae > CADDYS01. The sequence continues at coordinate 25,448 of JAJYQA010000035.1, read as the reverse complement.
ACTCCCAAAGAGACAAGCCCGTCGATCTGCTTTCCAATAAGACTGCTTGCCTGAGTCATCTGCGACCACTTAAGCATTTGGTCGAACTTATCGTTTAAGTTCTGCATCTGCTCAAGCGCGCTAAATTGCGCAAGCTGCGACATGTATTCGGTATTGCTTGCCGGCTGCAATGGGTCCTGATAGCGCATCTGGGTAACCAAGAGCTGCAGAAAGCTGTTTTTGCCAAGACCGTCGCCCGAGGTAACCGTACTTTTTTGGTCACCCTGACCCTGACTCAGGATGGATTGCAGTGCTGAACTTACTTCCATTTAAATCACCTCCTATGCTAAATAATTGACCGCCATATCAGAGCCAAGGCTAAGCCTTGACTTAATACCCTGAACTTCTTTTGCAACTATTGCCCTACCATGATAGCCAACCGACCTGCCGTGGTGCTGGCGCCCGGGTTGCTTACCATGGTTTTCCTGGTGGTGCCCGACCGATACGCTGATTTCCTTGATTTTTAGTCCCTGGTCCTCAAGAGACTGCTTGAGATTTGTAAGGTTTACCTCAAGTAGGTGCTTGGCCTGGTGCGTCGAGGCATCAAGAACCGCCTTAATTGAGCCGCCTTCTACAATTAGGTGAATCTTCAGGTCACCTAAGTATCTCGGCTTAAGCTGGATGCTTGCCTCGCTTTTCGTACCAGATATCAAAACATCAAATCTTTCCACGATTTGTTTGATGAGCTGACCGGGATTATTAATCCCTGGATTAGCATCAAATCCCTGGCCACCAGTTATAGACAGCGCTTTCTGGGCTACCTCAGTTGCAAAAGAAGGGCTGTTCTCAACCCCGTAACCATAGGTAAATCGATTACCCGTACTTTTAGTTGAATCCTTGGTATCATCTGAGTTATTGCTTGGGCCCCGAGAATTCATCATCACCTGGGTTGCTGATACTTCCTTAGCAGATGCGAGGTTTGTCGCCTCATGCCTGGCCATCGTGGCCTCTGAGATATCCTTGGCGCTTGCTGTTGGCACGGCAGTTTGCTGGACTTGCTGGACTTGCTGGGTGTCGACACCCTCTGGCTTGGTATCTTGAACGTGAATATTGTCGGTTAGTAAATTAATGTTTTTTGGGTCGTTGCCGTTGCCATTTGCCGCATGCATGGCGATTGAATCAACTGCTGTACCGGTAGATGACATACCGTTCTGCCGAGTACCTTCAGATTGGGCCGCTTCTTGGCCGGATGGTACCCCATCTTTAACCAACGCCGCCTGCCCGTTGGCCGCATCTGGCTTGATATGAAACCTCTCCATAAGCATCTCTTTAAGATATGTTATTGCCGCGTCGGATGCTCCAGGCAAAGCACCGTTACCCTTCCCCCTGTTTGGATCTTCCAGGCCAAGCAGATTGATGAGCAACTTGAATTTGGATATATCCATTTCTTGACCCGATTCTAAATGCTCCGCTTTATTGGCAATAAGGCGTATCTTTAACTTAGTCGCCTCGGGCAGACCATCGACTAATTTTCCCAACTTGTCCTGAAGACCTCCAGAAGATGCCTCCTGTTTCATATCAGCAAGAAGCTTAATAAGGATATTTTGGGCATTGGCATCGTCCTTGGTTAAAGCCAAGCTGTTGATGACATCATCAAGGGTCGGCAAAAGCCCATTCTTTTGTCCATCAATCTGGCCATCAGTTTGGATACCGGCAAGAAGCTTCGTCATCAGCTCGAGTAACTTATCGCCAAGCTTTGCAAACGAATCTTTTAAGCTATCGGCTGAAATGCCGTCAGCTTTAGAGGTCTGATCAAGGCCCATTAGTAGCATTAGGTTAAGCTTAGCCTGCGACTCAGGGCTTAAACCTAAGGCTTGATCGGAACCTTTAAGTTCAGATACCAGGCTACTGAACAGTGCATTAAAGCCATCTAGTATATCGGAGGACTTGTTGGGTTGGGACGGTGAGACAGGATTTTGGGATATCTCGGTGATTGGAACCTCTAAGATATTCAATTTGCACCCCCTTTCGTGAGTATTTATTGGGCCGAAATGCCCATTTTTTTACTCAGACTGGCGGCACGTTGCACGTCCATCGCAGCTAGTATATCAGCTACACTTCGCGTATTCATCCTACTTAATAAAGCTATCGCATCGCTGTCTGAGAGCTTAGCGATAATCTTTGCCGCCTGGTCCGAATCCATAGATTCATATACTATTACCAGCCGCTTAAGATTTTGATCTGTTTGCTGGCTTGTTTGCTGGGTCGTATTAGGCGTATATAAAGTTGTCGTCGTTGTAACTGGTGTGGTCGTCGTGGTTGTTCCGGTTTTATTCTCTGCTGCCTTAACCGTTTTAACGGGCGACCTACCCTTGTTCTTTATATCGGTCTTCTCTTTTGTAATATTAGCTTTTTTGTTGCTTGGGAATTTAATTACACCGGTATATTTAAGTGTGGCAAGTAGAATTACCACATATAGGAGAACCAAAACGGCAGCGAACAAAACCCGGTTCTTTTGCTTCTTGCCTTTTTGCTTTACTGCACTCATTTTATAACCCTTAGATTTACGTTGATGCCTTTCTTCTACTATGGCGAATTGTTGCAATCTCATCGATTAAATTCTGTTCAACCTGCTCAAGCTCTCTTTTAAATTCTTCGTACTGCTTGTCGTAAAGCTTCTCTAAAATTTTCTTGTCTTTGGAAGCCTCGATTAGCCTCTCCTGCGCTCTTTTTACCTTGTTTGCGATATCAGTAAGTTTTACTATCTGCAGCTCAATCTCTTGTTCAACTTTATCTATATAGTTTGAGTAAGCCATGGCCTCGGAGGGATCAAGCAAAGACTTTTGTTTCTCTCTTAGTTTGGTGTGAATATCCAACAGTTTGTGTTTTAGTTCTTCTAAAACGCTCTTCTCTATCTCAAATAACCGCTTGATGTCGGCAAGCTCTTTCTTGAGGGTATCTTCTTTCCCTCGCCGCTGATGAAGAACCGGCTGCAATTTAAATCTAAATTTTGGCATGTAACACTCCGTGTCAGGTCGCAACTCACAGGTTACAGAGTGAAAACAAGTAATGAGAGTAAATGATTTTTGACATTACTTGAGATTCTTCGGCTACGGCCCTCCGTATGCACTGCGGGCCTCCGCTCGGATGACAATTCCTTTCACCCATTCACCGGTTTTCCCGGTTTACCGGTTCGCCTGATCAACAAATATATTCATTAGGTTCTGTACTGTTTGCTCGAAGTCTTCTTTTTCATCTACTTCTTGCTTTAAGAAAACCTTGATTTGGTCTATTAACTCAATTGCATAATCGATTTTGGGATTGCTTCCGCTGACATATGCGCCGATATTGATTAAGTCTTCGGCTTCTTGGTGGGTAGCTAAGGTATCTCTAAGCAATCCGGCTACCGATACATGCTCTTTTCCTACAATATCCGGCATAACTCTGCTTACGCTCTGCAGTACATCTATTGCCGGATAATGGTTTTGGGTTGCAAGCTTCCGAGAAAGCACTATGTGGCCGTCCAGGATGCTTCTTACCGCGTCGGCGATTGGCTCGTTCATATCGTCTGCCTCAACCAAGACGGTATAAAGGCCGGTAATTGTCCCGCTTCGTGAAGTGCCTGATCGCTCAAGAAGCCTGGGCAAAAGTGCAAAGACTGAAGGCGTGTATCCCCGAGTGGCCGGTGGCTCGCCTATAGCCAAGCCCACTTCACGCTGCGCCATCGCAAACCGGGTCACCGAATCCATCATAAACATGACGTCGCTTCCCCGATCGCGGAAGTACTCAGCAATTGCAGTGGCGGTAAACGCACCTTTTAAGCGGATGAGAGCCGGCTGATCGGATGTCACCACAACAACAACCGAGCGGGCAAGCCCCTCCTCACCTAAGTCCTTTTCGATAAAGTCCCTAACCTCTCGGCCCCTTTCGCCGATAAGCCCGATGACGTTAATATCGGCCTCGGTATTTCTTGCGATCATACCAAGAAGCGTGCTCTTACCCACGCCACTTCCGGCAAATATACCAACCCTCTGGCCTTTTCCGCATGTCAAGGTGCCGTCGATGGCCTTGATGCCAAGCGCTAGGTATTCCCTAATCCTTTTTCTAGTTAATGGATCGGGTGGCTTGTTATGTAGTGGATATTCTTTAGCTGTTATGACCGGGCCCTTGCCATCCATTGGCCTTCCCAGGCCGTCGAGGACCCGCCCTAAGAGGGAAGTTCCAACCCCCACCGATAGCGACCTACCGCTTGCTATGACCTCACTTCCCGGCTTAATGCCACTCATATCGCCAAGCGGCATTAGAAGCACCTTATTCTCTCTAAAACCGACAACCTCTGCGGCAACCGGTGGTTCATTTCTTGATATCTGGATATGGCATAATTCGCCAACCTGTGCGGGCGGTCCTAAAGATTCTATAACCAACCCAACTACCTGGGTGATTTTGCCGTTTTGTTTTATTGCCGATATCCGGCGCAAGGCATCACTGAACTTTTTAAAATCAAGGTCTTTAGTCCCTGATTTCATCCCCATCGACTACTCCTCTTAAAGTTTGCTCGACCTGGTAGAGTTGTGATTGTATCCTTGCATCAACGTTGCCTGCGCTCGTCTCAAGGATACATCCGCCGCGTTTTATCCTCCGGTCGGCAATAATTTCTATCTTCTCAATACCATCCATCAGGGACATAAATTCTTCCTTATGGGCTTTTATTGTCTCCAGATCACCGGGATTAACCCTTATCTCGATATGCTCACGTTCGGCTGCGATCATAATCGCTTTTCTTGCAACATGCACAACTACATTGTGGTCGACCGTTATCTGCTCGCTTATTATTTTCTCCGCAACTTCTAGAGCTAGATTAACTATGTTTTCTTCGACGGAGTTAATGACCCGCCATTTTTCCCCAAGGGACTGCCCGGCAACCGACTTTAGCATCTCAAGCAACTTCGCAGCCTCGACCCTGGCAAAATCCCGGCCCTCCTGGTAGCCCCGCTGATAAGCCTCGTGCTCAATCTGCTGAACGCGGTTTTCCGCCTCCTTAATAATCAGGCTGGCCTTTTGCACGGCATCTTCAGAGACGGTAGTGCTTTTCTGCTTAACTATATCGGTGGATATTTCTTCTCCCGGCTGAAAGTCCCTTGAGATGGGATCAAAGTGGATATTTCTAATTTTGTTGCTGCTGCGGATAATCCTAGACAACGATCTCTTCCTCTCCGCCGCGGGCGATGATGATCTCGCCATCCTCCTCCAGGCGACGGACAGTATTGACGATCTCCTGCTGTGCCACCTCGACATCTTTTAGGCGGACTGGGCCAAGGAACTCCATATCTTCGCGGAGCATTTCCCCTGCCCTTTGCGACATATTTGCAAAGATTTTCTCTTTGAGGTCTTCATTAGCAGTTTTAAGCGCAAGCGAAAGTTTCTTGGAGTCGATCTCTCTCAAGACTCTCTGGACTGCACGGTCTTCGAGATTAATGATATCTTCAAAGGTAAATAGCTTGCGCCGGATCTCGTCGGCTAGATCGGGATCCTCGTCTTCCAGAATCTCAAGAATCGCCTGCTCGGTGCTCCTATCAACCTGGTTAAGAATCTTGACAGTAGCATCAATTCCGCCGCTTGATGAGTATTCCTGACCCCGGGCAAGCGAGGATATTTTTGACTCAAGGATATTTTCCACCTCGGCAATGATGTCCGGCGTGGTCCTATCCATAAGGGAAATCCTCTTTACGACCTCAGCCCTTAAACCGGTCTCAAGTTGCTTTATAATTATGGATGCCTGCTCGGGACGTAAATGGGTTAAGACAAGCGCAATTGTCTGGGGATGCTCATCCTCAATAAAGCTTGCAATCTCATTAGGGTCGGAGTTTCGCAGGAAATGAAAAGGGGCGAGCTCTAAGGTTGCCGTAAGCCTCTCAACAATTTCTCTTGCCTTATGCTTCCCAAGGGCTCTTTCAAGGATATCGCTGGCGTACTCAATACCACCCTGGGTTATAAACTCCTGCGCTTCGTAAAGGTCATGAAACTCTTTTAGAACTCCTTCAGTTATACCTTGGGGTAGTTTTTCGACATGTGCAATCTCAGCAACCAAAAGCTCTACCTCAGACTCACTTAGCCGTTTTAGGACTTGGGCCGATAGTTCTGGACCCAGTGCGAGGAGAAGCACGGCGGCCTTTTGTTTATCGGATATGGATTGCTTTACGCCGGATGGGCGCTGTCTTATTCTTGTAGACGACATTTATATACTCCCAATTGATAAAGCCGTCAGCAATCAGCTATCAGCTTGAATACTTAAAGCTGACTGCTGACGGCTGATAGCTGATTGCTATGTGTTTAGCCAAACCCGCAAAAGTTGCGCAACGTCGCCGGGACGCTCTTTTGCCAGGCCTTGAATCTCTTCTCTTTGCCTTTGGCGTTTCTTCTGTAAGACCATAAGTTCTCTTTTTTTCTCCGGCGACATATCATCGCTTAGACCCGTCTCTAGCTCTTCGGGCGTTATTTCTTCAACTTTTGCTATTGGGTAAGTTGAAAAACTTCTTGGTATAAACTCATCGGGTCGTCCACTAAGTTTGAAGCTTGAAGTCATCCTGTACAGGAAGAAAATGCCTGCTGCAAGCATGATTAGAACAACAGCATATTTCCCGTAGTTTGCATACGCCTCTTTTCTCTGCGCATCGGCAATCGCGTTTTCCTCCTTCTTGGCCCAGGAGGTATCGAAGGGAACGCTACTTACAGAGAGAACATCTCCCCTACTCTTGTCGATGCCCGCCGCGGCAGAGACCAGACTCTTTATCGTCTGATCACGTATTGGTTTGCTCCCATCATTGTTAACCACAACAGCAACCGAGAGTTTTTTTACCTCGCCAGGTGGCTTTATCTCATGCTCGCTTATCTTAGTTGAGTCATAATTAGTTGTTCTCTTCGTGCTTTTGTACTCCGAGTTCCCTGTTACTGTACTAACCTGTGGATAAGTAGAACCTTGAGAATTTACGCCTGCTATGCCTCCTGGCGGGCTTCCCAGACCCTTATAACTTACTTTCTCGTCCTGCTGGCTGACAATTACCGGATTATTCCCCTGTTCGACTTTGTTTGTCTGGGTCTCTTTTGAGGTAAAATCAAGGTCGGCTGAGACCCGCACCACAGCGTTATTCTGGCCTCCCAAGACCGGATCCAGCATGGACTGGATTGATTTTTCTAAACTGTTTTCATAGGCTTCTTTTGCCTCAAGCTGGGTTTTTGTATATGCTCCCTGCATAGCTAGATTTGAGTTACCGTTCCCCTCATTTAGAACGTTGCCGTTGGTATCGACGACTGTTATATTCTCGGGCTTTAGCCCCTCAACGCTTTTGGAGACCAGGTTAACTATCGCCTGTACCTGATTCCCCGCTAGCTGGACACCCGCCTTTGGTTTTATAACCACCGCAGCGGTCGCTGGGTTTTCTTTATTACTATAGAGCGAGGGCTCCGGGGTAACAATATGAACCCTCGCCCCCTCAATCCCGTTTATCTGTGAGATGGTACGTTCAAGCTCTCCCTCTAGGGCCCTTTGATAATCAACCTTTTGGGTGAAATCCGATAGTCCGAAATTATTCTGGTCAAATATCTCAAATCCTACTGTGCCTCCCTGCGGCAAGCCTTGCCCGGCAAGTTCAATCCTGGTTTCGTAAACCTGATCACTCGGCACCTCGATTATTGATGTGCCGTTTAGTTGGTAAGGAATTTTTTTCTCCTGAAGTTTTGAGACAATCGCACTTGCATCTTCCGGACTTAGGTTGGAAAACAAAACACTGTATGTTGGCCGGGAGATCCAATATATCAGCGTGCCCAAAGCAACCAAAAAAGCGATTACTGTTGTGATAATAATCGTCTTTTGGTTGACGTTAAGCTTCTGCCAGCCGACCTGGACTTTTTGGATTGCTTCGGCGGGTGATGCCATTAACTATCCTCACGCGCTAGACTTGCATACTCATTACTGTTTGATAAGCTTCAAGTACTTTGTTTCTAAGTTGGATAGTAAGCTGCAAAGCGTTGTTAGCTTTCTCAACCTCTACCATAACATCGTTAATATCAATTTCACCTGCTACGAATTTTTCGATCGCCGTGTCTGCTCCCTTTTGCAGATCATTTACTTTCCCAATCGTGTCATTGAGAACGCCAGCGAATGATTCAAGCGTTTTGCTAGATGGACTTTCCTTTGTTTTATCTGCTCCAATTGCTCCTAAGTTGATTTGGTTAAGCTTTAGCGGCGTGATATTCATTATTCCCAGCCCTTCTTAACTAAATTTCCAAAGATTTCATTGCCATACTCTTAGCCGCATCCATAACGGTAACATTTGCCTCGTAGGCTCGTTGCGCTGCGACCATGTTTACCATCTCTGTTACAACGTTTATATTGGGCATTGCTACATATCCGTTAGCATTAGCATCCGGGCTGTCGGGATTATATACCAACCTGGGGGCACTTGTGTCTTTTACTATTCCTGCTACTTCGACCCCTTGTCCAAGCGACGTGCTGTTTGCATCCCCTAGGAACTGGGAGAAGCCAGCTTGTCCACGCGGCACCATAACGACATCCTGCCTACGGTACGGGCCACCCTCGGGTGTCCTGGTCGTATTGGCGTTGGCTATGTTGCTTGCAATTGTATCTAGCCAGAGGCGGTTAGCTGTAAGACCGGATGCGCTGATGCCCAGCGTTGAAAATAGGCTCACTTTTTACTTCCCCCCATTAATGGCGTAATTTAGCATCTTAAAGCGAGTGCCCATAAGCTGGGCCATTGCGTTGTAGCGGATGTTGTTTTCCGCTAATCTGCTCATTTCATCGTCGATGTCTACGTTATTGCCGTCATTGCGCATCGACGTTCCCCCTAGCGTCTGGACATTTACCCCTACCGAAGATAGTGGATTTACTCCTGGTAGGTGCCTTGGATCGGTCTGCTCAAGCTGCGGCTCGTCTGTATTATCCAGCGCTTGCTTAAATTCATCCTCGAAGCTTACATCCTGCGCTTTATAGCCAGGTGTATTAATATTGGCTACGTTATTTGCAATTACCTGCTGCCTTAAAGATGCGGCATCAAGACCTTCTTGCAAAGCGCTAAAAGCATCGCTAGAGAATAAATCAATCAACTTTCTCCACCCCCGCTCACCTCAAGCCCCTCGAAGACCTCTTCGAAGTTACTTGCAGAAGCAACTAGCCTGTCTATTAATGCCTTTGGGAAACGCCACTCTTTGCCGATTTTTAGGCCCGGCAATTTCCCGTCTCTAGCCAACCTACAAATTGTAACTTGGCTCATTTGCAGGTACTCGGCTAGCTGCCTAGTTGTCATTATTTCGGCGCTTCTGCTTTTCATTTTTTCCTCTAGCTTCTACTTATCCCAAAGGCTATTTGGCTTTGTAACTATCCTGCAAGCAAGAGCTTAATATATTTTAAACCAACTTTCGGTCGTATATCAACTAATTAATTATGTTTCCGACTTGTTTTGTCATCTGCTAAAAAATATTAGCCCTTAGGAACTTATAATGTATTTACTACCGTATTGTATCAACAGATATAAATACGTTTATCTATAATGGTTTTGTTATGCAATTCTACCGCTTTGGGGAGTTTTGGTTAAGCTAGCAGAGAAAATCACCAAATTAGATCTTGGTTCAGAGGATTCTTTAGGAAGATTTATGGCGACCTGCGTTGAGCGAGACGCCTCAGTCGATCGGCGCTCTCTGACTTCTGTTTCCAGTCCGGTCAGCTGTAGGTGCCTTCTCTTTGGTTTCTCCAAATTCCCACTCGGTAATACTCTCTTTGCCATTTTTAATCTCCTAAGCGATAAATTGCAAATCTAGTAAAAACTTCGGCACCGGAGGGACAATACTTAATGATTTTTAACGATTTTTTTAAAAACGCCGGGTTAGGAAAAGGCATTGACCGGTTACCAATCCCTAACCCCGTATCAAAACCGCGAAACCCTGCGGTTTAGCGGCTCTTATTTAAGTTTGCCTTTTTATTCTGAAAACTGCCGTACGCTTTGCGGGCAGTTTTCTTCACCCGAACCGATTTAAGTTCTTGCAATATGGTCTCTCTTTTAGCAAGTAGGCACTTTAGGTTATCATCATGCATGCGCAAGAGCTCCCCGAGTGAACGCAGAAGTGCATCCCGCTCAGAATCGGTCAATGATTCACTTTCGGTTTTCTGCTTGCGGTCAAGGTGCTCTAACTTCGCCTGGAGACCTTCTATCTTGCGCACGGCTTTACTTAGTTTTTCCATATCTAGAGATGCTATAGCAGAGGCCTCATCTCTGATTAGCTTCTTTATATCCGCAATGAGAGCCATTCTTTGCCAATAATAGCTGGCGGCCGGCTTTCCTTCAGCGGCCCTTGAGCTAGCCTGCAAGGACAACACCCACCCTGCTCGTGCTCGTGCCCCTTGCATCTTTTATGACTTTAGACCAAGCCGAGTTAAGCTCGCTTAAGAGGCCAATGCATTCGCCAACTAAGTTTGGGTCTTTTTTAATATTTGCCTCAATTAAGCGATCGTGTATATAAATGTAAATCTTGGACAAGTTATTTGCGATATCCCCGCCTTTTTCTTTATCAAGCGTTACGTTTAGCTCGGATACTATATTTTGTGCCCTCACTATGTTGGAGTGGGCCGTGTACCAATCCTGCCCGTCCATTCCGCGCGCTGCCTGCTTCAAAAACCTGATGGCTCCCTCGTAGAGTATGCCAACTAGTGCTTCTGGTGTTGCCGTTTGAATCTTCATCTCCAGATATTTGTCGCTCTGGTTTTGCACTTAACTTCAACTCCTTTTTACTCTTAAACGCTAATTTTTATAACTTTATAAGCTTAAGCTGGTGCTGCCACCCATGCCGCTAAGCGCGGCCTGGAATCTGCTTCCCATTTGCTGCAGTTGGGAGACCGCGAGTTCCATGGCGGTGAATTTCTGAATGAGAGTTTGCTCTTCCTCATTGAGGCGCACATTCATTGAGCTAACCTGGCTATCTATATCACTCATCTCGCTTTGTAGTTCGCTGGTCTGCTCGGGTACGGTCCCGGTATTGTTGGTAAATGTGACATCAAGTGCATCTATATTGACGTTTGTGCCGCTTGATGAGGCATTTTTATTGCCGGTAACCACTATTTTGATCGTGTGCTGACCGTCGGAAAGGCCTTGGGCGGTGAATACATTTTGCTTATTCTGCGTAGTCGCACTGTAAAGATCAACGTCTTGCCGGTAGACTCCATCGATGTAGACGCTCGCAATACCTTGGTCGGCGCCCTTGGTCGCATACCAGGATACCTGGCCTCCGGTAAAGGTAAACTGGGCATTGTCATTTGCCACCCCGGACTGGCTAACCGTACCTCCGCTTGCATTGGGATCGGCGACTGCTCCCCAGGAACCGGTGTAGAGGATGCTCGGGTCGGTATTCTCGTAGCGGCTCGTTGTGTCGGTGCCCCCCGTGACTAGAAGCTGGTTTAAATACGTGGAGAGCTTTGCGGCAACGCCGTCTTCCCCGGGGTCAACCGTCCCGTTACCGTTTGTATCGTTAAAGAAAAGGCTCGCCACCTGGTTGGAGTTGCTATTCAAAGCCGCCTCCAGCTTTGTAGTGTCAACGGTGAGCATACCGGATTTGCCGAAATCATCGCTCGTTATACTGATGCCGATCTGGGCAAGCTGCTGCATGGTATCCGGCATGCCGGAAACCGCAGAGGTCGCCTTGTCCACCAGGTCGGATTTTATCTGGAAGAGGTCCATATTACCGGCCAACAAGCCCTGCTGCTGATCCGCTAAGGTCTGCGGGTTCTGTACCCTCTGCTCATCGAGCTTCGAGTTTACAAGAGTAAGCGTCGCGTTATATTTATCCACGAAATCCTTGATGGCGGCCTCGGCCTTTGTATTATCCTGGCCGATAGTTACTGTTGTCTGCCCCTGTTTTAATAGGTTAAAGGTTACTCCGGGTACGATCCCGCTCACGGTGTTGGACGCGCTGCTAATCGTGCTGCCGTTGTTTACCCCGCTTATGGTGAAGTTTGCATTTGTCCCCACCGTATCGGATACCCCGGTGCTAGTGGTCAATAGATTGGTCGCGGCAAGGAAGTTGCCCGTCACATCCGACCTGGTAATTGACGTGCTTCCGGTATTTGTGTTCGTTAAGATCAACCTGTCTTGGATGCTATCATAGCTGGCGTTAACTCCGGCCGCCGATGAGTTTATACGGTCGATAACGTTTTGCAGCGTATCGGTATTTTTGTTATAGGATATCGTCACGCCGTTAATCGTGAATTGTCCATTTCCGTTTACGTCCCCGGTGATCGGTGTCGCAAAATTTGCGCTCGACAGGATCTGGGTAGTCCTAATCTCACCCAGGTGCGAGACGCTGGTTTTAGTATCGCCAACTCTCACGGCGTTAAGCAAGTTAACCGAGGTTAGGAAATTGCTGGTATCACCGCCACTGCCTAGATTTAGTGCTCCACCGGGCGCACTGGCAGTAACCGATAATTTATCGGAGGTTGAATTGTAACTTGCGGTGACGCCAGTCGCGGCGGAAACATTAGTATCATTGAAAGCGTTTATGATGTCGTTAAGGGTTACTCCGCTGCCCGTGCTAGTGTAGGAATATATATTGCTGCCGCTGGCATTTGTCACGTCGATTTTATCTATGATGCTGTCGGCGTTGGTATCAGATAGCGTAAACGTTATTCCATTTACGGTAAAGGTTCCGGCCGTTGGGTTATTGTTGAACTTGGATGTGTAGCTGCTAACCGGCATGGTCGGATCGATAGTGCCGCTAACCCCAAGACCTGAGGACCCCAAACCGCCGAGTACTTTGGTGCTGGTAGCAAGATTTGCTACGTTTACCGTGTAGGTTGCAAGAGCCGCCCCCGAAGTAGCATTTGCTGTAACTATGGTTTGATCCGCTGAAGTTGCGCTTCGCGCCAGCATCGTGGATTTCTGCAGGAGCGTTTGTATGCTGGTATTAAGAGCGTTAAGAGAGGTTTGGGCTGAACTCCAAAAATCTTTTTTCCAGCTTAGGAGCTGCTTCTGGTTCTCAAGCAAATCGACAGGCTTGCGTTCAACCGCCATCAACTGATCTATAAGCGAGTTGGTATCGAGACCCGACGCAATCCCACCAATTCGAAACAAGCTTGAGAAATCAGTCATACCAGACAACCCCTTATTTTATAAAATGAAAATGAAGTAAACTTAAGCCTTCCCATTAAGTTGCATTTTTACCGCTTCTGGCCTTCTAAACAATTAAAGGCCAGTTAAACGATATGTCTGTGGCTGTCATTAGTTATCGGCAGGTCTTTTAAATTTCTGCAGTACCCTAAACTCTAGAAAATTTCTTTTTTCTAGTTGTGCAAAAAATAAGGCGTTGGACCGATAACAGTTAGTAGTGGCAAGCAGACCGGGCTGTTCCTTTAGGAGGTAAGCTTGAAGATTCTAATAACATCGCATGGCAAACATCCTGCTCCAGGCGGCGTCGATACATATATACGATCGATCACCAAGGCCCTTGAGTCGCGCGGTCACACTGTCGATTTGCTGTGCTTTTCAAATATTAATATCCTGCCCGATAAAAGCCTTGCTAAGCTTGAGCAAATCTGGGCACAGTTGGTAGAGAAACTAGCTGGGCTTGTTAGTAAAGGTTTTTTGGAGAACGAGCTCCTGAGATACGCACATGAGGAGCTCCTGGCGCATTCCGATGTCTCCTCTTACGATGTAATCCACTCACAATTCGGCATAACAAGCTATGCGGCAAAAAGAGTATGCCCAGAGATTCCGTTAGTTGGAACCATTCACGGGTCCTTCTACAACGAAGCTCTTAAAAATAATGCAGTACCGGAATTCGATAAAGAGCTTTTACGTCGCTACGACCAATACGCGGTTTCGTGCCCGACGACGGTTATTACGGTATCTTCACTTTTAGACAAAAACATGCCTTCTATTCCTACAGGTGCCCACGAAGTCGTCTACAACGGAGTGGATACCGAAATATTTAAACCAAAGCCGCGTTCTTATGGTGTTGTAAAAATCGCAACTTCCGGCGGCATTTACTACCACAAAGGCTATGATGTTTTAATAGAAGCTCTCACCTTACTAAAAGACAGCGGTTATGAATTTGAGGTTTCTGTGTTCGGTGACGGCACCGGAGCTCCTGCATTAAAAAGCATGGCTATATCACGAAAGCTACCGGTACAATTTAGGGGCGAGGTTCCTAGAGATGTGCTGGCCTCGGAACTACCCAGCTTCGATATCTTCGTTCAGCCGTCGAGGCTAGATAACTTCCCTTTTAGCGTAATTGAAGCCATGTCTTGTGGCTGTGTCCCTATAGGCAGCAGAATCGGTGGCATACCAGAGCAGATCGAGCACATGAAAAGCGGGCTTTTATTTGAATCTGAAAACGTCGATGAGCTAGCTGAAGCAATAAGAATGCTCATCCAAGATCCCAACTTAAGGCAAAGGCTCTCCAACCAAGCTAGATTAGAAGTGGTCGATCGCTTCTCGCTTAGCAGGATGGGCGAACATCTTGAAGAAGTTTACCAAAAAACAATTGCGAAGCACTTCTCCAGAAATTCGGTTTCACAAATCGCCTAACATCAGCCCCAGCGCAAATCATTAATTCGATAAGAACTAAAACGACATGTCCGTAGTGCCACTCGTTATGCAGGTTCTTAAATTTTCTATGCTAATTCAATTCTTGAAAAACTTTTGTATTCTAGTGTAAAGAATGAGTCTTTAAGCCGATAACGGTTAATAGCAGTAGATTATGCAGGGCTCACTGCAAGTAGACCGGATACTCGCAGTAATAATTCATGGTAATAGACGAAGTAAAGGTGGTGGCAAATTTGAAAGCCAGTTTAGCTTTGGAGCGATTATATCCTAAATCATTTAACGAAGCGTGGAAGGACCATCAAGAACGTTATCATCTGGCATTAAGCTATGTTAAAGAAGGCGACACAGTACTAGATGCGGCATGCGGGGTTGGATATGGGTCTTATTACATCGCAGCTAATTCTAACTGCAGCTCGGTAGTAGCACTTGATATATCGGATGAGGCCCTGGATTGGGCCAAGAAATATTTCCCTTCGGATAAAGTCTCATACTATAAAGTTGATTTAGAGGGCGGGTTTGCCGATACGCTACCGGTAAAACAGTATGATGTCGTCACCTGCTTCGAGACAATCGAGCACCTTAAAGAGGATAGAACTTTTCTGCAACAAATCTCCAAGCTATTAAAACCTAACGGAATACTGTTAATATCGGCGCCGGATGAGGATACTATTCCTTGTTATAACAACCCGTATTTTGATGAGGGAAAAAATCCATACCATCATCGCCATTACCGCATAGAAGAGCTGGAACAAATTGTAATAAACTACGGTTTTGCGATCACCGGCTACTACACCCAATATAACGACATCGTAATGAAGGGCAAGGGTGGATTAGTAAACGTCCTAGTCTGCATAAACGGCCTGGCGAAGCCCGGCCAAATAAACGACATCGACGAGATTATCCAAACATGTCATTTTATCCGAGCAATGGACAACAATATTATCGACATGCTTGATCTTACCGCCCTTGGTACGAGATTCCGTCAAATCCTTTTAACATACGATCGGCTCGCAAAAATCATAGAGTTGAACGAGAAGGGCGAATTCGACCAATGCTTGGAGCTTTTAGCCAATATCGATGGGTCTTTATGCCCAGAGCGTTACTTTTTTGAGGGGTTAGTATGCCACGGCAAAAACAACTATATGCGGGCCATCGAAAGTTACGCAAGAGTGATATCCATGAGCGAGCAGCTGAATAGTAGCTTAGTGGATTATGCTAAAAGCCTGCTTGCCAAGGCAGTAAACGAGGTGGTAACTCTAGATGATCAGCGCAATTATGCCGGTCTATAATGCGGCAGCCTTTCTGAGACAAGCGATAGAGGGCATCTTAAACCAAACGGAAAAGAATTTCGAGTTTATCATCGTAAACGACGGTTCTACCGATGAGAGCGAGGCGATAATCCTCTCTTATACCGATCTGCGTATTAGATACATAAAGAAGGAAAATGGTGGCGAGGCTTCGGCAAGAAATACGGGACTGGAGAATGCCAAGGGTGATTTTATTGTTTGGCAGGACGCAGACGATGTATCGCTTCCCATGCGCTTCGAAATACTAAGGCGAAACTTCATCGCGCCATCGGTCGGTTTTGTCCATTCGGATTTCTTGGTCATCAACGAGAAGGATCAACCAATCGCATACTGGCAGTCTCGCAGCATAGAAAAAGCGCGCATGCTGAGGTTTTTCCTTAGGTCGGGAACGCCCTTCAACAACCCAAGCATGATGTTGCGCCGTGAAATGCTGGAGGGTTTTATCTACGATACAACACTTAAGGTAGGCACGGACACCGATATGGTATTTCAGCTAGCCCGCAACTGGGATTCCGTCCATGTCCCAGAACCTCTGGTACTTTATCGCCGTCACTCCAATAACCTAACCGTCCAAAAAAATTACGTTGAGCTGGAGAGCGTCCACTTCCAAAAATTTTTAAATCGCCATAGCCTTGAAGAATTATTCCCGGAGTTAGATTGGAAAACCGGGGGTCTTGATGACAATAAAGCCAGGGCATCTATACTCATAGCAATGTTCCTTTCCCGCAGAGCGATGATAGCGAATGCCCAAAGCTGGTATGAAAAGGCCATCAATTCGGTTAATAGCGTTGATAGCAAGATATTCGTCCATGCTATTACAAACTTGATTAACGGTAAACCTGAATTTGCTTTGGGTTTATTGAGCACCTGCGCTAACCGGGATCATGTGGTTGAAAATTACATGGGAGAGTGCGCTGCCCTTTTAGGCCAAACAGAAAAAGCGTATCTTCACTTCATGCGGGCACTGGAACTCCGTCCCAACTACGATGATGCAGTTGACAACATAAAAGGGCTGGCCGGGATTACAAAGTTCCGTCAAGTGGACTCCTCTTGGATAAAGTTCGGGTACGCTTCCACGCACTACGGTAGCAACGTCCCTCCCGCTTAAGCTCAGATATCTTCGATATCTGATCGATCTTCTCGTCGACTTTCGCCTATTTACTTCTCGAGCTCATTTACTAGATAGTCTAAGTTATTACTGCACAGGATATGAACGTATTTGTGTATTTTCTCCACCGGCCAATCCCACCATTTAATTTCCAACAACCTACTTATGATCGCGCCATCAAACCTTTTCCGTATTAACCTGGCAGGATTACCGGCAACTATCGCGTATGGCTCAACGTCTTTTGTAACTACCGAGTGGGCGCCTATTACAGCACCATCGCCAATCGTGACGCCAGAGAGTATTGTGGCCCCATAGCCTATCCAGACGTCGTTGCCTATAACTACATCGCCTTTTGTCGCTGGGTGCCCTTTGATTTCTCTTGCCTCAGGCCAATTCTCATGCATGGCGGGAAATGGGTAGGTTGTTATCCAATCCACTCTGTGATTGCCGCCAATAAATATCACTACCCCGTCTGTTATCGAGCAGAACTTGCCTATCTTTAGTGTTGCGCCCTCTCCAAGATCGCCGACCGATAGCTTCCCATAAGTATAATCGCCTACCTCATACGACGTTCCCGCAAAGCGATCTTTCGTGTAAAAGCTTTCCATAATGCTACCTCACCCCGTACACGTAATACTTCTAATCATCATACAATATTGATCCTTATAGCCGCCTGGAGTTATGCTCGGCCTATCTCTGCCCGGTTAAACCAACTTACATGTTAACATGTTATTAAGATGTAAAGGTCTAGTTTACAATACAAATTAATTCTAAGGCAGAGTGTATATCACCACAAGCTGTGGGCGAAGGGATGCAGTTCCATAGTCGCTAGAGTAAAAATACTTATAGTTTCCGTTTGGAACCGTGCTTTCATTACATTTTAGCAAGACGCCATAATTGGGAACCGTTCCGTTGAACCACATCTGTGTTAAATTTGTGATATCCCAAGTATACCAGCCATAAGTTCCTTCAAGGTGCGTGGTAGATTCTGGTGACGAGTTAAAATCACCGCCAATAGTAGCCCATGAAATACCACTATCGCGCTGGTTCCAAGTTACCGTACCCTCAGACCAATTGCTAGTAACCCTATGAGCACTCATATCCATTGGATAGCTGCTAGAGCCTCCATAATAGTTTAGTTTTAGCTCCGCCTTTGTTATCGCTGCATTACTTGGAATTGCGGAGAGATCAAATTGTAAGAGATCCCTTCTTGCCCCATTGGACATCCCCATCGTCATAAGGGTTGTGGTACCAAAATTCCAACCTGCTTCTGGCTGTGATATCTGGGCATCTTTGCCAGCTGTTGCATCAGGTTGGATTATTTTGGTTACGGCAGCTGGGAACCCAGCTTTATTAATTCTGACTATTTCGCTCTTTGTTGTCTCATAGTTCCCTGCCCTATCAACTGAGCGGTAATAAACCGTGGTAGTGCCGTCGGTTGTAATCGTAAATGGGGCTGTATAAGTAATCCAGTTTGAGTTATTTAGGTTATATTCTGTTCTTGCTACCCCCGAGATGGTATCAGTGGCGGTTAAAGTGACTTGGACATCTGATACATAACAGCCGTTTTGGTTATATGCGCCACTTAAGCTATCAGTTGTTATTGGCTTAGTTGTATCAATAACATAGCTTTCTGTGTATACCTGTGACCAGTTGCCCGCAGTATCAATTGCTACGAATTTAATAGTCGTTGTGCCAACGACATTTATTGGTGGGCCGATATACTGTGCGCTCGATGTGGTTGGTTCACTGCCATCGGTTGTATAGTAGATATTCGCAGGTTCTGAGACTGATAGGATTACTGATTGTGTGGAATTATAGAAGCCACCATGCGGATTGGCGCTAACAGTTGGAATCATTTTATCGATCTTGACTACCTGTTCTTTTGTGGTTTCGGTATTGCCTGCATTATCTATGGATCGGTAATAGATCGTATTTATGCCTTCAGCATTTACCATAAATGTGTCTGCATATATCAGCCAATTTGCATTGTCGAAGCTGTATTCGGTCTTTTCTACGCCCATAGATGTATCAGTTGCTACTAAGGTCGCAGTAACGTCGGATGTATACCAACCATCCTGGCGCAAAGTGCCATTTAGGTTAATCGTGGTCTCGGGCATTACCACATCTTTAGTTGTTGTAGCAGGTATACTTATTGGACTTATGTTTCCCGCTTCATCCTTTGAAGTGGCAGTAAATGTTATTGTGCTGGGCATCAAATTGGACAGATCAAGCGTGGCATTAAATGTTGTGCCTGCAATTGCGGTCGTAGTCACTTCATTAGTGCCATCTGAAGCTGTTATATAGACAGTTGTTCCAGGATCAGCATAGCCGCTTACTGGGAAACTGTTTTGATTGTCTGCATTTATTGGGAAGATAGTATTAAACATCGGGGCACTTGGTGTAGTCGTGTCCACCTTAAACATTTGATAATGGAATATCTCGACGTTATCAACTAAATCAACAGAGTAATAGGAAAGAGTATGTATGCCTTCTGGTGCAGTAAATGCGGCTGTATAAGTAGTATCTGGCCTATCATCCCAATGGTAGTAAGTAGTCGCAGTCTCATTTGCAGATAAGCTGATCGTCGGTGCCGTTCTATACCAACCGTTTTCCCCATCCGGCTGCTGTGGACTGACGTCAACAGCAGTAGTTGGTGGAACAGTATCTTCTGAGGATAAAACCGTTAGCATATTTCCGCCTGCATCGTAAGAATAAAGCACTTTTTGGGAGGAATAAGTGGCCGTTTTCAATCTGCCAAGAACATCGTAGGTATAGGTAGTTGCATATGCCGGAAGGGATAAGGGTAGCATTAGAATTAGAACTACGATTGCTAATACTACGCAGAATTCTCGTTTATGCATTATGTCCCTCCGCATAAAGTAACCAATATTCAACACCTAGCGTTAATTTTTATTTAATTACAGCTACTCTTTTTAGGCTTATTTGGTTATCTATTACTTTTTTGACTAATCTCTGCTATAAACTCGTCGGGATTATCTGGCGTTATGTATATACGATTTGCAAACCAATACCTGATAGATCTTCTTTTAAGAACAAGTACCACCCCAGATTTTATGAAGAGCTTTCCCCATACACGTGCGCCAGCTAATATATCCTTCTCGAATACAAACGGCCTGGTCTCTTGAATATCAGAAATTTTTATATCTATAGATCTAAAAGGTATATACTTTAGCACTTTCCACCTAATACGGATGTAGCCGTCTTTCACTTCATAGGTAAAGTTGCTAAATGTGTTAAACATCGAAAATATAGCAAGACCAATAATGATACCAACTAATAGGATTAGATCCATTTTCCCACCATGCACTATCTAGCTAAAGCCATAAAGGATAGTACTACTTCCTTGCTTCTGTATATGTATAATAATCACTTACACTAAAACCAAGCCCAGCTCCGGGAAGAGGAATCCCACCATATGAGATCATCCAAACCCCGTTATCGCCTCTTGCTACCTGGAGCGCAAATACCCTATCCGCCCAGCCAATATTGATAGAGAAAGTTTTAGCAGGTCCATTTAGATTAGCGGCAGAACCTGCATTAGTCATGAAAGCGTTAAGCCCTATGCCAACATAAGCCCCTCCACCTTTATTATCTTTATCTGCACCAGATGGATAGCCTACGCCGTAACCAGGACCACCTGTATATCCGCCCCAGCTCTCAAAACTTCCAATACTAGGATTTTCAAAAAAACCATGCGAAAAGAATCCTCCACCGTATGAACCAGTCTGACTAGCGCCCAAGCCAATTTTCCCGTCGTCAAAGACAACTCCGATCTCTGTTGATTCAGAACCGCTTAATCCAATGCCCCATAATCCAAAAGGATCAATATAAGAGATTGGATTATCGTTTGCATAGGCATATTTGTTTAAGCTCTGGCCGTTATCAATACTACCCGTCAAAACATCCTGGTTTATGAATTGCCTTATCTCGGGGTTATAATAACGAGCTCTCATGTAGTAAAGGCCATTGCTATCAGTCATAACTCCGTAGCCGCCGTTGAACATAAATGATGTGGCGGTTGGCCCATCATGGCGGGCTAGTTCTCCGTAAGGTGCATATTGAAAGCAGTCGGTTACATTGCCGTTTTCATCTGTTATAGCAATGGCACTACCCCTGCGGTCAAAGTGGTAAGTTTTGTAAGTACCATTGGCTTCTTCTTGGCCGATAAGACCTAATCCGTAGACATAAAATGTTTTATTGCCTTGATCGTCGGTTTTTATCAGTACTTGGCTAAGCCTAGCATTGGGATTAATAACATAGCGTGTGGTCTTGCCGTTATCTACCACTCCTATGCGGTTATTCTCAGCATCATACAGATAACTTAAGTTCCCTGCGCTAGTTATCCTATTACGTGAATCATAAGTATAGTTAGCCATAGACCCGGATAAGGGACCTGTGGTCATATTGCCATCTTCATCGTAAAAGACGGGCTGTCCGTTAAAAGTAGCAAGACGGTTATCACTGCCGTAGGTCATAGAAGTATTTGACAAAGTAAAGGTGTCTTCTTCTGACGCATTTTGCTCTAAGATGACATTGCCTGCAGCGTCATAACCATAGTTGTATTGGCTAATGATGTTACCGTTTCTATCGGTATCTTTTTGCAGGGTTAATTGACCGGCCTCATTATACATTCGGGTTAGTACCGTGCCATTTGGGCGTGTTGTTTTTATCAATCGACCGTTGGCATCGTAGTCATAGGTTGTCACCCTCCCCATCCAATCGGTAACGCTAACCAAACGATTGGCGGCATCGTAGCCGTATGTGACTTGCTTGCCGTCTGGGTATGTAATGGTGACGAGATTACCTACCGCATCATAAGAGTATAAAATAGTATTTCCCTGAGTATCAATATACTTAGTCAGGCGGTTGAGAGCATCATACTCTCTTGTAACAGTTCTTGTGCTATCGGTAACGGTAAGAATGTTGCTATTGGCATCATGGGTATAAGTCGTTGTATCTTCTGGGCTAATTAAAGTAGCTAACCGTCCTGCGCCGTCATATTGGTAATCTGTTATTTGAAAACGGCCGTTTTCAACTTCAGATATAAGGTCTCTTAGGTCGTAGCTGTATCTGGTAATATCACCTGTGGGGGCGGCTTTGGCTATTAGCCGCCCGCTTTTATCAAAATTAAAGTTGGTTTTATTGCCGTTTGGATCTTGCAATGATATGCGGTTGCCATCTGCATCAAAATCTTGATTGCTTACACCGCTTAGCGCATCAGTGGTGGATGATACCCTGTTTAGATCATCGTAAGAGTACCGCGTTACATGAGCTAGCGGGTCGGTTATGCTATCAATGCGGTTTAGGCTGTCATAATGTTTAGTTGTTGTATTGCTCAGCGCATCTTTTAGTGTAACCGGATTATTTAGCGCATCATAGGTTATGGTTAGAATTTTGTTTCCTAGGGCATCAGTTCTGTCGATTACATTATCCAGAGCATCGTACTGGATAGTGCTGGTATGCCCAAGGGGATCAGTTGCGCCGGTTAATCTGCCTTTGTCATCGTAAGCAAATATCGTCACATTGCCCCTGGCATCAATAATCTTAACTAAGCGATCTTCGCCATCGTATTCATAACGAGTCTCGTTGTTAAGAGCATCAACTTTGCTAATAAGCTTGCCGTTGCCGTTGTAGGTATAATGGGTTGTATTGCCTCTTGCATCAGTTTCGCTTAGTTTGTCGTGATGGCTATTATACGTAAAACTTTTTATGTTGCCAAGCGGGTCTTTGGTGGATAGCAAGTTATCAACCTCGTCATATGTCATAGTTGTTTCTTTTCCAGCAGCATCTGTTATGCCAATAAGGCGACCGGCCGCATCGTAGTTAAGGGTCGGGGTATTGCCTACCGCATTTGTTGTGGTATGAGGAAGGCCGCCTTCGTAGGTATAGCTAATCAATCCCTGGCGGGGTGTAACCTTTGTCTGTAAAAGGCTATTGCTGTCATAATCATAGGTTGTTAAGTCGCCTAATTGGTCTGTTGCACTAGTTAGATTATTGTTCGCATCGTAGGTGTAAAGAATCTTTTTGCCCATGGCATTTTCCATAGAAAGAAGGTTATTTCTCTCATCGTAAGTCATCTTACTTGTATTTCCCTTAGCATCTGTGATAGTTAAGAGATTTCCACTGGAGTCATAGGTAAATTTAGTTAAGTTGCCATTGGCATCTTTTGCACTAGTACGGTTGCCGCTAGTATCATATGTATAGGTAGCTGTGATATTCTGAAGCTCGTCTTCGACACTAATCAGCTGGTATTTATAATCATGGGTAAGGACACGTGTCTTGCCGTTTCGGTCAGTAACGGTCGTGATCAGTTTACCTGGATCGGTAATTTCGTCATAGCTAAACCGTGCCAGCTGGTTGCCAGCCACAGCATCGTCTTGAGCTACAATTCGACCCTCTGAGTCATAGGTATTGCTAAAGAGTACTATTCCCCCAGCACCAGTAGCGGTTAAAACCTGACCAGCTGGGTTATAGGTATAGCTCGTTGTCTGTCCCTTGGCATCAGTTATGCTAGTCAAATTGTGGTTGGTATCATAGCCGAAGGTTACCTTGCGATTTGCATTATCCGTTACTTGGTTAATAAGACCAGCCTCATTGTAGCCGATATTAACAGCTCTGCCTGAGATGGATTCTTCGACTTTTATCAGGTGGCCTGATGCATCGTAGCTCATATTAAGCGGTTGGCCATGGCTGTTCTTCTGCTGGGTTAGTTTCCCTTCTGTGTTAAACAGATATTTGCTTTGATTTTTTCGAGTTAGCGTATAACTACCATCTTGGTTCTTAACTAGAGTATCGTGGATAATTGCGAGGTCTTGGCCTGAATATTGGCCATTGCCATTAGAGACGAAGGTGTTCTTCCTGTTTGCCGACCAGTGAATTATAACATTGCCACTTTGTGTTTCTTCAAGACTTGTTTCAAAATTATGCTCCCAGCCTTTGCCAAACGGCCCTTCGGCAAGAAGCAATGTGTTATACCGGACTTTAAATGAGAGTGGTTGAGCTCCATTTAAAGTAAGTAATGTCCGATTGATCTCTTGCCCACCGGTTGATGCATTTACCGGGTCGGCAATGAAGGAATCTTCGTGGCAATCCAGGGGTTCAAGAGCACTTATATAATCTGCCCCTTTAAACCCAGAGATGCCTTTTATGCTGTTAAAGGTAAAAAGAGTTAGATTATTAGTAGCAAAGTTTATAGCGACCCTATTATTTCCAACAGCTGGCGATGAATTCGCTGTCCAGCTATTATAGTAAACACCTCGCTCAAATAAGTAAGCTAGTTCACCGGTACTTGCCTTAAAGACGTAGAGACGGCCATCCGATGTATCAAAGAAGGTGCTTGTAGTTCTATTTGTCCCTACAAAAACATAGCCGCCCAAGACTGCTGCTGAGGTTGCGTTTTCTTCATTGGCGTAGAATTTGTTGCGGTATAAAGTTTCGTAACTCCACTTAAGACTGCCGGTATTAGCATCATACGCTTCAATGGCCCCAATAAATACGATGTTATCGGTTACTGTCGGCTCCCAAAGGTTAGCATCAACGCCAGCATGATCACCACTTACTGCCGTTTGCCATTTAATACTGCCTGTTGCTACATCTATCGCTGTTAGCTTATAGTCTCCAGCCACATAAACGGTATTATTGCCTACGGCAGGTGCAGAAATCGGTCCATACAGTACCGAGTAAGTCCACTTTATCTGTCCACTTTGAGGATCAACAGCACATACACCGTTGCCATAATTTACGAAAACTAAGCCTTGTGAAACTGCGGGTCTTGAAGTTGTGGAGTAACTACCGGGTAGTGAAATAGTTCGTTTGATAGTCCCATTTACAGCGTCTATCACATAAAGGCCGCCGCTATTTACGATATATAAATCTTGCCCATCAACAACCGGTCTACCCGGGCGAGTTGTGCCAATATCTGCAGTCCATACCAATGAGCCAGTTGCCAAATCAAGAGCATATAGCTTGACAGCAGAAGTAGTAGGATTCTGTGCAGAAAAATAAACCTTGCCATTTGCAGACACTAGACCACTTATAGACTTATCGCTAGGATTGTATTGCCAGATAGTTGATCCACCGTAAACGCTAAGGGCATATATGGTAGTTACCCCATTGTACCAGTCATTTACACCAAGTAAAACTTTATCTCCGACTATAAGCGGTCTTGTCCTGTCCTCATCGTAAATATAAAAGGCTCCCCTTTGCCAGCTAAGATCAAGCGGCATTAACACAATACCGTCGCGGTTATAACCGGTTTGCGCCACATCAAACCGTGGAGAGGCCCAGTCTGCAGCATATACTTCCTGACTTCCGCAATGCAGCACCCTAATTCTTTAGAATTACGTCATAAAGTAGCTGTTGTTCTGCATCCATCCTAAGAAGCGTCCTTTCTTTTCTCTGTGATTGCGGAAGAATGTATTCTACCTC
>JAJYQA010000016.1 GCA_021794835.1 Actinomycetes bacterium | reverse complement strand
AAATACCTCGATATGTCGGTAAGGGAGAAAGTATCAGTGCAAGCTGCGAAACCAGAGTCGACTCTGGTTTCAGTCTAGGGGTTGATCTTGAGGAACGTAATTTACAGAAAAATTGGGACTTGATCCTAAGTCTAAGTTCAGCAACGCAATAATATGCAATTAGGAGGTTCATTATATATGGAAGCTAATGTGCAAGGTGGTGTGCAAGTTCGAAACGTAGTCACGCAGGATTTTGAGATTGGAGGGAAAACCCTCACTTTTGAGTCAGGACTCCTGGCCCGGCAAGCCGACGGCGCCATTTTAGTCCGGATGGGCGATACAGCGGTACTAGTTACCGCGGTTGTAGCCGAAGAACCCGCTGAGGGGAGGGATTTCTTGCCGTTAACCGTTGACGTCGACGAAAAAATGTATGCCGCAGGAAAGATCCCGGGTGGCTTCATAAAAAGAGAAGGTCGCCCGAGCGAGAAGGCAACGCTATCAGCAAGACTCATAGATAGGCCGCTAAGGCCATCATTCCCCAAGGGGTTTTATAACGAGATTCAGGTCTTGGCGACTATTCTTTCGGTTGATTTTAAAAATCAACCAGATATTTTGGCACTAAACGGTGCCTCACTGGCGCTTCTTTTAACCAATGCCCCTTTTAACGGTCCGGTTGCCGGTGTAAGAATGGGTAGAGTCGACGGTAGTTTTGTAATCAATCCAACCTTTGAAGAGATGGAAAAAAGCGAGATGGATATGATTGTCGCTGGAAACCGCAACGCCGTCCTTATGGTTGAAGCTGGCGCAAACGAGGTTAGCGAATCCGACGTCGTAAGCGCCATGGACCAGGCGCATAAAGCAATTATCGAACTTTGCGACTTTCAGGATCGGTTCAAAGAGGCGTATCTCAAGGAAAACTTGGCATCCGAGAAAATAATCGAGACGCCTCTCGAGGATCTCTCATACTCCGAGATAGAAGAAAAGATCAGGCAATTTGCAACAGGCAAACTAAAAGAAGCTCTAAGAAATCCCGACAAGCTAGCCCGTGAAAGACAGGAGGAGCTCATTGAAGATGAAACTGTTGCCGAGCTTGAATCAATCATCGAGGACAAAATCGAATTTGTCTCAAAAGTCCTGGCAAAGATAAGAAAAGAAGAGATGCGAAAGATGATCCTTGATGAGGGAATTAGGGCCGATGGTCGAACTCCCACTGAAATCAGGCCAATACTTATTAAAACAGGTATCCTTCCCAGGCCGCACGGCTCAGGACTTTTTGTAAGGGGACAGACACAGGTGCTCTCTGTCCTGACCCTGGGTACGGTTAGAGAAGAGCAAATGATAGACGGTCTTGGAGTTGAAGAATCCAAGAGATATATGCACCATTATAACTTCCCGCCATTTTCAACCGGTGAGATAGGTTTCTTACGGGGACCCAAAAGACGCGAGATTGGACACGGCGCACTTGCCGAGAGGGCGCTTTTGCCGGTAATCCCCAAAGAGGATGAGTTTCCGTATACAATCCGGATTGTCTCAGAAGTTTTAGAGTCAAACGGCTCGTCTTCGATGGCTAGCGTCTGCGGAAGTACACTTGCATTGATGGACGCGGGCGTTCCGATAAAGGCACCGGTTGCCGGAATCGCCATGGGCCTTATTAAAGAGGACGACCGGATAGCAGTACTCACTGATATCCTAGGTCTTGAGGATGCCCTTGGTGATATGGACTTTAAAGTTGCGGGAACCGCAAAAGGTATAACAGCTCTGCAAATGGATATGAAGGTTGAGGGTGTTGGAAGTGACATTCTGGCTAAGGCACTTGACCAGGCAAAAGCCGCGCGGTTGTATATCCTGGGCAGAATACTAGAAGTGATCCCCGAGCCCAGAAGCGAGCTGTCAAAATATGCTCCGCGCATTATAACGGTAAAGATCCCACAGGAGAAGATCGGCGACCTTATCGGCCCCAAGGGCAAGAACATCAGAAGCATTATCGAAGAAGTCGGGGCGGCTGTTGTTACGATCGATATCGAAGAGGACGGAACAGTCTTTATTGCGTCGACCGATGGTCTAGCTGGCGAGCGTGCGCGTGAGCTGGTTGAAGCTTACACCAGAGAACCAAAGGTCGGAGAGCAATACATGGGCACTGTCACCAAAACGACAGGCTTTGGGGCTTTCGTAGAGATTCTGCCAGGCAAAGAAGGCCTGGTTCACATATCGCGCTTGACTAAGGGCAGGGTACCTACTGTTGAGTCGGTAGTCAATGTCGGCGACAAAATCTTAGTTGAGGTTATAGATATAGATAAGCAGGGTAAGATTAGCCTGCAGGCTTTGAATCTTGAGTATAGAGGGAAATAAAGAAGCCAATAGTCAAATAGCCAATAAAAATACTAAATCTTGTTGGCTCTTGGCTAGTCCTTAATATAGCTTAACTACCAAGCAAATGCGAGGTTAACGTATGGCTAAAGACAAGTTTTTCGAAAAAACAAGACTTCCCAATGGGATATCGATTGTAACCGAGAATATGCCTCAGGTACGCTCGGTTGCAGTTGGTTTCTGGGTAGGTGTGGGCTCGCGTGATGAAAAAGAGAGCGTCAACGGCATGTCCCATTTTATTGAGCACTTATTGTTTAAAGGAACAGAGACCCGGACAGCCCGCGATATCTCCGAGGCGTTCGATACGCTTGGCGGCGAGCTTAACGCTTTTACGGCGAAGGAATACACCTGTTATTACACACGGCTTCTCGACGAACATGTTCCTACCGGTGTTGAGATACTCATCGACATGATACAAAATCCCCGCTTTGCCGAATCTGATATAGATTCGGAGCGAAACGTTATCCTTGAAGAAATAAACCTTCATGAGGATAGTCCCGATGAACGCATCCATGATCTTTTCGTACAATCACTCTGGGCAACACATCCACTCGGCAAGCCAATTCTTGGCCACATCGAGACCGTCAAGAATTTCATCCGAGATGATATAGTCAGCTTTTATAGAGATGAGTACCTGCCGGGTAACCTTATCGTCGCGGCGGCGGGAAACATCGAACACGAGAAAATAGTAGATCTAGTGCAGCACCTTAGTTTGAGAGCGGGGGAAAGGCCGGTTCGCAAAGAGTTTATACCGCAGGTAGAGAAGAAAATAGATGTCTTTACCAAACAAACTGAGCAGGCCCATATAGTCCTCGGCACTGAGACAATCCGGGCCAGTGATGATCGAAGATTTGCTCTTTCCATCCTGGATAATATATTGGGCGGCGGTATGAGCTCTCGCCTCTTCCAGGAGATTCGGGAGAAAAGAGGGCTTGCTTACTCAACGTATTCATACCACTCGCTTTATGCTGAGACCGGTTTTATGGCGGCTTACGCCGGGACAACCCCTGAGAACACAGAACAGGTCGTCAAACTTATTCAGGAGCAACTTGTCGAGGTTAAGGGTGGCGGCATAACTGACTCGGAGCTTCACCGAGCAAAGGAGCACTTGAAAGGCCAACTTGTCCTTGGCCTTGAAAGTACCGGGCGGAGGATGACCAGACTAGGCAAACTTGAAATCACCAAAGGTGAAATTCTTTCACTAGATGAGCTAGTTGAACGCATAGATGCGGTCACCAAAGACGAAGTAACCAAGCTGGCAAATGATATATTTGACCCAAATATGATGGTTTTGACTGCCATCGGTCCCTTTGAGCTTGAAAAACTAGCCCATTTGATAGCATAAGCTGGCTCCTGGCTTCGCTAATTCTTGGTTTGATTTTACAGGTTTATAGCTTAATCCTCCCGAACCTGCTAAAATATTCCCATACAAAAGTGCGAAAGGATAACAGAATGCATGATAAAGGTTGTTGTTGCGGGCGCCGCCGGTAAGATGGGCAAAGAGATTTGCAAGGCGGTGCTGGATGATCCTGATACCGAGCTTTATGGGGCGGTAGATGTAAAAGATGTCGGCAAAGACGTTGGCGAGCTGTTGGGAAGATCGCCAATAGGGATCAAAATAACCGGTTTGAAAAAAGCGCTCTCCGGTAAGGGAGCGGGCGTACTGGTTGATTTTACGCACGCCGGGGCAGTTATGGAAAACGTGCGGGTTGCCACGGCAAACGGAGTCCATATGGTGATTGGGACAACCGGCTTAACCGAGGACGATAAGCTTGAGATCAAGAAGCTCTGTGCAGATAATAACGTTAATGCAATAATTGCAGCCAACTTTGCAATCGGCGCTGTGCTTATGATGAAATTCGCCGAAATGGCAGCCAGCTATATAAACCGTGCCGAGATTATTGAGCTCCACCACGACCAAAAACGCGATGCGCCGTCAGGTACCTCGATTGAAACGGCAAAACTTATAGCTCAAAAAATCAAAGGGCCCAAAGTCGAATCAAACGAGATATTAGAAGGTGCACTTGGCGGAAAATATGAGAACGTTCACATACATAGCGTACGCCTGCCAGGTTTTGTGGCCCACCAAGAGGTAATTTTTGGTGGGATAGGGCAGGTTTTGTCTATAAGGCACGACTCAATCGACCGTACGTCCTTTATGCCAGGCGTGCTTATGGCGATAAAGGCTGTATCTGAGCACCCCGGCGTCACCATCGGCCTGGATAAAATAATGGACCTTTAATGGTTAAATTTCACCGCCTTGTTTTTGCCCACGTTGTTCTGCTTGAACTATACGCGTTCGTTGTGAGAAAATTAAGCGATTATTTTTTTGTTTTGTTAGGAGTGATTACGCCGTATGGCGAAAAACAATAATAACCCAAGGGTACGTTTAATCCCTCTTGGGGGGCTTGGTGAAGTTGGCAAAAACATGCTTGTCGTTGAATGCAATGACGATATGTTGGTTATCGACGCCGGATTAATGTTTCCTGAAGATGAGATGCTTGGTATCGACTTGGTTTTGCCCGATTTTACTTACTTGAAAAAGAATAAGGACAAGGTAAAAGGAATAGTTTTGACCCACGGGCATGAGGATCATATCGGCGCGCTCCCATACCTCTTGAGAGAGGTCAACGCAAAGGTATACGGAACACGCCTTACGCTCGGGCTTGTAAAAGTCAAACTTGAAGAATTTGGCTTAGGTAAAAGTACCAAACTTGTTGAAATTCATCCCAAGAATCCGGTAAATATCGGCTGTTTCAGGCTGGAGTTCTTTAGGATGAGCCACTCAATTCCGGATGGTGTAGGTCTGGCTATACATTCTCCGGCCGGGCTTATCATTCACTCCGGAGATTTCAAGCTAGACCAAACTCCTATCGACGGTAATGTTATCGAGTTTGATAAGCTCTCGGCTTTTCGGGAAAAAGGTGTGCTTGCGCTTCTATCTGATAGCACAAACGCGGAGCAGGAAGGGTTTACTCCATCCGAGCGAGTTGTCGGTGAGAATCTGCGCAAGATATTTGAAAGGGCGAAGGGCAGGATTGTGGTTGCAAGCTTTGCGTCGCATATCCACCGTATCCAGCAGGTAATCGATACTGCTCACAAATTTGGGCGAAAAATCGCCGTCACCGGAAAAAGTATGACAAATAATGTAGAGATAGCCGCCGAACTGGGGTACTTAAGGGTTCCTAAAAAAATAGTAATCCACCCAGCCGAGATGAAGAAGTACTCACCAAAGCAGATCTGCGTGCTCTCAACGGGAAGCCAGGGCGAGCCGCTATCCGCGCTGGCCAGGATGGCAAACCATGAGCACAAATGGATTGAAGTCGAAGAGGGAGATACCGTTATAATCTCGGCCAGCGCGGTCCCGGGAAATGAAAAATCGATTTTTCAAACAATTGACCGCCTGTTCAGGTGTGGAGCTGACGTCTACTATGAAGCAATATCCGGTGTACACGTATCGGGTCACGGTGCGCAGGAAGAGCTTAAGCTTTTAATAAACATGGTCAAGCCGAAATATTTCGTACCGATTCATGGCGAATACCGCCATTTAAAACATCACGCAGCGCTGGCCCTCGAACTTGGCATCCCAAAAAATAATATCTTTATAGCCAGCAACGGCGATGTCATCGAGTTAGACGGGGACGGCTTGGCAAAGATGAAGGAGCGGGTAACTGCCGGTACGGTTTTGGTTGACGGTTTAGGGGTCGGCGACATTGGTGATATTGTTCTTAGGGATAGGCAACAGCTTGCAAGTGATGGTATACTCATCGTTGTTGTAACTATAAACAAGCAGACTGGGCAACTGGTTGCGGGACCGGATCTAGTTACCAGAGGTTTTGTCTACGTAAAAGAATCTGGCGAGCTTTTAGACGAAGCAAAGGACCATGTTGTTGCAACCCTTGAAAGAACCGCTGCGGATTCGATTACCGATTGGGCCATCCTTAAGGCCGATGTTAGAAGAGCTCTAAGCTCTTATATTTACGACAAGATAAAGCGTAGGCCCATGATAATGCCTATCATTGTGGAAGTCTAGCGATTTACGAACTGTCACTGGTTACTTTGCAATTAAGTATTTTATAGATTATTTTAAAAGGTATAGCCTACACGTTTTTGCCTTGTATTGTTCTGTCATTGGAGTTACAACATTGGTCTTAATAGGGTTAAAGGTACTAAGATAGGTGAAACCGTGGCAAAATCTACAAAGCAAACAAAGCATTATTCCGAACACCTTGAGGAAGTCTATGGTATAGCCATGGTGTCCGTAGGAGCCCTTATCCTGGTCAGCCTCTATTCAAATTCGTCGGGAATCGCGGGGCAACTTCTTGCACAAATCTTCGAATGGCTTTTTGGCGTCATGCGTTTTGCCGTTCCGTTTGGAATGATCGCGGCCGGATTTGGTCTTATCACGCGAAAGCTAGATATGAAATCCGACACGGTAGCAATCGGCAGTGCGCTTGCCTTTATAAGTATCCTCTCGATAATTCACCTAAGAGTCCCATTTTCCCAGCAGTTTGCAAAAGACAGCCTGTTTAATTACGGCGGGATATTTGGTGCTGCCGTGTCTTACGTAGTGCGATTCCTTTTCGCCGACATCGGCGCATACATTATCTTTGGAGCTACCGCCCTTATAGGTATTATAATGGCAACTGGTGTTTCAATCGGCAAGCTCATTAACTCGGTAACCAAGAAGGGCCAGGAGTTTGGGCAGAAGATCGATCAACAGATTAAAGTAAAGCGGGCAAAAGCACCCAAGATTAAAACCGAAAGAGCCCCACGAACTGAAATCAAAACACCGGTCATGGTAGAGCCCGAGCCACAGCCACCTAAGCAGGCTATCGCGGATGATACGCTTCTTACCAGACCCACCATTCAACTTAAGATAGATATAGACAAAGAACTTGAAGGGGCAACTACGTATATGCTGCCGGGAACCGATCTGCTTAAAAGAACATCGGGCGGCGGTTTTAAAAGCAACAAGGGCGTGAAAGAAAACAGCCAGGCCCTCGAGCGTGTCCTAAGTGATTTTGATGTGGACGCGCATGTCACCAAGGTCATAAAGGGTCCAACGGTTACGCGTTACGAACTGCAGCTTGCATCTGGCGTTAAGGTCAACAGTGTCTTAAATCTCTCTGACGATATCGCTCTGGCGCTCGCCACGGCCGATGTGCGAATCCTTGCGCCTATCCCTGGTAAATCGGCAATTGGTATCGAAGTGCCCAACCAATATCGAGAGATGGTAACGCTGGGCGACATCCTAAATGCCGATGAGTTCCAGAAACAAAAGAATATATTAACTATCGGTATCGGCAAAGACATCTCGGGACACCCGATCCTTGCCGACATCGGCGATATGCCGCACCTCCTTATTGCCGGTGCGACCGGCTCCGGTAAGAGTGTTTGCGTAAACAGCATACTCATGTCGATTTTAATGCGTGCCCGGCCCGAGCAGATAAAGCTTATCTTAGTCGACCCCAAGAGAGTCGAGCTTAACCTCTACGCTGATGTACCGCATCTGGTGACGCCGGTTATAACGAATCCAAAACAGGCGGCAACCGCACTTATGTGGGCAGTGGGCGAGATGGAGGACCGGTTCCAGGTTTTGTCCGAGGTAGGCGCGCGAAATATCGATCAGTACAACGCTATAATTTCGAAACAAAAAGGCGAGGAGATTCCCCTCATGCCTTACATGCTTATAGTAATTGACGAGTTGGCAGACCTAATGATGGTTGCAGCAGGTGAGGTAGAGGATGCAATCTGCCGCATCGCACAGCTTGCCCGCGCCGTCGGTATCCACCTGATCGTCGCGACACAAAGACCGTCGGCCGATATCATCACCGGTCTTATCAAGGCTAACATCACGCACCGCATAGCGTTTGCGGTTTCTTCTCAGATTGACTCAAGGGTTATCCTGGATACGCCGGGGGCCGAGAAACTTGTGGGTAAAGGAGATATGCTTTACTCAACCCCGCAATACTCAAAACCGCTTCGCATCCAAGGCGCGTTTGTGACCGAGCAGGAGATCGAGCTTATCACGACATACTGCAAGAAGCAGGCCAAGCCCGAGTACAGACAGGAAATTTTTGAGGACAAGCGTTCGCAATACGGCTACGACTATGACGACCCAATGTTTAATGACGCGGTGAAAATT
Source organism: Actinomycetes bacterium (assembly GCA_021794835.1). Lineage (GTDB taxonomy): Bacteria > Actinomycetota > Aquicultoria > Aquicultorales > Aquicultoraceae > CADDYS01. Next base: position 1,507 of record JAJYQA010000016.1, on the reverse strand, counting down.
GTGGTCAATGCGGGACAGGCCTCCGTCTCAATGCTGCAAAGGAGGCTTCGTCTTGGGTATTCGAGGGCGGCCCGCCTCATCGATATCATGGAGGCTAAAGGCATCGTCGGCTCATACGAGGGGAGCAAACCCCGTGCCGTCCTTATATCACCAGAAGAATTCGACGAGTTAGTGGCAAAAGAAGAACGCTAGGGAATTTCGAGTTACGAATTTTTAAATGGCGAATTAAAGAATGGGGGTGAGTGGGATAATGTAGTTTCCCGATCCATCGGTCTATAAACGATAAGCCGAAAATAATTTTTTAAAGAGCACATGCTTTTTAAAAAATTATTTTTATGTTAAGTTAAGGGAGAGTTTGGCTCTTGGAGAAATATTGATTCTCCAGTGGAGGTAGTTGATGCATGACGAACTAATCGGGCAGGTACTATCCGATGCTCGCCATAGGGCAGGGAAGAGCATCAAAGAAGTTGAGTTTGACACTAAGATTAGGGCTAAATACCTAGAGGCTCTGGAACACGATGACTTTGATAACCTGCCGGCAACCATTTACACACAGGGATTTATAAAAACCTATGCTAATTATCTTGGGCTAGATCCAGTCCCGCTTGTCCAGCAGTATAGGGGACTTTATGTGTATAAAGATGACAACAACTTGGATTCTTTATCCTCAAACATCCGAGTCAAGACAAAAGGAAAGCCGGTATGGTTTAAGCCGGCGGTGTTTATTGGCGCCGTAATTGTGCTGTTCATTGGCTTAATCGGCTGGGGAGCTTGGCAACAGTATGTGTCCCGAGACCCAAAAGCAGCCATACAAGATGTCAAGTCCAAAAAGACAACTTCAACAACCACGGCAACCACAGCCACCACTACCAATGCTAAGGTCAACAAAAAGTCGAATTTAGCAAGCAATGCCAACCGAGCTAACAGCACCACCGGCAGCGTCGTTGTGAAAATTACCGGTATTGGGAATACTGGCTCATGGGTTAGGGTTTTAGTGGATGGCGGGAAATCCTTCGAGGGAATTATTAAAAACGGGACAACCAAGGAATTTAACGGCAACTCATCGGTAGAGGTAAGAGCTGGTAATATAACGGATGTCGAGATTATGTATAACGGTAGGAAACTTACAAGTACCGATTATAAAACGGTCAACGGGATTTTCGATAAGACCTTTACATCAAATACGACATCTACCACAACGTCTAACCGAACCATAAACAACTAAGGCGATAACGAAAACCGGGTTTTATAGCTTGAAAAGTAGTCCCAGTAGGTCTACGCAACCATGATTAAGAAAACTATTAAAACGGAGGCTAATTAAGTGCCGAAAGATAGCTCGTTTGATATCGTCTCAATAGTAAACCTGCAGGAAATAGATAATGCGGTCAACCAGGCCAATAAGGAGATATTAACCAGATACGATTTTAAGGGCTCCAAGAGCAAAATTACCTGGAATAAGAACGAAGCCCAGATAACCATCGATGCTGATGATGACTACAAGCTGAAA
>JAJYQA010000044.1 GCA_021794835.1 Actinomycetes bacterium | reverse complement strand
TTATAAGAGAAAAAGACAGAGCCTGCATCAACCCGCCCGAGCCAAGCTTCTCGCCGTAAAGTTTTACCATTAGGCCCTGGTATCCTGCAAAAAGAATTGTAAACCCAGCAAGTATTGCGGAAAACCACCTTCTTGCCCCGCTTACCGCAGATGCCACTCCCGCGACAACCGCCCACAGGATTGGTTGGGCAAGCAACAGTTTATCCTCAAGAAACGGCCCACTTACAAGTTGGATAATATAAATAGGGTTGGATTGGCCTTTGATAAGCGACCACAGACCGTAGGATTTGACAAGCTCGGGCAGCGTGCTGCTCTTTAAAAAGATGTTCATTAGCTCAAATACTATACAGCCAAGGCCCGACACCACAGCGGCTACTACCGGCTTGGTTAAAAGACCGACCAGCACCGGAAAGATAAATGGCACTTTCAAAAGGCCAAAAGCCGCCCCGCCTGCCGGGGAAACGGAAAGAAGGGGCCATCTTCGGGCGATTAAAAACCAGTAAGGAATAAGTACGAAAATCATAACAAAAAAGAGTCCCAACGAGTACTTGGTCACCAAAAGCGACAGCAGGAAGAAGGCGGCTGCCGTGCCGTATTCTGGCCGCAGAAGAACCGTAACGTATACCACAGACGCTCCCAGAAGGGAAATGCTTCTCGGCATTCCGTACCAGTAGCGAAGCATCGGAAAGAATGGGGCACCTAGAAACAAGGCGGTTGGGGTTCTGGTTACTGACGCCTTATGTTCCGTAAAGAACTTCCAGAATCTGCCTTGCCAGCCGGTCTCCTCAATCCAGGTTGGCCCAGCATCGATATCTAAGTATCTATTTATGAGATTTGTAAGCACCCGCTCGGCGGTCTTACCGGGGCCGTGGAAGCACTCAAGAGCTTTGCGAAACTCGCCTGCCGATTCATAACGGTATTCCGGGCTCTTGGCAAGGGCAGTAAGCACACACGTATCTAGGTCTTTGCTAAGAGCCGGGTTTAACTCACTTGGTGGAAAGGGCTCTAAGTTCTGAACGAAGTTCATTGTCTCGGCGACCGACTCTCCACTAAACGGTATGCAGTCGGTTAAAAGCTCATAGAGTACTGTACCAAGAGAAAAGATATCGCTTCTCTCATCGACCGTATCACCGCGCGCCTGCTCGGGAGACATATAAGCAAAAGTGCCGGTTATATCATTGCTTGCCGTGCTGCCTACTCCTTTAAGTCTTGCAATGCCGAAGTCCATAACTTTAAGTCTGCCATCGTAAAGAATCATGATATTCTCGGGCTTTATGTCGCGGTGAATAATTCCATTGAGATGTGCTGCCTCGAGCGCACGGCATATCTCAATTGAGATTACGATTGCTTCGCGGGGCTCAAGCGGTGCAATCCTGGAGAGAATTTTTGATAGCGGCACGCCCTCTAAAAGCTCCATTATGAGATAGCAATCATCGCCCTCTTCTTCAAACTCGTGGATGGTTACAATATTGGGATGGTTTAGAAGGGCAACCGTTCTGGCCTCGCGAAGAACGCGCTCGGCAGAGTGGCGGTCGACATGTATATCTTTGATTGCAACTTCGCGCCCCATGCGCGTATCAAATGCCTTGTAGACATCGGCAAACCCTCCCCTACCAAGCCTTTCAATAATCCTATAACGATTTAGTAGAAGATCTTCTATCTTTTGCATACAACCGTTTCGTCTTAAGTACTATCTGTTCTACACAGATTTTAATTTGATGTTAGCAGATTTGCGCTAAGTTAATAAGATGCGAGTGTAATGGGGTTGGCACATACTCAAGCCATGGCGATTTTTCTACATCGCTTACGATGGCTAGAATTCACGCCCGATAAAGTAGTCGCGCGCTTCCTCAAAACTTGGAAACATCAGAAAACCATATTTTTGTTTAAGTTTATCGCAGATATCTTTCGGCTCACTTGGGGGGCAAACTATGACGACCGCCCCACCAAGTCGGGACACCTCTTTCTGCACCTCTGCAAAATAGTCATAGGCGCTAGGGTCTAGGCTATCTAGCTGACCAAATTCGAGGATTAGCTTAAGCCTTTTGTTTCGGATAAGCGCATTTATCATTTCTTTCATCAGGATGATGCTTAGCGGATCGTAGGTTCCTTCAAAGTGTACGGTGGAGATGCTTTTCTGCTCTGTTATCTCTACAGCTAATTTTCTTTCGTCAGACATGCCAGACCTCTGCTTTTAGATTTTGCTTGCTGCTATCTAGCTTCAACATGATTAGTTAATTCCCTTTATTGTTGTGCTAACACGCAAGAATTGGTAGAATTTAATGGCAAATTTCGATAGTTACAGATAGCACTTTTATGTGGACGCGAGAATGGCGGAATTGGCAGACGCGCTAGGTTCAGGGTCTAGTCCGGGTTCCCGGGTGGGGGTTCAAGTCCCCCTTCTCGCACAAATAAGCAGAAGATAGGGCGTAGAAAATGGTTGAGTTCTCTTTGGGCAGATGCTGTTATATTGCGATCTATTGCTCCGCTGTTCGCTTCAATAGCTAATTCTAATTGCTAATCTCAGGCTCAACTACATTAAAGAATCCATAGAATCCATAGCAACGTCCCCCACTCCCCCACTCCCACTCCTCCTGCTCGCTGCTTTCAATTATGCGCTCTTCTCCTTAACAGGCTCACTATACTCGTACAAATCGTCAGGGGCTATGTCTAGACCATTTGCCCAAATAATAGAAATACCCGCAACCCTTACGGTGTCGAATAACGCCTTGTCCTTCAGACTTTCATACATTGGTTTCGATAACCAATATTCTGTATTGAGTATTCTTTTTTCATTGTTGGCATATTCTAGTAGTAACCTATAACCATCAAGAGGTTTAACGCTAATTAATTTTGGCCTCATGCTCGCCCTCCTATCTCAAAGGCTCTATCTTAAAGTAATCTAATCCATCAGATAACAATTGCCAATTTGCATTTAATTCGTCTTCATGGATAGTCATCCATGCAAGTAATAGCTTTAATTGTTTATTAGGAATCTTACCATCGATCACTTTGCCATTAAATGCTACGACAACTTCTTCCCCTTGATATTCGGCATGCAGATGCGGTTTTTTGTGTTGAGCATTTCTCTCACAATACATATAAACAATGATCCCATAAAACATCGATATGATCGGCATACCATCCACCCCAGCATCTAATACCATAATCGGATTATATCAATAACAGCATGAATAGGTAATGCTAAATAATCCCTAGGGTTCGAGTCCTACAGAGGTCTTGGATTTCAGGCATAAAAAAATCCCTCGTAAAAGCCAAAATTGCGAGGGGAAAATCATTGCGGGCCTAATAGGATGCAATTGGAACTTTGAATTAATAAGAAAAGCTGCTAGTTGCGTACCTGAGCTGCGATAATATGATATCACGTTTCTTGAAACAGGTCGATAGGAGTTTTAATTCGCGCAAGATCGAGTTCTAAATTTATGGTATCTTGTCATGTAATTTTTGCGGCCTGATCGCGCCCATATAATTCTGTAAAAAGGTTCATTTGAAGATGAGTTGAAAAAGAGCCATCGTTCCTCAAAATAAAAAGCGACAAAACTTTACCATTAGGAGAAATTACGATAGCTCACGACAAGAGTACGAATTCGACCGGGTTTTTGCAAGAAGCATTACTTAACGATAAGGAGTTCTTGAAGGTAATTGTGCAAAGAAATCAACAGGGACGTAGTTTCCTAGGCGTCCTGAAACCCAAGCGGTTTATACAAGCAGTTTTTGTAAAGAAAGTTTACTTGGGAAACAACGTCCCCCATTACTTATCTTGTCAAGCCTTACTATATATTCCTCTACTTTAACTTTAGACAGGTAAAGCTACCTAAAGAAATATCTAAATCGCTTAGGTAAATTTGTATGTCAATCGCATAGTGCGGACCATTGATAAAATCTTGAAGAAATATTGGTACTTATCTTGAAGTAGCACTCAAACGATGATAATATGAGATTGCGTCTCAATCTCGCTTATATCTAAGGAGTGGTCTTATCGGTTTATGACAAAGCTTTCGTTCACTACCAAGTTTGGCACTTTGTCTATTGAAGGAGGGATAGTATGGATGCATTGATAATCATGTTAAGAGAAGGTATAGAGATGGCAGTTGTCGTCGGAATTATGCTCGCTTACTTAAACAAGACCGGGCGTACTCACCTAAACCGCTATATTTACCTTGGCCTTGGATCTGCTGTAGTCTTCAGCCTCGCTACCGCCCTTGTTTTTAAGCTAGCTGGTATAAACCCGGATAACGATATTGTTGAAGGAATAATATATCTGACAGCTTCAGTCTTTGTAGCCTCAATGGTTGCATGGATGTGGAAAACCGGCCGGCAAATTAAGCAGCAGATGGAAGAAAAGATGGCACGAATTACTTCAGTTGAAAAGACTAGCTTTATGCAAATGACCGGCATCTTTGCATTGACCTTTTTAATGATCGCCCGTGAAGGAGTTGAGACTGTTCTCTTTTTCTCAGCGCTCTCCTTGGGTAACACCAGCCAGTTAATCACTTTAATTGGTGCTGCAGCGGGTCTGTTATTGGCTATCGGTTTTGGCGTTTTCTTCATCAAGGGAAGTTTGAGATTGAACCTTCATAAATTCTTCTCAGTCACTTCCATTGTACTACTACTGCTAGTACTAAAATTCTTATTTGGGGGAATTCACGCTTTCGCCGAAGCAGGCCTCATACACATTAGTGGAATTATCGAAGATAGCCTCGAGTTTATAGCAGAGAATAATTTTTCAACTTGGCTTATTGTCGCTCTACTCACCTACCCAATAATCTCGGCTATAGCTAGATCTCTAGGAAAAGGAACAACCCCAGGAATTAGTCCAGCGGTAGATCAGGAAAGTAGGTCGGCAAGTTAGCTACTAACTATAACGACACCGCCTAATACGTGTTAAACCAATAAGATATATCTAAGAGCTAAGAAAAATGGTTCTAGAGAACCATTTTTCTTGTATGCCGAATTGGCCTTTCGGTAGCCCCTATGAAGTGATTCAAACAGGCTTACCCGCAGCACGCTTCAAAATGCCCCTTCTCGTGCGAGACAGCAGCACCGGCTACCGCTTCGGAAAATGTCGGATGGATGTAGATGGTGTCAGCAATGTCATCTACCGTAAGGTTGCCCTTCATGGCGATAGCGACCTCTAAAATAAGCTCTGCCGCATTGTGACCGATCATGTGTCCTCCGATAATTCGGTTGTCGCTGTTGTCCACGACAAGCTTTGCAAAGCCTTCGGTTTCACCGTTTACAACGGCTGCTCCAACGGTGGCAAAATCAAGATAGGCAAGAGAGTAATCTATGCCTTTTGCCTGTGCTTCTTCTTCTGTTATCCCGACGCTTCCAATCTCTGGGCGAGAAAAGACCGCGTATGGGATAATGCGGTAATCCATCTTTCGACTATTTCCCGAAACTGCGTTTTGCGCGGCAACTCTAGCCTCATACGAGGCAACGGGGGTTAGCATATACCCTCCTGTGACGTCTCCTGCCGCATAGATGTGCTCTATATTTGTTTGCATGAACTCATTGACTTTAATGCCCTTCTTTGAATAGAGAATCCCTGCTGTGTCCAAGTTTAAGGTGTCAAAAGAAGGCACGCGTCCAGTAGCATTAAGGACAACATCAGAGACAAATCGCTTCTCTTCACCGGCTATCGTTGCTGTTATGGCTCTTTTGCTATCTTGTACTTCGATACCGGAAACGCCTGCCCCTGTGTGAACATCCATGTCTTGACGGATAAATGAGTCTTTTATGGCGTTTGATATCTCACCATCAGCAGTTGATAGAAGGCGATCTTTGGCCTCTAGGATGGTTACCTTTACACCTGCCTGGTGAAACACGTGGGCAAATTCAAGGGCGATAAAGCCGCCGCCAATGATGACTATCGACGTGGGTAATTCTTTGATCTCAAGGGCATCATCGCTTGTTATGGCGTACTCGATGCCGGGAATCGGGGGCATACTCGGCTTAGAGCCGGTTGCGATGATGATCTTTTTGGGGCGGGCGGGCTCGCCTCCTATGGTTACCTCATTGGGTGAGACAAAAACAACCGGTTCTTTGTAGTAGTCAATGCCCCGCCTTTTGAGATCAGCCGCCTTGTCTCCTTCCGCATTTCGTGTCGCATACTGCTTGCGCTCGATGACACGCTCCCAGTCGAGATAAACCTCATCTTTGACAACAACGCCAAAATCAGAAGCACGCTTAACAGTAGTAAAAACATCTAAAGACCTTACCAAGGACTTCTTAGGAATACATCCCCGCCAAAGTCAGGTGCCGCCAAGGTTACCCGGGTCGGCAAGTGCAACTGACACGCCGTAGTCACGGGCAGCTTTGGCCGCCGCGCTTCCCGCCATGCCGCCGCCGATAACAAGGATATCAACATTAACCATATTAGCAACCTCCTAAAAAAATTTAAGAGGTTTTTACCCGTTCTATGAACGTGGCTTAAAATAGATTTAGTTGTAAATTTGAAGCTTCTGAGGAAGATAAACTTATATTGACTGATCCTAAAAATTATCCCCTTGGCCAATACATGATCACCAAGACACCGACGAGTGCGATCAAGCCGCCAATAAGGTCAAACCTATCCGGCACTATTTTATCAACTTGCCAACCCCAAAGAATGGAAAGGACGATAAAGATGCCACCGTAGGTGGCATAGACACGGCCAAAGTTTGCTGGCTGCAGCGTGGGAATAATGCCGTAAAGAACCAGAACAATCGCACCAGCCAATGCGACCCAGATGCTCCTACCTTCCCTTAGCCATAACCATACAAGATATCCTCCGCCAATCTCGAACAGTCCCGCCAACAGAAAAAGCAACAGCGACCTTATAATTACCATCTTATGCTTTTGCTCCTTTAAAGATTTAATCCGGCCTTAACCGCAGCTACCCTCTATCACGATATGGCTTTACCAATACAATATAGCATTATCATTCCTGTGCCCAATAAATCTGCTGACCCGCTTCAAAAGCAAAGCTCATCATCAGGCGCCAAGCAACCCTGCCAAAACACCTAGGGCTTCTATCCCCCTCACCTCGTCTTGCATCAATGGGATTTGATGCACGGGGAGACCGAATCGACCTCTGGTCTCTTCTAGATATCTCATCTGCATCCGCCTTCTGCTCTTGAAAAAGCTGTTTGTGCTGATCTCTACGGGCAGAACCATATTGGCGATTACAAGCTGCGCTTCAATACCCGCATCTTTAAGATCGAGCATGGCGCGGTACGACTCCATTATCGGAGTGGATTCGGGATAAAGCACGAGGTTAAAAACTGTGCGGTTCTTATCCCTTAACATATCGATTATTCCCTTAAACCGTTCCTGCGCCGCCTCCTTTACCCCCATACCCTCATCCGCAGCAACCATCATCTCCACCTGCTTTGCATAGTCAAAAGGAAGGTCGAGGAGCCTTAATGTGTGGCCCGTGGGCGCGGTATCAAAAACGAGAGCGTCGTAGTCTTTGCTCTCGATAAATTGGGCAAACCTATCGAACGCAGCCATTTCTTCTGTACACGGTGAGTTTAGCTCTTCCTCCATCGCCGCAAGCATGTCATCCGAATACTTACCCCTCGCATCATTCAATATCTTTTCCTTGTATTGCCTCACCGCCTCATCTTGATCGATCATGACGGCATCCAGAGTGCTGGCAATTTGCGTTGGCTCGCTGCCGACCTCTTTATCGAGAACCTCGCCGATATGCGCCGCAGGGTCTGTTGTGACAAGAAGCGTCTTTAACCCTTTCTGCGATATGTAAAGTGCCGCAACGCATGATACGGTGGTCTTTCCGACACCGCCCTTGCCGGTGAAGAATAACGCCTTTGTCTCTTTGCCGGGCAGCCAGAGGTCATCTATTTCACCAGGAATTGGAACAGCATCATCCTTTTTGCCGGATATTTCACTTTCGATCGTAAAAGAGGGCTTTTTGCCGTTGAACAGCTCCTCTGCAACAGATTTTAGAGCTTTTACCCCCTTTACTTCGTTGTCCCTTAAGAGCATGTATTGTTTTGGCATATCTATAGCCGCTTTTGTCCGTTCAATTACTCTCTGCTGCGCCTCGTACTTCTTCTTAAAAAATTCAATCTCGCAGACATCCTTAGGCAGAATGCCGTTTATTATTAGCCCGCCCGATATCACGCCTATCGTTTCAAGCTCCTTTGACGCCCTGAGCGTTTCATAAAGCGATAGCTCTTCGGGGCGCATCACAAAAACAAATGTTGTTCTGTCAGGATTTTTAAGCAACGCTGTTGCCTGGTCGTATTTATCTTTCGATTCCTGGATAGCCTGGACGGGCCCGAGGCAGGTCTGCCCGCTTCCCTTTGCAGACTCCTCGATGTGCTTCGACCAGTCGACAGGGAGCTCAAGCAGCCTTATGGTATGCCCGGTGGGGGCGGTATCGAAAATTACCACGTCGTAGCCATCAGCCTCCATGAAATCGACAAACCTATCAAACGATGCCATCTCAGTGGTGCAGGGTGAGTTAAATTGCTCCTCAAGCGATGCTATAACATCATCCGGCATAATTTCGCGAAACGGGCCGATAATGCGCTCTTTATACTCATTTGTAGCCTCGTCGGGGTCTATCTCCATGGCAAAAAGACCTGCTATGCCCTCAATCGGCGTAATCCTGTGCCCTATCTCTTGCTCAAAAACATCGGCAAGGTTTGATGCGGGATCAGTTGTGACGATTAATGTCTTTTTGCCTTCTGTGGCATAAAAAATGGCAGTAGCAGACGCCATAGTGGTTTTGCCAACGCCACCTTTACCTGAGAAAAATATATATTTGGTCATTTTAGTTATTCCTCATCGCCTTTTAAATTGTTTATCTGGCCCTCTACCCACAGCAAGAGGAGGGAAGCCCAGTAATCGTAAAGCCCTTTGCATCGCCGGAATCTACGTAATCGATCTTTGCGCTTGAGAGTTCATCATAAGCCCTAGGCTCAATAAATACTTTAAGCCCATCCCTTTCAATCAACTCGTCACCGGGCTCTCCGTTCGTGGAAATATCAAGACCATAAGACGAGCAGCATCCGCTTCCCGATACAAAAACCCTGATGCCGGAGCCTTGTGCATCTGCGTCGGAAAGCAAATTTTTAAATTGTATTATCGCTGCATTCGTAACATCTAACATGTGAATTCCTCCCGGTATCTGCCATCGGCCATTTATTATTGCCCCATCTGTAACGTTATGGGTCTGCCTGTTTTTAGGGGCTCAATGCCCAGTGCCTCGCATAAGTCCTCGTATGATGGGTATTCGCCGGTCTTAAAGATCTCTTCATTAACGATAATTACCGGCAATATTTTTTTGCCGTTTTTGTGAAGCAGGCCGGCGACCTTCTTGCTGGCCATAAAGTCTTTTGGCTGCTGCGCTAGATTAAATCGCTCAACTTCTACGCCCTGCTTTTTTAGCGTTAACACAGCATCGTTAACTTTTACTAAAACAGGGTCAATGCTTGGCCCGCAAAGCCCAGATGAGCAACACAAGGCAGGATCGTATATCTTAATCTTCATATCAATTACCCCTTTCCCAGCCACGTATTGGCATATTTTAGTTATCACAATAGCGATAGCCGTCGATCTGTTACCGTAGCGCCGGAACCAGCAGTACGGGTATTGGTGCCTGGCGAACAACATTATGGCTTACGCTGCCAAGAAAAGTTTCTGCAATAAAGCCCCGTCCCTGGCTTCCCATGACAATAAGTGAGTAATCGCCTTCTCTAGCCTGCTTTAAAACTTCGCTAATAGGCGAGCCGTATGGGATCTCAACACGAACATCAGTGGCGCCTCTCTCTACTAGCCGCGCTTTAAGTCTTGCAAGTCTTTCTGAATCGATCTCATTGAATTCTTCCAGACGGCTCTCTAAATGCTTGCCAATGCGGGACCTGTCTTGCACATGAAAAAGCGTAACCCGCTTGCATCCGCTCTCAACAATCTTTTCAACATAGGCAAATGCACGTTCTGCCGTATCGGAAAAATCTGTTGGGTAAAGAACGTTTCTTGTAAGATC
>JAJYQA010000018.1 GCA_021794835.1 Actinomycetes bacterium | reverse complement strand
TTCTGCGTTACGCCGTCAACTTCTACGACTTCAGTTATCGGGGTACTTGAATCAACAACCGAGTAGGTTAGCGTTGGTGTCTTGGTATTTATCAAGCTACCAGTTGCGGGTGAGGCTATGGTAACCGTTGGGTCAGTGGTATCTTTAACCGCGGTAACTGGAGCACTTGCGGTACTTGTGTTGCCTGCCGCATCTACAGCTTGTGCAGTAAATGTGATTGTGCCATCTTTTAGACTGGAAAGATCCATGTTGGCGCTAAAGGTGCCATTGGCGGTATTAGTATCCGTCTTTGTAACATTCTTCGCGCCATCTGTTGCAGTTATAATTACGGTTGAGTTTGCCTCGGCTGTTCCAGTTACCGAGACAGTTGATTCGTTACTTGCAGTAATTGTAGCAACACTGCTTAGTACCGGTGGATTTGGTGCAACAGTGTCCACCGTAAAGCTTAAAGTTTTGGTGGTAGTGTTGAGTGCAGCATCGGTAGAAGTGATTTTTAAAGTATAGGGTCCATCGCTGAGCGGACCAAGCGTTGTGCTTGTGTTATTTGCTGTAAGTATTTGAACTCCGTTCAGCGTCACAACTGTTGATACAGTATTTGAATCAACAACTGAGTAGGCTAGCGTTGGTGTCTTGGTATTTATCAAGCTACCATCTATAGGCGCGGTGGTTATATTAACCGTTGGTGCAACAGTGTCCACCGTAAAGATCGAAGTTGCATAACTAGGGTATCCGTCAGCATCGGTAGCCGTGACTGTTGCTGTGTGCGGCCCATCAGCGAGCGAAGGAAAATTCCAAGTCCTACTGACAGTCCCGCTTATAGTTTGTGTTGTCTCAGCAGTCACCGTTGCGTCATTATCAACTTTTACGGCCACCGAGGATATGGTGCTCGTATTGCTACCAGCGGTCAAAGTGTAACTTAGCACTGGTGTAGCGGTGTTTACATAACTACCGCTCGTAGGTGCGGTTATGGTAACCGCTGGGCCTGTGGCGGCTGTAGCTTCGGTTGCAGGTAAAAATGGAGCAAAAATGGCTGTTAAAAACGCTATAACGAGAAAAACTGCCGTACTTGTCCGAGGCCATCTGTTGCCTCTTGTAAAGATTTTCTTCACTTTCATCCCCCTTGCATAAAATATCTTCTAAATCTTTCTGTGCTGGCTATCGTAGGTATAAACCCTACTCTAGCTTCTTCTTATATCTATATCAAGCGCCTAAACGCACATTTACTGCACAGTATATATTCGCCTTATCTCCTATATAAAAATATAAAAATTTATTTAAAAAAGCTTTTTAAAAGATTGGGCTGTGGCTGCAAGCTGCCATAATATATATTAGGTATAATTTCTACGGAGGTCTTATTGCCAACCCTACCAACTCCTTTTTAGACTATCGGCAACCTATCTATAAATTAAAGAGTTAAAATTACTTTTACTATTATCTAAAACTCCTGGTTAAGGCTAACTCCCAAAAGCTTGCAACTATATTGCTGTCTTATTGCTTCTTTGGCCAGTAAGGCATCTACAGACAAAAGACACCTAGGTTACAGCTTTACTATTTATAGCTGTAAAATTTACTTGATGTCAATAGGAAATGCGTAAGTTTTATAATGAATTTGTCTAGTATATGATTAACATACGATTTGTTGGTTTTTAGGAGAGTTGCTTACCAGCTAATACACTTTTAGCAGCTAGTATTATTTATTGATTTATTGGCGCTGGGCTAATAAGCTCTAGCTATAATGGCTGCCCCAAGCGCGCCTAAAATTTCGGGGTTTTCATGCACATATACCTTGTGACCTAGGCTTTGAGACAGCGTCTCTCTTATGCACAGATTTCGCCCAACGCCACCCGAGAGGACAATATCGTCTGCTACCCCAACCCGATGCAACATAGAGGTTATTTTTTCTACGACGGATTGATGTAATCCAAGGCCTATGTTTCTCGGGTTTTCCTTTTTTGCAAGCAATGATATTACTTCCGACTCGGCAAAAACGGTGCACATGCTGTTTATCTTAACTGCATTTTCGGCGGCAAGCGACTGCACCCCGAAATCATCTAGGTTAAAACCGAGGGTTTTTGCCATAATCTCAAGGAACTTTCCGGTGCCGGCGGCACAACGGTCATTCATTTGAAAATCGGCAACCTTCCCACTCTCGTCAAGCGAAATTACCTTGCTATCCTGTCCACCAATATCGATGACAGTGCGACAATTTGGGAACAAAAGGCGGGCGCCGGCGGCATGAGCCTTAATCTCAGTTATCACGCCGTCGGCAAAATCTTCCCTGGCAAAGTGCCGTCCATACCCAGTTGCAATAATTCTTTTGGCGTTGTAGGCGTAGGGCTTGATCATTTCAAGTGATCGCTCGTAAGGGTTAAAGCCGGTATCACCGACTTTAAAGTCCTCAATCCTCTGACCGCTTAAAACTACCAGTTTTATACATCGAGACCCAATATCAATGCCGATATACATCTTATAGGGTAACCCCTTGGGACTCCTTTATTGTTTCTAGAAAAGCTTCGATTCTGGTTGAGAGTTGTCCGGCGTCTTCCATGCTATAGTCGGTCTCTATCTTAAGAACCGGTATCCCAGCGTCTTTAACTGCTTTCTCTACGCTTACATATTCAACAGTAAAGGGGTCGCAGAACTGCAACGAGTAGTGAATTACACCGTCTACGTTGTAATCTTTAACAAGGTTTAAGATATTATCTAGTCTTTCTTTGTTGGGAGTAAAGCACGCACAATCAAGTTTCATATAGCGATCAGCAATTGCGGAAAGCTTTTCTTTTGCTTCGGTACCGGACTCGCTAACCATGTCCCTAAAGTAACGATGACCAATGCAAGCCTCCTCGGCGACTATAACCGCGCCGGCCGATTCCACCAGGTGGTGAAGCTTCCAGTTTGGAATTGCCATCGGACATCCCGAGACAAGAATCCTCGGGGTGCCTTTCTTGACTACACCGATACCGTCGGCAATTCTTTTCTCAAGCTCGCCGCTTATTTTATTTACCATTTCGGTAAAGCGCGCCGGGTCGTCGTAAAAAGCCACCTGCTGGATTAGCAGGGCATCTTTGCCACTGATCGGCACCGGATCCACCTTTCTCGCCTCGTTGAGCCTTTTTAGGGCGGCACGTTTGGCGTTAACTGTCGCGATGCCTTTGACCAGAGCAACCAAGTCAATTTCCTTTCCGGTTAGCTCTTCCATTTTGCCCTTAAATTTCTCAACCTCATCGAGCCAAAGTCTACGGCTTGACTCATCTTTAGTTTGCGGGGTGTGCATCACATAAACATTTGCGTACTCGCCAAGAACCTCGTAGGTCTTTTTCTTGCCATCGCAGGTTGTTTCGCCGACAATTACGTCGCTTGACTCGAAGTAAGGGCATACTTTCGTAAGTTTAAATCCCATAAACGACTTTATAAGCGGGCAGAGATTTCTTGGCAGTATTTTTTCTGCCTCAGCACTTCCCCAGTCCGCGCCGCCGCAAATGCCGACACAGGCCGCACCTGCCGCGAGGACTATTTCTTCCGGAATATAAAGGCAGAAAGTACCTACCACTTTCCTTCCAGAAGCCCGCAGGTCGTTAAGTTCTTTTATGCGTAGCCCATGAATTTCAGACATAACAAAGTCGAGATACGACATCCCTTCAGGACGGTTCTTTTGGCTTAGGTAGACGTCCCCGTAGACCTGGGGTATAACAGCCATCAACTGGTCGTGGGCTTCCAGGTCTAAACCTAATTCCTTCCACATTTCGCGATAATCAGACATTTTCTTTCTCCCCCCATACTCGCTTGCCATATATAGACATAGGTTAAGATTAGTTAGCTTGATTGGTTGATTAGTTGATTATTACGCTAACTAATTATAAACATTACATATTTTTATCTATATAGCAAGCGTATTATTACTATTTAATAAAATAATAGCAGGGATCGTTTGTATGCCGTGATCTGCAAGTATGCAATAACAATAAGGGTATGGTATAGGGTGAGATAATGATTATTGTGCTGCAGTTACCAGTGCGTAGCAACTATGCCGCTTCGCCTAATCCGCTAAACCCATTTAAGTGGACCTTATTGGATGTAAACTCAACTTCTCTATGGGGCGGTTTCTCTTCGGCGGGATAACCAATGGTGATCATGCAGCAGATACCAAAGTTATCCGGTATTCCCAGCAGGTTCCGAAGATACGTCTCGGCATCCATAGTGTCATGGATCATGCCTCTTATTTGTACCCAAGAGCTGCCAAGCCCAAGCTTTGCCGCCTCTAGATTTATGTGCTCGGCGGCAATGGAGGCATCCTCAATCCAGGAACTTGATATGTTTTTGTCGGCCAATACAATAATGTCGATGGATGCCTGCCCTGCTTGCGCAGAGTACGAAGTTAATTCCCCAAGCTCCTTTTTTAAATTCTCGTCGTCAACAACGATAAACTGCCAGGATCGTTTCCCCCAGGCTGAAGGAGCATACATTGCGGCCAGCAACAAGTCCCTGATCTGTTCATCGCTTACCTTTTCATCTGTGTATTTCCTAATCGTGCGCCGTGCCTTAATAGGTTCTGTCGCCATCTTTTATCCTCCTGTTTTGTAAATTTTGTCTGATAATGGTTGTTTACCTTAGAAAGAGAAATATAAACCCAAACAGAAGGTTGCCGAAATTCAGACTTTATATTATCGGTATCGTTTAGTATCATTAAATAAAGCGGTTGTTTATAAGCTGTCTAGATTAAGGAGATGCGCTTGATAAAGGTATTATACGCAATATCCGCAATACTCCTAGTTGCAAGCGGTTATATGTACTGGGTTATGGATAAGAACCAGCTGCATTTGCAGTCGCTGTTGATAAATACTCTATCGAAGACAGCAGACCAGAATGCAGTGTACAAGAAGAACAACCCGTATGTCATTCGAAACGGCTCAAACGCCATGCCTGAAGGTATGGGGCAATCGGATTCGGGTAATAACCAACAGTTTATGCCGCAATGGCAAAAAGACAAAATAAAGGATATGAGCGGAGATGCCCAGGGAAAACCGGGAATGAGTAATCAACAGCCACCGCCCAGTCCGGCTCCCAGCACAAGCCAGGGCGGTGGCGTTACACCCCCAACATATAATAAGAGCAATTCCAGCGGAGACATCGGTACCGGCAGCAACAGTATACCGTAGGAAAAATTACTTGCCGCCTTTTGTCGCAACGTGAAGGGCAACCATGCCGGCAAAAAAGTTCCTGTATTTAACCTCGGCCCAACCGGCCTCTTTCATCATTTGCGCAAGCTCCTCTTGCGGCGGAAATACCTCCATACTGTCGGACAAGTACCTATAAGCATGGTAGTCGTTAGAGATAATTCTTGCTATAAAGGGAAACAGCGAGGAAGTAAACCACCGGGCTGGGGACCTTAAGATTCTGTATTCCGGTTGGCTAGTTTCTAAGCAGACAAGTTTACCTCCCGGTTTGGTAACTCTTAAAAATTCGCGGAGCACCGCGCGGTAATCGGGAGTGTTTCGCAATCCGAAACCGATGGTTACGGCACTAAACTCGTTATCGCTAAATGGCAGATTGACGACGGACGCCTCAATAAACGATATATCTTCGTTAGCGCTGGTATTGGTGTTAGCGGCTTTCTCCCTGGCCAGGTCAAGCATGTCCTTGCTGAAATCAACACCGATCACTTTCGCCCCGGTAACCGAATTAACCGCCAGTGCAAAGTCACCGGTACCGGTACAGGCATCAAGAACCACAGACGAACTATCCGCATCGGTACTTTTTGCCGCAATTTTGCGCCAGCGCTGGTCCATCCCCACCGTCATTAGGCGATTCATCAGGTCATAGCGACCCGACACAACATTAAACATAGACCTGATGCGATCCGGCGCTTTAATAGCTTTTTTAGCGTAGCTTTCCGGAGCCTTATTCATAGCCTCTAATATAACAGAAGACAGAAGCTAGAAGCCAGGATTTAAGAATAAGATTGCATTATATATCCGATAATCTTTCGGCAAGGCGGGTGTATCTTTCCTGGATACGGTTGTTTTTAACTGCGATGGCCAGAGCCTTTTTGCTGCCGACAATTACAACCAGCTTCTTGCCCCTAGTTACTGCAGTATATAATAGATTCCTTTGCAACATCATATAGTGCTGGGTATGAAAAGGAATGATGACCGCGGGATACTCGCTGCCCTGCGCCTTATGCACTGAGCACGCATAGGCTAAGGTAAGCTCATCCAGGTCGGAAAATTCGTAGGTTACATCCCGGCCATCAAAATTTACTTTTACCTCGCGATCAACAAAGTTTACGGCCGAAATCTTACCAATATCACCGTTATAGACATCGAGGTCATAGTTGTTTCGGGTCTGCATCACCCGGTCGCCGATTCGGAAGCTCCTGGTCCCGCGGCTTACCGCATCAGGGGACGGATTTATTAGGGTTTGTAGCTCTTTGTTTAGATTTGATGCACCTAGCAAGCCCATATGCATTGGAGTTAGAACCTGGATATCGTCTGCGGTAAGCCCAAAGCTTACCGGTATTTTCTCGGTGATAAGAAATTTTACGGTTTTTAAAGCCTCTTCAGGCTCGTCCCTTTCGATAAAGAAAAAATCGCTCTTACCTTCTCCGGATTTTGGGTGCGGCATTTTGCCTAAGTTGATACGGTGGGCGTTTACAACAATCATACTGGCTTGAGCCTGCCGGAAAACCTCTGTTAAGCGAACCACCCTCACACGAGCCGACGAAATAATATCTTTTAGTACGTTTCCGGGGCCGACCGATGGAAGCTGGTCGACATCCCCAACCAGGATCAACTGGGCGGTATCTGGAATTGCCTTTAACAGGTTGTAAAAAAGGACAACATCAACCATGGATACCTCATCAAGAATGAGGATATCCGCCTCCAGCGGGTTTTCCTGGTTTTTCTCAAAAGCCGTCGATTTTGGGCTAAATTCTAGCAAGCGGTGGATTGTCTTAGCTTCTAAACCGGTCGTTTCGCTAAGCCTTTTTGCTGCACGCCCGGTGGGCGCGGCAAGAAGAATATGCCTTCCCTTTCTTTTTAAGATCTGGATAATTCCGTTAACGAGCGTTGTCTTACCGGTGCCGGGACCGCCGGTTATCACCATAACCTTACTAAAGATCGAAAAGCGGATAGCTTCTTTTTGCTGCTCGGCAAGGTTGATACTAAATTTCTGCCCAAACCAGGTTATTGCTTTTTCAACATCGATCTCAAGCGGCTTTGTATCTGCAGATAAAAGTCGCTTGGCTTGATTTGCAACCCCCAACTCGGACGCATATAGCGAACGAAGGTAAATAAGCTCGCCGTCCGCCTCCTCTTTCGCAATTAAACCCTGGTTAGCCAAAGAATCAAGAGCACCGCCTATGATATCCTCACCAACGCCAAGGATTTTTATAGCCTTCTCAACCAGTTGTTGCCGGGGTATGCATACATGCCCCTCGTCACTAAGTGTGCCAAGAGCGTGCAGGATTCCCGCCTCTGCCCTTTGGGGCGAGTCAGAGGCCATACCTAAATTCCCGGCGATTTTATCGGCAGTTTTAAATCCAATGCCGAATATATCGACAGCCAAGCGGTAAGGATTCTCGCTAACTATATCTATCGCCTGATTGCCGTATTGTTTATAAATCTTGATAGCGTAGGTAGTTGTAACCCCGTGGGATTGCAGGAAAAGCACGACCTCTTTAATCTCTTTCTGCTCCTGCCAGGCAGCGCAGATTCGCTCAACCCGCATCTTTCCGATACCCTCAACCTCAGTCAATCTCTCCGGTTTGTTTTCGATAACCTCAAGCGTATCAAGACCAAACCGCTTGACCATCCGCGAGGCCATAACTGGTCCGATTCCCTTAATCATCCCTGAGCCCAGGTATTTTTCTAAGCCGACAAGGGTAGCGGGTTTTACGGTCGTGTAAGAATCAACTTTAAACTGCTCACCATATTTGCGGTCACTGATCCAATATCCTTTAAGCCTGATACTTTCGCCCGGTTGAACACCCAGAAGATTCCCTACCGCCGTAACAAGGTCACGTTGGCCGCGCACATTTACTCGAACCACGCTCCAGCCATTTTCCTCATTGGCGTAGACAAAATGCTCAAGGATGCCCTCAAGTATAGACATTTTCTTGCCGGCATTGTTACCCTGCCCTTGATTATTAGGTTCCCCTAAAGATAGCTGATCTGAACTCATCTATTAACCATATCACCAATCTGCCATTTGCCAAGGTTCCAAAAAACACTTCTTGGCTTCAGTGGTCTTGTATCACCGCTGCACCCCGACCTGCAATAAAAAAACGCGCCTCTTTTGCGAAGCGCATTTAATATCTATAGGTGATGGTTGCATTTTATAGCAGATGTCTCTGGCTGAGGTAATAAAGTATAAGCGATGTTACACCAAAGGAGGATGCTAAAACTACCGTTATGCGGTTTAAATTCTTCTCAATTATACTCGTCCCAGAAAACGTCGATGGCATAGCCCCGCCGAATGCACTTGATAAGCCCGTTCCCTTTCCGGAATGAAGCAAGACGGCGACAATTAAGCTGACTGCCAGAATGCCATGAATAATCTCAAGTAAAACGATCACGTTAACCTCCGAAATTTATAACCCTAAAAATAATATCACAGACAGTATAAAAACGGCAAGATCACTCCCGTTCGATCAACGACGTGCCCGTCATTTCCGGGGGTTTTGGGATATTCATTATATCCAGGATTGTCGGTGCGACATCGGCAAGGACGCCGCCGTCCCTTAGTTTAAAATGGTTGCGGTTCAAAATCGCGTAAAACGGCACCCGGTTAGTTGTATGCGCCGTCATTGGCTGATTGTGGACAAAATCTAGCATCTGATCGGCATTACCGTGGTCTGCGGTAATAAAGGCAGCACCACCTTTTGACCTGGCTAGGTCGATAATCCTTCCAAGGCAGGTATCGACCGCCTCAACAGCTTTGACCGTCGCTTCAAAAACACCGGTATGCCCAACCATGTCACCGTTTGCAAAGTTTACAATAATAAAATCATGCTTACCGGCGTTTATAGCGTTAACCACAACATCGGTAACCTCAAACGCGCTCATCTGGGGCTTTAAGTCATAGGTTGCAACTTTCGGTGAAGGCACTAAAACCCTGTCCTCGCCCGGCTCCGGAGCTTCTTGCCCGCCATTAAAAAAGAACGTGACGTGGGCATACTTCTCAGTCTCTGCGGTATGCAACTGTTTTAAGCCGTGCTCGGAGATGACATCTGAGAGCGTATTTTTAAGCTCCTGGGGCGGAAATGCTACGTGGCATTCGGTAAAGGTAATATCGTACTGAGTCATGCAGACGTAGAATACCTGCGGTGGACTAACCCCCCTATCAAATCCCCTGAAATCCTTTTTGATAAAAGTACGGGTAAGTTCGCGGGCTCTATCGGCCCGGAAGTTATAAAATATTACTGTATCGCCGTCTTTTATGGGGGCGATAGGTTCATCAGTTTTTTCGTCCACGATAATTGTCGGCTCGACAAACTCGTCGACGGCACCCGCTGCGTAGGATTGCTCAACCGCCTGCTCTGCTGAGTGGGCCTTTTTACCGGTCGAGTGAACTATTGCATCATAGGCTTTTTTAACTCTCTCCCACCGGTTATCCCTATCCATGGCGTAGTACCTTCCCATAACGGTTGCTATTTTACCTAACCTATCCTGCGCCATTTTATCCTCTAGCTGCTTAATATAGGTAAGTGCGCTTTGCGGCGGGACATCTCGGCCGTCTAGAAACGCATGGATGTACGCATTCTTAACTCCCTGGGTCTTTGCCAGATTAAGCAGTGCAAACAGGTGGGACTCAAGGCTGTGGACTCCACCATCAGAGAGAAGGCCCATGAAATGCACAGCCGTATCCCGTCTCTTTGCATTTTGCATGGCCTTTATAAAAACATCGTTTTTATAAAAGTCGCCGTCTCGAACGGATTTGCTAATTCTTGTAATATCCTGGTAGACAACCCGCCCCGCCCCAAGATTTAAGTGACCTACTTCGGAGTTACCCATCTGGCCCTCAGGTAACCCTACCGCCTCGCCTGAGGCGCCCAGGGTTGTAAAAGGAAACTCTATCTCGAATTGATCTAGGTTGGGTTTGCTGGCAAACGCTATTGCGTTCCCCACCTTGTCGGGATTTTCACCCCAACCATCCAGGACACAAAGTATTACTGGTTTGGGCCTCGCTTTTGTTTCGTTCATTATTATTCTTTAAGTTACCTTCCCACTATAATTAAGCCAAGAGCCAATAATTAGAAACTACTTACTATTTGACTTACCCTCAATCTAGACCCATGTTACATTGGCTACTTGGCTGCCTTTTTATCTTGCATTCTTAATAATATCGGCGAAGCTATCGACATCTAGGCTTGCTCCACCGACAAGCGCGCCGTTTATCTCG
>JAJYQA010000031.1 GCA_021794835.1 Actinomycetes bacterium | reverse complement strand
TAAGCATTTACCAATATATTCCCATATAAATAGCTATATGGGAATACTATTTAAAGTACCTGGTAAATGGGCTTCTTAGACAGTCTCATAATCCATTGGTCGTAGGTTCGAATCCTACAGGGCCCACCAGGTAGAGAGCTATAAGCTCTCTACCTTTTTGTCTCTTTTCCCTCCTGTGGTAGCTCTGCGGTAGCAAAAATCGCATTAAGTTTTTCGGCGGCATCTTTTTCGGCATCCGGCAGTAGATGACCGTAAGTGTCAAGCGTTTGCCTGATATCGGCGTGGCCTAGTTGCCTTTGGATATATTTAATATTCTGCCCTGCTGAAATCATAGCAGCAACGTAGGAGTGTCTTAACGTGTGCGGTGTTACCCTTTTTAAACCAGCTTTTTCCACCGCCGGCAAAAAGATACGGGAAAGGAAGTTCTGGTAATTCATATGTTTGCCATGTGAGTTAGGGAAAACAAGATCGTCTTTATTTATAATCTCTTTCTGCCTCTGGTTGCTCAAGTGTTTTAAAAGAATGCCCACCAGCCTGCTTGGAATATCGATTGTTCTTCTTGATGATGAAGAAAAAACTACATCCGGTACATCCCGGTGAAGTTCTCTTGGAAGAGTTTCTAAAACCTATGGAAATAAGCCAGAACGGGCTTGCCAAGTTCTTTGGCACCTCTGCCGAGTTCTGGCTCGGCTTGCAGGCACAATACGACCTAGATGTTACCGCTGAAGCCTTGGGAGACCGGTTAGATCGCGAAGTTAAGACACGTGCTGATGCTGGATAAAACAATGCTGGATAGAACTATCGGCTTATTTTCAAAATGTGATGCTATATTACCGCAGCCCAGGTATACAACTTATCCGCCTTTTATTACTAATCGAAGAACGAATCTTACAGGAGATACCTCTAGCTGGGGAAAAAGTTTGCTTACATCTTTTATTTTAGAAAGTAGATAGTAGATTGAATTGTTGGGAGATAAAATGGATTAATGAGGGTTTACTGTTAAGCTTGCTAAAAACCTTAAGTTAGGGTAGCGTTTATAGTAACCTTTGGTTTGAGATACTTTTAGGAGGAGCTTTTGTATACAGGCAGACGTGTAGCAGAAGGTAAAGCTAAGCCAAAAAAAAGAAGATATTTACGCATTTTTTTTCTTTGGTCGCTTTTGATAATTCTGCTTATGGGTGCCACTGGCTATATATACGCGATGATTTTTGAGGGGAGAATTCATAGCGGCTTAGATTTTGGTAAAGGTAAAGCGCTACCCGTAGCAAAAGAAGGTGGGCCGGTCACTTTCTTGATCATTGGCTGCGATAAAAGGGCAAAAGAAAATGACCCAGGACGCTCCGATACCTTGATGGTCTTAAGAATGGACCCGGCAAAGAAGGTAGCGTATCTAATATCCATTCCCCGGGATTCCAGGGTTGAGGTTCCGGGCCATGGGATGACAAAGATAAATGCCGCTTATGCATATGGCGGAGCTGACCTTTCAGCTGATACAGTAAGTAACGTCCTCGGACTTGAAATCAACCACTACGTCGTAGTTGATTTCCAAGGGTTTAAGGATATTGTCGATGCGCTTGGCGGTATCGATATTAACGTTAAGAAAAAGATACGTGACCACTTTGATGGTAATTATGTTAGCTTTAACCCTGGCATGCACCATTTTAATGGTCAAGAAGCTCTAGAATATGTGCGGGTTCGCCATGTCGATGATGACTTTGGCAGGATGGGCCGACAGCAACAGTTTCTAAGAGCAGTTATGGATAAGCTGACGAGGTTTAGCAATGTCTGGAAGATACCGGAACTTGTCAATATAGCATCACATAACATTGGCGCTGATTCTGGCCTGGGAATCAAGGAAATGATCTCCTATGCAGGGCAGATGAAATCAATTGGGCGCAAAAATATCCACATGATAACGCTTCCGCCCTTATCAAAAAATAAAATGATAGATGGCTTAAGCTATGTAATTCTTGATCAGCAAAAGGTAGCCTGGATTGTTGGGCGTGTTAAAAATGATATGCCACTTGAGCTGACGGCAGAGGAGAAGCAAAACGCAAGCATAAAAATTGCAGTTAAAAACGGTAGCGGCAAACCAGGAGTAGCAAAAGAAATGGCCGATAAACTTGCCAGCCTAAGCTTTAAAATTGGAGAAATCAATAACGCTAAAAGCTTTGACTATAACGAAACCCAAATAGTTGCCCCTCCAGATAAAGTAGAGCTGGCGCAAAGAGTTAGGGATCAGCTTGGCTTAGGACGCGTAGTTACCAAAGGCATCACTAGTAACGGATCTGATGTGCTGGTTATTGTTGGGCAGGATTTTGCCAGCAGCAGAGTTAACCAAAGTAACGGAACCCAAAATTAAAAAGACTTAAGCTGATTTTAAAAAACCACTAAGGTCAGCTTAAGTCTTTTCTAGCTTAAAGAAGAAGGCTAAAAATAGCTGTGACTCCACTTAGATAGGAAGTGAATAATGCAGGTTGAGATCAGGATTGTCACGACCGATGAGGAGTTTGGCTTTCACTTGCTTGAGGGAAAAAGATTTCCAGAGTATCGTCCAGTAATAGTCCCGGGTGAGGCGGTGATTGCCAAACAAAGCATGACGGCTGGAGACAAATCGGTTGGCTGGGCCGATATCATCGACCTTGGAGTAGATATTCGTGAAAATACCTCAATCGAAGAATTTGCCGTCTGGTTATATGAGAAACTAAAGAACCGGAAAGATAAAATACAGTCGCTTGTAATTGCTGGGGCCGAGACCCCAATTGATAAAGCCGAAATACTGCGGGCAATCAAGGATAGCTTAGGCTCATTATAATCTATTCAATATTATTTAATACAGGTGGACTATGGCTAGATTTATTGTTTTTGACGTTGATGGAACCTTAAGGATACCAGGTAAGCCTGTGGAGCTCGGTGTAGTTGAGAAGATGCATGAGCTTGTTGAGCGCAACATTCATATCTCGCTGGTCTCAGGCAAGGATGCTGACTATCTTTTTGGCCTAGCCGAGGGATTAGGCATCCCCGACCCTTTGGTTGCTGGCGAAAACGGAGCTGTAATATTTCGCCCTCAGCAGAAGATCGAGCTTATCTACCCGGTTAAAAGGGAAACTCGAATAAATATGGACTTTGTGCGGAATTATCTCACGCACGAGTTTCGAGACGGTATTTGGTTTCCACCAAACAAGGCCGGGGTTACCGCATTTACTAAGCCAGACCTCTCGGTACAAAAGGTCTACAAAAGCGCACAAGCGTTTATTGAAGAGTATAGGTTGGATGATCTTTACGTACTTCCGCACTGGGATGCGGTTGATGTTATGCCTAAGGGATTAGATAAGGGAATTTTTATACGCTACTTAAACGAATTAGGCTACCGGTCTGAAGAAGTTGTGGCTGTTGGGGATGCGCTAAACGATATCCCGATGCTCAGGGCGGCAGGACACTCAATAACTTTTCAAAGTTCGCTACCGGAGGTAAAGGGGTCGGCTGATATTATTGCCGAGAGCATATACGAGGCATTTGGTATAATTGGGCGTTTAATCGGGAATGGAAAAAGAAAAACTGCAAGTAAATAAGGAAAAATATCCCGAATAATAATGTTGGTAGTCGGCTTAAGATTTCGGGAATATAGGGCGGTACAAAGAAAGCATAAAGAAGGTGTAAGGCGTGGAAGAAAAAAATGAGCAAGCTGAAGCTGCAGAAGGACAAGCCAAAGCTGAAGAAAAACAACCTGAAGCGCAAGAGAAAAAGAAGACTTACGTTGAAGAGAGGGTAGTACGCGGCGAGCAACTTATGGATACACTTCAAGAATTACTTCGTGAGTCGAGTGTTCGCCGTATACGGGTTATAAACAGCGAGGGCCGTGTTGTTCTGGATATTCCTGTCTGGGCCGCTGCGGTAGGCGGCGCTGCTGCAATCATCGCCCTTCCAATTCTATCGGCTGTCGGAGTCGTTGGTGGATTGCTTGCAGGCTTTAAAGTTGAAATTGAGAGGGAAGCTAAAGAGTAGCCGTTGTGTAAGCAACAGATAAGGGTTATCATTGTTGTATGAAGCTTACTCAAATCATAGCGCGTGATATCCCTGATGCCTGGTTTCAAGCGATTAATGCAGTAGTGCACAACGGCTTTGAATATGTTATCGATCGCGGAAGCTACGAGGGAACAAGGCGAAAAGAATTAGATTTTATAACCATTCAGATCACCCACCCCGGCACGCATCCTCTGGTGCCGGATATACCCGCACACTTGGGGCTGACCCCGCCGGCGTCTGAGGAATATATCCAGGACTACTTAAGATACCTTATGACTTCGGAGAAGCAGGAGAACGAGCAGTATACCTACGGCGAGTACCTAGAGCCCCAGATTTTTGAGGTCATAAAGATGTATAAAGAGGACGGATTAGGCACAAACCAGGCATGTATGGCGGTCTGTGATCAAGATTCCATCTACCTGGATGACCCACCATGCTTGCGTCAGGTCGACACGCGTGTGCGCTATGGCAAACTCCACTTTTTCGTCTACTTTCGCTCATGGGATCTATGGGGAGGGTTCCCGGCAAACTTGGCTGGTCTACAGCTGATGAAAGAGTTCATGGCAAGCGAGATAGGTGTGGAGGACGGCGAGATTATCGCTGTTTCAAAAGGCCTGCACCTTTACGAGTATGCGTGGCCACTTGCGGACGTTCGCATTGGGAAAAAGTAGGTCTTTTAACCATTTACCGGTCTTTCTACAGCGCTAATTAACAATTCGACATTTAAAAATTCGTAATTCCATTCACCGTTGGTTTAAGTATTTGCTGAATCTAACCGATAGCCTTAATATGAATAATTCACCATCTAGAAACGGTTCAATAGACTGGCCGGTTATCAGGAAGATGCTACAATCCGGCACGCAGATAGGTGTGCAGTTCAATGAAACTGAACAGCCAATATCCTACGTTGTCGTTATGACGCTTGAATTACCGATAGTCTTCTGCTGCGCGATAGGCAAAGCTGACCCACCTGGGCTGGAGGAGAATTCTAGACCGATAGTCTTCATTCCTACGGTTCGCGACCTTTGCTCACTTAGGATGACCATCAAAGAATGGGCGGAGAGTGGCAAGTATCTAGCACTAAGCCCGGTGGGAAACGTGGCATTTTTGAGGCGTAGGCGATTAATACGTATAAAAGCCCCAGAAAATATCAGCTACCGCGTCCAATTCAAGGGAAGAAGCAACATCTACAAGGGGATTGCGGTTCAGGATATAAGTAGGGGTGGAATTGGGCTTCTTGTCTACGCTGCAAGCCCGATTCAAGAGGGCATTCAGGCCGGGGTTGAAATTGTGTTACCGCGAAGCAATAACCAGGTCTCAGCTCTCGGCGCGGTATCCTACTGCGTTCCCTACGGGGGCCTGCCTAGGATGTACCGTATCGGTATCCAGTTTACCAAGATAAGCCCGCATGATAAGCAGGTTATCGCTATGTATATTGACCAGCATCTGGACGGACCACAAAGGGTAAAAAAGGCCTAAATCCCAACCTACTCAAAGAAAACAGTTACTGAAGCCAAGGTAACCTCACCGCCGTCCTTTGGGCTGTGGAAGTAGAAAAGCACCGTGCCGCGGCCAGGTATGCTGGGTTTGCTAAAGCTAACTGTTTCCTCAAAGGGGCCATTTTCAAAGTTTTGGGCTGTAATCGGCTGGTCGGCAAGAACGTTGTTGTTCTTATCAAGTACACGCACATTAAACCTTGCCTCAAAAACAGTTACTTTGCCTTTAACGGTAAGCGGGCTTGATGCGACGGTAAAGGCTCGCGGCAAATCTACCGTTATTGCATTGGTCCTGACTACCCCTCCCTGTATCAAGCTTTCGTTTCTTGAAAACGGCTGGCCCGAGAGACCGACATGCCCCCACCAATCTTGTATCTCACGCCCATCTATCTTTCCCTTGTCTCTGCCTTCAACAAGAAACTTAACCTTGCTGATAGTTGGGAATTCGGTTAAGGTATCTACGACCTGCGCGATACCAAGCTCCTCACCGTCGGAGCCGACGTTGGCGTTTAGCACTTCTTTGCTAAAATCAACTGTTGCAAGACCGTTTTTGATCTTTACCGACAGCACCTTTGTGTTGCGGGGGATAACCGAGATGTGCCCCGGCTGTGTCGGTCCCTTAATAAGCTCCTCCACAGCTGCCTTTGCAACTGCTTTAGTTTTGGGGATACTACGGCTTTCCGGAACCAAAAACATTACGCCATCCCGGCTCTTAACAAAATAAAGGGTTAGCGTAATCTCTTCCTTGGCGGTTGTGCTTGTCGTAGGCGCAATTGCCGTTGTAGTAGTTGCAGTTGAAGTTGTCCTTTGCCGAGAGGCGGGCCGGCATCCACTAAGCAATATGCTGGCAAAAGCAAAAAGTGCAAGGATTAGGATTAGTAAGATAATTGGCCGTTTCATTGTTACCGCCTCTCTAATTCAACATTCGTAATTCTAAATTCCTTAGACTAATCCGGTGCATCCGCCGAAAGCGAAGGCATATAACCTAAGCCCATCGGGAAGGTCCTTTAGGCGTAAAATCCCGGAGGTAAATTTATCTGCCCTAAATAGATTATACATCCGTGGTTCAATAACTACCACAGTGGAGTTACTTACATCGCTGCCCTCGGTAGCGTCGTTAAGAGAACTATTATCAAATTCGATGGTTAGCGAAACCGTCTCGGATGAGCGGTGGGTCATCACCAGGTTGACTGAGACTGCATCAAAGGGAAGAACCAAATAATCGGACGGGTTCTCTCCCATGTGTTCCAGATATTGCCTGTCGGATCGCCACTTGCCTTGCAGGTAAATCCCTGGCTTGCTATAGACCCCCGGGTTCTCGTAATCTACTGCCTCCATGGGCCGCAGCCCTCCAGGATTGTTAACATCGCCGCGCGAGTATCCGCAGTATGTTTCCGGGGTAGGTGTTTGGCAAATTACAGTAGGCTCCTCAACAACTGGTATTTCTGATAACTCAAGCGATGGATTAATCTGCTTTAGGAAATCTCTAAGTTTTGGTGCCAACTCTCCAGGTATGGCAACGTTCGGATGCAGTTGATTCAGCTATATGTCCAAAAATCAACTACAAACAGGTGGTTGGGCTTATCCCGAATGGTCAGTGGCTCGGAGTCAAGCCACATATCACCGCCTACAAGCTCCGGTGCCGATAGTCCAACTGAGCGGCTAAATATTTCCCGAAAACTCATGAGAGTTTTTTACCCAACAAGGTAAAAATAAAACGGCCGCACGCATGGCTGTTTTATTTTTACAATTAATTACTATACTTAACGGGTAGAATAAGCTAAGACAGAAAGGATAAGCATTATATGTCGCATATCCATCTTCCCGATGGTGTGATACCAGCTTTTTGGTGGGTTACCGGGTACATTATTACGGCAGTTATTTTAGCCATAGCTTTTTCTAGGACAGGGTCTTCAGAGGCGCGCAAGAAAATCCCACTTCTTGGGATTGTAGCCGCCTTGATGCTAATCGGCCAGTCGATACCGCTTGGTTTTATCCCATTTCATCTGAATTTATCTGTTCTAGCAGGCATAATTCTGGGGCCATGGCTAGGGTTTGTTGCGGTGTTTATAACCAACCTCTTTCTCGCCTTTCTCGGGCATGGGGGAATCACCGTGGTTGGCTTAAATACCCTGGTAGTTGGGAGCGAGGCGGTAATCGGGTATCTACTGTTTAACGCGTTTCGCCGGCATGTCCCATCATTTACTATTGCCGCAGTGGTTGCAACTGTTATTGCGTTGCTGGTCTCGGTATCTTTAATGGTAGGGGTGGTAACACTATCTAAGGTAAACCCCGGTCTTGTGCTCGCCGAACAAATTGGGCACATAACGCCAAAAAAGGAAATTAAACCAATTTCAAGTATATCTATCCCAAGGTTCGTCGAGATAATAGCGCCGTTTGCCGTTATCGGAATCGTCATCGAGTCGGCTGTAACCGCACTTATTATAAGGTTTATTATCAAGGTGCGCCCTGATATAATCGGTCTTTATCCAACCGGAGGTTAAGGGAATAATGGATATATCCATTATTGATAATTTGGCATATAATATCGATAGCGTCATGCACCGGGCATCCGCACTATCAAAAATAGTTATGGTAGTTTTTGTTGTCACAACAGTGGTTATCAGCACAAATCCTATAGCCCTTGCGTTTGGCCTGGTACTTCTTATCCTTACCATACTCGCGTCAAACCTGCCGGTTGCAAGGGTTTTATCGCTTGTCAGCTATGCTTTTTTCTTTAGCTTAATATTTGCCTTAAGTCAGGTGGGTGGGGGTCTTATTGGACCACTTGTTATTGTTCTTAAGGCGGTCACTGCGGCGGTGTCGCTTGTCCTGCTCATAACGACAACTCCGTACCCGCAGATTTTTGCTATCCTGCAAAAAGTGCTTCCCAACATTTTAGTCGATGCCATGCTTGTTACGTACAAGTCGCTCTTTATAATAATTGGGCAGGTAAATAACATTGTGATTGCCATGCGGATACGCGATGGCTACTCACCGCTTAATATAGTAAAGAACTTAAGCAATACGGGAAAAATCGTCGGCCATGGAGTGATCCATGCGTGGGAGCTGGGCGAGTCCATGCAAGAGGCGATGTTTGTCAGGGGGTATAAAGGGAAGCTACCCCTAACTTTTTCATGGAGCTCTATTAGCGGGTATGATGTATTTCCGCTTCTAGTCGGCGCGGCGATTTTAGCGGCGGCGGTCTAATGGAAGATATAGTAAGGGTCGGCTGCCTAAGATACGTCTATCCTGACCAAACCGAGGTTAAGATTTGTGGTTTTGAATTTATAGTAAAAGAGCACGGGAAGGTCGCAGTTCTTGGACCGAACGGTTCTGGCAAAACCACACTTCTTAAGCATCTCATGGGTCTGTTTAAACCGGTCGAGGGTGAGGTAAGTGTGTTTGGCGTTGATCCAAGCAAAGACTTCGATAGCATAAGAGAGTACCTAGGGGTTGTATTTCAAAACGTCGAATCCCAATTGATTGCCCCAACCGTTTGGGATGATGTAACTTTTTCTCCTGGAAACTATGGGTACCAGCCAGAGACCACACAGCGGCTGACAGACGATATTCTTAAGCAAATAGGTATAGCAGACCTAAAGGATAAAATAACCCATTACTTAAGCGGGGGAGAGAAAAAGAAAGTCGCCCTGGCAGGTGCGATGGTTACACACCCGAAGCTTTTAATATTGGATGAGCCTTTTGAGGGATTGGATCCAAGGTCAAGAGACGACATCGTCAAGCTCCTCAACGAATTTAACCGCGATTATGGAACTGCCATAATATTTACAACGCACGATGTAAATATCGTGCCACGGATTGCAGAACATGTCTACGTAATGGCGCATGGCAACATATTTCTCTCCGGAAAACCCCAGGATATATTTAGCCAAGCTGATGTCATAAGATCGATTAATCTTGAGCCACCGCTAGTTGCGGAGGTCATTATGGAGCTTAGAAAAAGGGGGATCGAAATACCATATACCAACGATATTGAAAAGCTGGTTGATAGCATTGCCGATCTTATTGGACGAGCAGCGTAAAAGTTTACGCTGCTTCCGACTCCACAACTTTTAAAACTCTTTCCGGTTTGATTTCAATTTGCTCAATCTGCCTTGCTGGCCACATACGGATAATGTTCTCGTCTCTAATCCAAACGCTTACAAATCCCTCCATTGGCTTGTCGTAGCTAATATCGCGCTCGTCTACCGTTATGACTGTCCCATTCGTCAACCTGAATGTAACACTTACCATTTTTAATCACCCCAATTTTTATACCCACTTCGTTTAGAAATTTGGGAGAAACCATTTTACTCTTAGATTTTGTTTATGTTTTGCAAACCAGTTTTGGGGAACTATAAAAAAATATGGCTAGCTTTATCTTTAGATAACTTCTCAGAGGTGAACCACCCTTGTTTGAAAGGCAAGTAGACAGGTTAAAGGTTAGGCGTGTGAGGGTTAACAGCGTAGATATGGTCGTAGCAGATGGAGAATGTGATATTTGCTCCGTCCAGCTTCTTAAGGATGCAATGGCCGAGATAATTAACGAAGGGCACAAAAAACTTATCGTTGACGTAAAGAGCCTGTGCCATATCGACAACAGCGGTTTTGCTACCATCCTCTGGGCAAGGCACAAAATTGAGGAGAATGGGGGAAATATCGTTGTTGTTGGGTTAAACAGCGATTATAGGCGCAAGATAAACCCGCTAGGCAACATCATAAATATTACTTCTTCAATTAGAGAGGCACTTTGGACTCTGGGAGAAAAAAGACTGGGATTCAAGTAATCCTAGTCTTTTGGTAGAAGACTAAAGCCTCGCTTGATGCTCTCTCCAAATATCTACCAACCGTTGGAGTATAGATAAAATAAGCAGTGGTACTGTAAATTCTTAGTAGGCAAGTGTGGGCTTGCAAAATAGATCAAGACCTCACATTATCTCGTTTAGAACCAGTAAACATGATAAGGAGGTCTTGATATGCACCATAGTATCAATTCTATTT
>JAJYQA010000040.1 GCA_021794835.1 Actinomycetes bacterium | reverse complement strand
AAATACCTCGATATGTCGGTAAGGGAGAAAGTATCAGTGCAAGCTGCGAAACCAGAGTCGACTCTGGTTTCAGTCTAGGGGTTGATCTTGAGGAACGTAATTTACAGAAAAATTGGGACTTGATCAATACTCCGATCAATCGGGGGATGCTATGGGATACATAAAAGTATTAGCAAACGTGACCGCCTATCTTGTCTCAAGCCACTCTGCCGATAGCCTCCCAAATTCCAGCCATGCTAAAATACCTGCCCTCTGGCATCTGGTGAAGGATGTCTAGCACATCCTGTGGGGCATTGTTGTCCATCGCAAAATCAATTATTTGTTGTTTATTTACCGGGAAATCAAGCCCCTCTAAGAACTGGCTAACTTTTGCGGTCGAGACCATTTAACAACCTCCTGGTTATGTAGATACAAAGCTGTGAGTTCTTACTTCCGAAATACCCCACCATAGGTTTATTAAACCTAAAGCTTCTCGTAGACAACAACGCAGTGTTCTTTGATCTCGGTGACGAGATCGAGGGGATTCTCAGACTCAAACTCCTCAGAGGTGTAGCCCAGGGCATCGATCTCGGTCATGCCTCCGTCCCAGGTTATTCTGTTGAGTAGTAGAAGACGGTCGTGAAAGTCCATATCCTTAAAATCGTCCGATACCACAGCAAGGTCGATGTCGCTCCACTCGCGCGCTTTGCTGGTTGCATGTGAGCCAAAAAGGACGATTTTTTTTATGTCAAGCTGCTTCTTAGCAACCTTTACGAACTGATTTATGGTTTTCAAAGTTGAAGCTCTTGTCTTAGCCATGCATATGTCTCCCGGGTTTTCTTAAGTATTTCCTGTGAACTCTCTTTACTGCGGCAATAGAAATTGTGCTTGTAGCCTGGGTACCTTGTGGATGTGTAACACTGGTCGATCTCAAGGATACTGTTTATGTAATCTTCGGGCGGGTCGAGCTTCATTATGGCAAACAGTCGCTGGATTCTATGCACGTGGGGCGGTATTTTACGTCTGTTTTTAACGTAGGCGCCTTTTATGAGCTTTTCGATGGCCTGCTGGCAGGCAAAAGCGGCCCAGCCATAATAACCCGCTGTAAAAAGGGTATTGGCGACCTCCAAATCCTGCTCGGCGTTTTGCAGCCACTGCCCGGCCACCAGCTCGGGGCTGTCCGCCTGAGGGTTGTAGCCATCTCTATACCCGTGATGTTTTGCCATTTATACTCCAATCGATAGAACGCCAAAACACTTACAAATATTAAATCGGCATTTCGTCAACCGAGCTCAACCGGGACTGATCCGTACCTGCTACCGACGGTTCTTTTTCCAAACCATCTGTCAATTCGAAGGCCTGCAGGTAGGTAACCGAAGCGCGCATGCGCGATATTAGCTGCTTATACTCTCCGTAGGCATTGTTTATCATGGTGCCTCCCCGGATGATCTTGTTCTCAAGAATCTGCTCCATCTCATCCAATTGCCGCCCAATGGTTATAAGGTGGCTCTGCAGATTCTCGATATCAACCGAGCGCGAGTATTGCAGGTGAAGGCTGTAGAATGTGAGGATATAGGGGATGGTCATACTATAAGACATCAAAATTACCTGCCGTTTATAGGCATCGAGGTAGGCGCGTTTGCAGACCGAGAAAACTGCATCGGGCACCGCCGCAATAGCCCAAGGAGAGGTGATATCGGGATCGATGTATTGGCAGACCTCACGGATGCGCCTCCCCACCTCTTTTTCTATCTGATCAACTATACCGAGCCTGACCTTTTCATCCGGCTCCTCCTCTAGCGCAATAAGAAGGTTGGTGGCCGGCCACTTTGAATCTATGGGAAGAACTTTTTTATCCGAGAGAACCAGCCCAAACTCGACAACCTTGCCGCCGACATTGAAGTTATAGGCAACCATCTCGCGGGGAAAGAGCTTAAAAATCTCATTGAGGATGTTCTCGCCGGCCTGTCCCTTTGAGTAGCTTCCAACAATTACGCTCTCAAGACGCTTTACTACTTGCCGGCTTTCTTCTTCGAGCTTCCTTCGCGCCTCGGTATCAATCCTTAAATGCTCGATCGCCCGCTGTGTTTTTTGCAGCTCCTCACGCAGGATATCCTGCCCGCGGCCCCCAAACTCAACGTTTGTTTTCATCTCCTGCATAATAAGGCTTTGTCTCTCAAGAACGTCGCGAAGCCCCGATACATCACCGGAGGATTTTCTGGTAGATAGATAGACAACGGCAACAATAAGCAAAACAACTAGTGCTGTAAGAAGTACAACGACTGTATCCATAACTGCTCCAGGAACTCGCATAGATTATAGGTAATAGGATAGATGGTTATTGGACCCCGGTAAAGGCCCTGGCGTAGTTTCTAAATATTAATTAATTATAGATCGCTGGCTCTTTGGCACAAATAGCATGGGCGGAGAAGTATCCGAGTGCCTCATCTCCTTCAATCTTCCATCACTAGAGCAATAATCAAGCTTTAAGAGAACTTTATTGGCTCCCATGAAGATAATGTAATGGTCTCGCATGCTCTGTATAACGTCGCCTTCTGTACTTGCCTTATGAAATATCTCCTTGATTTTATTAAAATCTGCCGTATCCTTTGCTATGCGCCGCTTTAAGCTCTCATGTGTACCTTCGTTAGTATAATCTATCTTGTATATGAGCAAAGCATCAGTTTGCTTAAAAGTCCTCTCGATTTTTCTTTTGAGTGCATTTTCGGCTACCGGAGTATCTCTGCCCCCACTACATCCTATAATGCCAATGATTAAAACAAGAGCCAGCGCTAAAATAGCAAGTTTAAGGCTACTGCGCTTCTTCACCACCAAGCATTTCTCCGTTTTCTGTGTCAATTATAGATTACTCCTCTGCCCCTAGCTTTTCAAAAGGAATAACCCAGCTGCTGCCATCTTAGATCCCAAACATTTGTCTGAACGCATTATAAGCATCTCTTTCTTGCTTAGGAGTTGGAACATCTTTGAGAATGCGACTACATGGAACATATCTGATACCTTTTCCATCAGGGCCATCTCCTTCACAATAAAGCTTTACTGAGTTAGGCAGAAGTTTTCCATTGGCATCAAGTTTACCCACTGCCTTAATCCTCTGAAAACCAGGCTGGTCAGTTGTACATAGCTTCCGTACTTATTTATTAAAGCAATCTGTGTCTCTGGCTTTATACTATTGCCAAATAGAATGATTCTTCTCTCGTAGTGGTTACTGCCATAAGCTGCTGGTGTGACGGTAAGCACAAAAAGAATGCAGGCAATTAAGATAACAACAACTCTTTTTCTCATATATAATCTCTCCTCAACAGGGTTTAATTCGCCATTTTTTTGGAGCTCACACGTTTAGATAGATTAAACCCTACTTAAGATAAACGGTTTAACAACGGTTTCAAAAGCTACAATACAAAAGACTATATAGAACAAAATAGCAGCTATGAGGCAGTAGTAACAAAGATTAATTGCCCTTGATAGCTGTGCAGCCTGAAGGTACGAGGCAGAACTTGCTGATATAGTTGCTAAGCCAAGTGTTAAAAATCTAAAAATCTTCAGTCGGGCCGTAAAGCTATGCAGCACAGCTAAAATTAGGGCTGCACCAAAGCCTAGCAATGCGATATAAACACCATTAATTGGGGTAACCGTTTGCTGGCTACATGACAGGCAGGTCTCTGCATTATATTTTATCCAAGCTATATATAAAAGTATCGCCATATCAAGGAAACAGAGACCTGATACTAAATTGAACTTTTTACCTGGCATTTGCCCTCTTCCTTCTAACCAGTTATCGATATACATAAAGGTATTAGTTGCGAATGTTACAACCTGGATTTGGTAGAACAATCCCAGCTTGTGCATTCGGCAATACTTCTTCGGCAATAGCAGCATTGTCTTTGTTATAAAGTAGAAGCTTGCTGTTACTAAAAGTAATATGCATGCCGCCAATAAATGAGTCATCCTGCAAGGCCCATACCCATTGCTCATCCATACCTTGAGCCGATACAAGAAGTATGTCTTTATAGGCGCCAAATGATATCTTCAGCTCCATGTCGCCCGACTTGTCCCTGACTTTACCTATAAGTTGATTGGCGGAATTAAGGGGTAACAGTTTTGGAGGTCCATTCTTGAAATCGAGTATCATTACCTTGCCGCAAGCCACTATAAAAATCCTATCACCAAGTCTAACAGCATCAGACCTGTCACCGGCGACAAAACTACAATAATCGCCCCTTATATCCTGCCATTCTACTTTTGAATCACGAATGCTACCTAGGATAAGGTGCCCAACAATTGCCCCTTCTTTGTCTTTAGATAAGTGATCGTAAGTTGCGAGAATCTTGAAATTTTTTAGCGTACCAAATAAAAGCAATGGATATGACCCAGAGGCATCTACTGGAATCATAGGTTCTAGGAGCCGCTCCTTTATGCGGCCGCCCTCGTTTACCTCTACGGCAATGACGCCTCTCTCCAAGTACTGCCCATCTTTAGCTATGGTTATCGTTTTAGCTGGCCCAAAACGAGCCGTAATACTATCACCTAAATTTAAAGTTTCTGAGCTTTTATCTTGCCCTGACGCCGTAGAGTTGCCTCTTTTCCACAACGATCTTGCAATTACATTCTCTGCGCTATCAAGAGAGAAGGGATTGCTTTCCAGTTTAATACTACCGATTTCTGGATACCAGTAGCCAAACAACCCATTATTTGTTGAAGAATTACTCGTAGAGCTATCTAGTCTAGCCGGAAACAGTACGAGAGGAATTTCTCCGACCCGTGCAGTTTTTACGCTCTCTACCTTTTTATAATTATGAACAGCCGTGCAGCTCGGACCCACGAGCACTGCCATCAGCAAAATCAACCCTACGATGATATGATTCCTGTAAATATAAATTCTGTACATACCGCCACCTGTCTTATTAACACTTCTAAGGCATCAAACCAGGTTGCTACTAATAATAGCAACCTGGTCGATACCGAACCTGTAGCAAGAATACTGCTGAACAACAATTACACGTCTGTTATACTCTAAGCCTGCTAGTGCATAGTTATTAATATCTAGTAGACAGTTGAACCCACTCTAAAAAATTGCACACCAGAGGTGCCACTCCAGGATGACTGGTTTCTGTCGTTCGTATGCGCACTAAACTTCCGATAGGCGCCATTGTTATATACCATCATCAAAGCATGGTAGTAATCACGGCTACCATCGGTACGTGTATGATACATAACGAACGGATAGCCAGCGCTGCATCCATTGATATCTGTGCTATGCCAATTATCGTTTAAAACCATATATCCGACTAGGTAGTTACAGTTTATCCAACAGGCCGTATATGGATACCACCCACCGCTGACATAGTGGCGAGGTATACCACCAGCATTTACAGCTTGGGAGACATAGTTTGCACAGTCGTTGCAATCATACCACGTGCTATACTGTGATAGGTTGTAGTTATAATGGTTTTGATAGGTATAGCCATCGGAGCAATGGCTACTTGTGGCTTTAACCCAGGTATTTGCGTAACTTACTGCTGATGAGGGGTTATAAGTTGCTGCACTAGTTACCTGCTTTTGCCTTTTTACATCTTCAGCTAATTTGCTTACCGCATTATAAGCACCTTTTTCAGCTTCTTGCGTTGTTGGAATCTGATCAAGGCTTATCTGCTGATAATCGCCACCTAGAGGACCTTCCAAATAGAGCTTTACTGTATCCACCATTAGCATACCTTTAGAATCAAGTAGACCTACAACCTTGATTCTATCATTGGTCTCTTGATCCTTGGTGACATATTCGGTTAAAGCCTGTTTCCAAATTGCCATATCCTTATTGATCTCTGCTATCTGTGCCCTGGAAAGCTGCGTAGATTTATCCCTTAGAAAAGCAACTCTTCCTTTTATTGCCGGTGAATCTTCTACCTTTGTCCAATTATCGCGAGCTATGGTTTTAACATCAAAAACAGCCGATACCTCTGTACCTAAACGCTTAGTTGAAACTAGAGTAATATTCTCCTTGCTTACATTCCAGTGTGCAAGTTTGGCTCTCCCATCAAGGTATTTCTCAAGCTGCAATTGTAAATCCTTGGTGATATTAGCAGGCAGTCCTGAAGTTTGATTTGCATTCGATGTTACGCTATTAACAGCAGCGCCAGCCACCATAGGAACGCTAAATATCACAAGCACCGCTACTATTGTTGATACTACTCTGGCAACCTTCCTTCCATTTGAAAACATGACTATACCCCTCCTTAGATTCTAGTCTTCCTACTTCCAGCATTTGAACACTTGCTTAAATCAATACCGTAATCACCTCCCTTTCTTCTAGATTGCAATAGATCTGTCGATTTGCGTGTGCTAGCTGGAAAAGCTTAATATTGTTATGGTGGATCTTTAGTCGCCGCTATTGCCTTTTAGTACAAATGGAATATCCATTACATACCTAATATAGCGATTCTAAGGTATAGGTTTCTACTATCCCGAAGGATAGTGTTTATAACGGATATCTATACTCCGATAAAAGGATACTTTGCAAAAAGAGCGATAAGCTGCTTACGGTTGGCGACGTTTGTTTTTTTATAGATGTTTTTGAGGTGATATTTTACCGTTGGTAGCGATATAACTAAATTGCGAGCGATCTCCCTGTTGGAAAGACCCTTTAAAGCTAATTTAAGCACAGCATTTTCCTGATTTGTAAGAGTATAATTGTTTGTCTCATCCCTAAATACATCCAGCAATAGAGGGCTAACCCTGCTATCTACAAAACTCTCACCTTTAAGTGTAGTTTTTACCGCATTTAAAACGGTCGCAGATAAGCTAGAGCGGTGGAGATAGGAATTAGGTCTAGCTTCAAACATAAGGTCTTTTATTACAGGTTTACTCCCGTCGTCAACAACTGCTAGAAGCGGTATGTTGCATTTACTGACTACCTCAAGGCAAGGATCAAAATGATCTACACTAAATCCGAATACGAGCAGATCACTCGGAGTGATTGGGATACTCTTAAAATCACTAAAGACATTAAGCTCGTACTTGTCCTTGAGGATAGAGCACAATCCATAAAGATAAATTTGGTAGGTATCGATAATTAGTATTGTTTTCATTAATCCCTGATGGCCTTCCCTTGTAGACAGCTTAACGTGTATGAGAGCAATGTTAGAATTCAACTTTAGCTCTGCCACAAAAATTTATGTAGTCATTAATCTCTTGCCTAGTGTTAGACAAATTAAATACCTAGTTAATCTGTTTCCGTTCGGACGTATGCCGTTCAGGCTATTACTCCAAAAGTAGCCTATTTTACACCTACGGTCAATACATCAATATTACAAATCCCTTGAAGTTAGTGTTTTTTACTAGTAATACATCTTATATTCAACATAGATGGTTAATCCTATATAGGCTACTAAAATGATGAATCAGTGAATGGGTAAAGATAGATAGGAAACAAATGGCCCGGTAAATCGGCAAATTAGCTCATAGAATGAAAATAAGTAACGAGGGTTCACCCCCGCCTAACCGCCCCTATCAAGGGGGAGGAACTCTCTTTTCACCATTTCACCCGTACCGCGGAGCGCCCTATAAATCGGGCAACATTTTTCCGATTAACCGATATTTAACTCGACGTTCGCAATTCGTAATTCCCTAGATCTGGCATGCAACTGCCGATTCGAGATTTGGCAGGACCGTAATCTGTAGATTTTCATCAACGAAAAGAAGATAGTCCTCGGGTACCTCACGCCAATCCTCATCGGATAAAACCTCAGAGGCGACGATGACCATCTTCACCGTTTTTGAAGTCCCGTTTGAACCACTAGGGTTTGGCCCATTAGGATCTATCGTATCTTTTGGATGGCCGATTGGGAGAACCGGCAGCTCTCTTACCACATAGAAAAGATCGCGCCCGTCGCGGTATGCGTAGAGATGCTTGCCATCAGACATTAAAAAGTTCTTGGCTCCCTCAAAATGATTTTCATTGAGCCAGTGAATCGCCGAGCACATACCAAACAGCGGGTTACCTGTTTGTTTGATACGGTCAAGCACAAGGTAAAAGTATCTCTCGCTGTCCGTCTGCCCCTCGAATTTAAATCCATTTAATCCACGCTCGATCTTTTTGAAATTTCTTATTGAGCCGTTGTGCGCAAACATCCACCCTCGCGCAAGAAAAGGCTGGGTATTCTTAAGGGCCACTTTGCCGTATTTAGCATCCCTTAAGTGCACAATGGCAAGTGAAGACACGACCCGCTTAACCAGCCCGGTGAAGTGGTCGTCGCGATATGCTGGGTAATCCGACTTAACCACTCGGACGCTTTGCACCCCTGAAGGATAATTATCAAGATAGCCAATCCCCCAGCCATCATGATGCTTATGCGATAGCTCTATAAACGGTTTTATACCTTCCAAAATCGGATTCTCGATACTTACCGGAGAATCCGCAATTATGCCAAAAAGCCTGCACACTAAAATGCACCTCTTAACTACCTTTTTCTACCCTCGATTTCTATAATGTAACGAGTCCACAAAGGGTGTGCTTTAAGCTAGCAACTCTACAATCGAGCTCTCTATAATAGACCAAACCATAATTTTCTTGCAATGAAATCGCTTACAAATGGAAAGGTTCCTTGAGTCAACGGGGCTAGTCGATATCCTCGACATAATACGCGGCCTGGCCAGGCGATTCCTCGACCCCAACCCCGATTCTGGTGACGTTGCCAGCCTCCATATCCTCTAAGTCTCCCTTTATCTTCTGGCTTAGATAATAGGCAAGGAGCTCAGCCGTACAATTTTTAATAGGTAGAACTAAAACGTCCGACTGGGGGAAGGTAAATTTCTTATCTCTGAAAAGCACCTCGATATCGCCATTACTTTCAATTATATTCAGGTGCTCGTTCTTTGCCGGGATAATCGTTTTATGATCAAGCGCGTTGCAGTGATGCTCGGCAAATTCCTTAAGCGCTATAAAGTCGAATATATAGCCGGTCTCGTCGAGCTCGCCCTCCAGATCGACGGAGACGGCATAGTTATGCCCATGAAGCCGCTCGCACTTCTCACCAAAAACAAGGAAATGCGCGGCGCTAAACTTAAGGTAATCCTTTTCCACATGGATAGAGTACTTTCCCATGTAAACCAGAGTATTGCGAGCAGGAAAATTTGTCAACAACACGGACCGGTAACGGGTGAATCGGTGAACAGAAAAAGCGATTTATCTGGTGGGCAAACCGTAATAGGGAAATACCTTCTGCTTAACGCTTACGATAATATGTGCGGTTTTATCTTCAATAGATTCTGCGAAAGCCGT
Source organism: Actinomycetes bacterium (assembly GCA_021794835.1). Lineage (GTDB taxonomy): Bacteria > Actinomycetota > Aquicultoria > Aquicultorales > Aquicultoraceae > CADDYS01. Next base: position 32,977 of record JAJYQA010000040.1, on the reverse strand, counting down.
TGGAGCGGTTTCCCTGTCCCTTAGGCTATCTGGACATTTCGTATGGGCTTTCTCTGAACATAGTTTTTGCCAGCTCTCAGGCACGAAGTTGTTTAGGTTGATTTCTGCCAAATCTGCAGAAAGAAGACTCCATGCCCTTGGAACGACCTGATATGCCTGGTAGCCACCCCCGCCAAGAGCAACCAGCCTGCCATTGCAGATCTCGTGTGCAAGGTTGTGAATGGCCGCATAAAGCTTCTCGTAGGCATTGGTAGTAAGACTAAGCTCGGCCAGTGGATCGGTATAATGGGTGTCGCAGCCGTTTTGCGAGACGATTAAGTCGGGTTTAAACGCCCTTACGATAGGGGGAACTATCGAGTTAAATGCCGATAGATAAAGATCGTCGTAGGTACCCGGCTCAAGCGGCACATTTACCGAGAAACCTTCGCCCTTGCCGATCCCGACCTCGTCGATAAATCCCGTGCCGGGAAACAAAAATTGCCCGCTCTCATGTAGCGAGATGGTAAGGACATCGGCACGGTTGTAAAACGCCCATTGCACGCCGTCACCGTGGTGTGCGTCGATATCGATATAAGCAACCCGCACGTCGTACTTCTTGGTCGCATAGGCTATGGCAATTGCTGGGTCGTTGTAGACACAAAAACCCGATGCCTTATCCCTTAGCGCGTGGTGAAGTCCGCCTGATATACTTACCGCGTGCTCGGCTTTCTTATTCATAACCTCATCGATCGCAACTATCGAGCAGCCTGCAATAAGGCTTGACGCCTCATGCATCCCCTTAAACGCAGGGTTATCCCCGGGGCCTATGCCAAACGCGTAAGCATAGGAGGGCTCGCTACCAGTTTCGCTTATCTTCTTAACCGCACCGATATACTCCGGCGCATGAACTAGCATGAGCTCGCCATCTGTTGCCAAGCGACCTGGTATAACTTTTACCTGCGAGCTGCCAAAAACCCCGTAATCCTTTAAAAGCTCATAGGTTAGCTTAAGCCTTATGGGTTTAAGTGGATGAGTTGGCGAAAAATCGTATTCCTGAAACTCATCATTATATAAAAAAGCGACAGTCTTACCCACCCACACCTCCAAAGGAATTAAAAAACCCTCTATAACCCTGGTCCTTGGGACCCCTTTTTATTTCCTCTTGAGTACCAGGAAAGTACCGCCCAAAAAAACCAGCGCGCCCAAAAGGACCGGCATATAGATGGGGACAATAACCGGTGTTGGAAGAAATGATACGATATCTTTAGAGAAAAACGAATCCGGCCAACGCAAGAACGCAAACAAGAAGCCGTAATAAAGCATGCTAAAAAGCCCGCCGGCGAACATAAAAAGGGCAATCCTGTCTAATATGCTCTTGCCAATCATATAAACCACCACCGCAAGCAGAAGCAGTATTGCTACTATTTGTATCTGCTCGCTTATCACATAGTTCTTATCCCTTAGAATTTTAATAGCCATGTCGTATTTTAGGATAGTAAGATCGCCAACGGTAAAGAGAGTATCGCTTTTGGGGATTTCCCATGTCGGCAGGAGGGTCTTTACATTAAACATCGCCCTTAGATAAAGAGCGGAGGACGCATGAAAAAAAGCAATCGCGGTGGTTATAATGATCAATAAGACAACTTTGATCTTTTTTTGCCTACTCTTTTTCTTCCTAACCTTGTTGGTGAGGTTACCCATTTTCCACCATTGCTGATTTATGCCTAATATAAATAAGCTGCTTGTATTCTACGATTAGAGTTTTGCTTGCTGTGCTACGGCATCTGCCGCTTTTGTCTCCTGGTTATGAAAATACCTGAGAGCCCGATTAAAAGCAAGCCTGCCCCAAGAGCCAAGAGGACAGGTAAATTAACTTGGTTGATTCCAATCCCTACGGCGACTAATCGCCAATTTGAGCAATTTTGGCAGTTTGGGCTATGGGGAGCGTAAAGGAGAATGTGCTACCCTTTCCTAGCTCGCTTTTTGCCCAAACGCGGCCGCCATGCGCCTCAATCAAGTGCTTTACTATCGCAAGACCGATCCCAGAGCCGCCACTTGCGCGGGAGCGAGACTCGTCAACCCGATAGAAATGGTCAAAAACATAGGGCAGATCTTTCTCTGAAATTCCCTCGCCGGTATCTTCTACCGAGACCGTAACAACGGGTTGGTCAACCCCACCGCCGATTGTCGTATCAAGATGCGCACCTATCCTTATATAGTCACCTTCTGACGTGTACTGAAAAGCATTGGCTATAAGATTGTAAAGTACCTGGCTGAGCCGGTCCCGGTCGGCGAGGACCGCTGGTAGGTCCTCCTTAAGCTCAACATTTAAGTGCTTAGACTCATCATTTGAGCGCGGCCTAAACATCTCGACAACCTGACGAATAATATATCCGATATTCTCCTGTTTTACTTCAAGTTTGAGCTGTTTTTCTTCGGCAAGAGACAGATCCCGCAAATCATTCAAAAGTCTGGACAAAAGGAGCGTCTCGGTATGTATGGCGGCAAGCTTTTTAGGGGATGGTTCGATAATTCCGTCAAGCATCGCCTCAAGATTACCCCGCACAACGGTAAGCGGAGTCTTGATTTCGTGGACGATATCTACAAGGAGACGGTGCCTCAGCTCGTTGTTCTTCTCGATACTTTTTGCCATTGCGTTAAATGACCTTGCGACTTGTCCAATCTCGTCTTCAGACTTCACCTCCACACGGTGCGCCAAGTCGCCACGCGATATCTTTCTTGCCGCAACAGCCAAATCTTTAAGCGGCGCGGTTATCTTTCTTGCGATAAAAAGTCCAACGAGGGCAGCCATAATGGCTGTTAAGAGGCCGGCAACCCATATCCACTTATTTACCGATTGCAAGAAGCCCTGCTCAAGCGGACCAATCATGTGGTGGTACATTACACCAGGATGTATCATCGACTGCCATGGCGGGCCCGTGATGGAAAATGGATTTTGCTCAAGGTAATCGTTAAACTGCCTATTAATAGCCCAGTTGATGATCGCCGAGACCACCGTAATAGATACTAGCGCAACTATCGTGAAGGTCATTGTAAGCCTGGCAGCTAAACTACGCATGACCGCCACCCTCTAGCTTATATCCAACCCCAAAAACTGTTACTATGTGGTTCGGCTGCTTTGGATTGTCCTCTACCTTTTGGCGCAGGTTTTTTATATGCGCATCAATCGTGCGCTCGTACCCTTCAAAGGAGTAGCCCTGGGCGTAGTCGATGAGCTGGAGTCTTGTAAAAACTCTGCCCGGGCTTTTGGCCATGGCCTCCAGTATCTTAAACTCGGTAGGCGTCAATTGCACCAACGTGCCTGCCTTTGTAACCTCATGCTTTGCCATGTCTATATCAAGCTCCCCAACCCTCATGCGCTCCTGTTTGGCAGGCTCGCTGGAGACACGTCTTAAAACCGCCCTTACCCTTGCCAGCACCTCGCGTGGGCTAAAAGGTTTGGTAATATAATCATCCGCGCCTACTTCAAGACACAAAACCTTGTCCATCTCGTCATCCCTCGCAGTGAGCATAATTATTGGAATCGATGAGTTGCTTCGGATTAGACGGCATATGTCAAGCCCGTTGATTTCGGGAAGCATCAGGTCAAGTAAGATAAGATCGGGCTTATCGCGTAGGGCGGTATCGAGAGCTGTACGCCCATCATACGCCACTATCACGCGGTAGCCCTCTCGCTCAAGATATGCGGATAAAACCTCTACAATCTGTTTTTCATCATCGACTACAAGAATTGTTTTTTTACCCACCGGCAAACCCTTCCAGATACTAGAAACTAGAACGGGCCTCTAGGCCCTCCAGAAACTAGAAAATTTTAGACAATCTTTATAACTAAATTATCTTCTATAATAATACTAGACAAAATCCTTAGGATTTTGTCTAGTACTTCGGTCTGAAGCTCAAATTTTCTTAATCTAATCTCCGGTTTCTGATCCCTTGTTTCTAGACCGGGGCTTTCGGACCTTAAGTATACCACTGGCTGTAGAGCCTAAGCCCCGGTACCTGTAACTCTAAATATTGCCGGTAGGTGTATTTGGTATAGGCATATTTGGTACGGTTGTATTTGGTGTTGCAGGTAAGTTACCCCTAAATACCGAGCCTCTACCCCAGCGAACTCCCGGGCCACCTCCATAACAGCCGCAGCCACCCCCTGCGGCTCCAGGACATATTGTTGAGCTCTGAACTCCCGCAGTAATATTTGCCTTCATCCTTTCAAGAATCGCGTTCTCCTGGTCCTGAGTAATAACACCGGACTTAACCCGCTCATCAAGGATTTTCTTTCTTGCCTCAATAATCGCATTAACTACCGTATTTTGAGAAACTCCCTGGTCTTTAGCTATATCGGCCAGACTTTTCCCAGCTCTTCGCTCCTCGACGATCTGGTTCGGGTTCAACCCTAAAATCTTGGAGAGCTCGGCCGCTGTGCCGCCAAAGAAACCCCGGCAACCAGCGATAAATCCCGAAGTAGGATTGTTGGTGCCGCTTTTATCAGCCGCAAAAGAAATACCGGCAAAGGTAGTTAAAGTTAATCCTATTAAAAGAAGACCAACTAAAATCTTCTTTGCTGTGCTCATATTCACACCTCCCTCCAACCAAGCATAATCTTCTGGTTATTTCGGTTATCAATTTACCTGTTAGATATGAAGAGGTTATGAAGAAAAAGTAGAGAAATTGCGAATTATCAAGGCTGATAATGGCAAAAATATCACCAACCTCTTGACATACCCGACGCTTTTAGTGATAACTTATTGAGAATATTGGGAATAATTTAAGCAACTTTGCAAACGGTAGGATTATTAAATACCGCTTAAATCTAATTGTAATCTGTGGGCAATGCCCAAGTAATACCAGGAGGGAGTTATGAGCAAGACTGAAGAAAATCTATGGAAAGCGTTTGCCGGTGAGTCACAAGCCCGCAACAAGTATACCTACTTCGCCTCGGTTGCCCGAAAAGAGGGTTACGAACAGATAGCAGCCATATTTGCGGAAACCGCGGAAAATGAAAAGGAACACGCAAAGAGGGCCTTTAAGTTTCTGCAAGCCCTCGGCGATACCAAGGCCAACCTAAAGACGGCTATTGCGGGCGAGAACTACGAGCACACCAGCATGTATCCGGAGTTTGAGCAAGTAGCCCGCGAAGAAGGCCTTAGTGGGATTGCCGAATTCTTCAATGAAGTTGCCAAAGTCGAGGCAGAACATGAGAAAAGGTACCAGGCACTTCTTAAAAACCTGGAAGATGGTGCGGTTTTTAAAAAAGACACCACCGTCAGATGGAAATGCCGCAATTGTGGCTACGTCTATGAAGGCGCCGAGGCTCCCGATACTTGCCCAGCCTGCGCTCACCCGCAAGCCTACTTTGAGCTGTTCGCCGAGAATTATTAAGAAATAGCTAGATATTATAAGCTTAAGGAAGTCAGGAGCTAGAAGATTTTTATTCTCTCCTGGCTTCCGGCTCTTTGAATATTGATAGGCTATCACAAAACTGGTTGGCGGATATGATAGAAAAGATGTCAAACATAGCACTTGCCCATTACATATATGTCCCCACCGAAGATTACCATGTTGTAAAGGAAATCTGGAGTGGGCTTGTTCAAAAATATAACCTTGCCGGGTTTAATTCTGACGAAATCATATTTGAAGGCAAGGGGCTTACGCACGCCTCCCCTATTCTTATAAAAAATGAGCGTATTGCCCTCGGATTATTTATACTTAAAAGTTTAACGGCAATTGAGCTTCTCTACTTCTCCAACCCCGAGCCAATGGAGAAGCTAGATAAAGAGCTCCAAGATATCCGGCTGGAGTTGAAAGAGTATACTGACTACTTTGCTGGCGAAAGCACCGTAACTGTCTTAGACAGCCCCATAAAAAGCGATATAGCCGAAGAATTAGGTCTTAATAAAGAAGCCCTAAAATCCTTTGAGCTGGGCGATGTCTTAATCTATAATATTGCCCCGGAAGGCGATCTCCTTCACCGCTATCCCATCCACCCCATAAACGAAAACATTCCGGTGGATTTCTTAACGTCAAAGCTGCCTGCGATAGATTCAATGCTCTTTAAATTAAAAAGGCAAGCTTTATATTTCCGAGACCAGCGAAATTTCATCCGCGGTAAAAGAAGAGATTTTGACCAAGCTTTAAGCGATATTCTGAATAAGCAGGTAGAGACAAGCTCGGCATGTGAAGGAAACATCAACCTGCTGGAAAAGAATATTGAAAGGCTATCTTCAATATACGGTGAGCTTGTAAGCAACATTAAACTAATCAAGAGGGCACACGATACGCTAGCGCACGATATTGAAAGGCTGAATTATCTGGTTAAGGAAGCTGGAGATAGCAAAGGGCTTAATTACTTCAGAAACGTAATGATGGACGGCTATACCAGTTTACTAAAGGACCTGGAGCGGGATGACAAGTTTTTACACCGCTCTCTCGATGACACCAGGGCGACAATCGAGGTCGTCCAAACTAGAATCGACCTTGAGCGAAGCCGAGAAAGCTTCTTGCTGCAAAAAGAGGGTGTCTCAATTCAGACAGCGGCTGGCTTCATCGAGCTTTTTGTGGTGTGGTTCTACACGCTAGAAGCGTGGGAGCTTCTAGCTACCCAAAAAGTCTTCGAGAATATACCGATTATTCTACGCTTGGGAGCAGATACCTCGTTTGCCGGAGGTATTGTGGCTTTCACCCACTATGCGGCAAAACTTCTACGTAAGGAAAAGGCCTGGGTAGGGTTGCTTATCTCAAGCCTGGTTACTATCATTGCTCTTTCGTTGATGCTTCTTGCAACTTTCTTGGTTGTAAAAGGCTAATCCCCCTGAATTAGTTTTATCGCCATAAGCCGGTCTTTTAGCCGCTTTTCATGAGATTTCTCTTCTTTGACCAGTTGCTCAAAGAAAGTCTTTGTCTCCGGGTCCTGGGCTTCATCTGCTGCCCTCTGATAGTTTATCTGAGCTTCCCTTTCTTCCTTTATTGCATCCGCAATAAGTTTTTTGATATCTAAAGTCAACATATCCCCCGCTGTTAGCCTGTAAATTAGAAAAGCACCAACTTTAATATTAAACTCTATTTCGCTCGCAGCGCAAGAACCTTGTATTTTTACCGCTAAAATGCTTAACAAGATGCCACTAAAATGATATTATGTAGCTGTATTTGTTACCGATATACCAGTTTTAAAATTTGCTGGTAAAGAACTAAGCGGTCAAACTATTTTACTTGCAAAGAATTGACTGCTAAATACTTAATATATAAACTTATCAGTAAAAACGTAAGGTGAGAGGAGTCAAAAAATGGAAAGGCAACCAGTGGCAAGAAAAAGATCCAAGAAACTAGGGATCAACGGCCTCAGTACTCTTGAGGCAGACATCATGAACATCGTGTGGCAGTACAAAAAAATTACCGTGCGCGAGGTTCATGAGACCATGCTCGAGGAGGGTTATATCCCCTACACAACCGTCATGGCGGCTATGAACAACATGGCGCAAAAAGGTCTCCTAAAGCAGAACAGAAACGGCAAAGCCTATATTTATTCCGCCGCAGTTAGTAGGGATGCTATGGCAAAAAATATCGTTGACGGCGTGGTGAACAAGATTCTAGGAGGAACGGCAACGCCGCTTATTTCGCATCTTCTTAAGCTAAAAAAAGAAGAGGATGTAGATAAGCTTCTTGAACTAAAGGGACAGCTTAATTAATATAAAGAAGATGGCATAAAAAAGCTTCTTGAACTAAAGAGGCAGATTAATAAAGGCAAGGGTACATTTTGTGCCTCTTTTGCAATCGCTTTTGCTAGACAAGATCATACCGTCGATCCTGCAAGCGGCAGTGACGCTTTTAATTGTGCTTGCAATTCTAAAGATTTTTAGGATAAAAAACCCGGCGACAAGATTTATTTTTCTTTTTTTGCCGCTGGTAAAGGCACTGATTGATTTTATAGAAGGAGGAAGCTGGCATCCACACGTCAACTTTCAGAAGCATTTCTGGCTCTCGGCTAGATTTGATGACCCGCTAGGGGTGCTTAAAGCACCAAGAATTCCAACGCACTTTGAACTTCCCGGAACCTTTACCCTTAAATATTCAATCATTGAGTTAGGGTTCCGGCTTGCTGTTATTTCGATTATCCTCGTGCTGGTAGCTCGATGGGTCCAGCTTTTCCTTTTCCTGAATTCCTTAAAAAAAGAAGAGCGCCTCAGCAAAGACAAGTATCCCCAAATCTATGCCATCCTTGATGAGCTGGTTGGGAAGTTTAAAGTCAGGCAGCCCGAGCTAGTTATTACCAAAAAATACCAGTTTGTACCCTTTAGCGTTGGCTACAGGGTACCGATAATAGTATTAACCAAAGACTTAATCGATAATTTCTCTAAAGAGCAGCTTGAAATAATGCTGGCCCATGAGCTGGCCCATATAAGGCGCCATGATAATTTTACCAGCTGGGCTTCCCTTATTCTTCGAGACCTGCTGTTCTTTAACCCGATGTCGTATCCAATATACCGCATGATTGAAGAAGAAAAGGAGAAGGCCTGCGATAGAATAGCCCTGGAAAAAACCGGCCTATCCGCTAAAGCAATTGCCAACACCCTGCTTGATGTAGCTATTTTTCGCAAGAAAGTTGAATCAGCCCAAAAGGTTACCTACCCGGCCCTCTCAAAGGGTTTTCTACATCGTTTTTTATACCGTAAATCTGCCCTGGAGCGAAGGGTAAATTCCATCGCCAAACAAAAACCCAGCGGACGTTCGTTTTTGCCCCTGCGTTGGCTTAAAGGGGCCTTACTAGTATTTGCTATCACGGCTATTCTTCTCATCCACCCCATTATTGCAATCAATGCCTATGATAGGCTAGTCTTAATTCTTCATTAGTCAATTATCCGGCCATTATATCTATCCGCTATATGGAGGTGATAACGCATGAGATCTCTTAACAGGGATGATATGCTCTGGGACGCAATCGAGCACGCAGAATGCCTTGAGGATAGCACCTCGTGCTGCTTCTATTACTCATATTGCTGGGGATGGTAGCGGGAATTATTCCAGGCTAAAGAGACAGCACCTCGTGCTGCTTCGGGTACTTTCGCTGAGGACGGACAAGTGAGGTAAAGTGAAAACTAGTAAATATGTTTTGTCATACCAAATTTCGGAGGAATCGACGCTGCTGATCAATACGCTGACCGGGGCGGTAGACCTTGTGGATTCGCAGGTCTACCGCTTCCTGCAATCCCCTGACCTTGGGCAAGGAAGAATCGATAGATCAATGATCGAGCGTCTTAAAAAACGCGGCTATCTCGTTGAAAGCGACGCTGCCGAAGAAGCACGCCTGCAAATGGTTGCGGATACATTTAAAAACTCAAAGAAACGGTTATCTTTTACGATTTGCCCCACCTATAGCTGCAATTTAAGGTGTACTTACTGCTTTGAAGGTGAGCTTACGCATAACGGCAAAGCCTTTATGAACACAGCTGATGTTGGCCTTGTCTTCCAGGCAATTGATGAGCTAATGCAGACCTTTGGCCGCGAGAGCACGATTGAATTATTTGGTGGGGAGCCGCTGCTCCCTAAAACAAAACCCTTAGTAGAAAAAATATTCAAGGAAACAGCTAAAAGGTCTTTGACGATAGGTATTGTAACCAACGGCACCTACTTGGATAAGTTCTCTGATCTGCTTAACGCAAATCGGGACTTGATCCGCTCGGTTCAAATCACGCTTGATGGGCCGCAAAGTGTACATGACCTGCGGCGAAAATATGCCGATGGCAAAGGCACTTTTGCCAGCACACGCTCAGCAATAGATACTCTGTTAAAGATACAAATCAATACAGCTGTGAGGGTAAACGTCGACCGCCAAAACATAGACTTAGTCCCAGAATTGTATAGCGAGTTCATTAAGAATGGCTGGGTCGATAATCCTCATTTTTTATGCAACCTCTCCCCAGTCCGGGATCACGCGCAGAAGGGAAACTACGATTACTTTCTGTCGGAAGATAAGCTTGTAAGTGAGGTATTTAGGCTATTTGAGAACCCAGCTTACAAAAAAGTCTTTCAGTTAAACATGCTTAGAAACCTTGCGCATATAAGATCGGTCTTGGAAAGTGGCAGACCTGTCCAGCCCATGTTTCACTACTGCGAGGCCAACAATCTGGAGAGCATGGTCTTCGGGCCGGACGGCTATATCTATGCCTGCACCGAGGTCATGGGAGACAAAGAGCATGCCATCGGTGAGTTCCGACCTACCCTTAAGATGTATGATGAGGCGGTCAAACTGTGGAACGGCAGGAATGTTCTGGCTATGGGCGAGTGCAAAGAGTGCGACATCGCATTGCTTTGCGGTGGGGGTTGTGCCTACTCCGCCCTTGCGGTAAACGGCGACATCAATAAACCTGTATGCAACCGAGTGAGGGAAACAATTCTAGCCTATCTCGACTACATAAGAGACGATTTGGCTGCCGAAGCTAGCGGCTAATCTGTAAAGCGAGGGAATTATATTCCCTCGCTTTTTTATATAGCCCTTGCACTAAATTCTTGAAATGCTGTAATAATAGCATCTACCAATATTATTAAGATCGTACACATCCGGTTAGATATTGTTTGAGCTCGGTCAAGTAGTTGCGTGCAACTATAAAGTATTAGTTGGAGGGGGTTTTATGAAAAAAGGAGCTGTAAAAAGGGGTGCGGACATAAACGGCCTCAGCTCAATTGAAGCAGAAGTCATGCAAAACATCTGGGGGAAAAAGAAAATAACAGTAAGGGAAGTTCACGAAACCATGCTGGAGAAGGGCTATATTCCCTACACAACAATTATGGCGGTTATGAATAGCCTTGCACAAAAAGGATTGCTGAAGCAAAATAAAAACGGCAAAGCTTATTTATATAGCGCCGCGGTCAGTAAGAACGAGGTCGCAAGCTCGATCATCGATAATGTGGTCGATAGAATCCTCGGTGGCTCCGCGATACCTATACTTCGCCACCTTTTAAAGCTTAAAACTGAAGCTGAAGTTAATGAGCTATTAGTTCTCAAAGAAAAGCTAAGGTCTTAATCCGTTTACAGTATTAACATCAAGCTTTTTGACGACCTCAACCAGTAGCTTCACTGTATTTTCAAAATCATTATGGTCGATAACCCCAACGTGGCTGTGAATATACCTTGCGGGGACGCCAAGAACGAGACTGGGCACCCCGATGCCCTGAAGGTGTATCCTGCCGGCATCAGTCCCTCCCCTTATGCCCGCCTGGAACTGATACGGTATGCCATGCTCTTCAGCAGTTGCCACGGTTAAATCACGCAATTTCGTGTTTGGGATAAGACTACCGTCCAGGACAACGATTGACGGACCTTTACCAAGCTTGGCCTGGGCCTCGCTTTCAGCTACTCCAGGGGTATCACCGGCGATCGAGACTTCGGCGGCGAAAGCCACATTTGGGTTTATAAAATCAGCACTGGTTTTAGCGCCTCTTAAGCCCACCTCTTCTTGCACCGTCCCTACGCCAAACACCGTATTGGGGTGGCCAACACCTTGAAGCTGCTTTATAACCTCCACAAATACCGCACAGCCAACCCGGTCATCCATTGCCTTTCCCATCAGCATATTTTCGTGTCCCATCCGGGTAAACGGGCTAACAACTACAATCGGATCGCCGGGTTTAATGCCCATTTCTTTAACATCCTCGTCGCTTGAAGCTCCTATGTCGACAAACATCTCTTTCATCTCGACAACTTTTTTTCTCTCTTCAGGAGCAAGCAGGTGAGGAGGTTTGGAGCCAATGATCCCGGGCACTTCACCTTTGCTACCCCTAACAACTACCCTTTGCGCAAGCATAACTTGATCCCACCAGCCGCCAAGAGGCTGAAACTTAATAAACCCATCTTTACTTATATACGAGACCATAAAGCCGACTTCATCCATGTGACCAGCGATCATTACCCGAGGTTTCTCGTCGCTTCCCTCTTTTTGAGCGATAATGCTCCCTAGGTTATCAATCTCAATATTTGTAATAGACTCAAGATGGCGTCTGATCACGTCTCTAACAGAGTCTTCAAAACCAGAAACTCCAGGCGTGTTTACCAGCTCTTCAAGCAACTGAATCGAATTGGACATTTTGACTCTCCCTTCAACGATACCGCTCACAAATCTATTGCTGGAATTATTACCCTTAAAATCTTACCAATCATCAATTTATTTTATAATTGCCTTATTATATAATGAGAAAATCGTTGGGTAAACAAGCAAGGTCTTTCAATGGGAACACTCAAGTTATTAGTCTTCAGCCACATGCTACCCACAATTGCAGGGTCCGCCTTTTCGCTGCTTTTGGTACTGATTGTAATGATCTTCGTTAAAAGACCCGGTGTGAGACACACGTTTTTGCTTATCCCCCTTGTGAAGCCTTTGCTTATATTATTAAATGGGGTTGATTTAACAAAAACCTATCACTATAGGTATTTTGGCATTAGACCACAAATACCTGATCCACTTAACCTAGCCCCACAATCTTGGGCCGTGAAAGACTCTCATAACTATTACTACTATCTAAATGGAACTGGGCTTCTCGATTGGTTAGTTACCGTTGTTTTAATTGCCGCAATTATGCTTATCGCTATTAGATGGTCTGCTATTGTTAGATATAGGGCTAATTTGGCAGCAAGAGGAAAAACTGATACGGCTAGATATGGAGTCATTCTTGGATTAACGCAAAGTTTATCCAAGAGAGCCAGCATTAAAACACCTAAGGTAGTTCTTGCAGATACAATTTCTCCATTTATGGTTGGTATTTTAAACCCCGCTATAGTTTTACCTGATAATCTAATTGATGGTCTGTTTGAGCATGAGCTTGAAGCCATCTTGGCCCATGAGATCGCTCATATTAAAAGAAGGGATAATTTCTGGCTTGGTCTGTCTCTCATCTGTCGAGACCTCATGTTTTTTAACCCGATTGCCTGGTTTACTTTTAATATGATGATGAAAGAAAGGGAAAAGGCGGCTGATCATTTAGCCGCAAGATTTACTGGAAAGCCCGTTGAACTGGCAAACTCTCTGGTTAAAGTTGCCGAGCGCATGGTTGCTTACAAGGATGTCAGACCGAGCTGGTCTGTTGCCAAGACCGATTTTACCCGTGAGTTACACCTAGAGACAAGAGTTAAGAGACTTCTTAAATTTAAGACTTATCGTATGCTTATCCTGCGAAATATCCCTCTGGGATTTTTATTTGTGCTTATGTTTTGGATAAGGCTACATGTTCTTTTAGACAAGGGATTTCGGCTTTACTTCTTTGGCTAACGGGGCAACCGCCCCATTCTTACATTCCTCACTTAAGGACACCTAAATTCAAACATAATCCTCCTTTATCATGCCGCCGAAGACTGCTCGCTTAATGCTTGGATCATCAGGTTGAAGGCGGTCTCACTTTGCTCCAGATCACCCTCCCTAGTGTTAAATGCGGCATGTGGCGTAAACCAGAATTTGGTCATCGGAAGAGTCATTAGTTTGCCGGCAGCCTTAAGTGAAAAATCGGCGCTTTCAACATAGTACCCATCAAAGACGGCCTTGGCGATTGTTCCTTTATTGAGCGCATCATAAAGGTCACCCGGGTCGACAAGTTGCGGCCTCGCCGCGTTAACCAAGACGGCGGTAGGCTTCATCATACTAAGCTGGTCCTTTCCTATCATCCCCATGGTTTGGGGAAGTAAAGGGGAATGCAAGCTTACGATGTCGCTCTTAGAGAGAAGCTCGGGAAGCTTAACAAATTTTACCCCGAGCTCTTGCTCAGCCTTTTCGTTACGGCGCACGTCGTAGTAAATAACTTCCCTTAACTCAAATCCTGAGAGCTTCTTTACAACCGATTGCCCAATCCGGCCGAGCCCGATTATTCCCAGTGTTTTTCCTTTAATCTCCCTTCCTTTCACCTGATCCCATTTGCCCCGATAAATTTCACTTACCAGATAGGGGATATCTCTTATGGCGGCACCTATTAAAAAGACAGTCATCTCGGCAACTGCGCCAACTGAAGAGCCAGTGGTCTCGAGAATAATACCGCGTTTTTTCATCTCGTCTATTGCACCAGAGGTAAAAAATGTCTGCGGCTGTGTCCCCCAAAAAACGATGATTTTTAACTTCTCTGCGGCGTTAATCACCCGTCCGGTGACCTTCTCGCTTCCGCCAAGAATGTAGCCATCTACGTCCTTAATTGTATCGGCAAGCGTATTCTCGGTAAGATTTGCTGGTTTGTTTATTACAGCAACATTATGTTGCTGAAACTCACGTACCGTGCTCTTGGCAAGCACATCTCCAGTTACTAGAATCTGCATGCTATCGCCCCCCAATAAAAATCGATCCTACCTGTTTTTTGCCGAGAATCGAAGATGAGAAACAAATAAGTTCATGAGCCCGATAAATCGGGCAACTGCAATATTTTCAACCAATGGGTTGAGATAATTTATAATTTCTCTTCTGGCTCCTGGCTTCTTACCCCTGTCTCCTCCTATAATACAGATATGGCCTTGGAAGAATATAAAGAAAAGCGAGAGTTTAACAAGACCCCGGAACCATCCGGAGAACCTGGGAAGACTTCCCTATATCGCTTTGTCGTTCAGGAGCACTATGCGAGCCACCACCACTTTGATTTTCGACTCGAGTTGCCTGCAGATTTCTTTTCATCCGACAATCCATCTGGGCCAGTAGTTCTCAAGAGCTGGGCGGTCCCCAAAGGAATATCTGATGAAAAAGGAGTTAAAAGGCTTGCCGTACAGGTTGAGGACCATCCGGTTAGCTATATTAATTTTGAAGGCACGATCCCCGAGGGACAATACGGAGCAGGTACTGTTTCGATTTGGGATAAGGGGACTTTTGAGGTTGTGCATAAAAAAGCGAACAGCCTTAAGTTTGTTCTTCATGGGAAACGGCTCTTCGGGGAATTTCACCTAGTTAAGACGACACGCGGCAAAGACAGCGACTGGTTAATTTTTAAATAACCAACCGCCTGTATACCTAAAACAGACGATTGATTGTTAAAGTAAGAAAAAGTTTTTTCTTACTTTAACCCCTGGTTAATAGCCCAGATTGCAAATATCACCCGCTTGGTTGGTTGACTTATTCATCCTCTAATGGTTAAATATTGACCTGCATGGTACACTTTCGCAGATTCTATTGGACAAGATTTCTAATAATAATTGCACTGTCGCTATCTCTTATGGCCTCAACGGCTTTAGCGTCTCAGCTTAGCGACAAGCAGAAGCAGCTAGGCGATGTTAAGGCCCAGATTCAGGCAAACAAGCAGAAGCTAAGTGATGCAAACCAGCGTGAGGCGGATGCTCTTAACGCAATCAAGTTAAGCGATGAGAAGGTCACTCAACTACAGACAGACTTGATGAACTTACAAAAAGAGCTCGACCAAACTACTGCTAAAAGGCAAAGCGTTGAGGTCCAACTTAACGAGACGCAAAAAAGACTAGACGCCGCACAAGCTGAACTTAACTCTGCCCAAGGTCAGCTATCCCAAAGACGCATGGCCTACAACAAACGTCTCAACAACATCTACATGGGCGGCGGTCAAAATGTTCTAGAAGTACTCCTAAGCTCAAAAAATTTAGCCGATCTATTTGAGCGTACTTCGTTTATCAGCATGATTGCGGAAAACGATGCCAAGCTTATCCTCGAGATAAAGAAACTGACTAAGACCGTATCGGATAAAGTAGCAGAGATCGACTCCCAGAAGAAAGACCTCGCAAAGCAGAGACAAGCCCTTGTTGATCAAGAAAATCATATGGTGGCGGTCAAGAATCAGATTACCGCTACGCAAAAGCAATTCCAAAGCGAGATTGACAGTCAAAAAGCTCTTCTTGCTCAGATTCAGAAACAGAAGACAGATATTGAAGCCGCTGAGGACATGGCTTTAGCCAGCGAAAATATGCTTACCAACCAGATTAAAGCCCTGGAAAGTAGCGGGCAGGTCTCAAGGGGCTTCAGCAGATACAACGGACAGTTTATCTGGCCCGTCCATGGTCCAATTAGCTCACCTTTTGGCTATAGATTCCACCCTATCTTAGGAGTCTGGCGCATGCATACCGGAATTGACATTGTGGTGGATTCTGGCACCCCGGTCCATGCAGCGGCTACAGGCAAAGTAATTATTGCCGGCTGGTACGGAGGATATGGATATGCGGTTGTAATAGACCACGGAGGAGGCTACTCCACCTTGTACGGACATAACTCTTCTTTAGCTGTCTCGGTCGGACAGCAGGTCTCCCAAGGCCAGGTAATATCTTACTCTGGAATGACTGGTCTAGCTACTGGTCCGCACGTGCACTTCGAGGTAAGAGTAAACGGAAATCCGGTAGATCCTATGAAGTATCTACCGTAGAAAATGTCGAATTACGAATTAAAAGCATTTGGGTGGAAGTAAATTCCGCCCTTGCTGATTAACAAATCTTTTTAATGGTTGCAGTGGTTGCAACCGTAAGTAGTCTCAAGGGCCCCGTCCAGATAATTTTTAACTGCCCGATCAGGGTCTCTCTCTCCAGTTATCACCGGGTCCATGCCCGCATCTGTAAGAGCGGCAATCATTCCACCACCCATTCCATTGGTTATAACCACCGAACAATCTAAAAGAGAACTTATAAGTGTCCCGTGGCCGCCATGGTGATGGTTGTGGTTATCGTGATGGTGGTCGTTTGGACCGTGAACCGGAGTTACCTCCCGCAACCCCCTTGAGATAATTGCGTCTCCTTCGACCTCGTAGATAAAAAATTTGCTAACACGGCCTAGGTGACCGCAGATAGAAATGCCATCGTCTGTTGACACAGCTATTCGCATTTGCAAAACCTCCTAAAATTAGATAGCTTATAGTTGCCGCCCTCAATATGTATCGCCTTACCATTTACGAGGGCATCGGTTATTTTACCCCTGGCCGACCTTAAAATTCTTTGAAAAGTAGCTCTTGAGATACTCATTCTTGCTGCGGCATCAGATTGGTTTAAATCCTCGAGGTCTTTTAGGCGAATGGCCTCAAGCTCTTCAAAGGTTAGTTTGACATCTTCAAGCATGGTAACTGGTATACCTCTTGGCTTAAATAAGACAACATCTGGCTTGTTCCCGATCATACGGCATTTTATCGGCCTGGGCATTTTAACCTCCCTTTCTTATTAGTTTTGAGCATATGCTCAAAACTAATGTTAAAATTCCCACCTCGATATGTCAAGCGGGAATTTTATTCTTACTTGATACTAATCAATAAAAGGCAGTTAAAGCTGCGTTAGATAATCCTTTATCTTATCGATAGTGTTTCGATTAATGGAATAATAGATCCACTGTTTGTCTTTTCTTGCCTTAACTAAGCCAGACTTCTTCAGGACGTTTAGGTGGTGGGATATTGTAGAAGGAGACAGCGAGATGCTGTCGACAATTTTACATACGCTTAGCTCCCCTTGTCTGCCGGTATTGCTCTTTACGCTGTTTTTCCCGGCTTCGCTTAGCAAGGTAAGAATATCTACCCTTGTAGGGTTCGCTAAAGCCTTAAAGCTATCCTTTAACATAATTACCCTTTATAGTATACCCCACGGGGTATATTGTCAACGATTACTATCCGAGGTTCATGGATGAGAGCAAGTAACTTTTGATATTACTTGAGATTCTTCGACTCCGGCCCTCCGTATGCACTACGGGCCTACGCTTCAGAATGACCTTTTTGCTGCCTACTGCTTACTATTCTGACTCCTGGCTTCTGTTCTTTTAATACCACCCAATTAAATCTTGGTCTAGGTCGTTGGAGTTGCGCAGGACCCCTAATTCATAGGCTTTTGATACCGCTTGCGCTCGGTCAGCAGCTTTTAGCTTCCTGAGGATTACTCTAATGTGAGTTTTTACGGTATCGTGACTTATCCCTAATTCGGCTGAGATACGCTTATTAGTAAACCCTTCTGCAATCATCTTTAAAATCTGTAGCTGCCTAACCGACAGCTTAAGCCCGCCGTTCTTGGCGTTATTATTATTGAACAACGTATCTATAATACGTGGGTCAATATAATTGCCGCTTGCATATACTTGCCTTATTGCTGTTTTGACCTCGGCAGGCTCGATGTCTATTCGCAGCAGGCCGGCAATCTTTAGATCAAAGAGGGCTTGTCCTGCCTCCCGTGATTTGACGTCAATAAACGCAATAAGCTTGGCTGCAGGATCAACCTCTCTTATCTTTCTAATCATATCGGCGCTCGATTGGCTAGGCTTAAGAAGACTGATTAAGATAATATCTGGACTTTGCTCCAAGACGATATTAGCCGCCTCATCAGCATCGTGAGTTTCTGCGATTATCGATATATCCTGCTCCGGTTTAAGTATTGCCCTTAATGCTTCTCTAAGCAGTGTATAGTGATCGACAACTAATAATTTGATAGCTTGCATATTATTACCTTAACACTATTACGTACATATATAAAGGGGGTGAAAGCTCCCCGATTTACTTATTAATTAGTTTCTAGGCCCCC
This sequence comes from Actinomycetes bacterium, assembly GCA_021794835.1. GTDB lineage: Bacteria > Actinomycetota > Aquicultoria > Aquicultorales > Aquicultoraceae > CADDYS01. The sequence goes on along the minus strand of JAJYQA010000040.1, from coordinate 14,526 downwards.
TGCTCTAATAGCCATCGTTGGCTTCGTTATTGCGGTTTTTTATACAATTAATAAGTATTTCGACACTGTCTGTATAAAATTCCTCTTTTTAATAATAACTTAAACCACCTATCTCGCGCATCCCTCTAGTTAGGTATTTTGGAACTTTAAGATGGCGGTAATTATTTCCAGCTACAAACATATTACCACTAGGAGATAGGTAGGAAAAGCCTATAGAGATATAGTTAGGATAGCCCCAGGCTTGGTTTTTAACAGCGCGTAAAAAGCTTCTTTTCACACTCTGCTTTGTTAAACCGATGAGGGAAAGACTGGTAAGAGAATACCCGCGTTAGGCATTAACCGCTCAATATCAATATCATCAAATACGGCAACTTTCTCTATCGAGAAATTATTGAATGTACGCTTGATTTGCCGCCAATCTTACTATTAAACTTTAGCTGTATCTACGGCCTCTGTCAGGTATGCCAGCGCAGACTCGGCAGCCCTAGTGCCTGAGTTGATGCAATCCGGTATACCAACGCCCCGGTACGAGGCACCCGCCAAGAACATTCCCGGATGGGTTGCCACGCGCTCATCTATTTTATTAACGCAGTCTAAATGTCCTAAGGTATATTGGGGCATGGAGTTCGGCCAGCGAAATATCCACGTGTTAACCGGCTCAGCATCAATTCCCATAATATTCTTAATCTCGGACTTGACTACCGCTTTCATCTCGTCATCGGGTAAAAATGTAAGCTCTTGTTTCCTTGCACCCCCGACAAACACACGTATTATGGCGTAGTCATCATTTGGCACCCGTCCACTCCACTTGGTTGAACTCCAGGTACATCCCTTAATTTTGTATCCTTCTCCAAGCGGAATAAGAAAACCGAAGCCTTTAAAATCATGCCCTACATCGCTCTTGCGATACGCAAGGGAAACAGTAGCCGCCGATATCTGGGGTATCTCTTGCAAAATATTTACCAAGTCTTTGTCGATGTCGGTAACTAGGCTCGCAGTTTCATGCGCAAGCGAGGCAAAAATCACGGCATCGGCCTCAACAATCTTTCCATCCGCAAGATGGACCCGGTAAGTTGTTGAACCATCCTCGTCCCTAACCTCATCGACCTTTTGCACATCAGCCCCAACAAGAATCTTGTCTTTGTCGAGTGTCTCGACAAGCTCATCGATCAAATCCTGCATTCCGCCTTTAAAGGACATATGAAGCGTCCTTTTTGGGCCGGATGGAGATTCGCGCCGCGCTTTTGCCCTACTTCTCATTGAGGTAATGGTTCCCTTTAACAGACTACCGTATTTTTGCTCCATGTCGAGAAGGATCGGGAACGTGGCCTGCAGGCTCATCGTTTCAGGGTCGCTTGAGTAAACTCCTGCAACAAGGGGGTCGGCAAGCCGGTGCAGACATTCTTTACCCAAACGTCTTGCAACGAAACTTGACAGCGTCTCATCACCGGCCTCTTTTTTCTTAGGGATGAAATAATCCATGACCATGCGTAGCTTCCCTGGCCAGGAGAAAAGGTTGGTTGTTATAAAGGGCATTATCTTGGTAGGTACGACCATCATTACGCCGTCCGGAAGTGTGCGAAGCTTATTGCCAACGAGGATATAAGTTTTTTTCAGCCCGTCGTTACTTGGGATGATCCTGCCTTCGCAGTTAAGCTTTTTCGCCAGCTCAAATATCCACGGCTTTGTTGAGACGAAAGAATCCGGGCCTCCCTCAGCTATAAACCCATCGCTTGTGCGCTTGGTATAGATTTTGCCACCAAGCCGGGAGTCCTTCTCCAAAAGCACATAGTCGATATCCTGGCCCTCATCGATAGCCCTTTGGGTAGCGTAAGCCGCTGAAAGCCCTGTTATGCCCCCACCGATTATTGCTATCTTTTTCATACTGTCCCCTTTTTATCTAGCCAAGTAGCCAAGAGCCAATAAGACTTAGAATTTTCATTGGCTATTTGGCTAACCTTCAATCTAGACCCGCGTCTCATTGGCTATTGGCTGCCTCTAAGACCATAGATGCAAGGGCCTCGATAAACTTGGGTGAGTCGTTTAACGCACCCGAGCGCTCACACTTAAGCCCAAGGTCTTCAGCCTGCTTTTTATGCAGGATGTCAAGATCCCAGAGCGTTTCCACGTGGTCGGATGCAAAACCGACCGGCACCAGAAGAACCTCTTTGTGTTTATTCTGGGCGATCTCTCGTAAAACATCCTCAACCGTTGGGGACAGCCAAGCACCTGGTATTGTCCCCTTGCTTTGATACGCAATATGCCAGGATACGGGGCCCAGTCTTTTTAAGAGATATTGTACCGTCTCGCTTAGCTCTTCAACATACGGGTCGCCAGCCTCGATATACGACACCGGAAGACTATGTGCGCTGAAGATTAGTTGGATATCTTCTCTTTTATTTTTCGGGAACCTGCCCAACGCAGAGTTTATCTTTTCGGCAACTGCCTCGATAAAGGTCGGGTTTTTATACATCCCCTCGATCATCTCTATTTTTATGCTGAGATTTTTTTCGGAGACGATTCGATTTATTTCCTCGACGTACGCGCCGGTACTTGCCTGTGAGTTATGAGGGGACATACTAATCGCAAAAGCCTTGGTAACACCATTGGATACCATCTGCTCGATTGCCTCCTCAATGAAGGGATACCAGTAACGCATGCCAACATATGTTTTGAATTTGCAAGATCCGCCGCATATCTTGTTGAGCTTTATCTCAAGTGCATCCGCTTGCCCCTGGGTAATCTCCAGAAGTGGCGATTTTCCACCGATTAGCCTATATTTTTCTTTGGCCCTGGCTATTATCTCGGGGGTCGGTTTTCTACCCTGCATGAGCCTTTCCATGAACGGCTCAACCGAGTCAAGCGAATCCGGCCCGCCAAAGGCCAATAACATAACGCCAACTGTATTACCGGTATCCTTATTAGAGGTCAAGTTATCTCCGCTCCTTATAGCATTTATGCCCTGGACCCTGGACCATATCTCTGGCTCAGCCTATGAACAGCTTCAACCAACGCTTGTGCATGTTCAGTGGGCGTATCTTTGTGGATACCGTGGCCAAGGTTAAAGATGTGCCCCGGACGCCCATCAGCTCTATTAAGGATATCTTTAACGCGGTCCTCAATGCAATTAATCGGGCCAAATAGGGTAATCGGGTCGAGGTTGCCCTGGATGGCTTTGTCGTATCCGATCTTCTGCCAGGCAACGTCTAGGTTAATTCTCCAGTCGACTCCGATCACGTCACCTCCCGCAGCAGCAACCAGCTCAAGTAAAGTTGAGGCGTTATTTGCAAAGTGTATCCTTGGCACTCCCTCATCTGCGAGGTTATCCATGACCATCTTGCTATAGGGCATTACATATTTCTCATAATCAACTGGCCCGAGCGCACCGACCCAGGAGTCAAACATCTGAACCGCCTGTGCCCCGGCCTTGATCTGCAGGCGCAGATAGCGGGTTATTATCTCGGCGAGTTTCTCCATCAGGCCGCGCCAGGCATCGGGAGCCTCGTACATTATCGCTTTCACATAGCGATAATCCCGCGAGCCCGAGCCCTCAACGATGTAGCTTGCTAAGGTAAACGGCGCGCCGGAGAAACCAATTAAGGGAATCTTGTTCTCTAGCTCGCGGCGCAGGATTTTTACCGTCTCGGCAATATAAGGGGTCGCCTCTTCAGCTTCAATAACACGGATTTTTTCGACGTCGGCCTTGGTGCGAACCGGATTGTGGATAACCGGTCCCTCACCTTTTGCAAATTCTAGATCTATACCCATGCCTTCTAACGGTAGAAGGATATCGGCAAAAAGAATCGCCGCATCAACGCCAAGCTTATCGACCGGCTGCAACGTGATTTCGGCGGCAACATCCGGCCTCTTGCACATGGTAAGAAAATCGTATTTTGCACGAATATCCCGATATTCTTGCAAATATCGCCCGGCCTGGCGCATCAGCCACACCGGGGTTACATCAACCGGTTCGCGCCTACACGCCTTCAAGAAACGGTCGTTAAATGACATTTACTTACTCCTTTCAACCCTGTTAGCAACCTTATCGGCCACTGGGTGAAGTCTTTAAATACATCGACCATCTAATTTATACTTAGGTCGCGCTATTAGAAATCTGATATTAATAATAGCACTTCAAACTAGTAATATAAAGCTCTGGACAATTTTCAAAAGCATGTTATACTTAGTTTATCTAAGTATTAGGAGAAACGCAAGATGCGGTTTCTTAACCGACATGTTGATGAGATATTAGATGGTCTACTAAGTACGCTAAGGAAATCCCGTCCGCAGCATGTAGCCCGTATTTTGGGTATAAGCCGGGCTGAGCATCATGCCTTAAGAATGCTTTCGGCAAACGAGGGCTGTGATATTTCTACCTTTGCCGCAGCCGTTGGTGTGAGCCAGCCGACGGCAACCGTAACAATTGACCGGCTCGTCGAATCTGGATACGCCACCCGCACGCAATGTACTGCCGACCGCAGAGTCACCCGCCTTTACCTGACGGATAAAGGCCGCGACATCGTCGAGAGATCAAAAGAGGCCCACCGCGCGATAATGGCCCCCTACGTTGAACGCCTAACCAAAAAAGAACAGGAAGATCTTATTCGTATCTTAAAGAAAATGAATGAGGTATAAAAGGCCCGATAAATCTGATAGCTACACCCTTGCTCATCGGTTTTTAATTCGTAATTTGGATTCGTGATTCGATTCACCGGATTTTCCGACCTACCGATCCGATAACTTCAAGCATCTCGTCGTGAATAAGTCCGTTGCTTGCAACCATCTCGGGTATGCGGATATCGAGTGGACTGCCATCAAATTTGGTTATTTTAGCTCCAGCCTCCATTGCTATTAACGTGCCAGCGGCCATGTCCCAGGGTTTCAGCCCAAGTTCCCAGTATCCGTCAAAGCGGCCACATGCAAGTGAGACATAGTCGATGGTTGCCGCCCCTGCCCTCCTTATCCCTTGGGCCTTGAGAGAGAACGCGGAGAAGAGGTTTAAGATAAAATCATGGTCTTTTCGGAAGAAATATGGAAAGCCAGTTGCAAGAAGCGATTTGTCGAGCTCTCTGGTTTTGGATACCCCGATCGGATTGCCATTTAGGTACGCGCCTTTTCCCTTCTCGGCAGTGAAAAGCTCGTCTAAATTGGGGTCGTATACCACACCGACTATTACCTCGCCCTTGTACTCAAGTGCGATTGAAACGGCATAGATGGGAAAATTGTGCGCATAGTTAGTCGTTCCATCTAGAGGGTCTATAATCCAGAGGTAATCGGACTTGGCTTTAGAGATGCCTACCTCTTCGGCTAAGATACCGTGGTCGGGGTAATGTTCCTTAATGCCTTGAGTTACTAAAGCCTCCGACTGCATATCGGCTTCGGTGACAAGGTCCACTTCCCCTTTGTAGGTAATGGTGTGGGTTTGCCGCGATATCCTTTTTATTAATTTACCGGCACTCAGCGCCAGTTGGGTAGCCGTATCTAAATAACTTGTCATATCTCTTTCGTGTCTGATATGCCCACTTTTCGGCCTGGGCAAAACAAAAACGGCAGTTCTCTCGTTGGCCAAGAAAAACGCTTTGTTAACCACGCTTTTAATTTCTTCGGGCAAAGCCTCAGGCCTTTCATCCAGCTTTAAACTAGATTTAATCGATCCTATTTTTTGTTATTCCTCAGAGGTTTTGCCAAGAGCATCCATCACTGACTTCCACCGCTCTTCGCCCAAACAGGAACGGGCGGATGGGCACCACTGTACGCAGGAGGGGGTCTCTTTTTTCTCGACCCACTCTCTGCACTGCGGGCATCTTCTTCGCATCTCGTCTGAGAATATCTCGACAGCGTAGCCACACTTAGGACAAGCATAGACCCCTGCCGTTATATTTCGCATGTCCGATCCAGGACATTTACCGGACATATCCGTCTCCTTTAACCGGCCTTTTTCTTTAGTATCTAACCTTCAAGGCTAATTGGCAACTGCTATGAAGGCCAAAAGGCCCTTGCCGTGAAAGGCTTTTATTGTATACTATCTTGCTTGATATACCCGCAGGTAGTATGGGTTTAAACTTAGACAGCTTGACGGAACAGAAAAGCGGATGGTGTGTATGCCATCCGCTTTTTTCTATAACGTATAACTTAGACAGTATAACTTAAGCTGCCCTTCTCATACGCTCGCGCTCCGCGGCTGGAATTGCCATCATTTGGCCGATTTTATATAGCGAGTAGATCGAGTACAAGCCAGCTAAACCAATAATAGCAAAGATGACGCGGGAGAAGGTACTAACCACGGCAGTTGGTGAACTGCCGGTGCCGAAAATTGCCCGCAGCAGGTCAAAGCCGAAGAATCCAACCAGACCCCAGTTAAGTGCGCCAATAACCGTAATAACAAGTGCAGCCCAATCCAGCCAGTTTAGCCTCATCATTCTTGCTGCCATCGATCTCACCTCCGTTTGAAATCGTTGGGTACAACTATCTGATTCCCTCATTCTCTGCATTCTAACGGAATCAAGCCACGTTTTTACCCTGTCTATCCTCGATGCGGGCAACTTCACGTTTTATCTCAGCAAAGAAAGATAGCGTAACCCCGATGGCATCAAACCCCATTGATACAATATGCGGCAGCATATCCGGCTGCCTTGCACTCTCACCGGTAACACATGTAAATATACCGTTCTCTTTGGCAACAGAGGCCACTTCATCTAAAAGCTGCAAAACCGCTGGATGGCTCGGTCGAAAGAACTTGGCGACCTTCTGACTTTCGCGGTCTAGCGCGAGAGCACACATCGTAAGATCGCTCAGCCCAATGCTAATAAAGTCAATTCCCTCGTTTATAAAATCTTTAAGCGTGAAAACAACTGCTGGGTTTTCAACCGATATACCAATCTTGATATCTTCGTGCGGGCGAATACCCACTTTACGCATAACATCTTTTGTATCACGAAGCTCGTTTATAAAGCGGATGAATGGAAGCTTTACGCCAAGATTACCGCCACTTTTATCGAAGGCCCGCCTTATAGCCCGTAGTTCAAGCTCAAGCATGTTCTTCTCTTCAAGTTCACGACCGATCCCCCGCCAACCAAAAAGCGGGTTTCGCTCCTCCGGGTCTTCGGAGCCTTTAAGTCTTCGAAACTCATCGGTCGGTGCGTCCATCGTCTTATACCAAATGGGCTTGTCGCCAAACATATTAATAGTCTGGATTATTCCGTTGGTTATGTTGTCCTCAAGATAAACCCCCATGCCCTCGTTTATCATCTTGATTGGATGGATGCCCGACTCAAACATGAAATAGTCGTCGCGAAGTGACGAGACACCGTCGGCAAATGGTGCAACATAACGGGCCTTCTCGGGGATAAGAACCGAGACGAAAACTTCGGTTCGGGTTTGGGGGACGGTCGATATCTGCGAAACCTTTACGGCAAGGTCCCCTTCATAAACAACTCCCCTTAAGCCATCGACGGTTACGATCTGGTCTTCTTTTAGCTTCTCGGTTGCATTACCCGTTGCAAGCACGCAAGAAACGCCGAACTCGCGAAGGATATTTGCGCCGTGGCTTGTCGCCCCACCCTCGTCGGTGACCACTGCTGCCGCCCGCCTTAGATGAACAGCAAGCTCGTTGGTTATGCGCTCCGCGACAATTACGGTGTTGGGGTCAACCTCGGGGACGCCATCCGGCGAGATGATCTTAACTCTGCCCGAGCCGACCGCGGGACTAACTCCGATTCCTCTAAGCAGCACAGTCTGCTCGCCAACCTGCGGGAATAGCTTCTCGTACCTCTCACCCACAACAATCGGCCTCGACTGCAGAATATAAAACGCGCCGTGGCTAAACGCCCACTCGATATCCTGCGGCCTGCCAAACATCTCTTCCAACCTTATCCCTATACCGGCAAGCTCATAGACTTCGCGGTCACTTAGTTTTGGAGCCATCCACAGCTCAGTGTAAACTGGCTTTCGCTCGCCCTCCGGCGTGACGAACTCGGTCTGCTTTCCTATTCGCCGACTGATTATAGCCCTACGCTTGCGCGAGTAGACATTGCGCTCCGGCGTTATCTCGCCGGATACTATCTCCTCACCAAATCCAAAAATCGCATCGACAATAACCTTGTCGGTATCCACGGTCACCGGATCCATGGAAAAAATAATCCCGGAGCGCTCTGCCGGTACCATAATCTGAATAAGCACAGCAACTCCGACATCAGGCGCCAGCACATCCTGCTCTTTTAGATAGATATGCGCCTCAGGCGTAAACAGGGATGCCCAGCACTTGCGTACCGCGGCAACCAGATCCTCAAAATATCGGATATCGGGAAACGAGGCTAGGATTCCCGCCAGGCTTGCCTTCGGCGTATCCTCAACTGTAGCTGAGCTTCGGACAATAAGCCCAACGGGGGCTTGGCCAATTAAGTTATCATAAACCTCACGAAGGGCATCGTGGATATCCTCCTCGACCTCCACAGTTGCAACTGAGCTACGGAGGTTTTTGCAAACCTCCTCAAGCGCGTCAAACGGTATATCCGGCAGGAAAAACGCCGCTAGATCGTGGCTTATCTCTGCCTTGGACAAAGTTTTGCGAAACGCTTCGGCCGAGAGAACCAAGCCCTGGGGTACTTTAAGTCCCGCCTGGTGAACTAGGGCGATATTTTGGCCTTTGCCCCCGACAACCGCGATCTGGTTTGGTTTTATCTCATCGTAAGTAAAAAGAAGTTTCATATTCGCGCCTCTTTCAAAAAGTGTCTTTAGGCGAATATACCCGCTTGAGCCTTCTAAATCACTACATAACCAGATCTGCAACCGATTTATGAGGGTATAGGTAAAGCATGTCTACTGCCAATAAAGTTAAGGGATTTCTTAAAATACTGGGGCCTGTTCATCCTAAAGAGGGTGTCTGTTTTTACTTGACCATGGCAACCCACCTCAGGTACACTGAAATAAGAGGGCTGTTAAGACAACATGGCCATAGCTCTAGCATATGTAATTATTGGAGTAATTTATTAAAAAGTGAGTAGTCCCCAAAGCCGGCAAGCTGATCAAAAGCCCACACTTATAGATATATTTGTCTCGTTTTTAAGGCTTGGCATCACCGCCTTCGGCGGGCCCGCTATGGTTGCCTATATCCGAAGGATGGCTGTCGAGAGGCGAAAATGGCTGAGCGAGGAGTCTTTTAAAGACGGCGTATCTTTAAGCCAAACAGTGCCGGGGGCAACGGCCATGCAGGTTGCCGCCTATGTGGGTTTAAGAGCGCGTGGGGTGGCCGGCGCTGCGGCCAGCTATATCGGCTTTGGCCTGCCTGCGTTTGTCCTCATGACGACCTTCTCCATTTTATACGCGCGGGGGCATAGCCTGCCGGCGGTAATTTCAATTTTTAGCGGCCTTCAAGCGGTAATCGTGGCTATCATCGCCAATGCTACTGTCTCGTTTGGCAGGACTTATTTGAAAAGGTGGCAAGATGTCGCAATCGCCACCGTTGCCGCCACCATGTTTGGACTAAGCATAAGCCCGATCCTGGTAATTCTTTTAGCAGCTGCTTTGGGGGTGGTCCTACACCTTAAAAAACCTCTTCACCAGGCAAAAGACGACCCACAGATAAGTGCGCACTCACTGAGGCCTTTTCTCATGCTTCTATTGGGTGCGGCCGCAGCATTTATCTTGCTTTTCTTTTTACAGCGCAAACTATTTGATCTTGCCATCCTTATGTTTAGGATCGATCTATTTGCTTTCGGGGGCGGTTTTGCCTCCGTTCCCCTTATGTTTCATGAAATTGTTGACGTGCGCTCGTGGCTCGATGCCAAGACGCTGCTAAACGGCATTGCTTTAGGGCAGGTCACACCGGGGCCGATCGTAATTACTGCAACCTTTATCGGCTGTTTGCTATATGGATTTTCCGGCGGGCTTGTTGCAACCATGAGCATATTTTTACCATCTTTCTTGCTCGTAGTTGGCGTTACGCCATATTTTGATAAGCTTAAAGGATCGCCTTATTTTAGCAGGGCTGTTAGTGGTGTGCTCAGCTCTTTTGTCGGCCTTCTTTTGTCCGTTACTATCCGCTTTGCGCTGGATATCCCATGGGACTTGCCCCGCGCTCTTTTAGCCGGCGCCGCCTTTGTAGCACTGCTTTCAAGAATAGAAATCTTATGGGTGGTTTTAGCTACAACCCTGGTTTCGGTTCTCGTCTTCAGGTAATTCTTCACCTCTTTGTCTCCCACCTCGCATAGCGAGCTTAATCTTTCATAATCTTTCAATCTTCGAACTGTTGCCGAACCCTGTTTAGATATTACCGCACTCATGATACTTGCTCGCGTGATGTTTTTACCAGCCATTATAAAATAACTGAAGGTAAACAAACCAATTTCCAAGCGTCTGGTTGGCCTTTGGCAACAGTCCGATCTTTCAAGCCAGGCACCCACACCACAGCCCCACAGCCGGTATCGGCCTCTAGAATTTATTTTCTTGCCGCCCAAGCAGCGATAGCTGGCCATGTGTTTTTGTTTACGAGCGTACGCTTAACAAAAAAAGCGGGGTCACCCGGCTTTACAACGCCGCTTGAAAGTGTAAAAATCAGATGCATACCTGAACCAAGTGCTACTTTATCTGTCTCAGGTGTGCCGAAGCCGTAAGGATAGGCAAAGTAACAAGGTGTTATGCCAATTTTCTTTCGCATTGCCTGTTTGGACAGACGCATGTCTACGGCAAAACAACGGGCACTGCCGGGTGCAAGAAAAGGCGGTTTTTGGGTCTTCGAGTCTAAATAGTGCAGGTTGTTAGTATGCACACCCACTGTTGCTAAGTTTGAATCGGCCATCTCTTTGATCTCGGGCCATGTACAGAACTTGAGCCCATGAAAATTCTGGTTTCCTACGTTCCCCGTAATAACAAAAAGAGCGAAGGGGATATTTTTTCGCTGGAGTACAGGAAAAGCATCTCTGTAAACGCTTATATCCACATCGTCAAAAGTGATAAGTGCGCATTTTGGAGGCATTTTGGCTTTCCCTTTAATAAAAGCTTCAAGCTCGGTTGGCGTGATAAACCGTACCCCCTGGCGCTGAAGATAATCTATCTGGTACCTGAAATCACTGCCAGATACAGAAAACTTGGTAAGTTCACTGCTGTCGGTATAAAACTCAATCCAATGCGACCAGATATTTATCAGCCAATTTTTCGGTAACACCCTATGATAAGACAAGACCAAGCATCCATTATTAGAAAATGCTAGAGGCGGATTAGTAGTTTTAGGATGAGAGGCTCTGCTTATGGGGTAGGAGCTCATAGCTAAAATTATAGATAGAGATAATAATGTTATCGCTAAAGTTCTTTTTATTTGGCAACCCACCTATCTGACTTGTATTTAGCTAGGATCGTTTAAGGTTGTATTCAAGGTCATTTTCTCTCGCGTGGGACTGTTCCAGCGACCAGTTCGTTCGAGGTTGCCAAAAAGACCTTCAGGTGCTGTTCGAAGTATTGCCAATGACCCGAAAACAAAGAAGAAAATCGGATACCAAGGTACCCAGAAAAATGTTTGCCAGAGCCTTGAATCATACCGATGGTTTGCTACCAAGGCAGCCCCAAACTGAGTTAAGCAAGCTACACTAACTATTGCACCGTACCAAGCCGGTATTGGAGTAAACCCAATGGGATAGTGGAACAACAAATAAGAAACGATCCACAATAGCGTGCCTAAAACAAAGAAAAACGACCATAGATGACTGAGCACAAAGTCGATGTAAACAGGCCAGGACCGCCGCCAGCGCCAGCGGGAGAAAATACCTTTATGCGTACGTAATAAATGCCAGCCGCCCCGGGCCCATCGGCAACGCTGTTTCCAATACTGCCTTAACGTAGACGGTACTTGAATGAAAGCTACTGCCTGCGGCGCGTACCAAACCTCGTAGAAGTGTCGCTGCAGTACCCATGTAATATCGATATCTTCTGTTGCCGTACGGGGAGAAAAGCCACCCACTTCTTTTAAGACATTTGTTCGGTAAGCCGCTATACATCCCGAAACGGTCAAGACACGTCCCAAAACTCGCTGAGCACGTTTAATTAGTCCAATGATTGAGGCAAATTCCGCAACTTGTACTTTCTCTAGCAAGTTGGTACGGTTGAAGGCCATTGGGTTGCCTGTCACAGCACCCAAGCGAGGCTGGTAGACAAATGGTTTAACAAGCCATTTAAGGGATTTCGGAGCAATCAAGGTATCAGCGTCGATAACTACTGTTATCGGTTCATTTACTGCCCTATATAGCGCAGAATTAAGTGCAAGGGCTTTGCCTTGGTTTTTTTCCAACCGCAAAAGATGAAAAAAGGGGGCTTTAGGCAACCAACTGCCAATAATTTCTGATGTCTCATCGCTGGATGCGTCATCGATAAAAATAACATGATAATCAGGATAATCTAAAGTATACAGAGACTGGCAGGTGGCATCGATAACGGCAGCTTCGTTGTAGCATGGTACTAGGATAGTTAGTGCTGGCCAGAGATCAGGCTCAGGGGGATTTCCTTTTTCTTCTTCGCCGTGAAGCTCCCTGCGCCACCAGAAATAAAGGCCGCCTATCACCCAGAACACACTCATAATTATCGGGTATAAGAAAATATAGTAACCTATTGCTTGCAATAACGAAGCGTTTGCATCGCTAACTATCATCTGATCTATCAATCCTTTCTTTCGCCTTCCATTGCTGTCAACAGTTCCTCGTAGAGACCGCTAGTTATTAAGATATCGATAAGCTCGGGTGTCACCAATGTCCCCTTTAGGGCCACTATCTGGCCATCTGCATTATAGATGTTATCACGCAAAATGCGGCCGACCAGAGAAGAAGCCACCTCGACTGGTACCTCCTGTTTAGTAATCGGTATGGTTTGCGAGCGATCGGTTACGGTTAACGTTGGAGGGGATGGCGCAAGTGTTGCCGCGGCCCAAGAGATTCGTGGGGCCTGAAACATAGGCACTTCAAGCTGCCGCCGATTTTTCCTGTAATATCGGTGATAGTTAAACTTTGCCCATATAAAGGACAGCAGGAAAGTAACCACTCCCCAAAGGGTGATTATTACCGCGGCAATAGCGGTGACTTTAACATTATAGGGTACAAAAAGTTCACGTCGCCAGAGCAGGGCTAAAAAATACCATCCAATGGCAGCCAAGACCCAGCCAACCAGTAACATTAGTACTGTCCAAATCAGAGAAGTTAAGATGATATCGCGGTAAATATTTATTTTACCAATTTTACCATTTTGTTGTAATTGCTCTTGGTCCATATTGATCGCTATACTCCTTTAGAATTACCGGCAGATAAATAACATCTGCCCTCTTATGTATCAGTGAGTGCAATGGTTAAGCTACCGGAGCCTTGTTGCTTAATAAAGTGGTTAGTACTTCAAGGACATCAATCATATCAATAGCTTGGTAGGAAATAGCTTAAGTGGAAATTACAAATAATGGTATCGGTCAAAAGTATAGATTTAAGCAAATCACGGTATGAATTTTTTTGGTACTTTTGCATTTGGGCAGGTAAGAGAGACAGCTATTATTTAAGGTAGTTTTCTTTAAGAAAATAAGAGATGGCTTCGGTTCTTGATTTTAGCTTTAGCTTTTTTAGAACACTTGAAACATGGGTCTTTATTGTAGATTCTGAAAGAGAGAGGGTTCGGGCGATTTCTTTGTTGCTTTTGCCTTGCGATATAAGTTCTAGTACATCCATTTCTCTCTGGGATAAAGCGTGGAGCTTATAAGCTATTTCTAGCTTCCCATGGGTCTGTTCAAGATTATTTTTTTCAATTTCTATTTCTTTTTTGCTGTTTTCTAACCGCCCGAGAAGAACAATGGGGTAAGTAAAGAAGATGGCTACTAGAAAAAAAGAGGCAAGATATGTAATGAAGAAATTAAACTCGCCGGAATGCGCAAGTCTTATGGCCGAATATCCATTAAGGCTTAGTAGTTCAAAAACATAAAGCGAACTATAGGCCAAGACAGAGTAAAGCGCACCCTTAAATTTAAAAAGTAGGACTGATGTAAGCAGCGGGCTAAAACCGCAAAGAAAAAATTGGCTCGCCAAACCACCGGTAAAATAAAAAATTAATGGGTAGAAGGCCACATCAATGGATAAAAGTAGGGGGGTTTTCTTAACCTTTTTGTATATCTGCTTTGAAAACAGGCTAACCATCAGAGTATAGGTAAAAACTATAGCAAAAGGCAATAAGACAGGTGACTTTATCTCAACCCAATTTTGAACTATAGCAAATGCTAAAGTTAACCAGCGATATAATAAAAGGAAACGAAAGACTCTTTCTTCGTTTTGTTCTCTCAACAGTGCCCCTTATTTAACCTTAAAAGCTATAACGCCTGGTTAGATATGCAACATCATGCATACTAACTGCTAATATAACTACCTATTGTATAGTACTGAAATTCCTGGATCAAGTCCCAATTTTTCTGTAAATTACGTTCCTCAAGATCAACCCCTAGACTGAAACCAGAGTCGACTCTGGTTTCGCAGCTTGCACTGATACTTTCTCCCTTACCGACATATCGAGGTATTT
>JAJYQA010000030.1 GCA_021794835.1 Actinomycetes bacterium | reverse complement strand
AAACCTGCTAAAAATAAAAGAGAATTTAGCAAAAGGAGTTGTGTAATGAGAAAACCAACTGTTGATCACGATGAGTGTATCGGGGATGGTATCTGCGAGCAGGTTTGCCCAGAGGTCTTCGAGCTCAGAGATGACGGTCTTGCTCACGTCATTAATGAGGGGCCGGACGAGCCACTCCAGGATAAAGTCGATGAGGCTATCGAGGAGTGTCCAACTGGCGCAATCTCCTGGGAGGAGTAAAAATCCCGCTTTTATGGCTAGCCAAGAGGCTAGCCTTTTGCTTTTACGGAAACTACCCTCGCGAGATTAAAACTACGCCAAGACCTATTAATGCGGCCCCCGCAATGCGAAGTGCGCTCATCGGCTCGTGTAGATAGCGCCAGGAAATAAACATAATGATTAAATAGCCGATCCCCAAAAAAGGGTAAGCAAAGCTCAAATCAACTCTGGAAAGTACAATAAGCCAGAAAACCGATGAAAGTGCATAAAGCAATAACCCTACGATTACATAGGGATTAATAAATGTTTTAAAAAGCATAGCCTTATAGTAAGCAATACTTCCCCCACCAATCTGCCCAACCTGGTTCATTCCTGATTTAAGCAAAAACTGGCCGCCAAGGGCAAGTACTATACTAAATAATATCAAAGCAATAGATTTTAACATCATATACTCCTCTTATATTTGCTTTATAAATATTGAGCTACTAAAAAATCTCAAAAAAAGTATATGCCCGCTCAGAGACCCGAAACAAGATATAAACTACATCTTAGAGACTAACTGCCTGTTCTCTTATTTATTGTTTCTAGTTTCTGAATTATCCAATAAATCAGTATATTTGGTCATAGGTCACAGAATGAAAGTAAGTAATGAGGGCAATCACCTCTACCCAACCTTCCCCACCAAGGGGAGGAACTTATCCGGTTCACCAGTTCACCGACTCACCGGTCTTTAATTCGCCATTTAAAAATTCGTAAATCGACATTTCCTAGACCTTCTCCCTCGCAAGCTTCTCTCTAAAAAACTCGGCGGTAAGCTCGAGTCCATGCTGTATATCAACCAGTGGCTCCCAGCCAAGGACTTCCTTAGCCTTGGCGTTGGTAAGATAAGTTTTTTCAAGCTCACCTTGCCTTGGAGGATGATATATCGCATCCTTCTGATAACCGATGATATCTTTAAGACGTGTATATAGCTCATTAACGGATGTGCCGATACCCGTGCCGATGTTAACTTCCTCGTTGTCCGCCCTACCCAGAGCAAGTAAGTTGGCCCGCACAACGTCTCCCACATATATGTAGTCTCGAAGCTGCTCGCCGGTGCCAAAAATCTTAACCTCTTTGTCTTCATGCATGGCATTACAAAATATTGCGATAACTCCTGCTTCGCCATGCGGGTCTTGCCTTGGCCCGTAGACGTTGCCATAGCGAAGAGCCGTATATTTTAGCCCGTGCAGGTTACTGAAACATTTTAGATAGTACTCCCCAACGATCTTGGATGCCGCATATGGCGCAAGTGGGTCTAATGGAGTGTCCTCGCCGGCGGGCAGAATCTTTGGCTCCCCGTAGATTGCTCCCCCCGAAGAGGCAAAAATAACTTTTTTAACCGCATGTTTTACCGAGCTTTGCAAAAGCCCGATCATGCCTGTGATGTTTACGCCTGCATCATAAATGGGGTCGGCAACCGATTTTCTAACATCGATTTGAGCGGCGTGGTGGTTCAGGATATCCGGCTTCTCCTTAGCAAAAACCAGGTCTATCTCGGGTGAGCGTATATCTATTTTATAAAACCGTGCCTTCGGGTTAAGGTTCTCTTCTTTTCCGTTTGATAGATTATCGATAACGGCAACTTCATGGCCGGCATCTATGTAAGCATCGACGATATTTGATCCGATAAAGCCGGCGCCTCCGGTCACTAAAATCTTCAAATGATACCACCTTTAGTTGTTCAAGCAGGTTTTTATATAGCTTATCATATTTTAACTTCTTGTTTGGTGAGAATATTTTGGCTACTTTTGATATAATAAACGCGCATTTGGTTTCAACTTAGGAGATGCTATGAAAGAAGAAAGTCGCTGACCGCTCCAGGTAACGTATAGTTAGAGTTACCTGGAGTAGATAGGCTATAGGCTGGATTTTGTTCTGGGGCGTATGACCCTGATTAGGAGATTGGTCTTGCCTATAGCTGAAACGGCACCATGGGGCTTAAAGACCCTGGATAGGAGAATGGTGGTCACCGGCATTACATCTACTCCCTTAAACCGAGAGGAGTGGAGAGATGGGCAGGTTCATCGGGGTTGACCTTCACAAGAGCGCGTTCACCGTCTGCTTTATGGAAGGTGAAGAGAAGCGCTTTGTTACGTACAAGATCGGTGAAATTCAAGTGGTTTTGCGCTGAACTCAAGGCGGATGATGAGGTGGCGGTAGAGGCCACGACGAACACCCGGCACTTTGTGCGAACGATACAAGATCATGTCGGGAAGGTCCACGTGATCAGCACCAAGCAGTTTAAGGTGGTAAGCCAGTCGGTGAAAAAGACCGATGCGAATGACGCCGAGACGATGGCGCTATTTTTAAGCAAAGGGATGTTGCCGGAAGTGCGATTAAAAGACGAGCGATATGCGGAAATTGAAAGCCTTGCGGGTACCAGGCACAAGCTGGTGCAGCTCAAAAGCGCGTTAAAGAACAAGATCCACAACATCCTTTCTGCCCAGGGGATCGTAACCAAGAAAGAATGCTTCTCGAGTGATAAAGCTTTAGAAAAAGTTTTAGAGTACAAAGTAAATCCGGTTGCCCATATCGAGCTTGAAGTAATCATTGATGAGATCAAAGGCTTAAATGCCGGGATTGCAAAGATAGATGCCGAACTTACAGACAGGGGCAAGGATTTGGATGGTCACGAGGGTATAACAAGCGTTAAAGGTATCGGCGACAAAAGCGGCACTATTCTCTTAAGCGTAATCGGCAACATCAACGACTTTGAGGATGAAAAGAAACTGGCCGCCTACTTTGGCATCGTGCCGCGGGTTTCCAACTCAAACGAGACGAACCACCAGGGGCGCATAACCAAGCAGGGCTCAAAGCTCGGTAGAACCACGCTCGTGCAGTGCACGCTGGTTGCCATCCGCTATTCAGCATACCTTAAAGCGTTTTACGACAAGCTCAAAGCCAAGAAGGGCTCAGGAAAGGCCATCATTGCCACAGCAAAAAAGCTGCTTGGTATCATTTATCAGACCTTAAAGAACAAGTGGGTGTTTGAGGATTTCGGCAATTTCGTGCTGAGATCAACATAAATATGTAAATTGGAGTAGATTTCTTTCATAGGAGGAGAGATAGATGGCAAAATTAGCCCTTCTATTGGTTCTTATTTTTATTATAACCTTTCCCTTTGGCTACTGGAGGGCAGGGGTAAAAAAGTTTTCTAGAGACTGGTTTTTAGCCGTGCACCTTCCCGTGCCAGCGGTTATCCTGCTTCGCCTGTTATTCGGCTTTGGCTGGTGGGCGCTCCTTCTTACCGTTCCCGCCTTTGCAATCGGCCAGTATGCCGGGAGCCTTTCCCGGTCACTACTAACAAAATAACTGCTATGGACTATATGCCTTCCCGCCAACCACAAACGAGAACGGATAATCAAAAGCATCGTTTACTAAACCGTTTCGCACCGGATTCTCAAAAATAAACATGGCGGTGTTTTTTATCTCTTCTTCAGGTAAGGATTGCTCCCTAAAATCCGATTGCCAGACTGGTTGCATGCGTCCGTCCCTAGCAAGAATATACTCAAACCTAAACCGTAAGAGGTTTACAAAGTGTGGGACAAGGATGTTGCCCGGCTGGCAGAGGATATGAACGTGATCAGGCATTATGCAAAAAGCAAAAAGGTTGTATTTATGAAGAACCGATGTTTCAAACATCAGATAGGCTAAGCTATTGCAATTATTAACCAATTCGAACAGCGGCTCGCTATCATGTGTTGAAAGAACCAGGTGGTAAGCGAGAGGCAACTGGACTACCTCCAAATTACCTTCCGTTTTTTCAACTAACGGTCGTATACTCTCCATGGAATATTACAATATAATAATCGTATGATGAGGGCAATAGCTTAGTGCAAAATATTTTTAAAAATTTTTTTAGATTATTTAAGAAGCTCTTTCAAGTACTTTCTAAGTTCCGGGCCAAATTCTTCGTTGAGTAAGGCAAGTTCAATCGTTGCTTTTATCCAGCTTAGCTTATTCCCGATATCATAGCGCGGACCGGTGACTTCAAATGCGTATATCTCCTCATTTTTCAGGAGATGTTTTAACGCATCGGTTAGCTGTACCTCACCGCCAAGGCCCGGCTTAGTTTGCGCAAGGGCCTTAAAGATGCCGGGGGTTAACACGTATCTGCCAAGCATGGCAAGATCGGACGGAGCATCCTTCGGGGAAGGCTTTTCAACCAAGTCGATGACTTTATACAAGTAATCGCCAACTTTCTCGGCCTGTATGATTCCGTAGTTTTTAACCTCTTGCCTTGGCACCCGCTCGACGGCAACCATCGAGGCTCCGAACTTGTTGTAATGCTCTATTAGGTTCCTGGTGCAGGGATTGTTGCTTAAAGTTATGGCATCACCTAAGAGTACGACAAAAGGGTTGTTTCCAATATGTTTCTCAGCACACAGCACCGCATGACCTAGCCCAGCAGCAATCTTTTGCCTTATGTAGTGTATATCTGCAAGCTTGGCAATCTCCTCAAGCTTGGCAACCGCATTGTAGTCGTTTTTCTTCTTTAAAACCGACTCCAACTCAAACGAGCGATCAAAATGATCTTCGATTGCCCTCTTTCCACGGCCGGTAATTATTAAGATGTCGTTTACGCCCGAGGCGACAGCTTCTTCAACGACATATTGGATAGTGGGTTTATCGACCACCGGTATCATCTCTTTAGGCTGCGACTTTGTAATAGGCAGAAACCGCGTCCCCAATCCTGCCGCCGGAATTACTGCCTTCTTTACTGTAGGATGTTCCGTGTTAGACATTTAGACTTTACTCCCCTTAAGAATCTTCTGCTGTACGAACTCCTCCAAAGCATCTTCCCAATTGCGCATGGGATCACCGATAGTAAGCTCAAGGGCGAGGTTTCTTAAAACCGAGTATGCCGGCCTTCTTGCCGGGCGGCTTAGCTCTTCAGTTGTAATTGGTTCAACAACAACTTTGCTTTTTCCACTAAGCTCAAGTATCTTTTTAGCAAATCCGTACCAGGAGGCCTCCCCTTTGTTGACCATATGGTATATACCATAATTTTCGCTTTTTATAAGTTGTGAAATCCCGTTGGCAACGTCCACGGTATAGGTTGGGGATCCCACCTGGTCATCTACGATCTGGAGTTCGTCTCGCTCATCCGCCAATCTAAGGATAGTCTTGACGAAATTTTTCCCGTTTTCCCCATATAGCCAGGCAATTCTTACAATGTAATATTTCTTAAGAAGGTGCGACACGAAGTACTCACCTGCGTATTTTGAGGCACCGTAAACACTTAAGGGATTTGCATGATCCCACTCCAGGTAGGGAGATTTCTTCTCACCATCAAAGATGAAATCGGTGCTTAGGTAAAGCATGGGAATATCGGCTGCCTGGCAAGCTAAAGAAACACTCTGGGTGCCGACTGCATTTACCCGATATGCTAACTCAATATTGGTTTCACAGCCATCCACATCTGTATAAGCAGCCGAGTGAACAACAAGCTGTGGGGCGATTTTAAGGATATTTTCCTTAGTCTTTGTGGCATCGGTTATGTCGAAATCATTAATATCTACCCCGATAGCCTTATTATCCCGTGATAAGATATCCATAAGATCGGTACCGAGCATTCCCTTAGCGCCTGTTATCAATACTTTCAAAAGCAAGCCTCCCTCTCCCTAAACCTAGACATCGTAATAATCCTAGCGTAGCATATTTAACGGTGAAACTTCAAAAATTAACATACCTGCTTGCTTACCTCGCCGCAAGCTGTTATTGCTGGGCGGGCTATTGATTAGCTACCAATATGTTTATCTAACAGCTTGCGGCGGTAAATTGATAAGGTATTAGCGATAGCATAATATTTACATTTAAGATATATTATTACCAGTTAATTATATAGATTAAGAATAAGAATACCGGGGGATAGCAAATGAAAGGCTTGATTCTAAGTGGTGGAACCGGTACTCGGCTTAGGCCTATCACCTTTACTAGCGCTAAACAGCTGGTTCCAGTTGCCAATAAACCGATCCTTTTTTATGCAATTGAAACAATCAAAAATGCCGGTATCACCGACATTGGCGTGGTTGTGGGAGACACAAAAGAAGAGGTTAAAAAAGCAGTTGGCGATGGCGGTGCGTTTGGAGTCAAGGTTACTTATGTTGAGCAAGAGGCCCCGCTTGGGCTTGCACATGCGGTAAAAATCTCCCAGGATTTCATCGGTGACGATAGCTTCGTCATGTTTTTAGGTGACAACCTGATAAAAGATGGGATTAATAGCCTGATCAATGAGTTTAGGCAGAACAAACCTAATTGCCAAATACTTCTTGCCCGCGTTGCAAATCCTCAGCAATTTGGCGTTGCTGAGCTTGAGGATGGCCGGATAAAAAGGTTGGTCGAAAAACCGAAGGAGCCGCTATCAAATCTTGCTTTGGTTGGCGTGTATATGTTTGATAAAAACGTCTTTGAGGCCGTAAATGCTATTGAGCCGTCCTGGCGAGGTGAGCTTGAGATCACCGATGCAATACAATACCTCGTGGACAAAGGATATGATGTCCATCCGCATATCATATCGGGATGGTGGAAAGATACGGGAAAGCTCGAAGACATGCTCGAAGCCAACCGTATTATGCTCGAAGGTATCGAAACACGAATTGAAGGATTCGTCGATGAGACAACAAAAATCCACGGTAAGGTTATCGTCGAAAAAGACGCCGAAATACATGATTCGGTAATTAGAGGACCAGCGATCATCGGCAAAAGGAGCAAAATACTTCGCTCCTACATTGGTCCATTTACCTCGATTCACGATAACGCGACGATAACCGAAAGCGAAATTGAGCATAGTATAATCTTAGCGGAATGCGTTATTGAAGGCATTGGTAGCCGCATTGAGGATAGCCTTTTAGGTAGAAACGTAAAGGTCCGGAGAAGCGAGAGAAAGCCAAAAGCATACCGGCTAATGGTTGGCGATAATAGTGAGGTTGAAGTCCTTTAAAATGGAGGTTATAAGTTGATTGATGGCGTTAAGGTAAAGAATCTTAAAGTTATTCCAGATGAGCGTGGTCGGTTAATGGAAATCCTTAGAAATGATGAAGAGTTATTTGATCAGTTCGGGCAAGTGTATATGACAACCACCTATCCCGGGATAATCAAGGCATGGCACCTGCATAAGCTGCAGACAGATAATATCGCCGTGGTAAAAGGAATGTTAAAGCTCGCGCTTTATGACGACCGCGAGGGCTCACCCACAAAAGGCGAGGTTAACGAGTTCTTTATCGGTGAGCACAACCCAGTATTGGTACAGGTTCCAAAGGATGTGTATCATGGCTGGAAGTGCATAAGCGAGACCGAGGCAGTAGTACTAAACATCCCAACACATGTATATAACTATAAGGAACCGGATGAGCACCGGCTTCCCTATGACACAGACAAGATTCCTTACGACTGGAGCGTAAAGCACGGGTAAAGAGATTTACGGTTTTCGACTGTCGATTGTCGGTTAATATATCCCCTTCCTTAAGGGAGGGGCTAGGGAGGATGAAACTTGAGAATAATGGTTACCGGCGGAGCCGGGTTTATTGGTTCTAATTTCATACACCACATGCTGGAGGTACATCCAGATTATGAGATCATAAACTTCGACAAGCTAACCTATGCCGGAAACTTAGACAACCTAAAGGATATCGAGGGTAACCCAAGATATACTTTTATAAAGGGGGATATCTGCGATCCCGCTGCCGTATCAGAATCCATCAAAGGATGCGACGCCGTTGTCAACTTCGCGGCGGAAAGCCATGTGGATCGCTCGATCACCTCAGCCAAAGAGTTTATAACTACAAACATTATGGGTACAGAGGTCTTACTTGAGGCCATAAGGGACTTTGGTATACCGAAATATCTGCAGGTCAGCACCGACGAGGTTTACGGAAGCATTGAGAAAGGTTCGTTTAAAGAGACCGACTCTCTTACCCCAAGCAGCCCCTACTCGGCAAGTAAAGCCTCAGCCGATTTGCTTTGCCATGCCCACTACACCACATTCGGCACACCGGTTATTATAACCCGCAGCTCAAACAATTTTGGGCCATACCAGTATCCGGAGAAGTTGATCCCATTTTTTGTAACCAACCTGCTGGAGGATATCCCAGTCCCAGTTTATGGGGATGGAATGAACGTGCGTGACTGGTGCTTTGTAGAGGATAACTGCCGCGGCATCGATGCTGTTCTTCATCAGGGGCAAATCGGTGAGATCTATAACATCGGCGGCGGAAACGAAAAAGCAAACCTTACGATAACCGAGACCATCTTAAATCACCTAAACAAGCCAAAATCACTAATGCAGTTTGTTGAAGACCGTCTAGGACATGACCGCAGATATTCTATTGAGACCTCTAAGGTGGCAGCTTTAGGGTGGAAGCCCCTACACGACTTTGAAACCGCCATCGCTATCACAATCGACTGGTACAAGAACAACGAGTGGTGGTGGCGACCGCTTAAACAACCATCCAAAATCGAAACCACAGCAAAATAATATTTAAGAAGGAAATGGGTATCTTGAGTGGAAGAATCCTTTAGTTATGCATTTATATAAATTTAAGTACACATAAAAGTTGAGGTGGGATAATGGCAAAAAAGCTCGAAGCTGTTTCAGGTCTGCCGTTGGGGCTTGAGGGCCCCCGTTTGGTTTTTGAGGATAATCTACCAACAGTTGAGCCGGATATCCGACATCTTCAAGATTACAAGGAAGTTCTGGCACCAAACTCACTTCTGGAAGGGCCAGAGGATGCTTACTTTATGTACCGCGATGTCGGCTGGCCAGACGACAAAAACATGTTTCGCCGGATGAACTATCGCTATGACATCACGACCTTGCGGGCGAGAGTGGTCGGGCGAGAGCTTCTAAAAACCGTCGGACATTACCACCCCCTTGTACCAGGCACTAACGTCACCTACCCAGAAGTCTACGAGGTGATAAGCGGGCGGGCGCACTATGTGTGCCAGAAAGTTGATGGAAACCAGGTACTTGAGTTCTTCGTCGTTGAGGCACTTCCGGGGCAGAAGGTCGTCATACCGCCGGGTTACGGACATATCACGATTAACCCGGAAGACGAACCTCTGGTGATGAGCAATGTCACAGCAGATGGCTTCAAGTCGATCTACAAGCCGCTAGAAGAGCTACATGGCGGGGCATATTACGAGCTAGCCAACTTTACCTGGTTGAAAAATGAAAACTATGATGTACTTGGATCGCCCAAGTGGGCGCAGACAAATGAAGTGCCAGATTTTGGACTGACCGAGGTGGTGCCGCTTTATACCTCGATTACGCAAAACCCAGAAAAGTTTGATTTCCTCTTAAACCCACAGAAGTATATGGATACGTTTGCTAAAGCGCTGAAGATGACGGGAGATTTGTTGGGATAGTGGGCCTAGAACGAGGGCTAATTTCGAATTACGAGTTAAAAGCAAGAAGGGCGGAGCCAAAACCCGCCCTTTACTAGGGTGTTTTAATAATTCTATATTTGCAATTCGAAATTCGACATTACCTACGCTTTAATAGTAAGGCTCTTCAGTGCCTTCTTAGCGGCGTTAATTGTGCGTTCAATATCCTCGTCGGTATGTGCAAGTGACATGAACGTCGCCTCAAACTGTGACGGCGCGAGGTAGATTCCCTGTTCAAGCATTGTCTTAAAATACGCGGCGTACTTGGCGGTGTCGGACATTTTTGCGCTCTGGTAATCATAGACTGGCTTGTCGGTGAAGAACATGCAAGAGAGCGATCCCACACGGGTAAACTGAGCATTGACTCCGGCCTCAGCTGCCGCCTCTTTTAGTCCATCGGCAAACATCTTACCTTTGCGATCAAGTTCCTCATACACCTTCGGGTCTTTAAGGATGTTAAGAAGCGTAATGCCGGCAGTCATCGCAATTGGATTGCCGGAAAGCGTTCCGGCTTGGTATACTGAGCCGACCGGCGCTATGTAATCCATGATTTCGGCACGCCCGCCGAATGCACCGACCGGAAAGCCGCCGCCGATAATCTTGCCCATCGTAGTAAGATCAGGCATGACGTTATAGTATGCTTGCGCGCCGCCGTAGGAAACACGAAAGCCGGTTATAACCTCGTCAAAGATTAACAGAATACCATATTCTTTCGTGATTTTGCGCAAGCCCTCTAGAAAACCTTCCTTAGGTGGGATAACCCCCGCGTTTCCGGCCACCGGTTCAATAATTACTGCGGCGATATCTTTATACTGCTCGCGGATTGCTCTATCAACCGCCTCAAGGTCGTTATGCGGGAGATTTATCGTATCTTGCGCGGCGCCTTTCGTAACGCCAGGGCTATCAGGTAGACCCAGAGTAGTCACACCTGATCCTGCCTGCACCAAAAGTGCGTCAGAGTGCCCGTGGTAGCATCCCTCAAATTTAATAAACTTCGAGCGGCCGGTATAACCGCGAGCCAGGCGAATTGCACTCATGACTGCCTCGGTACCGGAGCTTACCATTCTAACCTTTTCAACTGACGGCATTGCCTCAACCACTAGTTTGGCCATCTCGACCTCAAGCTCGGTTGGCGCGCCGTAGCTTGTACCGTTTTCTAAGGCAGCTTTTACCGCTGCATTTATCTCATCGCTAGCATGGCCTAAAATCATCGGTCCCCAGGATGCAACATAGTCGATATACTCGTTACCGTCCACATCGTAGATCTTTGACCCCTTGGCTTTTGCAATAAAGAGAGGATTTAAACCAACCGATTTGAAAGCCCTTACCGGACTGTTTACACCGCCCGGGATATACTTCTGTGCCTCAGCAAAGAGCTCCTGGGACTTTTTTGTGTTCATGCCATACCTCCAATAAATTGACTTAGGAACAAACTTTTGGTTGTTAATCATTAGTTAACATCTGTCCATCGTATCTTAACAATTGTTAATTATTAATTAACAACGCTGGTAGAATAACGCAGTTGTGCCCGATAATCGAGCTCTTAGCAACCTGGTGCCGTACATCCATGACTTTGCCTAGAAGATACTTTTCCAGACTTGGGCTCATACACGCAGTAGGGTTCTTCCGCAAGGTAGTCTCCCGTAACCTCATAGGCGCGAGCACGGCAGCCGCCGCAGACCCGCTTAAACTCACAGATGCCGCATTTGCCCTTGAGCTTATCATAGTCTCTCAAGTCCGCAAAAAGCTTAGAAGTTTCCCAAATGTCTTTGAAGGGCTGCTTCTTAACATCGCCGGCGGCCTTCTCAAAGTAGCCGCATGGCTGGACCTGGCCCACATGGCTTATGAAGCAAAAGCCTATGCCGCCAAGGCAGCCTCTCGTCATTGTCTCAAGGCCACGTGCAG
Organism: Actinomycetes bacterium; assembly: GCA_021794835.1. GTDB lineage: Bacteria > Actinomycetota > Aquicultoria > Aquicultorales > Aquicultoraceae > CADDYS01. Next base: position 30,720 of record JAJYQA010000030.1, on the reverse strand, counting down.
CGTGCGGGTGCCCGGACATCATGGCTGAAGCCTTCTCTCCGTCTTCCTTTGCCCTCTGCCGCATGATTCTGAAGTAATGCGGTGCATCAGTTGGCTTAAAAAAGATATCTTTTTCTTCTTTTTGCTTGTCGTAAACCCAGTTCAGCGTCCTCTCATATTCTTCTGGTGGAAGCTCCTGCTCCTCTAGTTCCTTGCCCCTTCCAGTTGGAACTAAAAGGAACGGGTGAAACGCAACCGCCCCGATATCTTTTGCAAACTTTAAAAGATCGTCAAGATAGGCTACATTTAACTTGGTAATCGTGGAGTTTATCTGAACCTCTATGCCCGCCTCCTGGGCGATTTTGATTCCCCTAACCGCCGCGTCGAATGCGCCGGGATGTCCCCTAAACTCGTCGTGTTTCTCGGCGATTGGAAAATCAATGCTAACACTCATCCTCGGGATACCAACTTCTTTAACTTTGGCGGCAATCTCCGGAGTCATAAGGGTCGAATTTGTCCCAAGAACCATCCTTAAGCCAATGTCGTGGCCGTATTTTGCAATCTCGTAGAAATCAGCTCTTGCCAGCGGCTCACCGCCAGTAAGGATTATAATCGGGTTGCTAAACGACTTTATATTATCAAGAAGTGCCTTTGCCTCATCGGTTGAGAGTTCGCCCTCGTACGGGCCATGCAGAGCCGATGCCCGGCAGTGGATACAAGCAAGGTTGCAGCTTCGCGTTATCTCCCACGCGATCATTCTCGGCAGCGGCACTTGCCCATTTAAATCTTTTACTTCGGCCTTCATTTATAAAACCTCCGGTTTTATGGTTCATGGTTCATGGAAGTGAAGGTACGAGGTGCGGGCAGTAACTTTTGATATTATTTAGATTCTTCGACTCCGCCTTCGGCTTCCCCTTCGACCTCGCTCAGGGCTTCGGCTCACCAGAATGACAATCCCTCTGTCTAGACCCCGTCTTATCCATGAACTATGAACGATGAACCCTTCCTTTAACTACTCATTGAGCCACTTTGTAGCATCTTTTGCGTGATAGGTAATAATGATATCTGCACCGGCCCGTTTGATGCCGGTAAGTATTTCTAGTACAACCTGTCTCTCATCTATCCAGCCTTTTTCTGCCGCAGCCTTTACCATTGAAAACTCCCCGCTTACATTATATGCTGCCGTGGGATAGCCAAACTCCTGCTTTACCGTATAAACTAAGTCGAGACAACTTAACGCCGGCTTTACCATGACAATATCTGCGCCTTCCTCGATATCAAGAGCGACTTCGCGAAGCGCCTCAAGTGAGTTTGCAGCATCCATCTGATACGACCTGCGGTCGCCAAACTGCGGTGTTGACTCGGCAGCCTCTCTAAACGGCCCGTAAAACGCAGAGGCCTGCTTAGCCGAGTAAGCCATAATTGGAGTATCCTGAAAGCCGTTCTCGTCAAGGTTTGACCGGATTGCCGCAACGCGGCCGTCCATCATATCAGACGGCGCAACCATATCTGCCCCAGCCTCGACATGGGTGAGAGCTTCTTTTGCCAAAAGCTCAAGGGTGATGTCGTTTAATATCTCGCCATCCCTTACTATGCCGCAGTGGCCGTGGCTGGTGTACTCGCACAGACAAACATCGGTCACAACTAGAAGACCCGGGACTTCTTTTTTAATCGCCCGAATAGCCCGCTGCACTATGCCGTCCTCGGCATAGGCCTCGGAACCCACTTCGTCTTTAACCTCCGGTATTCCGAATAGGATGATTGCCGGGATACCCAAGTCTTTAACCTCTTTTGCCTCCTCGATAAGAAGGTCGACTGACAGCTGGTAGTTGCCGGGCATTGAGGATATTTCTTTTTTAAACCCCTCTCCTGGCGCAGCAAAAAGCGGATATATAAAGTCATCGACGCTTAAGTCGGTCTCCCTTACCATCCTTCTTAAGTTTTCGTTCTTGCGCAGCCTGCGCGGTCTGTAACTTGGGAAATTCATCTAGCATCAATCCTCTCAATTCCTCGCGCTGAGAACTGTTCATAATTTTATTGTTCATGGCTCGTAGGAGAAAGCAAGTAACGAGGGTATTCACCCTCCCCTAGCCCCTCCCATCAAGGGAGGGGGATAAAACCCTGGCCCCTGGACCCTACCCTACTTACTATCGCACCGACCAGGCCGGGAATCGTGTATTCCTCGGCTATTATATCGACTTTAAGCCCGAGCTTTTCTACAGCCTCAGCGGTAACCGGTCCGATAACGGCAACCGCAACATCCCGCATAAGCTCTTTTAACTCGGGGCCGATTAACTTGGCTAAGTTGTTAACTGTCGATGGACTGGTAAATGTTGCTACATCAATATTTTTTTCAACAAGCATGTTTTTTATCCGAAGCGCAGCTGACTCATCAAGAACCGTCTGGTACACTTCGGCAACATCGACCTCTGCTCCCATCCCACGCAAGGTATCGGGCAAGACATCGCGGGCGACTTTTGCCCGCGGGATAAGAATGCTGCTGCCTGCTACCCCAACCCTCTTGAACTCCTCGATAAGTCCCTCAGCGACGAACTCCTTCGGGGTTACATCGATGTTTATTAAAAGTTTTTTGATCGCCTTGGCCGTTGCAGGCCCGATAACGGCAACCTTTGCGCCAGCCAGTACCCGGATATCTTTGTTAAGTGCCTTCATACGCTTTACGAAATAGCGTACGCCGTTGGCGCTGGTAAAAATGATCCAGTCGTAGCCCGGACCGTCCTCTAAGCGACCAAGCGCACGGTCTATGTTATCAAAGCTATTCGGGTCGGCAATCTTTATAGTTGGGACCTCGATTGCCTGCCCACCTAACTCGGCAAGTAGGTCTGAGAAGGCACCTGCCTGCTCTTTCGCCCGTGTAACAAGAATGCGCTTTCCAAAAAGCGGCTTTTTCTCATACCAGCAAAGCTTCTCGCGAAGTCTTATGACATCACCGACGATTATGATGCACGGAGCCTTTAGCCCTGCCTCAGTGACCCTGCCGACGATATCTTCAAGTGTACCAATAACCGTTTGCTGTTGCGGAGTTGTTCCCCATCTGACAATTGCAACCGGCGTGTTTTTATTACGCCCGTTTTTAATAAGCTGATCAACAATCGAGGGGAGGTTTCTCATCCCCATGTAAAAGATAATCGTGCCGATACCGACAAGGCTTTTCCAATCAATGTCGGTGCTTGGCTTTGAGGGGTCCTCATGCCCGGTGACATAGGCGACTGTTGACGTCACGCCACGATGCGTTACCGGGATGCCGGCGTATGCTGGAACAGCGTTTCCGGCAGATACCCCGGGGACGAATTCAAATTTAATTCCGTTTTCAAACAAAACAAGTGCCTCTTCACCGCCCCGTCCGAAGATCAAAGGATCCCCTCCCTTAAGGCGAGTTACTATTTTGCCTTCTTTTGCCTTTTCAACCAACATGCGGTTTATGTCTTCCTGTTTAACAGAGTGCTTGCCATCGGCTTTACCGACGTAGATAAACTCGGCGTCCGGCTTGGCGTGCTCAAAGAGTAGATTGGTTGCCAGCCGGTCGTAGATTATAACATCAGCTTGAGCGATACACTCAAGTCCCCTTAGGGTTATTAATTTCGGATCGCCGGGACCCGCCCCGACAAGATATACTTTACCGTTCAATTTCTAATTCCTCGTTCCTCGGAATTAGCTCTCAGCTCTCAGCTCACAGCTGTCAGCGTGAGGGTAAGAGATGAGGGCAATAACTTTTGATATATAAGAGCCAGCTCACCCGTTCACCGATTCACCGGTCTTTCCGGTTCACTGGTTCACTGGTTATCCGTTCGTATGCATCGGCTTTGGTACATAAGCTACTTCGGACCTTACTTCGGCCAATATCTCATCTGCACCCATGTTTTTTAGTTTGTTTGCAAGGGTAACGCCAAGCATATCGGCGTCATCGGAATCGCCTACCGTAAAGTCGCGAACAAGCTTCGAACCATTTAGGCTCGCAACCATGCCGTCTAGACGCAACTTGCCATCCTCAACTACGCCTAATGCACCGATTGGAATTTGGCAGCCGCCCTCAAGCTCTCGCAAAAGTGCCCGCTCAGCAGTAACCGCCGCTCGAGTCTTAACATCCTCAAGGTAGCCCATAAGCTCCAGCATATCTGCATCATCGCGTCTTATCTCAACAGCGATAGCTCCCTGACCGACAGCAGAGAGCATAATATCTGATGGAATTCGCTCGGTTACTCCTTCGGCCCATCCCATCCTATCAAGACCAGCCGCGGCAAGAATAATCGCATCAAATAACCCCTCGTCCATCTTGCGGAGTCGGGTATCAAGGTTGCCGCGCACATCCTCGATTTTTAAATCGGGCCTACGGTTTAGAATCTGAGCCCGCCTTCGCAATGAGCTCGTTCCAACAATCGAGCCGATTGGCAAATCATCCAAACCTTTTCCGCTTTTGGATATAATGACATCTCTTGGATCAACTCTCTTTAAGAAAGCCCCAAGTGTTAACCCCTCGGGAATTTGCGTCGGGACATCTTTGCTGCTGTGGACAGCTAAGTCAACTTCTCCCTCCAAGAGGGCGGTCTCTATCTCTTTTACAAAAAGCCCCTTATCCCCGATTTTAGCCAACGCCACATCAAGAATTTTATCTCCGTGTGTTTTAATTATCTTAAGCTTAATCTCAACACCGGCCTTCCCGGCAAGCATCGAGGCCACATGCTCAGATTGCCAAAGAGCCAGTTTACTCCCCCGTGTTCCAAGTATAAATTTCTTTTTTGTCATTTAATCACCTTTTAAAGCTATCAGCTTTCAGCTTTTTAAACTACTCTTGCTGACAGCTGATGGCTGATAGCTGACTGCTATTTTATCTGATTGAGCTCGGGGTTTGCTATGAAGGAAGCGGCGGTCTCTGATTCTTCGTCCTCTTGCCCGTTCTCATCTTCGAGGTCAAAAAGATACCTTAATGATTCTACATAAAGATAGCCATCTTTTCTATTGGCACTTTCTTTGGCTTTTACGATTGGTTTATGAAGTATTTTGTTTATGATTGCACTCGTTAAGGCATTTAACGTATTTATATCGGAGTCGGATAGATTCGGCAACTTTCTTAAGTGTTTCTCAAGCTCTTTTACTCTTACCTCCTCGGCCTGGCGCCTAAGTATCGCAATCGTCGGCGTTACCTCAAGTGAGGCCAGCCAGGAGCTAAAATTCGCAACCTCGGCCTCCACAATTCCCTCGGCAATTTGGCCCGCTTTCTTTCTCTCCTCAAGATTGGTTTGCACAACCGAGTCAAGATCGTCGATGTCGTAGGCAAACACATTATAGAGGGTGGCAACCTCGGGGTCGATATCTCTAGGCACTGCAATATCGATGAAAAATATCGGCCGGTTCTTTCTCCTTTGCATGACTTTAGATATATGGCCTTTGCTTACTATGTAATGGGGAGCCCCAGTCGAGCTTATAACAATGTCGGCATGGACCATGTGGTCGACGAAGTCGCTAAACGGTACCGCCGTACCGCCGTATTTTACGGCTAAGCTCTCGGCCCTCTTAAATGTACGGTTGGTAACAATCACCTTGCTTACACCGTTTGCTACCAAGTGAGTTGCAGTAAGCTCGATCATCTCGCCCGCACCGATCAGCATTGCGGTTCGCCCCTGAAGCGTCTCAAAAACCTTCTTGGCTAGCTCAACCGCGGCATAGCTTACAGAGACCGCGCTTTCGCCGATCTCCGTCTCGGTCCTTACCCTTTTCCCCGCAAGCAGCGCGTGACGGAAGAGGCGGTTTAGAATTGCTGAAGTTGCTTCGGCCCCAAAAGCCCTATCGTAAGCGTTTTTCACCTGGCCTTGTATCTGCGCCTCGCCAATAACCATCGAGTCAAGGCTTGAGGCCACCCGGAAAAGGTGAAGGACCGCGTTTTTGCCCTCGCGGAAGTACAGGTATTTCTCGAGCTCATTGCGGATAATCTGGTGATAATCGCTTATGAACTGGACTACATTGTCTTTTCCCTTATCCAGATCATTGGCAATAACGTATATCTCCATGCGATTGCAGGTCGATAGAATAACCGCCTCGTTGATACTGGGGTATCCAGTCAGCATATGCAAAGCATCTGATAAGACCTGCTCCGGGAAAGTCACCTTTTCTCTAATCTCAATAGGAGCCGTTTTATGGCTGAGACCAGCAACAATTATATGCATGATCTTACTCTTTCCTCTACCTCTTGGTTCTTGCCCTCTTTTAGTAGCTTAACAACATCCGAATCAATTAATCTATTTAAAGCCCGCTTCCTTTCCTCTGGATCATCATACAGCTCGGTAACTTTCGCACGGAAATCCCTCAAGATATCGCAGTATGCTGCATATTCACCGCCAAATAATTGCTGCAATTGTTTTCGGATGTTCTTTGCTAGGGCTGGGCAACTTCCACTTGTTGAGATACTAATAACGAGGTCTCCGCGACGAACCGTAGAGGGTACGATGAAGGAACAAAGCTCAGGTGTATCTACCACGTTAACCAGTATGTTGTTGTTAGTTGCTTCTTGGTAAACCTCTCTGTTTAACTCATGATTGTCAGTTGCAACTATCGCCAGTGTTGCGCCTTCTAGGTCACCAGGTTCATAGCCGCGCTTAATCGCATCGATACGGCCCTCCTCCGCAAGCCGGGTGAGCCCCGAAGTAAACTGCGGACTCACAACCTTAACATCGGCCCCGCATTCAATTAGCGAGATAACTTTTCTCTCGGCAACATCCCCTCCGCCTACAACAACACACTTCTTGCTTTCAATATCTATATATAAAGGATAAAAAGCCATTAACTAACCCAGACCTCCACCATAACTATGAATGCTTGGGAGAAGACCGGTGTTTCCAATTAAATATGTTACGATGGCTACAATAAACCCAACAACTGCAAACATACTAGCTCTTTTACCCTGCCAGCCAAAAGCCGTCCTTACAATGAGATAGCTCCCGTAAACCAACCATGTTGTTATCGCCATTATAATTTTAGAATCCCTATACCACATCGACCATTGAGGAAGCATCTCGGCCCTGATTATGCCGGTTACAACGACCAGGGTTAGAAACGTAAAGCTAAAAGCGATTGCCTTGTGGCATAGGTCATCCGATATCTCAAGCGACGGCAATTTGCGGAATATTCTGCCTGGCTTTTTCTCGCGCATAGCGCGAAGCTGCCTCTCCTGCAATATATAGGCTATCGCCATCGCAAGGGCCACGGTCATCGAAGCATAAGCTAAAACTGCAAAAGTAACATGTATCCCGACCCAGTAGCTTCTGAGCTGGTTAGATAGTTTCTCAGTCAACCCATAGTCATGCCAAGCAAGAAACTGCAGGATAACCGATATTGGTAGAACAATCATGCCAAACGCTTTAACCTTAGAGTTTCTCCCCGCATAAATCGACTCGATTAAAAGGAAAACACCGATTATAAATGCAGAAAAGATGATACGCATGGTAAAGGGACCAGCGGTCTTGTCAACACCTAAAGTGTTCGCACGGACAAATATAACTGCCATTAAAAGAGTAAATGCGCCAAGCGCGGAACCGACCGCCGTGTAGGTATGTACGCGTCGATCTGCCTTTGCCGCAAAGTTCCCGATATAGGCCAAACTACTGGTGACTCCACATACTAGAGCCAGCCAAAACAATACAATAGTTAGCTTCTCCAAGTCACTCGCCCCTGGCCAAAAGCAAGTCTATCAACATAGATAATTACTCGCCCTTCTTTTCAAAAGCTTTACTGAGCACGCTTAACTCTTTCTTAAGCCTCGATAATCTGTTGTTAACAATGAACATATATACAAAAAGCACTACCCATATGCCCATGTATGCAGCAACGACATAAGGTACAGCTTGTTTAAGTTGCATATCAATTAACCTCCAAGTTCATTCTTTAAATAATCTACTTCTTCGCCGATAAGCAGTGTTTGATAGCGCATTAAAAGAAGCGCGATGTATAAGCAAGTCATCCCAAACACTGGGACAAGCATCGCCACAAGCATTGTCGGCTCCATCGCAACGCCGTCCATGCTAAGAACGACCGGATGAACGGACGGGATGATCCTTATAGCAAAAAAGGTAAACGGTACCGTAACCGAGGCAATAACCGAGTAGGCTGCCGAAAGCCTTGCTTTTGAGCTTTCCTCGCTTACCGCCGAGCGAAGGACAAAGTACCCCGAATAAAGAAGCATTAGGATAAGGTAAGTAGTGAGTCGCGGCTCCCATTCCCACCAGGTGCCCCACTCAGAACGGGTCCAGATATCTCCCGACCACATAACCAGCACGCCGAACAAAAAGCCAAGTTCAACTGAAGCAAAGCTTAAGAAATCATATCTGCGCTCTTTTTTAGTTAAGAACAACGCGCCAAACACGGCCCCGACAATGAAAGCCAGCAGCGATGTCCAGGCAACCGGTACGTGAAAGTAAAAGATTTTTTGACTGAAAACAGAAAGATATTGGCCATTTTTCTGGATTACAATTTGTGGCGCAACAAAAAAGGCCAGAGCTAATCCAGCTAAGAGCAAAATAGCCGCGATAGCAAATAGCAACTTTGTAGCTTTTTCCATGCTTCACTCCCCTATAACAAAGTCATAAAGAGCATAAGCTACCAATAAGAAAAGTATATCATACGCAATCAGTAATTTCATTGCACTAAACACGTTTACAAGTTTTTCACCGGTCACCCCGGCCATAATTCCACCAGTAGAAACAACGGCCGCTGCAAGAACTGGAAGGATTACTGGCAAAAAGATCAGTGGTAGCAACATGTCCCTCATTTTGGTATTAATAGATACCGTTGAAAGTAGTGTCCCAACGGTAGAAATCCCGATATTGCTTAGGATAATCGCGCCGGCAAACAGCGCAATTGACCCCTGAATTGAAAGCTTAAACAGCACTATATAGATAGGAATGGTTATAATTTCGACAACTGAAATAAATATAATATTGCCGATCATCTTCCCAAAGAATATATTGGGACGGTCAACCGGCGCAAGGAGCAAACCCTCTAGACATCCCTCATCCTTCTCATGTACAAAAGACCTGTTCAGACCCAATAATGCGGTAAAAAGAAATGCAACCCAGAGCAAACCGCCTGCATAAGTGGAAAAATTATCCGAATCACCAAACGCGTATTTAAACGCAACCATAACCAAAAGGACAAAGAGAAACATGGATACCACCATCTCTTTGGTCCGAAGCTCGGCGATCATATCCTTTTTAATGATTGCTGCAATTTGCTTTACACCGGACACTTTAAGAATCACCCTTTACCCGCTGCCGGTAAATGCTTTTAAACATATCAATATCAAGCTCTTCTTTGCCCTGGTAAAAGACGATTTGGCCGTTATATAAGATCATAGCCTTGGAACAAAGCGCAAGGCCCCGTTCAATGTTGTGGGTTATCATAATAAACGTGTGCTCAGCGCGGATATTATCCAACAGGCTCTCAAAAATATCGACTGCATGCGGGTCAAGGCCCGAGTGCGGTTCATCCAAAAACAATATCGATGGCTTATGAAGAAGCGCGCGCGCTATGGCTAAACGCTGGGTCATACCTTTTGAGTAAGTGCGCACTAGGTCGTAGCGCCGATGCCCGAGCTCAACCTGGTCAAGCAGCTCGTCGATCCGCTCATTCAGGTTAGGAACGCTATACATTGTGCCGTAAAACTGCAGATTCTCCTCGGCGCTTAAATCAAGATAAAGTAGGGGACTGTGCGAGATAAGACCAAGCTTTGCCCTGATTACCGCCGAGTTTTTGGTTGGATCCATACCGGCGACCCTGATCTCACCGCTTGTTGGTGCGATCAAAGTTGCAATGATTTTTATAAGGGTGGTCTTTCCCGCCCCGTTCGGGCCAAAAAGGGAGAGAAAGCCTCCTTTTTCCAGTTCAAAGGATATCTTATTGAGAACTTTTCTTTTCCCAAAAGTCTTAGAGAGCTTTTTAACTTCGACTTCAGGGATCGGATTTAAGTCTTTTTCATTTTTTTCTTTTTCTAAGAGCTCTGTCGCTCGATTCACTATCGATTTATCACCATCTAGCTTTCGGCTATCAGCTTTCAGCTTTCAGCTTTTTAATAAAAGAAGTTAACATACGTTTAACTTCACGCACCTCACCTACAAGGTGCTCATAATCCGACATCTTTAGCCAACCTAGGTCACGAACTAGTATTAGGTGGTACTCCAATTCACTGGCTGAACCTCTCCCAATACGAAAGAAGCGTGCTAATTCAGCCTCTCCATCTCTACCACATCCCTCTGCGATATTAGCAGGTATAGAAGCACATGACCGTCTAATCTGACTCGTTAGCCCGTACATTTCCTCTTTGGGAAATGTTGATGTCGTTTTATAGATATCTAGTGTTAAGCTATGGCTTTTTTGCCAGACCTTCAGGTTCTTAAAGTCCCTCATATATTCCTTTGCTGATAGCTGACAGCTTTGTTAATCTGTCGCCAGCACTTCTTTATGGCGGCGGGCCACTTTTTTGGTTTCAGCCTCATCTGTTTCTTCCACAGTTGCCGGGATAGCTTTCGGCCACATCGCGATGAGGGTGCCAAACACCAGAACTAAACTGCCAATCCAAACGAACGAGATAAGTGGATTGATTTTCGTGTCAACCGACAGATTGCCCTGCGTATCTATACCGTTAAATGCGACAAAGACGTCCCTAAATAGCCCGTAGTGGACGGCTGCTTTAAGCGTCTGCTGCTGCTGGGTCTCATGATAGACCATCTGAGGGACGATCTTACCCAATGACTTACCAGTTTTGCTATCCTGCAACTGGAAAATAGCACTATAATATGTCTCGCCTGGAGCCTGTCCTTGCTTTAATCCCTGATAGGTTAACTGGTAATCGCCAGCCTGGATAACCTGGCCTGGCTGATTTTTTAGAACAGACTGGACATTCGTTACATAAAGCATGGAGCCGGCTATACCGAAAAACAAAATTGCTATGCCAAGGTGGCTTATATAGCCACCGGTTAGGCTGCGGCTGTGCTTAAATGTAGCAAAAAGTGAATCTAAGAAACCAACCCTTCGGTTTTTCGCCCGCGTGCTTACCTTGATATAAAAAAGCTCTAGAACCGCAGCCATTGAAAAGAACGCGGCAAAGATGGTGGCGATGCCAAATGGTTTGCTAAGCCAATCTGTGTCGCTCCATCCTAAAACAAACGGGATGATTGCAATTGCGGCTACAACAAGCGGAAACACGAACTGCCTAAGCAGTTTCTTACCTTCGGTTTTTGTCCATCCAAGAAATGGGCAGACGGTTGCAAGCAGCAAGTATAGTAAACCTATTGGCTGGGCCAGATTGTTGTAAAAATCAGCTTTTACTTCAGTGCCGCTAAGTATCGGAAGCAGGGTTGTTATAAGAATAATTGCTGTAAACATAACCAACATTACATTGTTTAGGTAATAGGTAAAATGCTTAGATAGAAAGTCGCTAAAGAACTCCTGCGTTTCAAATTCCTTCGCTCTTGTTTTTGCTAGATAAACCGTTGCTCCAGCAGCCGCTAGCATTAGACCGCCGAACAAGACAATAAGGTTGACCTCAATGCCCTGGTACGAGTGTACCGACACCTTAGCGAGAAGCCCCGTACGGGTGATAAACGTGGCCATAATAGTCATGATAAAGGCGAGCGAAGCCAGCGAGATCGCCCAAATCTTCATTCCGCCCCTTTTGCGATATACTGCAAAGGTGTGAAGAAGCGCGGTACCGGCAAACCAGGGCAAAATCGATGCGTTTTCCACCGGGTCCCAGCCCCAGTAGCCGCCCCAGCCAAGAACCACATAAGCCCAAAGCGCGCCCAGCCATATTCCAATGGTTAAGAAAAACCAGGCAAAAAGGGTCCACCCGCGTGCCCGGTTAACCCATTCGCTTGAGGAGTTCCTGTCAATTAGCGCCGCGATTGCAAACGCAAACGGGATGGTAAGACCCGCATATCCCATGAAGAGCGTGGGCGGATGAAAGACCATCGCCCAGTGTTTCAACAGCGGGTTTAATCCCAAACCGTTTCCAAGCAGGGCAATCTGTGGGTCGGCTGCCTTAAACGGATTGCTGGCAACAAGAATCGTCACCGTCAGGAATAGCTGGATAAAGTTTGCAACGTATAAGGCAAGAGAGTTGAGGCGGTTTTCTTTCTTTAAGTTAAAGAAGGCAAGAACTGCCGTATACCCGGTTAACATCCAAAGCCATAGGAGAAGCGAGCCCTCGTGGCCCGCCCAAAAAGCGGAGATCTTATAAAAGGAGCCTAACTGAGACATCGAGTTTTCGGCAACATAGCCAAACGTAAAGTCATTATTTATAAATGCAGCAATCAAAATAAGGCTGGCAAAAGTTATGGCAACAAACTGCCAGACCATACCCCAATTGCCCGCCTTTTGCTGCTTTTGACCTTTACGCGGCTTAGCCTTATTGCCTACGTAGAAGCTGTAGGCCGTATAGACCGATATAGCGACCGAAACGATAAGGGCAAGTAATCCGATAATACGCATTGGCTGATTCCCTCCTATTTTTTCGATGTGTACTTAGTGGGGCACTGGGTTGTAACGCTTGTTGCTTCCATTAAGTTCCGCGATACTAGCTTGCCCTCAACGATGGCCTGAACTCCCCCACCAAATGTTGATGGCAGTTGCTGGTCGTAGGTAATTGTTAACTGTTTATTTTTGTCAAAGATTTTAAAGGTGTACACGCGCCCCTTTTGGCTAACCGAGCCTGTTAGTATCTTACCACGCACCCTCACATCTTTGCCGATATAGGCCGGGTTGCTCGTTACATCGCTAATCTTTCTATAATAAGAAAGCGAGGATGAAGAGGAATTACCTAGTAAATCGAAGATCATGTAGCCTATGGCAGCGATTAGAATAACAGTAACAACCAGTAGCCGCGTTTTGCTTTTGCTATCAACCACTCAAATCTCCCCCTGAATTATATAGCCTGAAAGACCGGCTAAACCTTTATCTAATCCACCCAATGAATTGGGCAATTACTCTGTCTGATAAATTATGCAACTACTATGCAATGTAGCACAAAATCCCATCAGGTCAATCATAAACCCTAGCTACAGTACGGCTTATTAAAAAGGCTAGACCTTAACTTCTTGCTCCCTCAGCATGGATGTAAACACGCCCATCAAGGCAAGCGCAGCAACAACAAATACCAGGGTAATAAAGCCGGCAAAAAAAACTTTATCGCAAAAAAGTCGGACGCTGCAAAGACACCGTTCAGATGAAAAATCTTGCCGGTCTTCAAAAGTAGTAGATACGCTAAAGCAGGCAAGCTAAAAATTAGAGCTGCCCATAGTAATTTATTTTCGATCATTAGGCGGATTAAGACAGGTATGAAGATTATAGCTAAGGTGATTAGCTCAAGAATTGCCAACAAAGCTACTTTTTGCCTTTTTGGATTAGATTCCATGTTAAAACCCAAAATAAGGACACCCCATCAGGAAGCACATCTTCTGCTGTTTATTTCTTCCTTTCTTCCAGTCTCCTATTAACGGAGCTAAAAATTTAAATAGAAGACAAGAAACCGGCAGGGTAACGTATAACCTTTGTATTGCGTGCACATTCAGCTTACCTAAACAAGTCCAGCTTAACAAAAATCTAGTGCCATAGCAAGGAAAATCAAGCAAATTGGGGAATTTGTAGACCTATGACCAGGAAAAATAAAAAGCTCCCGCCATGAGCCTAGTAAGCGTCCTCGATCACCTTGACACCGTATTTGGCTACAATGCGGTTTATCTCTTAACCTCCCTAGATTCAAGAAACTGGTATACGGAATAACTCTAATAACTCTTACCGCTCTTTAAGCCGCAGCATTATCGGGACGGCTCAGTACAACGAGAACCTGTCTCTCGACGAGCTCTTCAATAAATTCCTCTATCTCCTGGCGTATTTGGCTTTCCGGCTTTTTGCTGTGGGACATTATTTCCAGGATAATATCTTCTATACCATGTCGACCATCTGCAAGTTCCCATATCCTGGTTCCTGCTGCATTAAGGACAAATAGCTTCTTTTGTTTTGCTTGTATTATTAATGTCTGGTTATCAATAATACATGAAGCCGAATCCGCCCCTCGTAATGGGTAACCATCTGTCTTCATCATTTCTTGCTCCATACTAGCACGTAAAGTTCAAGAGACCGCGCCGGCATAGCTCGTTTATGCAGCTCTTATGTTTTAATTCCCTATCCGTAAGAATTTAAAAGTAATTTGTTGAATAAAGAGGTCTAAACAAAACCTAATTCTAATAGGCTTGTAAACAAAAAAGAGGCCACGTCCCCTTTGCGCACTTTACTTTTTAGTGTGTTGCCCTTACACAACCCTTGCCTCCGTTGGGGCCGCGTTTTCTCCTGGGTAGCCCTTTGTCACTGGTCGAGGAAAGATAGTAGAGGGTATGTAATAGCTGTTGTACGGGATCGGTGTCATGAAGCTGCACACCTTCCGGAACGCTTATAAGCGCCGGCGTGTAATTCAAAATAATCGATACTCCGCCCTTAACAAGTAGGTTGGCTGCTTCCTGGGCCGATGCTGGCGGCACAGCTATAATACCAATCTCGATTTTCGCGCTTCTGGTGATATGTGGGAGGTCTTTGATATCAAAGACCTCCAGGTACCGGATGTTCTTTCCGATTTTATCTGGGTCCTTGTCAAATATGGCGGCAATATGAAAACCGTGGCGCAGCAGTCCCTCGTATGATGCAATAGCGGATCCCAAGTTGCCCGCCCCGACAAGAGCAATCTTGTGGGGTTCATCCGACCCTAATATTCGCTGGATATGCTGTATTAGAGTCTTGACATTATAGCCAACTCCCTTTTTCCCAAAGGCGCCAAAATAGGTAAAATCTCGGCGCACCTCCGCTGGATTAACGCCGCTTGATGCACCCAGACGCTCTGATGAAACCGTCTCAACTCCGCTCTGTTGAAACTTGATCAGGCAGTTTAGGTAAGTTGATAGACGTTCAATTACACCTTCAGGCACATCGTTCATTTTTAACCCCTTATCCAATTACTAAACCCCGCATATGCCGACGTATTGCTTTTAGGGATAAAAGCAGTTGGTTAAGTTTATATTGTAACTGATGATACAAACTTTTTCTAGTGAGAGCTGGGGTAAATATGAGAGCTGGATTAAATTTCTTAGAACCTTGCTCCTTCAAGTGCGTTATAACATGAACAATTCCTGACCTCGGGTAGCTTTGGTACCAGGGAAAATAGTAAATTTTTTAACTTGTCGTTGTTTTCGTTAAAGACCTTGATTACCTCCTCATGCGATACCGGTGGAATATCCGGCATGCCTTCAAGGCCAACGTCATAGTCGGTAATTAGCGAGATATTTAGATAACACATCTCAAGCTCACGGGCAAGATAAGCCTCTGGGTACTGGGTCATGTTAATAACTTCCCAGCCCATCGAAGAGAACCACCTACTCTCAGAGCGAGTGCTAAATCGCGGACCCTGAACAACTACAACCGTACCGCCGTTTATAACTGGGATATCCAGTTCTTTTGCGGTCTCAAAAGCCACTTCACGCATGGCCGCGCAGTAAGGATCGGCTGAGCTTACGTGGGTCGCTATCGGCCCATCATAAAATGTATCCTTGCGACCACTCGTGCGATCGACAAACTGGTCGCAAAGGACAAAGCTGCCTGGCCTAATCTCTGGCTGTAGACTTCCGCTTGCGCATGGTCCAATTATCTGCTCAACTCCAAGCGACTTCATCGCCCAGAGATTCGCGCGGTAGTTGACCATGTGTGGGGGGTACTGGTGGTCTCGCCCATGTCGGGGCAAAAACGCCACCTTTTTGCCCGATATCTCGCCTACTGCGATTTTATCGCTTGGCGGACCGTAAGGAGTCTCAACATTTACCTCCTCGATATTGTCCAGAAAAGAATAAAACCCCGAACCTCCAAATATGCCTACCTCAGCTCTTTTTTCCGCCATATTTGCCTCCTGTTTCCCGTTATTAGCTATTCGGCCGTCAGCTTTTAGCTACCAGCTTATTGGAGATTAATAGCCGATGGCTAACCACTGATAGCTAAATTCTCCCGATTCCCTAAATAATATACCGGAAGAGACATTCGATTGGAATGTTTTGGGTGGGCTTTACGTCTATTTCCTGGCAACTCTCGCCAACTCACCGCCTTTAGGTGAGATTACCTCGACCGCCTCAGATGGTTTCTCGACATGGATGAGCCTTGGCTCTTCACCCAACTTCCAGCTCGCCACATCGGCTTTAGACTCTCCCTTAGCTTTGCTGTACCTTGCGGTAAGGGCAGCCGCCTCAAAAACCGTCTCCTTACCAAAGGAGTTTTTTGGGATTATTGTTAGCGGGCCGGGAAACTCTTGCACCTCAAGGATTAAATCTCCTGGCTCGGCAAGCTGCATAAGGGCTTTGTTTTCCTGCTCGTTTCGTGAGACCAAAATTATTGCGCCCTCGCTGGATAAAAAGATACGCCCGATTTTAATTAAGCTAACATCTCTTGCGGAAGGCTCGGCCTCAATTTTATAGAGATTGCGGAGTCTTACCGAATACATGGGGTCGGTTAGAATACAGCCGCCGGCAGGAGACGGGTATTCATCTATCCCGTAATGTCTGGCAAGTGCCATTTGAGGCTTTCTTGAGCGGCCGCGTATTGCCAAAAGTTTGTTTCTATCGACAAGGCCTTCTCTCTCAGGGATGGTCTCGTCAAGTAGTTTTGCCGAAAGCGGGCGCAAAATGTATCCTTCCATGCCCGACTCCTTTTCGACAACCCGCAGCGCGTTGCGGTTTTGCGATTTGGGCCGCTCGCCGAGCACCTCGCCGGTCGCTATAAAATCGGCGCCAAACTTTTTCATAAGCTCGCCGGCATGCTTAATCATGAGCGCGTGGCAATCGATGCAGGGGTTCATAAACCGGCCGTAGCCATGCTTCGGGGATTTAAGCATCTTTAAATGTTCTTCGGTAATATCTACGACATGGACCGGAACACCTAATAACTTGGCTGCCTTCTGGGCGTCGACCGAGCCAAAAAAGGGCGTCACAAAAGCCACCGCCTCCACTTTAATCCCCTGGTCTTGAAGTATTTTTGCTGCCAGTATGCTATCCAAGCCACCGGACATAAGAACGATCGCTTTGGTCAAACTAACCACCCTTAAGCCGTCAGCTTCCAGCTTTCAGCCATCAGCCTTAGAACAAAAGAAATAAAAAGCTGAGTGCTGACTGCTGAAAGCTACTTATTCAAGATAAGCTTTATGTATCCAACATGATGTACTCTGGCACACGCTTATTAAAAACCACAAGCCTATCATATCCCGCTTCTTTTGCGGCTGACCTTGCCAGGTCGAAATCCTTGCCGACCTCCTCAGGCTTATGGGCATCCGAACCAAACGTAATTGGGATGTCAGACTCAAAGCAGAGTCGCAAGATATCTGTGCCGGGGTACATCTCACCAACCGGCTTGCGCAGGCCCGCCGTGTTTATCTCTACGCATACGCCGGCACCTTTAATTATATCCAAAACACCTTTTACCAGCGGAGTGATATCGGCATCCGGCTTGAAATTATATTTTTTGATGAGATCTAAATGTCCGATGATGTCGAAAAGCCCCGTCTTGGCCGCATCGGCAACCAACCCAAAATAGCGCGCATAAAGGCTGTAAATGTCCCAATCTTTATACCCATCGATGTAGCGGCTATCGTCAAAGCCCCATCCATCGATGAAGTGAACCGAACCGATGACAAAGTCAAAGTCGTAAGATTTTAGAAGGCGCGCCGTCTCGTCCTCAAAACCGGGGAGATAGTCAGCTTCGATACCTGTTTTAATTTCAACGTCGGGGAACTCCTTTTTAAGACTTTCCGCCGCCTGGATATACTCACCCAACTGGTCGATACGCATGGTAAGAGTTGGATCCTGCTTGAAAAGAAGCGGCAGGTGGTCGGCAAAACCTACCTCTTTTAAAGAGAGCTCGCGCGCACGCTCCACGTAATCGGCCATCTCGCCCTGGGCATGCCCACAGCGCGCGGTGTGGATATGGTAATCAATCATCTAACTCTTCCTCGGTGATAACTTCTATACCGGATTCTTTTAGCAGGGCAGACGTAACGCCATCGCCCGTAACTATCTTACCGGAAAAAGTCCCGTCATAAATAGCCTTATGCCCACAGGATGGGCTAAGCGACTTTAAAATAGCTTTACCTGCTCCAATGGCTTGCGCAAGCCTTAACATCTCCCTCGCGCCTCTTATAAATTCTTGCGTAACGTCTTTGCCTTCTCGGGTTAAGACCCTTGCCCTTCCGGCAAGAACGTCATGGCCGTCGCCGCCGGTGATTTCGGCAGGAGGTCTTGGAGTGGCAAGCCCACCTCCCTGCTCGGGACAAAACGGCACTGCTATTGCTTGTCCAACTAATTTTTTAACCGGTTCGCAAAGCTTGTTGCCACCGTCGTACCTGGTATCTAAGCCGGCTAGGCAAGAGCTTACTATAAACCTGTCCTCCCCAGGATTGAAGGTCTGGTTAGCCAACGTACTTCACTTACACCTTTTAGGGATGCCAACTTCGCCACAATTGTGGACGGATCAACATCCCGCGGAATTTGTAAACCTAACTGTAATATATTTGCGCCTTCGCCTTCAAGTGGCTCAACATCGATGTTTCTTACCGCAACATCCAGCTC
Organism: Actinomycetes bacterium; assembly: GCA_021794835.1. Lineage (GTDB taxonomy): Bacteria > Actinomycetota > Aquicultoria > Aquicultorales > Aquicultoraceae > CADDYS01. The sequence goes on along the minus strand of JAJYQA010000030.1, from coordinate 12,088 downwards.
GCCGAGAGCGGATACCACTAACCCTAATTCCTGGGGTTGATCCACTGCCAACATTTGAATGGTCCGGTGACCAGAAACTGCCCTGAGCTCGATATACACCAAGACGGTCAGCGCGGCAAGGGCGAAGATAGTTGTGATGGTTGCGGCAAGGTAAAACCCGGCACCAGCTGCCAATCCAACTCCGGACACCACCCAAATGCTTGCCGCAGTTGTAAGACCTCTCACAATACTGCCCTGGCGAATGATCGCGCCTCCGCCAAGAAAGCCTATTCCAGTAACAACGCTTGCCGCAATGCGATCTACGGTAGTTCGGGGAAGGCCTAGTATGGGTTCTATGTTGATAGAGATGATCATAATAAGCGCCGAGCCCAACGCCACCAGCGCATGGGTACGAAGACCAGCAGGTTTCTCACGCACTTCCCGCTGGTAGCCAATAGCACCGCCAAGTATCATGGCAAGCGACAGCCTTAATATAACTTCCCATAGCGGAGTAATCGCCGTAAGTGACATATGCCTCACCTTTGCTTATCTATCGACTTTAGAACCAAGCTTGTTTACAAGATTATGAGGCTTTCCCGTCTTATGTTCCACATTAAAAACCGCTGGCACGCTGGATTATTCAAAAAATAACTCGGCGGTGCCGGTTGGGTCGAAGTCGTCGGCTTCGGGCGTATGCGCCTCCAAAAGCTTCTTTGCCGCGGTCCTTAAGACGTAGTCATAGGCCTCTTTTGCCAGCCATTCGATATAGGTTGGATCCTCGGCAAAGATATCTCCAAGAGTTTTGTCCGCATGCTTGCCGAAGGATAGGACTACCAACTCGGGCTTCTCGAGCCACGCCGATTTTACCTCTGTCTCAACGTCCTCTTTAGCTTTGCGGGACTTCTTACCACTGTTTGAGCTATGACTACTTCCTCCCATAACCGGCTCACTCTCGTTTATCTCCTCGACCGCGGTTATGCCAACATTTACCGCTATTCTAATAGCTCGGGCTATAGCCCGGGTATCGGCCAGACGAACAAGATGTGGCTGCATGGGACGCTCTGCCGACTCAGGCGAGGCATCGCCCAGAGCTGAGAATATCCCCTTATCCGTCTCAATAACGGCCCTTACAATTGCGAGCATGCCGTTATCTTTATGCGGTGCCTGCAGGAGTTGAGTCTCCACCCTCTTTAGACCATCCGCATGGGCCATCTCCAGGAGACCCTCAAAAAGAACAAAGTCTTTACCCTGGATCTTTTTAATGAATTTTGCAGGAAGTTTGTGTTCTGACATTTTCTTACCACCTTCCGTTAACGAACGTTTGTTCGTACTAATTGTAATATATTGGTAATTTATACGCAACGGCATACGGTACCTTTAGGTACCGTAACCAGTTAATATACACCGCTTGAGGGAGTTCGTATTCATATGTTCATATTTTGGGTATCTATTTAAATAGATACTTAGCCAAAGGGTAAGTAATTTTTATTTTTGAATTGCAACGAAGGCGGTTTTATTTTTAATTAAGGCAGTTTTGGTGTAAACTACATCTTACATCTAATAGACGGAGAGACAGTTATGATTGCCTTATTTATTATAATTGGATTGGTAATCCTGGCAGTGCTCATATTCGCCGGCTACTACAACAGCCTGATATCGTCCCGCAACCGGGTAGATAACGCCTGGTCGCAAATAGACGTACAGCTTAAGCGGCGCTACGACCTCATCCCAAACCTGGTCGAAACGGTTAAGGGATATGCCGCACACGAGCGAGAGGTATTCGAGAATGTAACGGAGGCAAGATCGCGTGCCATCTCAGCAGGAGGGGGTGTTGCCGAGCAAGCTAAAGCGGAAAACCAACTTACGCAGACGCTGCGAAGCCTTTTTGCAGTCGCCGAGAACTACCCGCAGCTTAAGGCGAATCAGAACTTCATGATGCTTCAAGAAGAACTCTCGGGAACGGAGAGTAAAATCGCCTTTGCCAGGCAGTTTTATAACGATAGCGTCTACCGGTATGACACGGCAATTGAAACCTTCCCAAGAAATATCATAGCCGGCATCTTCGGTTTTAAAGAGCGGCCGTACTTTGAAGCCGAGGCCGAGTCGCGGCAGCCGGTGAAGGTCGAGTTTTAGGTGATGTACGAGGAAATATCCCGCAACCGGCGGGTCACCTGGATAATTCTTACCGGATTTGTTATATTTATTCTTCTTTTGGGATACATCCTTGGGGCACTTACCAGCCTTGGATATTTCGGGCTGGTGATCGCACTTGTCATTGCCGCCTTTTTAAGCTTTACCAGCTACTACTACAGTGACCAGATTGTCCTTACCATAAGCGGAGCCCACCCGGCAAAAAAAGAGGAATACCCTTATCTTTATAATACAGTGGAAGGGCTCACAATTGCAGCGGGCCTTCCCAAGGTGCCAAGCATCTACGTGATCGATGACCCGGCACCCAATGCATTTGCAACCGGGCGTGACCCTGAGCACTCGGCAATTGCCGTAACAACCGGACTTCTTAATATGATGGATCGGCTTGAGCTCGAAGGGGTTATCGCACACGAGATGAGCCATATTGCCGATTACGACGTCAAACTTTCAACAATTGTCGTTGTTTTGGTAGGTGCGGTCTTTATCTTAAGCGGTCTTCTTAGGCAAAGCTTTTTCTGGGGTGGATTTAGACGGGGACGTGACCGCGAGGGCTTAGGGCCGATACTTCTTATCATCGGGCTTGTTCTGGCAATTATTGCCCCACTTGCCGCACAGCTTATCCGACTTGCGCTGTCGCGAAACCGCGAGTACTTGGCCGATGCGCAGGGGGCAATGCTCACCCGCTATCCCCCGGGCCTTGCAAACGCGCTTCGCAAAATTGCGGCTGATGAACATACCCTTCGAACTGCAAACGAGGCAACCGCCAATCTATATATAATAAACCCCCTGCGGAAAGAACATGGCATGGCCGGTCGCTTTAGTGAGCTTTTCTCGACCCACCCGCCAATCGAGGAGCGAATAAAAAGGCTCGATGAGATGAGCCTAGGCGAAGCTCCCGGCGGGGAGCAAAGTTCACCGTAGAGCACCCGATAAATCGGGTAACTACATTTTCCTGCTCATCGGTCCACCAGTTTTAACCCTGGACCCTGGACCCAGGACCCCGGCCTCTGGACCCTGCTTCTATGCTGCTCTTCCCTGTTCCCTCAGCCTCTCTAAGACTCCCAGAATCATCCGCTGCTCGGTTGAGGCAACCAGCCTTCTCGTTTGGATAACCGCGTCGGGGTTTACTGAGACTGATGTTATATCATGCTCAACAAGCGCCTCAGTTATCTCGGGATAGACCGATGGGGCCTGGCCGCAGATGGAGGACGTCACCCCGTGGCGGTGGCAGGCGGCGATCACTTCGAACATAGCCTTCATCACCGCCAGGTCGCGCTCGTCGAATTCGGGGGCAAGGATATCTGAGTCGCGGTCGATTCCTAAAATAAGTTGAGTCAAATCATTTGACCCAATCGAAACGCCATCGATACCCGCCTCGCAGAACTTGTCAATTAAAAAGACGGTTGAGGGAACCTCAACCATTATCCAGAGCTTAAAATCTGCCGAGCGTTTAAGTCCATTCTCCTCCATAATCTTTTTAATATCCTCGACTTCGGATACTTTGCGCACAAAGGGAAGCATCACCCAGAGGTTTTTAAGCCCCCATTCTTTTCTAACTTTTTTAATTGCGGCAAGCTCCATCTTAAACTCATCGGACTCTTTGATGTAACGAGATACACCGCGGAAGCCGATCATCGGATTTGCCTCCGGGGGCTCGTATTTCTCGCCGCCCTCCAAGCCACGGTACTCATTGGTCTTAAAGTCAGATGTTCTGTAGACAACCGGGCGGGGATAAAAGGCTTGAGCAAATGTGCGAAGTCCGTCGGCAAGTTTATCGATGAACTCCTGCTGGCGCCCCTCCTCAATAAATTTTCTGGGGTGCACGCCGATGCCTGCAATCATAAACTCGGCCCGCAAGAGACCTACGCCGTCAACCGGCAGCGCCGCCGTTTTCTCGGCAAGCTCCGGTTCAGCCAGGTTGACATATATCTTGGTTGCGGTAACCGGAACACCGGCAGACGCTGCTATAACGGGGACCGCCTCTTCGGCACGTTTCTCGGGCAACGGTTTTGCCTTAACCTCACCCGCGTAGACAATTCCCCTTGCGCCATCAACTGTGATGACCTCACTGTCTTTTAAAATCTGGGTTGCCTTTCCTGTTCCAACAACCGAGGGGGTGCCGAGCTCGCGGCTTACAATTGCCGCATGGGACGTCCTGCCGCCAGCATCGGTCACAATGGCGACCGCCCGGCGCATCGCCGGCACGAAGTCCGGGTTGGTCATCTGCGTTACCAATATATCGCCCTCTTTAACTTTATCCAGCTCCTCCTTGCCGGAGACAATTTTTACCGGCCCGGAGGCCATCCCCGTTGAGGCGGCAATTCCTTCCAGGATTACTTCACCAACTGCCTTTTCCTCCGGTGCTCTTACCGGGGCAAGTGTGGTAACCGGACGGGTCTGCACAAGGTATACCTTACCCGCCTCTACCGCCCACTCCGCATCCTGCGGAAAGTTATAGTGTTTTTCAAGGTCAATCCCGTACCTGGCAAGCTGGATTATTTGGTCATCGGTTATCTTTTGCCTGTCCCGAAGTTCAGGCGGTACATCCAGGTGCTGGTTTTTACCCTCTTTTAAAGCAATTTTCCACGGCTGGCTTTCGATTTTTTTGTCGATTATCTTAAGGTCGCTCTTTCTTACAAGGTAAACGTCCGGGGTAAGCGCGCCGGAGACGACCGCCTCGCCAAGCCCGTAGATCGCCTCGATCTCTATCTCGTCGGGGTTGTTTGTGAGGGGCTCAACGGTAAACATGACGCCACTTGCTTGCGACTCTATCATCCTTTGGATGGGAACCGCGATGCCGATCTTAAAATGGTCGAACCCTTTCTCGTGGCGATAGAAGATACCCCGCGCCTCAAAAAGCGAGGCCCATACCCGCCTTACCGCATCAACTACTGCATCCTCGCCTTTTACATTTAAAAGCGTCACCTGCTGCCCGGCAAAGGATGCTTTGGGAAGGTCCTCCGCAGTCGCTGAGGAGCGAACGGCGACAAAAGCCGGCACCTGTCCGGATAGGTCCCGGTACGCCTTTTTTATATCATTTGCGATATCTTTTGGCATATCCGCTGAGGTAATTAGGTGTTTTACGGTATCAGATACCCTATCCAGAGCTTGGTTGTTGTTATAGTCCAGGCTGGCTAGAACCTGGGCAATTTTATCGCGCAGGGCTGCGGCATCCAAAAAGGCAAAATAGGCATCCGAAGTCACGATAAAGTCGGGCGGAACGGGCAGGCCTGCCCTCGTCATCTCCCCTAAATTCGCCCCCTTGCCGCCCGCTAATGGTACATCATCCTTACCCACCTGGTTAAACTGAACAATGTATGCCATAAAGATCACCCCCAAAATCGGATTAAATGCTCTTAGCCTATAGTTTTCCCAAATTTCGGGGTGGCGAAAATCGCGGGTGTGGTAGACGAGCCATGTCGGGTTGAGGCTGATCCATTATTGTCGGTCTCCTTTGTAAGCGGAGGTCGCCAGAAATCAAGCAGATATTCGAAAGTTGTGCCCATTGTGATGTAATTGCTAGGCCAGCCAAAAATTCCAATCTGATTTACAATATTTGTTCTATCCCATATTATGGTATTTCGCAACTCGTAGCCTCGACGCCTGAGTTCTTCAATCAATGCCACGTGAATGGTTATTCTTTCGTTCTCCCACCACATATCAGGGACATTGATAACACAATGGCCTTTCACTTTAAGTAGTGGTAATAGAGCCTCAAAAATATCGCCCATGGCTTGCGTATACTCTTCTAGTGGCATGGTGCCAAGGTCACGGGGGTCTTGCGAGTATAGTATTGCTCAACCTTCATATACTGCTCGTTATTACGGACTCGACGAGACTTGTTCTTGCGTTTCCGATTTAATAGATTAGCGTAAGGTGGCGAGGTCCAGATAAGCTTAACACTTTCGGGCTCCAGGTAATCCGGTATATGAAGGGCATCATCTTGAATAGCTATTTGTTGAGAAGTGTTAAAAAGGGTTTCGAGGCCAAGCCGATCTTTGCAAAGTTCAATATATTTTTCAGACAAGTCAAATCCGACAGCGTTTCTATTTAAATCTTGAGCAGCTAACAAAGTGGTACCACTACCTACAAATGGATCAAGTACAAGTTCTCCTTCATGGCTAAACAACTGAATAACTTTCTTTGCTAAGGAAATTGGAAAGGTAGCAGGATGCAAGTCTTTCTTTCGGATGTCACGACCTTCATAGACAAACTGCCAAACACCAAGTTGACTTTTTAGCCATTCTTTTGCAGTCAAACAGTTTAAATGATTTTCTGGGCATTCACAAGTTTTAGCTGTGTTAATAAGTAGCTTTGAGCGATAAAGTTTGTGTGATTCGTTTATCGCAACTGGCAAAGTGGAATTCTGCATAATCCTCCTAAGGGAATTAGTAGTGTGTGCTCTTTATTTTATAGCCTATTAGGAATAATTAAAAGTCTGTTTATTACAACTCCAATTTATCTACAAGGCGTATCATATTAAAAGCTTGATTATATTATGACTCCCGACTTCTGCCATCTAATCCTTTCCTTTTGCCCTTCCCATCCACAAATCCTTCTGTTACAATTGTATCGAACGGTTGTTCGGGTTTGTAATAATTAGAGGTGATACCGCTTGCTGGATTTAAACAAATTGCAGTTGCAAATAAAAGCACTTAGCAAACATCAAAGAGACCGGATACGGGGCATAGCGGAGGCTTTTAGCATTGCCGGCGAGCAGGTTAACCTGGTCTCGGATAACGTTGAGGCGTTTGTAAACAAAGTTAGCCGCTCATCAACATCCTGGCTGGTTGCCATGCCGACCGGAGAGCACCCGTTTGCGTCGCATCTCCCAACTGCGTGCCCCGGCTCCTATACAATTCTTTCAACGGATGGTTCGCAGATAAACCCCGACCGCCACAGCCCATACCACGCTTTTTTGATAAACATCGGCAAAGTTGAGATAAGCTATGGGGATTACCTGGGGTACCGCCTTGAAAGTGAGCCGAGCCTTTTTTTTGAGGAAAAAGATATCATGCGTCGTTTCGGCGGCAAGGAACGCGAGGTATCCGGCGGGGTGCTTGCGGCGCTTCGGCAGAAAATGGAGTCCGATGCGCTTACTAATATGATTGAGGGATGTGAAGCAAAGCCGGCGGTCGCGCTAATCGACGGCACGCTTATCCTCTGGAGCCTTGAGACAGAGCCGGGCATACTGGAGGGGCTTGGCACCGATGACCTAAAGCTTCAATCATTTATTTCTCTCATGCAACTTATATCCACCGGCAAAATATCTAATGTGCCGGTAGCCGGATACATAAGCTCGCCGGGGAGCAGCGATGTCGTAAACTCGCTAAAGGTGAGTCTTTGCCCAAGCGACCCAGTTGACTGCGATAACTGCCCGTACAAAGCGGCGGGTTTTGATGGGGCCCTTCCCTGTGCTAAGATAGATGGAATCACGGATGCTGGGCTGTTCCGCCAGCTCCTTCAATTCGGTGAGCGGTCCTCGCTCTTTGGGAGTATATCAAAAATCCTGAAGGATTACGGCGAGGAAAAAATATATTTTTTCTATATAAATATGGGCAAAGAGATCGCCCGCATCGAGGTGCCGGGCTGGGTGGCCCATGACCCGGCTACGGTAGAGCTGGTACATAGCATCTGCCTTGACCAAGCGAGCAAAGGAGTTGGCTATCCTATCGCGGTGGCCGAGGCACACGAGCAGGCTGTCGTAAAGCAGGCAGATAAAAACATGTTTGACCAACTAGTTTTACAGGCATTAATAAGGCAGGGTTCCCCGGTGATTGAGTCCCGCAAAGCCATTCGCAAAAAAGGAGGCTTTGTATAAATGTCCGAGCGAATTGGAGAGATAATCGAAGTCTACACAACCAGGTTTTTGGCGCAGGCCGATGGCCTTGATAACCCTCCGCATTTTGGAAGCTTTGTTAAAACCGAAAGCCAGGGTATGGCAATCTACGGTCTTGTCTACAATGTACATGAGACGAGTATCGACCCGAGCCGACGCGCGGTAGCCTTTGGGATTGAGCGCACGGAACTTTTTAAGAGACAGCCACAGATCGCCGAGTTTTTAAAGATCGAGTTCGAGGCAGCAATTATTGGGTTTAACGATGCCGGATATACCAGAGCATATCTTCCCCCCTTCCCGCCAAGGATTCACAGCTTCGTCTATCCTTGCGAAAAACAAGAGGTGCTTGATTTAACTGAGGACTTGGAATTTATCCGAAGCATAAATGCTTTACCCGGGCTACCTATCGAGGAGCTAGCCGCGGCTTCAATCCGCCTGGCTTGTGCCGAGCGTGAAGGCGACCGAGCGTTTCTCGTTCGGGCAGGGCAAGAAATAGCGCAGCTTTTAAAAGACGAGTATGAGAAGGCAAGAAGTATCATCAGGAGAATAAGCGATGGCGAGTAAAGTGCAGGAGATCGGAAAACTCATATCAGGCTCGCTTCTATCCGGCCTTGAGGCAAAGTTAAACGAAGACATAAACGTTGAGGGAATCTCGGTCGGTCGCCTGGTCATCGTCGACGGTAAGGAGAACAAGTTCTTCTGTTTATTGAAAGATGTCTCGCTTGAGGCAACAAACGAGGATATTCTTCTTAACCCGCCAAGCGATGATTTTGCAAGACAAGTGCACGCCGGGGTAAACACATTTTACAAGCTCTCGGTGCAGCCAATGCTTATCACCGCGCAAAACCCGACCGACTTAGATAGGCCACGGCCCTCGACCACCGTGCCGCCGCACTTCTCCCCCGTCTGCGAGGCATCGGCTGAAGACGTCTCGCTTATCTTTGGCTCGCCTGCGGTTACCAACCCCGAGATAGGCTCGCCAATTTTTATGGATGTGCCGGTTTGCCTTAACCTGGAGAGATTCTGCAAACGAAGCAACGCGATATTTGGCAAAAGCGGCTCGGGCAAAAGCGTCCTGACGCGCATGGTCTTGGGCTACTTAATTAAAAGCGACATGGCGATAAACCTTGTCTTTGACATGCACAATGAATACGGCTGGAGTGCAACCAACGAGGGCGGTATCGATGACCCGAGTCTTAAGCAACTTCTGGGGAGCAAAGTTGCAATTTTTACAGTTGACTCTAACTCACCGCTTTATAGAAAAATCCGGGCCGACTACGACGTGCAGATTCCCTACGGCGCAATTGAGATAGCCGACCTTGAGCTTGCCGCAGGCGAGCTGGGCTTGACTCAGGCCGGGATCGAGACGATGTACCGCCTCTCGGATAAGTGGGGCGAGGACAGGTGGCTTGCCAGGTTTTTAGATATGGATATCGATGATTTTCCCCAAGTTGTCGAGGATTTAAAGGTAAACGAGCAGGCCCTAAACAAGCTTCGCCGCTGTCTGGATAGATTAAAGAAGCTTCCCTTTATCCGAAAAGAAGTCGCCGACGACACAGTTAACCGTATTATGGACTTTATCCAGGACGGCAAGCACATCGTCTTTCAATTTGGCCGCTACAACTCGATGCTCGCCTATATCCTGGTCGCGAATATACTAACGCGCAGACTGCATAAGCTTTATGTGGATAAAACTGACAGTGCGAGAGCCGAAGGAGTCGATGGTCCAAAACCCCTGGTTGTGACCATCGAGGAGGCGCACAAGTTTCTTGACCCGCAAGTTGCCCGGCAAACAACCTTTGGCACGATTGCCCGTGAGATGCGAAAGTACAACATGGTCCTGCTTTTAATCGACCAGCGGCCAAGCGGCATAGACGACGAGGTGCTCTCGCAGGTTGGCACACGCATTATTGGAGACCTTGGCGATGAGCGGGATATCAACGCAGTACTTACCGGCCTTCCCAGCCAGGGAACACTAAAAGTTTTAATAAACAACCTTGAGCCAAGGCAGTTTTTGCTGACCGGTTTTGCCCTTCCGATGCCGGTTGTAATCGACGCCAAAGACTACGGCAAATTCTGCAGCGAGATCTCGCTTGGCTCGGGCATCATCTTAGATGAGATCGAACGGCGAAAAACCGTGGATGGGCTAAAAGCAAGGGTGTTTGGCGATGACGAGATCATCTTTGACTAAAGCAATAAGAACCATTCATTTTGCAGATCTTCACCTGGGAATGGAAAATTATGGCCGCATTGATTCCAAGACGGGGCTTAACCAACGGGTAATCGATTTTTTAAAATCCCTTAACTTTATGGTAGATACTGCGATTAAGCGCGATGTCGCCCTGGTCGTCTTTGCCGGGGATGCCTTCCGCAATCAGAAGCCCAACCCAACACTGCAGCGTGAGTTTGCCAGGATAATCCGCCGCCTGGTTAAGGCAGATATTAAAGTGGTACTTCTGGTTGGAAACCATGACCTGCCCAACATGCAGGCGCAGGCGCATTCGATGGCGGTCTATGATGCACTGGAAATCGACGGCGTCTATGTTGCGCGCCAGCCCGAACTTTTTACCATCACCACTAAACAGGGGACGGTTCAAGTAGCAGCCCTCCCCCATTTTTCGCGAAGCCGACTTATCGCAAGCCTGAAAGAGCAGGATATCGAATACAAAGACAAAACCTTGACCGAGCTAAATGAGCTTATGGTAAGAACGGTTGAGACTTTTATCGATGATCTGGCCAGGCAAGTCGATAAAAGCATCCCGGCGATACTTACCGCGCATTTGAGCATCTCAACCGCAACCGTGGGATGTGAAGACAGAAGTATTCTAGCCGGACATGAGATAACAGTTCTGCCAAGCATCCTGCAGCGGCCCGAATTTGATTACGTCGCCTTAGGTCACATTCATAAATTTCAAGATTTAAGCCAGGGCATGTACCCCCACCTTATCTATTCAGGAAGCATAGACCGTGTAGACTTCGGCGAAGAGAAAGAGGATAAGGGCTTTTGCCTGGTAAACCTTACGCGCGGCGCAGCCACCTACGAGTTTATAAAAGCCCCGGCCCGCCGCTTCGTCACGATAGATGTCGAGTGCAAGACAGATGACCCCACAGCAGAAGTGTGCGCCGCCTGCGAGAGGGCCGATCTAAATGATGCCGTGGTTCGGGCGCGCGTTAAGGCGCCGGCAAAGCTTAAAGAGCAGATAAGAAAAGATGAGATAATGGATGCCCTCTCCGGTGCTTACTTTGTCGCCTACATCAACATTGAGGCTACAGGTGAAGAAGTAAGAACCAGAAACCCAAACCTAACCGAGGCCCAAACCCCGGCAGCCGCCCTTGCCGAGTATATCAAGACCCGCGACGACTTGCTTGAGCGCAAAGAAGAGCTAATGGAATACGGACAGAAACTGATGGATGAGTTGAAGGTGTGGGACTCTTAATTGCACTCATTGATAAATTACCTTTCTTCATTTTATTTGCTTTCCTTAAGGCGTACTGCTAGGAACTTACAAAATAAAACCATATGTCTTAGGTTGGTATTTCATCCAAACTAAGAATGCACTTATAAGTAAAAGCATCATACGATCTTTCACCAATAAGTACATTTTTGAGAAATATTATTTTAATTAGCGTTTACTGGTTGGGATATACTTGGAACCTCTGTGGGAGCTCTGTTAGCGTCTGCTTACCTTGACGGCCTCCAGTGCTACTTTTGCCTTAAATGTGGCTAGGTGTGATTTCTTTGTGGTCATTTTGTCATTTTGCTGCTCCTTTCTAGCCTTCATTTTAGAGCAGCTTTATCACTTATATCGCTGTCCAATCTTTCCCGGCCAACTCTGCTTGTATTTGAAAATCTATCAATATTAATACAACCTTATTCCTATCAATATTTAAAGTTTTAATAGTAGAGTCAATAATCTTACGTTTCTTGATGGGATACTACATATTTTATATCCGCCAATGTAATGTAACGTTTGTCTTTTTCAAAAACTATCATGATCGCGCCCATATAATTCTGTAAAAAGGTTCATTTAAAGATGGGTTGAAAATGAGCCACCGTTCCTCAAGAATAGAAGTTACGACACTACTATTATAGGAGGAATAACGATGGCTCAAGAAAAG
>JAJYQA010000003.1 GCA_021794835.1 Actinomycetes bacterium | reverse complement strand
GAGAGCGAGGAGAGCATCAGGGCGGTGGATAGAGTGAGGGAGATTGATGAGTTCTTGGCTGGTGAGGGTAGGAGAGTGGCTTGATCACGTATGGACGTTGTTTCATAAACCATTAGGATAACCAATCGCCAATATAGTATTATATATACATTCGCTTGTTAACTTATCTCTAAATCAATATTGCGATCATTGTTGCCGGCAAAAGGAGGACTGTATTGGTGGCCCCAAACAATAAACTCGATCTAACAACTCTTGAAAACTGGCTTTGGGATGCCGCGTGTGTGATCCGTGGGGCCATTGACGCGCCTAAGTTTAAAGACTATATTTTGCCGTTAATTTTTCTTAAAAGGCTCTCCGATGTATTTGAGGATGAGGTTAAATACCTGGGATTAGAATACGGTTTGCAGCTCTCGGATATTGATAAGGATCATAATCTTGTGCGCTTCTATATACCGGTGGAGGCACGATGGGAGAATATCGCTAAAAGGACGACGGGCCTGGGTGAGTATCTCTTTGATGCGGTCAAGGCGGTTTCTCGGCATAATCAGCAGCTTATAGGCGTTATAGATGTAAGAGATTTTAACGCAACGGCTGCGGGGCAGAGGATACTTTCCGATGAGCAGTTGCGCGCGCTTATCCAGGTGTTATCGAGGTACCGGTTAGGTACCGATGATGTAGAGCCTGATATCCTTGGAAGGGCATACGAGTACCTGCTTCGTAAATTTGCCGAGGGGCAGGGGCAAAGCGCGGGCGAATTTTACACGCCGCGCGAGGTAAGCGTGTTGATGTCGCACATTCTTGATCCAAAGCCGGGAGATGAAATCTACGACCCGGCCTGCGGCTCGGGGGGGCTTGCTTATCAAGGCGTATTTAAGGTTCAGGGATAAATACGGCGTAATGAACGGCAACGGGCGCAAAATTATCCCTGATGATATCGCGCCTCTGCGTTTTTACGGGCAGGAGATCAACCCGGCAACTTTTGCCATCGCCAGGATGAACACGTTCATCCATGATATGGAGTCGGAAATTGCGATCGGCGACACCATGAACCATCCGGCATTTATGAAAGACGGTGGTTTGCGCAAGTTTAACATAGTTACTGCCAATCCCATGTGGAATCAAAACTTTCCTATAAGTACATATGAGCACGATACCTTCGGGCGGTTTAGTTTTGGGATACCCCCGCAATCAAGTGCCGATTGGGGCTGGGTGCAGCATATGTTTGCATCGCTGAAGGAAGGCGGCAAGATCGGCATTGTCTTGGATACCGGCGCTGTATCGCGGGGAAGCGGCAATGTTGGCGCAAACCGCGAGCGAGACATCCGCAAAAGCTTTGTCGAGCGCGACTTAGTAGAAGCGGTAATTCTATTGCCTGAAAATCTTTTCTATAATACATCAGCGCCGGGGATAATTATGGTTATCAATAGGGCAAAGCAACATCCCGGCGAGATGCTTCTTATCAATGCAAGCAAACTTTTTGCCAAAGGCAGGCCGAAGAACTACCTGGCCGATGAACATATCGAACATATCAGCGGGCTTTATCTTGATTGGAAAGCTTCAGCAGGCGTCTCGGCGATCATCTCAAAAGAAGAAGCCGCTCGCAACGATTATAACCTTAGCCCAAGCCGCTATGTAGCCACTAACGGCAAAGAAGAAGTTTTGCCACCAGAGGAGGCAATGGTGCTCTTGCAAGAAGCTGATGAAGAACGCGCTGAGGCAGATAGAGAGCTTAATGAGGTTTTGGCAAAGCTTGGTCTTGGGGTGTTGATAGGTGAATGAGCCGATTAAGAAATTGGAGCAGAGAGAAAACAGCGAACTTGGACCAGGCTTTAAGATGACCGAGCTGGGGCCTTTGCCTGAGGATTGGTCTCTTATAAAATTAGGGGATATCGCAGATATCAAGTATGGTAAGGCAAAACCAAAAACTCGAGGGTCTATCCCAGTCATCGGTTCAGGTGGCGTATACGATCATACAAATATATCACTTGTTGATTTTCCAACGATTATCATTGGTCGAAAAGGTAAGGCTGGCTTTGCATGGTTAGCAGAAGAACCGTCTTGGCCTTCTGACACTACTTTTTACTTGGATTGGAGGAGACAGCTAGATATTCAATACATATTCCACTATCTGACGCTGAAACCGTTATCCGGGGAGTATGCAAAAACTACGTTACCAAGTATTCAAAAGCCCGATCTTGAAAATTATATGATTCCCTTTCCACCATTGGATGAGCAGCCAAAGATTGCATATGTGCTGAATGCTATTCAGCGGGGGATTGGGAAGACGGGGAAGGTTATTGATGCTGCGCGGGAGCTGAAAAAATCGCTGATGCGCCATCTTTTTACTTACGGCCCAGTCCCTTACGACCAGGTTGATAACGTACCTCTCAAGGAAACCGAAATCGGCCCCGTGCCGGAGTATTGGTATGTGGGCCGAATAGAAGAACTGGTCGAATTTACGCGAAAACCGAGGAACCTCAAATTATCTGGCGATCAAATCCCGTTTATACCGATGGAATTGATACCTAGTGGCAGCGAGTTTAACACAGGCTACATTTCCAAGAGGGCAGAAGAAATAAAAAGTGGAGTCTATTGTGAAAATGGTGATATTTTACTAGCAAAGATTACCCCTTCCTTTGAGAACGGAAAGCAAGGCATTGTAGATATTCCAACTAATTATGCATATGCGACTACTGAGGTTTATCCACTTAAAGCACAACCTGATAAACTAGATAGGATGTACTTGTTCTGTTATCTTAAAGTTTCTAAGGTTAGAGAAGATATAGCTGGTAAAATGGAAGGTACTACTGGTAGACAAAGAGTACCCAAAGCCGTTGTCGAGAATTATCGCGTTCCACTCCCACCCCTCCCCGAGCAACAAGAAATTGCCCACATTCTCCAAACAGTCGATCGCAAAATCGAGGCGGAAGAAAACCGCAAGCGAGCACTAGAAGCTCTGTTCAAAACGTTGCTGCACTACCTGATGACGGGTAAAATCAGAGTTAAAGGCTTAATAGGAAGCCAGGGAATTAATTCAAGATTGTAAAATTCTTTTATAATTTTATATAAAAGAGTTGGCTTTTTAGGTCAGAGGAGCGGTCCCCAAAATAAAAACTTAAAGGCAGTGGCCTATTTTAAATAAGCGGTTGTAGCCTAAAAGTTGCTTTTTTACTGTTTAAAGACGATAATTAAAAATGGTGAACCAATATGGCAATAAAAAAATCGGATGTAATTCGTAAGGAAATAAATAGCAAACGCGTAGAGCTTGAACCCAAGGTATCAAAAGAGACAAAGAAAGCAATTGATACTGTAACCACCCGTTATGCATCTGCATGGAGAGAGCTTGCAAAACATTAACTATCTATCGTCTGATGATATTTTATTGATCCATCTTGAGCAGGTAGACCTTTCCTTTCGTCACGGTGAGTTAACTTCATATCCAACGCTGGACCCTTTAAGTATGCACAGGTTGGAGTCCGCGGTTGGAAGACCTAAGCAAACTCTTTATGACCCTGTGTCAAATAGCTGGCATGATGCATATCCAACTATTTTCAATAAGGCAGCCGCGCTTATGCATTCTCTTATAAATAACCATCCTTTTGTTGATGGCAACAAGCGAACCGGAACCGCAGCGGCTTTTATCTTTCTTGAAAGAAATGGTTTTAGCGTTCGGGCATCGGCTGAAGAGGTTGTTGAACTTGCACTAAAAGTTGTCGATCCTTTGGTCAGGTTGGGCATTGAGGGCATTGCAGCATGGCTGCAAGAAAATTCCTTATCTAATTTCTAGGAACGGCGGGCGGCGGCTTTCAAAGGCACTGTTCAAAACATTGCTGCACTACCTGATGACGGGTAAAATCAGAGTTAAAGACCTAATAGAGGTGAAATATGAGGCGTGATGAGGCGCTGCAAATCTTAAAATCGCACAAATAGGAGCTTACTGAATTTGATCCCAAGCTGGCCCAAGCTGGGACGTTTCCATATTCTCTAAATTCTTTTAACTGAAAGAATTTAATACATTCTTGAGTATTTGGACTATACGGAAGAACATCCCAGCGGTCAGTGGTCTGATATTGCTAGGGACAGGCTTTTAGCTAATGTTGAACTTGGGCTGATAAAATTAATAGATGGTAGGGTTAGTAGGTTGGATATGGTAAACAAAACGTTGCAAACTGCCTTTAAATAATCAAGGAGGGGAGGATAAATATGCCGTTTTCACTAATAGGACGTGTGGTTTTTGCTGTTGGTCGTATTACGCCGAAGGGTGTTTCTTTATTGGGGACAGCCTTTCTACTGCCGAAAGCTGGTAAATTTGTAACAGCGTCACATGTAACAAGCCAAGATGACACCAACCTTGTAATTATTTTGTCAAAAGTGGAATCTCTATCTGAATACCAAGATACAACCAATACTGCAGTTCAGCAAATGCCTGTAAAGATTGAGGCAACCGACCCATTCCGCGATCTCTGCATTTTGTCAGCGGAAATAGATGCAAGCTCAAATATAAATATAGCCGGTACGGATCACGTAGATATCGGTGAGAATGTTGCAACTTTTGGTTTTCCGCATGCTGATTTTGGTAGGATGGTACTCACACAGCAAATTACTGAAATTGGTGCTAGAGTTTTAATTGAAGCCAGTGGCATAAAATCAAAGCATGTTGTGCTTAACATTCAGACTCGTCCTGGCCAATCTGGAAGTCCAATTTTTCGAATGCAAGATTTGTCTTTAATTGCAGTATTGATTGGATCTTATGCGCCTGGCGGTGGCGGAGGCATATCGCTTGGCGGTGTCGATCCTCATACTCTTCATCAAACAACGCATGCCATATCTGCGGAATATTTATTGGGGATGATCTAGATGAGTAGCATTGATGATCTTTTTCGACGTGACCCCGAAAGTTGGATTGATTCTCTCCCTGATTATCAAAAAACGTTAGTACAAGAATTACTTAAGCAGAGTGATTCTCCCGAAGAGGCAGCATCAAAATGGCTAACAGCTTCGCCCAGAAATACTTTCCCCCTTGGGGCAGCTCAAGGAAGCAGTAAACTCTATTTAGATAAATTATGGAACGAGCTAGAAGCTTTCTTATGCGGCGATAGTAGGTACGAGGAAGACCGAAAGAAGCTTCTTGCGGAGCTAAAACCAGGCCATGCTTATCTTGTAGGCGTAATTTCTGTCACGATTGCGCCTGTGCTAGGAGCATCAGCGA
This sequence comes from Actinomycetes bacterium, assembly GCA_021794835.1. GTDB lineage: Bacteria > Actinomycetota > Aquicultoria > Aquicultorales > Aquicultoraceae > CADDYS01. Next base: position 5,609 of record JAJYQA010000003.1, on the reverse strand, counting down.
CTTTCTTAGCACCAGTTATTGCCTTATTGCTTATAACCGTTAGCAAGCTTGGTTTGAATGCTTGGTGTCAGATGCGCAAGGAGCAAGCGGCGGACAATGCAAGCACATAGTTTTGTAGTTAAGGTATAACCGGGCCGCTTATCCTAGTAGCGTATAGAAAACATATATAAACTGGGATGCTTCTCCATATAGCCCAAATACCCAAAAATATACAAGCTGCAATTTCATAAAATAGTTGACATACCTAAAAACGCTAACCTTATGACGAGGGATCCAAGACCTAATACCCATGAACTTATCCAACATGTAATAAGCCAGGACGAGAGAAGGGCGATGTTTAAAGATAAAAATACCGCAAGAGACCTCTCTTTCGTCCCTGGTATGTTCGATAGAATCATATATGAGATAATTCGACCGGGAAGGGCAATCCTAGTGTTCAGAGGCATACAGATAGAGCTGTTTTAAAGAATATGGAGAATTTAGAGGAACGTCCTAGAATTTACAATTAAATTTTAACCATAAGAGCAATCTCATTTAAAGCGCCGATTAGGCTTATGGATTCTGCAGCCTCTGCTTTACCGGATACATGTTTATGAGATGGGAACGTTGGTAGGTGTCGATAGTGGGGGACATTGTCCCAGCGAACGATAAGATTTTTCTTGGCATCCATGTAATGGAAGCGGTAGCGGCGTCTGTCTTTTAAGAGCTTTTCTGAAAAATCGAGAGTAGAGCCATCGATAAAGGTTAGCCTTCCTTTAATGGACGCGATTCCTAAAAGTTCGTCTTCTTCAAAATCTATTTCAGCAATGGAGATTATCGGGGCAATCTCGGATAATTTATCCTGGACTTGAAGAAAGTAGGCTCTCATAGACTAATTTTCTCTATCTCTTTAAGCTCACGTTTAGTCAAGTTAGCCGCTTCGGCAAGGTATTCCCACTCAAGAAGGTAGGCCTCATCGCCAAGTTCCCCTGCATTATACTTCTTTAGGAACTCACGGGTAGACATGTTATACTTCTCTTCAAATTTCTTTAAACGCTCTTTATACTGCTTTAGCTTAAAACTTAGCGTCTTCTTTTTCATTTCAAGTCCCGACTTTATAATCGGAATTTCTTTTTTACTAATCTGCATGAAATAATTCACTCCAAAAGATTGACCGGCTATTATCCATGATACATCAGCGAAGTGCTATTTCGAATAGATTTTACATTTTTTAGTCGCCATTTTTAATTAATCAGGTGCCTGATTGCATAAAAAATCAGCTGCCAGGCACCGGCCAATCTAACCAGCAGCTGGTTTGGCATGCCAGGGTTTTAATGGAGATATCCCGGCCACATGGGAAGAAAACCGCAAGCGAGCACTAGAAGCTCTGTTCAAAACATTGCTGCACTACCTGATGACGGGTAAAATCAGAGTTAAAGACCTAATAGAGGTGAAATATGAGGCGTGATGAGGCGCTGCAAATCCTAAAATCGCACAAACAGGAGCTTGCCAAATTCGATGTAAAATCGCTTGCTATTTTTGGTTCGGTGGCAAGGGACGAAGCTGGGCCGGAAAGCGATGTAGACATACTGGTTGAGTTTAGCAAGACGCCTTCGTTTGATGGTTATATGGAGTTAAAGTTCTTTCTTGAAGATATTTTAGGTCGATCTGTCGATTTAGTAACTCACGATGCGCTTAAACCACGTATCCGACCGTATGTTGAGAAGGAGCTTTTATATGTCGCGTGATTATCGCCTCTTTTTAGACGATATCCTGCAATCCTGCGAAAAAATATTGCGCTATACAAAGGAGCAAACTTTAGAGCAGTTTCTTTCCAACGAGCTGGTGTACGATGCTGTATTGCGTAATTTAGAAGTAATAGGCGAGGCGGTTAAACACATCCCCGACGAGTATAGGAATCGCTATCCTGAAGTAGAATGGCGAAAGATAGCCGGCTTTCGAGATATTGCAGCACATGAATACTTCGGCATAAATGAGTCAATTGTATGGGACATTATCGAGAACAAGGTGCCCCTTCTCAAAGAGCAAATAAAGCGAATTCTTCAGTTAGAGAAGCCGGGGGATGTCCAACCTCGGTAGCGAGCGATATGCAGTCCAAAACCCGTTAATCCGCTACTCAACTGAGGTCGGCTGGAAGTATATCGACCGAGATGAGGCGCTTCGGCTGCGTAGGGGAGAGAGCAGCCCCATCCTTTGGGATGTGTTTGTCAATAAGGTGCAGGACTTAAACCCGGCGGTTGCAGATTATCAGCAAGCCGAAGATGTGGCGAAAAGGTTGATCCGAGTTTCACCGAATATCGAGGGCAATCTTGAGGCATGGGAATTTTTGCGGGGCCTCAAAACGGTCTTTGTTGAGGCGGAGAGCCGCGAGCGAAACGTCCGCCTGCTTGATTTTGATGAGAGCAATCGTAACGCGTTTCACGTCACCGATGAGTTTCGCTTCTCAAACGGCGTTACCACTATCCGGGCGGATATTGTCTTTTTGATAAACGGCATCCCGGTGCTTTTAATTGAAACCAAGTCGGCAAAGAAAATAGAGGGCATTGCCGATGCGCTTGACCAGGTACGGCGCTACCATCGTGAGGGTGCCGAGCTTTTGGCAATCATGCAGGTATTCGGCCTTACTCATCTCGTCCAGTATTATTACGGCGCAACGTGGAATACCGCTCACAAAAATCTCTTTAACTGGAAGGAGGAGACCGCCGGAAAAGATTTTGAAACGCTGGTGAAAGCGTTCGTTGCGCCTGAGAGAATCCTACGCGTGCTGCGCGACTACATTCTTTTTACCCGCAAGGATGATGAACTGGCCAAGGTTATCCTGCGTCCGCACCAGATGAGGGCGGTCGAGCGCGCGCTGGGCAGAGCGATTGATCGCACGAAGCGACGGGGATTGATCTGGCACACGCAGGGCTCGGGCAAAACGTACACGATGATCACAATTGCAAAGCGGCTAATTGAAGAGCCTGTCTTTGAAAACCCGACTGTTCTGATGCTGGTTGACCGCAACGAACTTGAAACCCAACTCTTTGGAAATATTGCGGCAATGCTTGGTATCGGCAACATCACAGTTGCTGAGAGCAAGCGCCACCTGCGCGAAATTCTCGCCCAGGATACCCGGGGACTGGTTGTCTCGATGATCCACAAGTTTGACGATATCCCGGCAAATATAAATAGCCGCTCTAACATATTTGTCTTGGTGGATGAGGCGCACCGCACAACGGGCGGCGATCTTGGCAATTACTTGATGGGTGCGCTACCCAACGCCACGTATCTTGGTTTTACGGGAACGCCGATTGATAAAACCGCACACGGCAAAGGCACGTTTAAGGTGTTCGGCATAGACGACCCGCAAGGGTACCTCGATAAATACTCCATCGCCGAGTCTATCACGGACGGCACGACTGTGCCGCTTTACTACGCGCTTGCCCCCAACGAACTTAGAGTCGACCGCGAGGTGCTTGAGAAAGAGTTTCTTGATCTGGCTGATGCGGAGGGTGTGAGCGACTTTGATGATTTAAATCGCGTACTAGAAAAAGCGGTGACATTACGCAACATGCTTAAGAACCGCAACCGCGTGCAGATGGTTGCCCAGTATGTCGCAAAACACTACACGGAGACTGTCGAGCCTATGGGATACAAAGCGTTTCTTGTCGGGGTGGATAGAGAAGCATGCAGCCTCTTAAAGGAAGCACTTGATAAATACCTGCCAACAGAATTCTCGCAAGTCGTTATCAGCCAGGCCCAAAATGATCCGCCTGAGATTACCCGTTACTATATATCCGAAGATGAAGAAAAACGAGTCCGCAAAGATTTTATTAATCCCGATAAAATGCCAAGAATTTTGATTGTAACCGAAAAGCTTTTGACCGGCTACGATGCGCCTGTTCTTTACTGTATGTACCTGGATAAACCGATGCGCGACCATGTCCTCTTGCAGGCTATCGCCCGCGTTAATCGCCCCTACGAGGATGAGTTCGGCAAACATAAGCCGGGCGGTTTCGTCCTTGATTTCGTTGGCATTTTCGATAATCTTGAAAAGGCGCTCGCATTTGATTCGAAAGACGTTGAAGCCACCGTCCAGGGAATTGATCTTTTAAGAAACCGATTTGATGATTTAATGACCTTGGGTAAAACCGAGTATCTGCCGATCGTCAAGGGTAAGGTGGCGGATAAAGCAGCAGAGGCCGCACTCAATGCATTTATTGACGAGGAAAAACGCCATGAGTTTTACCGCTTCTTTAAAGAACTTGAAGATCTGTATGAGATTATCTCGCCCGACCCGTTTTTGCGTGAGTTTATGGCTGATTACCAGTTGCTTGCGGATATGTACGGGGCGGTTAGAGCAGCTTATGAAGCCGGGCCGCCAACCGATCGAGATTTGGCCCGCAAAACCGCACGCTTAGTCCAGGAATATACAGAAGCGGGGTTGATCCGCGAGACTGTTAAAGTTTATGAGATTACACCGAAAACCTTAAAACAAATCACCGAAAGCCACCAATCAGATACAGTTAAGATATTTAACCTGCTTAAAAGCATCCAACAAAAGGTATCAAACGAGGGTCTTGCGAAACCATATCTACTATCTATTGGTGAGCGGGCGGAAGCTATAGCGGAGTTATTCAAAGAAAGACAAGAAGCAACCGAGGTCGTCCTTAAAAAACTTGAAGATATAACCCATGAAATGATCGAGGCGGAGCGCGAGCAGGCAGAAGCAGATGTCTCTGTGGCGGCGTTCACAGTGTTCTGGCTTCTTAAGCAGTCAGGTATAGCGCCTGGGCAGGCACATGGCGTTATGAGTAAAGTTGATCAGACGCTTGAAAAGTACCCATACTGGCGAACCAGCGACAAACAATCCCGGCAAGTACGCCTCGCACTTTACAGCTATCTCAAAGAGCTAGGTGCGGAGAACATACCAGAAATCGTAGAGCACATCATGAACACATTAGAGAAGGGTCGGTAGAATTGGATAAAATAAGGCGAGATTTACCCCAACCGCTAGAAGAGCTCATACCCGCCCGCATATTTAAATCAGAGGTATTGTCTTGGGCACGCCGCATAGGTGTTGAGCCCAAAGAGATACATATACGATCAATGTCCCGCAAGTGGGCAAGCTGCTCAAGCCACGGCCGTTTAACATTTGATACCGATTTACTTAAGCAACCAGCCCGCTTCAGACGGGAAGTCATCGTACATGAGCTACTACATATGAAGCTACCTAACCATAGCAAGCTTTTTAAATCACTGCTTAGGACGTATTTAGCTGAGGCGGATGCTGGATAATGTTCTTCTTTTTATGGCAAACGAACTTCTGTTCGATATACTATTGTTTGTTAAGCTGGATTGGAGGGGAGCATTTGCCATATACGCCAATTAAAGATTTTCGAGATCCAATCCATGGATTCATCTGATTATCGGAAAACGAAATTAATAAACGGTGATATAAACGGCGGCAGGTACCGTTTATAATAAGCAAGCCATAATTCAGATCAAGTCCCAATTTTTCTGTAAATTACGTTCCTCAAGATCAACCCCTAGACTGAAACCAGAGTCGACTCTGGTTTCGCAGCTTGCACTGATACTTTCTCCCTTACCGACATATCGAGGTATTT
>JAJYQA010000028.1 GCA_021794835.1 Actinomycetes bacterium | reverse complement strand
GTGAGTCATACCGGCTCAAAGAGAGACGAAAAGCTGGCACATCACCGCAGAAGGAGGTGAACTCATAATCTAAGGGGGGTCAATTTTAAATCGGCGGAAAGGGGTCAGATTTAAATCGGCATTGACATCAACTCGTTTAGGAGTTGTTCCGCTTCTGTTTTCGTCCGGCAATGCACCACTCCATCGTCCGCGTACCTCGCCCAAGGATTTTTGGGTTTATGTTTTTGCGCCCAGTGATCAAAAGCGTTAAAGGGGACGCTCTTTACTTATTAAACTTATCCCCATCAAGCACTGTCGCTTCTGCCTCCCTCTCGCCCCGACCTGATTTTAAGACGTGATAGACAGCATTGCCTCCTTCATCTCACCTCTTGCCCTTTCTGTTCCATAACAATACACCTGGGACGCATCCTTGCACGTTTACGCATTTGCTATTTAAGCACAATATTTTTGCTCTCATACTCACCTTTGCGTGCCTCGGCTGCAAAGCTGCTATCCCCAAGAATGCGCTTATCGATCATGAAGGCTCTGCTATCATTTACGTCATCGGCTACCGTACTTTTCCTTCCCATAAGTGCGCCATATCCCGCATATCGGTATGACCCAAGGCTATCTATGTCAGAGACAATGCCGGCCCGAACTGGATTAAGGTGGATATAGCGGATAAGCTCAAGAAAATACGGGCCGCTTTGCACCAGAGCTTAAGGCATACCTGTTTTGAAATAGATACCCCGCTCTTTTGTACCGCTTATTAAAATAGACGGCATAGCTTGTTAGAAGACGTCGCATACATGTTGCAAGGGCGGTCCTTACGTTTGACAAGGAGGTGTACGTGGTTTGGCATAAGGCAGAAGGCATATAGCGCGTCTGCCTCTTTAAGCAACTACGCGGCAAAGCGCTTGCATAAAGTAGCGGTAGTCACCCTCATCGATAAGGATCGCCTTTCGCTCAATACCGCGGCAAATAATATGATATGTGAGGCCGGCATACCCAAGCCGTGCTTCTCGTGGCATAGGTTTAGGCTAGCCTATGGATAGCTCTTTAGCCAAGCATATATGCCATTGCATATTAGTACATATGGAATACATAAATGTGTAAGGATGTGTCCCAGGGTACAGGGTATTACGGGTGTTAGGCAGTCTTGTGTGATGTTAACTCCTTATCTAATTCAAGCGTATAAGAGAGGATTGTTTTGATATCTATTTTTTTAGAAGCATCAAGTATTTCTAAACCAACAATCTTGCCCTCAGAAGTCGTATCCAAATTAACACCCTCTGAAATCTCTATTACTCCCTCAGGTTTTTTATTTCCCAGCTTTATATAAAGAGCGTCTACCTCTTTATCATAATATACTTTCATTTTTTCTTTCCCTTCTTCACGGGATAACAAGTTATTACCGTTATTAATCATTTTCAATACCGACCAAAATTTTAAACGGAAACCTAATGCCCTCTAATTCTTTTATGATCTCCTGTCTGCCCTGAGACAATGCCATATTTTCCAATAGTTGTATATAAGAGATTCCGAAATCTTATAAAGCTTTGCTCTTCTCTTTGCGTGACGAGATAATTTTATCTTCACCGATGAGACCTTTACTTACTCTTATATTATAACGCTTTTATTATTACGGCACGGCCAGCATTATAAGCAAGCAAACATTCCTTGTAAAGCTCAAGTAGGTGCTCCGTACAGAGTACAGGAAGATGCTACTTCTTGTGAGTCCTAACTTACTTCATTTGTGTACTTTACCCCAGTCCCTTGCCATACGGCGCAACCAAGCTCGGCTTTTTATGCGCATTGATATTAATTAGGAAACCATATTAATATCAAGTGATAACTATATAGATTATATAATTATACGCCTGGCTAAATTTTGTTTTTATTTTTCTACTTTCAACTGGTAGCATAATACTGAAGGCATCTAATAACCGATAGGCAGCAGAATATTTCTGTTAGAGAAAGGCAATTTTGATACCAGTTGAACTTAGGTTAACCAATTTCATGAGCTATAAATATATGGATGAGCCGCTAAACTTCTCATCCATCCACGCTGCTGTCCTCTGCGGCCCAAACGGGCACGGCAAGAGCTCGCTTTTGGATGCTATCACCTGGGCGCTCTGGGGACGGGCGCGGGGGGTGGATAAGCGTGGTACTGGAACTGATGACCTTATCCACCGCAGGGAGCCCAACATGCAGGTAGAATTTACTTTTGATCTTGAAGGACAGCGATATCGGGTAATCCGTGCCCGGCAGCGTAAGGGAAAGACCGGGGTACCCAAACTCGAGTTTCAGGTGCTTAATGGAGATAGTCCGCGGCCGCTTACCGGCGAGAACATAAACAAAACGCAAGAAACAATCAATAAAACGCTTCGGATGGATTACGAAACTTTTGTAAATTCAGCTCTTATAATGCAAGGTCGTGCGGATAACTTCATGACCAAGAGTGCGAATGAGCGAAAAGAGATACTCTCCGAGATACTTGGTTTATCTATCTACGATGAGCTTGAAGAGCTTGCCAAAGAAAAAAGAAAGGCACTTACTGATCGCTTACACGATATTGACAGCCGCTTTACCCATATAGACCAGGAAATTGAGCAACTCCCCATCTACAAAGAGAACTTTAAAAAAGCAGCAGCAGAGCTAAAGGCAATTCAATCCGAGATAAAGAAGGATGAAAAAGCTCTTGCCAAGCTAAGGGAGGAAAAGGCCGTATATGATATGAAGGCGGCGCGCCTTACCGAGTTAAATACAAAATGCGCCAACACAAAAGAAGATATTGTGGCTATTAATGAACAGCTCAAAGCTCTTGAGGAGAGCATCCACAAAGCACGCGAACTGGTTGGAAGAAAAGGCGAGATAGATTTAGCCTACCTTGAACTTGCGCAACTTCGAAAAAAAGAAGAAGAGCTCTCAGTTGCCGCGCAAAAGCACAGCGATTTAGAAAGGCAGGCCGGCGAGTTAAGATTTGCTATTGAACAAGCAAGAAGCGCGCTCGAGTCGAATATAAATCACCTTGCACAGCGCAAGATGGAACTTGAAAAAGAACTATCCCAAAAGCCAAAGATCGAGGCGGCGCTCTCCGCTAACCGGTCAAAAATAAAAGAGCTTGATAAATTAGAACAAGAGTTAAGCACAATGCGTGATAGATATGGTGAGCTTCAGCAAAAAAAGGCCGGCCTTGACGCGTCAACAAAAGCGGCTGAGGCAAAACTGGATGACTTGCAGACAAAACGCAGGATGTTAACCGATGGCGATTCATGCCCGCTCTGTAAACGCCCACTCGGGGAGCATGATCGTGGCAAATTAAACGCCGAGTTTGATAGCGAGATATCTTTGCTTCGCATGCAAATCGATAAAGCCAAGACCGAGGCCTCAAGTATCGAGAGAGATATCAACCAACTTACAACCAAAGGTAAAGATTTAGCTTTAGCTGTTAAAAGTAAGGATAAGCTAAAGGTTGAAGAAGGGTCATTTACCGAGAAAATCAAAGCAATTGATAAAGCAACCGCCGAGTCGGCAACTATTTCAAGGCAGCTAAGTGAGCAGAACCTCAAGTTGTCCCAGAGTCTTTACGCCCAGGAGAGCCAGGCAAAACTATCCCGCCTTTCCTCAGAAATCAAAAAACTTGGCTACTCGCAAGACGAGCACCTAAGGATAAAGGAAAGGCTCAAAGAGCTTATTATATATGAGCAGCTAAAGGCAAACCTTGAAAACGCCCAAAATAACATCAAAATGGCCGAAACCACATCCAAAACGCTGGCTAAACAAAAAGAGACAAAGCTAAAATCGCTGGTAGAGGACGAGAAGAAAATAAATATACTTTCCGGTGAGATCGCGTCTCTAAAAGACGTCTCCGAGGATATCAGGCTTGCCGGGGAGAGGCTTGCACAGAAAAGAGAAATTGAGACAGATGCCATAAACCGCAAGTCGGCAGCTCAGGCAAGAATTGATAACTTAAACAACCTTGCTGAGAAAAAGGCTGAGCTTTCTAAGGATCGAAAGGATATTGCAAAAGAGGCGGAGATTTACGACAAGCTTGCCTTTAGCTTTAGCAAGAAAGGCATCCAGGCCCTAATCATTGAAAACACCATCCCCGAAATCGAGGAGGAAGCCAACTCCCTTCTCCACAAACTTACGGATGGACAGATGAGTCTTCGCTTTATCACACAAAAGGATCAAAAAACCGGCGGCGTTGTCGAGACGCTTGATCTAATAATTACCGATGGTGACCTTGGTGACAGGAAATATGAGTTATTCTCGGGGGGCGAGGCGTTTAGGATTAACTTTGCCGTTCGTATCGCGCTATCTAAGCTCCTTGCCCGCCGGGCGGGCGCCCGCCTTGAGACGCTGATAATCGATGAAGGTTTCGGGACACAGGACGAAGAGGGTAAAGAGCGGCTTATTGAAGCGATAAGCGCAATCCAGAATGACTTTAAAAAGATAATCGTCATTACCCACCTTGAGGATTTAAAGGAAACCTTTCCGGCAAGGATTGAGGTTACAAAAAAGCGCGGAATCGGCTCGGTCGCCACCCTAATTTAAAACGCAGATGCTGATTTATCAGCCAAAAATACAGCTGCCGATTTATCGGGACGGAAAAAACAACTAATAGGGCTCCTTTTAAGGAGTGAAGGAGCCCTATTAGTTATACTCCAAAAGATTTGCCAAAAGCTAACTTACACTTAAAGCCCAATTGCTCCATCCAGAACTCCATTTGGCTGGGTAGCCCCACCTGGCTCATCCGCAGGTTTGTTGTTAGGTTTGCCGGCGCGCACTACTATCGTATGTACTCTAGGACCCTTTTTGGTCCGTCTTCCGATCAGGACGACATGCTGGCCCACTTTAACTCCGATCGGCTCAAGACTTGTTCTTATCTCAACAATTCGAACCTTGCCGTCTAAAGTAACAGTTATCTGGCCTCTTTTTGTGCCTACAACAATCGTATTGCCGTTTATCGACGACACGGTGCCCGCTATCCTGGCGAAATGTTTACGGCCTTTACCCGGCCTTCTCAATCCAGAGCCGGGGGTTCTACTTACGCCAGGCTTCTGCGACACATAACCATACCGCCCTCCTGGAGAACTGTTTCCATTCCAAAAGCCGCTTGCTGCAAAAGCAGCCGTAGCACCTCCTACAATTACCGCTGCCAGGGCAATTACCACGGCTTTACCCAGAAACCTTTTCATTGCTAAAACCTCCTCTCTTAGAGTCTTAGCAAAATAATCGTTGATAGATTTTAAGCAGCAGTTAGGAAAGTGTTAAAAAAGTATTAAGGTTTATTGGAAACAATTTGAGGGTTTTTGGGTAGGCAAACGCCGAACTCCGTACCCGTACCGGGGGTACTTGCAACCTCGATTGCGCCGCCAAGGCTTTTCACCAGTGCCTGGCATACCGAAAGACCCAAGCCTGCACCTGCGCTTTTATCTGATTTGTCCGCTCGGTAGAAACGGTTGAATATCTTATTCTGGTCTTCCGAAGAAATACCGATACCGCTATCTTTTACCTTAAAGCATACATTGGAATCACTTTGCTCAGCCGAGATGTTAACTATGCCACCCTTACCGGTATATTTGATAGCGTTTTCAACAAGGTTTCCGATGATTTGCTCAACGACCGCAACATCATTTATAAAAATGATGTTAGCAGGTTTGATGCTTAGCGATATATTCTTATCCAGGGTGAGCGGTATAAATTTTTCCGATATGTTGGATAGCACCGCAGCAACGTTGATCTCAGATACCTGAGGTTTAAAGAAGCCAGCATCGATTTGCGCCAGTGCCAGAAGATTGTTCACGATTTTGGATATCCGCCTGCTCTCGGTGTTTATTATCCTTAAATACTTTTTCTGCTGCTCTTCGTCTTTGACCTGACCATCTAGAAGTACCTTTGAGAAGCCCTCGATCGAGGTAAGAGGCGTCTTTAACTCATGCGAGACGTCTGATGCAAAATCTTGTTGCAGCGAGTACGCCTTATCAACCTTAGACGACATAGCATTAAACGCGCTAACCAACTCACCAATCTCATTGTCAGCCCCCACCGGCACCTTTTGCAAAAGCTGACCCCGCCCCATACCGCGAACGGCAACCTTTAGTTTATCCAACGGTTGGGTCAGGCTAAATGCAAGATACAGCCCAGTAAAAGAGGCAATAATAAGAGAGATGATACTTGAGATAAAAAGAAGCTCGAATGCCGGACCTTGGGCCCGTTTAATATCACGCACCGGCGACAGCAAAATTACATGCCCATTAGATCCGCTGTTTATGGGTACGGAGACAAATGCAATACTTGAGTCAGATTTGGGCAGATATTTCTCTCCAACAACCTGTCCAGTACCCTGACCAAGCCTTTGCTCTAATTGGCTAAGTCTTCTCTGGGGAAGCTTAAATGAGTATCCACCTCCAGACGCGGTCCCACCGGTGTCGGTAATAATTTTGCCATTCGAGTTGGTAATTATAACCCTAGCTCCTGCTATTAACGATGAGTATCCCATAAGCCGCTTTGTAAATTGAGGTCCCTCCTCCGGCCGGCTTGCCGCCAGGGTTTCTGCGAGGATCTTTCCCTGTCGCATTAGGTCGGCCTTTTTTGACTTGACCGCATAATCAAGCCAGAAACGATAGAATAAAAACGATGACAGCGCAAGAGTAAGGGTGGCCACCAGAATAAATGATACGGTAAGCTTGGTTTTAAGCGTAAATTTCATTGCCGCCTCCCAACAAACTTGTAGCCCACACCCCAGACGGTTGCAACAAAGCGCGGGTTGTCTGCATTATCATTTAGCTTTTCGCGGAGGTGCCTCACGTGCACGTCAACGGTTCTTAAATCCCCAAAGAAGTCGTATCTCCAGATCTTCTCAAGAAGCTTCTCTCTCGAGAAAACAATCCCCGGGTTTTTGGCTAAAAGAAGGAGAATCTCAAATTCTTTGGCTGTAAGTTCAACTGGGGACTTGCCAATAACAACTTCCCTTCTACCCTCATGTATTGTAAGCCCGTCAAAGAATAACTCAGCTGGTTGCGGTAGCTGCCGGAGATCTGCACGCCTAAGCAGTGCCCTAACCCTTGCAACAAGCTCATCGGGGTCAAACGGTTTGGTAAGATAGTCATCTGCGCCAAGCTCGAGAAAAAGCACTTTGTCCAGGCTGGTATCCCGTGCGCTAAGCATCAAGATCGGCACTGGGGAACGACCCCTGATCTCACGGCAGAGTTCCCGACCATCAATGTCGCCGGGCAACATAATGTCTAAAACGCACAGATTGGGTGTTTTACTGCCGAAAAGCTCAAGGCCCTCTTCGCCGGTCGCGGCTATGACAACCTCAAAACCCGCGTTTTTTAGGCACAGTTCGATAAGTTCCAAAATATTTGGTTCATCATCGACGACAAGAATTTTTGTTTTCGCCATAGCCTAAAATCAAACACCACACTTTTAGTAATCACTTAAATAATCGGACTTGAGAGAATAATTGTAAAGGACAAGGCGTAACTGCCATACTAGTGGGTAATGCAAAAAAGGGCTCCGTGAAAGGAGCCCTTGGAATTTTCACAGTTAGTATTTATGCAACCTTAATTTTTATTTCTTTGGCTTTTTTCTCCTCAGCTTCGGGAAGATTTATTTCAAGTACGCCATCTTTGTAAGTGGCCTCTACCGCCTCGGTTTTTACCGGCACCGGAAGCTCAATCATGCGCTCAAACATTCCGTACATTCTCTCGGTGCGGTAATAATCCTCTCTTTTTACCTCTTCGGTACGCTTGCGCTCTCCCCTGATTCTAAGAATATTATCGACAACGGATACGTCGATATCTTCTGGTTTTACCTCTGGTAGATCCAATCTAACAATAATTTTATTTTCCTTTTCAAAAACATCAGCTGCAGGCGACCAAAGCGCTTCTTCCGCTTCCGGGGTTGGCCCAAATACCCTTTGGAAGGTCCTGCTTAACTCATCCTGCATTCTCATCAACTCACGCCACGGATCCCATCTGCGCATTGACACCGTCTTCACCTCCTCTATAAGCTTTATAAAATAAATTTACCCAGTTTAAATTTATATAATCACCTGCGGTTTTAGTCTTCTTGACTCCCCGAACTAGATACTAGAAACTAGAGACTAGACCGGCCTATGGCCTGCTAGAAACTAGACAAAGCCAATAAGGAGATGTCATGATAGCTAAAAAAGCCCTTGATATGCCCCCCTTTATCGTCATGGAGATTCTGGAAAAAGCCCAGGAACTGGAAAGACAGGACAAAAATGTTATCCACCTAGAAATTGGTGAGCCAGATTTTGCCACGCCGCAAGCGGTAAAGGATGCCGGCTGCGCAGCTATACAGCAGGACAAAACGCGGTACACTCACAGTTTAGGTCTGCTTGAGCTTCGCGAGGCAATCTGTGAGCACTACTATGAAAAATATAACATCAAGATTCTGCCGGATCAGGTAATTGTAACGTCGGGGACGTCGCCCGCTATGCTTCTGGTGTTTTCTGCACTTCTAAACCCTGGGCAAAAAGTGATCCTATCCAATCCGGGGTACGCGTGCTATCCAAATTTTATTAGATTTGCCGACGGCGAGCCAACCTTTATAAATGTTTATGAAGAGGATGGTTTTCAATACCGCCCTGATGATATCAGGGCGGCCCTTGATAGCAAGACAAAGGCGATTATAATTAACTCGCCCTCCAACCCGACAGGAAATATTCTAAGTGAACCGGTTATGCGTGAGATTTCCGAGATGGCGCAAGGTGGGCTTTATATCATCTCGGATGAGATATACCACGGGCTGGTTTATGAAGGCAAAGCCCACTCGATACTCGAGTTTACGGATAAGGCATTTGTCCTAAATGGTTTTTCTAAACTTTACGCGATGACCGGCTGGCGGCTTGGATATGCAATCGTCCCTAAAGAGTTTATCCGGCCAATACAGAAAATCCAACAGAACCTTTTTATCTCGGCAAACAGCTTTGTGCAGTGGGCCGGCATCGCCGCGCTCAAAGAGACGGCGGATGATGTTGCAAGAATGGCTAAGACTTATAATGAGCGGCGAAAATATCTCATCCCAAGGTTAAGAGAGATAGGCTTTGGCATCACGGTAGAGCCAACCGGTGCTTTTTATGTTTTGGCCAACGCTAAAAAATTTGGAGCCGATTCATATAAACTTGCCCTAGACATATTGGAGAACGCGCTTGTAGCCGTAACCCCGGGCATCGATTTTGGAGACAATGCCGAGGGGTACTTAAGGTTCTCATACGCCAACTCACTTGAGAACATTATTGAGGCATGCGATAGATTAGAAAACTACTTAACAGCTTAGGAGTTAGTCATTAGGAGGGACGTTCCTTGAACATCTACAATTAAGGAACGTCCCCGTTCACATTCGCCAATTAGAAGTAGAAATTCTCCATTCAACGTTTTTCCCGTCTGTTGTTGGGAAAAACATTCTTACCAGAAGAATTACCTGAAAGGAGGAAGGGCATGAAAAACACAGTAAACGTTGGCGCAAGCAGCTACACAGGCGAGTTTTTGCTGCCACAGCTTATCAGCGATTGGGAGAAGCTAAACCCAGACGTCGAGTTAAAAGTCGAAATATCCGATAGCTCTCAGGTTTTTGAACAAGTAATGAACGGCGATGTCGATGCGGGCGTTATCGGCATGTCGCTCGAAAACAACACGGTAAGAGCAGAGCCATTTTTAAACAACTATGATGAGCTTATTCTAATATGTTCTCCCGACCACCCATTTGCCAGCAAGGGCGAGATTTCGGTAAATGACCTTAAGGGGCAGGATTTTATACTAAGAGAACCAGGCTCGGCAACCCGCATGTGGTATCGGGAAGTACTGGCAACGCACGGCGTAACTTTTGATGACTTAAATGCCGTGGCTGAGCTTGATACCTACCCGGCTATCATAAAGGCGGTTGAAAGCGCCTCGGGTATAAGCTTTGTGCTTAGAAAATCTGCACAGGACTCGCTTAAAATGGGAAGGATCAAGGAGGTAAAAGTTAAGGATCTCACACCCTTGATGGGTAACCTTTACGTCATATATAACACCGAGTTTCCCATGTCGGACGAGACACGACAGTTCTTAGGGTTTATCGAGGCCGAAAAACCAAAATTAGCGCAAGCCGCATAAGGAGCAGCCAATAGCCAATGAGATTTATTATTTTCATTGGCTATTTGGCTGATCTTAATAGAAGAGTTTAGCCATATTAAAGATACGCTCATCAACTAGGCGGACTGTTAGTGCCTCCTCAAGCGGAACAGAAGTTACAGAGCCGCATTGTATCGCTACCATGCGGTCGAACTCACCCTTTTCCACCATCTCAACAGCCGCAACTCCAAACTCAGTTGCAATAAACCGGTCAAACGGAGATGCGATACCGCCCCTCTGTAGGTGGCCGAGGTTCATAAACCTGGTCTCAAGACCGGTTTTCTCCTCAATAGTGCCGGCAAGATACTCGCCGATACCACCAAGGCGCACATGCCCAAAGGCATCCGTTTTTTCGCTGAACGCTATCTGCTTACCCTCCGGCTTCGCCCCCTCAGCAACCACGATTATACTAAACGTCTTTCCTGTTTGGCGGCGTTTCTTAATCCTATCGATAACTTCATCAATGTTGAAGTGGTGCTCCGGGACAAGAATGGTATCGGCGCCGCCAGCAAGACCGGCGTAAAGCGCGACGTGACCCGCGTCTCTTCCCATGACTTCTACAACCATTATCCGGTGATGCGACTCGGCAGTTGTATGGAGCTTATCCAGTGCGTCGGTTGCAACGCTGACCGCAGACTGAAATCCGATCGCAAAGTCGGTCCCGTTAATATCATTATCGATGGTCTGTGGAATACCCACCGCCGGAATTGGCGGGTCAAGGCTGTTGATTCTATGGGCAACGCCTAAGGTATCGTCGCCGCCGATGCAGATCATCGCGTCGATCTCGGCAAGTCTTAGGTTCTCCCGCATCTGCTCTACTGCACCGTCCATTTTAAATGGGTTGGTCCTTGATGTACCAAGTATAGTACCGCCCCTTGGCAGGATACCCGATACCGAATCGGCCGCCATCTCAGCATAGTTACCGTTTATCGGACCAGCCCAACCGTTCTTAAATCCAAGGATAGTATGCCCACCTTCTAAACCACGTCTCACAACTGCCCTTATGGCCGCATTGATTGCGCTTGAATCGCCGCCGCCGGTCAGCATACCTATACGCATTAAACAACCCCCCCAGTTACCTCAGCAATATATTCCGCCGCCTTGCCGGTTGAACCAAAGAGTTTAATCTTTCCGTCAACTATTTTAGTCATCTCCTCCATGGCCGGCTTTAGAATCTTTCGCGGGTCGATCACATCAGGATTTTCCTGAATAAATTGGGCAACGCCCCGCTTAAAGGCGTCGCGTGTCTCGGTATCTATATTAATTTTGGTTATACCCAACGAGACCGCTGTTCTTATATCCTCATCCGGGATACCGGATGCCCCGTGAAGAACCAAGAGTACCTTATCCCCTACCTTTTTCTGTATTGCCTCAAGCCTCTTGAAGTCAAGCTGGGGTTTGCCCTTATACCAGCCGTGTGCGTTGCCGATCGAGACCGCCAGCGCGTCAATCCCGGTACGCTCGACAAAATCAAGCGCCTGGTTAGGATCGGTCATCGAGGCCTCACGCTCGGATACGGAGATTTGGTCCTCCGTCCCTACAAGCCTTCCAAGCTCACCCTCAACCGAGATGCCCGCAGCATGGCCAAGCTTAACCGCCTCGGTAGTAAGCTTCACGTTTTCCTCATAAGGGTGCTTCGAGCCGTCGTACATAATTGACGAGAAGCCCGCCCGCACCGCATGAACCAGATGTTCCCACTCGGTGCCATGATCAAGATGTACGGATACCGGCACCCCGGTTTCTTCAGTGGCTACTCTGGCCAGCGCCACCAGATTCTCCATACCGGCATATTTTGCCGCCGACGGGGATATAGCCAGAATGATTGGGGATTCCTCCTGCTTGGCCGCAGTAAAAATGGCCTTGGTAATCTCTAAGTTGTTGGTGTTAAACGCGCCAACCGCATATCCACCGTCACGTGCCTGAGTCATAAGCTCAGTATTAGTTTTAAATAACATAACTCCTCCTATACGCACATAATAATCTGGCTATTGTTCTACCCATTCAATAAAAAAATAAGTAAGCCAGGCCGCTAAGTAGTTAATGCCGCTTAAATCTTTTTGCAATCATCCGCTTATATTTATCGGGAAAATCCTAAACTATCTAAAGTATTTATATAACTAAACAACCAAAGCATGTTTGACAGAGTATTATCGCCTTACCTGATACCAGGTGATCAAACCGGCGATTACCAGCAGAATTCCAATAATGAGGTAGGCTAGAATATAGCCCGTTAAGGAGGCAAGGGATAGGAAAAGGCCTACAGCGATAAATATTGCGGCAAGCGAAAAGAGGCTGAAAGCTAAAATCATGAAGGCCGCTTTTCTTGCAGCAGTCCCAATCGGTTTGGTTATGCTCTGATCAACTATGCTCTTAATTTGCTTCTTAAAATAGAGCGTGACGAGGTCGATTAGCTCCAAAACGGAATCGATTATCGTCTTTCCACCCTTGGTTTCCTGTCTCATATCCACTCCAAATAAATCAGCAAAACCTGGGTGGAAAGGACGGCTAAGACGCCTTTAGCTTGTACTCCTTAGATCCGCATCGCTTCTCGGGCTTAAGTCCGCCCGACAGCTCCGTTGGGGTTAGGCCCAACGAGCATTTACCATCAAAGTGGCGGCACTCCAAACACCCAGGCCAGAAAATCTGCCATGACAGCAAGTCCAGGTTTGCTAAGTACTTATTAAAATGCTCCGGGAACAGATTTCGAAACTTCTCCCGTACCTCTATCATTTTATCAAAATTTACAATCGCATATATCTCAGATAAAAGAGATAGTTTCGATAACAAATTTAGCTTTAGGTCTTCTACCCAACCGTTACGATTACGGTTTTCCAACTCTTCGATTTGCCGACTAAGATACGCCGCTTGCTCTTTAAGCGTCTTGCCATGTAAAGCCACCAGTCGCTGGAGCATAGGTATCTGCTTCCAGCTCGCTAAAAGTTCATGTTCTGCATCCATAGCAGAACACCTCCCTGTATACTTCGGTATATGATGGTCTTTTCTTTATCGGAAGAAAAAAGAAGGGCAACCATGTTGCCATAAGGTCGTGTTTAACAGCCAACCGCTATAACGCCTCGGGGGATATTTCGCCGGTTTCCTCACCCTCAATATGTACCCCAGTATGCGGCTGTTTTTCCTGAAGAATAAGTCGGTCGATCTTATCCTCTAGCCTTCTTATGTCCTGCTTCGAGGGGACATCCGCCTCATCAATGGCTTTTTTAACCTCAGTCTTAACCATATCCCTGAGCTGCTTGCGAGCTTCGGTACCTCGTTTCATGAGCTCTTTGACCATCGATTTGCCCTGTTCGGTGGTAATCTCGCCACGCTCCACCAGTTCGTTTACCATCTCCTGTGCGCGGTCGGCTGTAATAGCAACGGCTCCTATACCAAACAGTAGGGTCCTTCTGATAAGGTCTGTTATGCGATCTGACATATCCATTCCCCCTTTCTAAATCAGTGCTACCCAATTTTGCAAATTAATAAACCGAAGAATTGGTGAATTGGTGAATTACGAATTGCTGATTAGTGCTACAGAAAGACCGGTAAACAGGATTGCAGTTGCCCAACTTATCGGGCGCTCCGTGGTACGGGTGGAATGGTGAAATGGATTATCTAACGACATCGAGGAGGTCTCTTAGGTTGTTGATTGTCTCGCAATCAGCTTTTAGGTTGTCGTTATTCCTGTGTATTAATATAGGAGTTATGCCGGCGCTTCTTGCGCCTAAGACGTCGGCATAGTAGTGATCGCCAACATGTAGTGCCTCGTGAGGCTTGACCCTAACCCTATCAAGAGCCATATTAAATATTTCGGGCTGGGGCTTCATCTTGCCTACAACCGCCGAGCTCATGACAAACTCAAGGTAATCGGTGATACCTATACCAAAGCAAAGGTCCGAGAGGCGGCTATCCCAGTTCGAGACGATGCCGACTTTCATGCCAAGAACATAAAGTTCTTTTAAGGTAGACTCAACATCAGGAAAGAGCTCCCATCGGTAATGAAAGCCAAACTCGTCGTAGATCTCTTTTGCAATTCTTCGCCGGTCGCCATTTATCCCAACTTTCCTTGCAACAAGCGTGTAGAGATCGACCCAGAGAGCTGCGGCCTCTCCCTCAGATCGCCAGAACGTGTCGTCCTGCCAGTACCGTTCCTCATAATAGCTATCGCCCGCAGTGATAGCTTCTTTTAGGATATCGGAATCGACGTAGTAGCCGTTTCGTGCAAACACCTCGGCGCAGACGTGCTCAACCGAGGGGAATGGACGAAGCAGCGTATTTCCAGCGTCAAAAAATACCGCCTTATATTTCAAGTAAATCTTCCTTCTACGTCAGTTTTGAATGGAGCTTCTTCTCAAGATCCTCAAGCGCGCCCATTAGCTGATGCTGGCGCATGGATGTTGTAAGGTCTCCTCTTGTTTTTTCCATGACCGAGCGCGCAAGGTCCGTTATCCTTCGCAAGCCCGGCGTCAAAGCATCGGGATAATCAAACGAGATTAAAAAGTAATAAACGTCATCCATAATAGTTAAGAACCGCTCGCCCTCAGTTAATTTGCCTTGTCTAATAATATCAAGGATGTGCCTTCTAAGCTCGCCCATCGCCTCGCCGATACCGGACAGGTATGGGGGATAGCCGATGCCAAGCTCATCCGGGTTGGGAAGTGGGGTGTCCGTAACCAAGGCAAAAGTAGTCATGCCTTCACTGTATTCTTTTTCGGCATCCTGTAAAAACCCAGCGAAGTAAATCTCGGGATAGGCTTTGAGCGCGCTTTGCGCCTCAACAAGCGAGGTCTTGGAAGCCTCCAGGTGCTTTTTCGCCTCGTCATAGCGCTCACGGTGGATAGCGCGGATCGCAAGGCTGGCCGAGCGGATTACCTGCCTTGCCTTAGGTAGAGCTATCTCTCTGGCCCTGTTTTTTGCTTCAAGGCTCTCCCTTATCCTTACATTAATGCTCTCAAGTTCCATTTTTTTCCTTTCAATATAAATCCTCTACAGAATATATTCAGACCCTCACCTTTTAACGACAAACGCCTTAAAATCACCCCCCGGTTCTCCCCAATCAATTTTTATATAATCAACTGCTGCCGAAGGAGGACCTTGCCTGCACCACTCAAGCAGATTATCAACCGCGCCGTCACCACCTTCGATCTCTGCTTCAACTTTACCGGAGGATAAATTCCTAACCCATCCTTTAACACCAAAGATATCGGCCATCTCCTTCATGCTCTGGCGGTAAAATACGCCCTGGACACGACCCTCTATTATAAGATGCGCGCGTTTTGTCATCACTTGAATCCCTCCCGAAACATTTAAAATCATCTAGCCAGTGGCATATAAAATATAAAATTAGGCTGGAAGCCAGCTTCCAGCCTTACCGAAACCAAATCTAACAGATCAAGCTCAACCAGTTTGCAGCGCTGTTTTAATGAATGGCTCAATATAAGGACGCTGCTTCTCATCCATCTGGTCGCTAAGAAGAATAAGCGCGATGTAGCGTGGCTCGTACGGTGTGGCCTTCGGGTACATCTTGACCTCATAGGGTAGCTTATCTCCCTTTTTGTGATTACATGTTGAACAAGCAGTAGTGACATTATCCCATGTATCGGTGCCGCCCTTAGAGATCGGCTTTACGTGCTCGCGCGTCAGGCGCTCTTTTTTCTTAAGCTCGCTCTTGTGCCTGCCGCAATATTGGCAGGTATAGTGATCGCGGGCAAAAAGAACGGAATTGCTTACAACAGAGCGGAATCTGCGGGGAATTTCCACGTATTTTACCAGCCGGATAACAAGCGGATAGGGATAATCCATCCTCTCGGTTCTAATGCGCTTGCTTACATGCGTCTCGATTATCTCCGCTTTTTCTTTAAGGACAAGAATGAGCGCTCTTCTTACCGGTACAAAAGTTAGAGGCTCGGTACTTGCATTTAAAATCAATGTTTGCGCCATAAACACCACGTGTTGATAAATTTTAATTAAAATTATACCAAAATCGCAAACTTTAAAGAACCCGCCCCCGAGTTTCGACCTCGTATATCTTGCATCCATACTTGCCGTATCCCAAAGGCACTAACCTATCGATCCATATTAAGTAATACTTATAAGCCTCTCCGCCAAGTTTAATCGTTAGTTTTTTATCAGCGCCTTTGATTTCTTTTAGGGTCTGCCAATTCAGGGCATCGTTAGATCCCTTGATCGCCCCGCTCCAACCGCCGCAGGAATCTATCGTAAGCTCCTGCACTTCGACATCCCTACCATAATCCATATATACCCCAACACCGCTTTTTTGACCACCAAAAGTGGCCGATCTGTAGTCCTCAGTCGACCATGCAGTCGCCAGATTTCTATCGGTGATTTTATCCAGCTGGTTAGGATTCTCATTACCATCACCTTGGGGATCGTAGTCAACTACCTGCATTGGATTTAGCTCCCCAACCTGCTCACCCTCAAAACGGCTTTGTTGGACTCTTTGATTGTGGTGCTTTACAACGGTAGTCTTATTGCCGCTAAATAAAACAAAATGTGAGATCGCCCCTACAATTACTAATACACTTAAGATAATGAGTGCCTTTGCAAAAGGCGTAAGTTTTTTACGCCTTCTAGTTTTTACGGCCTTGGCTGCTTTTTTCTCTTTTGGCTTAGCGCGCTTTAGCTCATGCTCAATTCTAGCTTTTTCAGCAATATCTGCTAAGAAATCCTTTTCTTGCGGCGAATCCCAAAAGGCAAGGTCTTCAATAAGCTTGTTCATACCCTGGTACCTATCGTCAGGAACCTTTTTTAAAAGCTTATCAATAATTATCTCAAGAACCGGCGATATTTCTGGATTTAGATCACGCGCCCGTAGTGGTTTTTCCGTTATGTGCTTTCCCGCCACCTCAACTGCGGAGCCGCCCTCAAATGGCGCCCGACCAGTTACTATCTCGTAAAGAACCAATCCGATGGAGTAGATATCTGACCGGTGATCAGCTTGGCCTCCCCTTGCCTGCTCCGGGGATATATAGCGAGCGGTCCCCAGAATTTTTCCGGTCTGCGTAAGGCCCGGCATGGTGAGCGCCCTTGCTATCCCAAAATCAGTTACCTTTGCCACGTAATCATCGGCAACCAGGATGTTTTGCGGCTTGATATCACGGTGGATTATGCCGCGGCTATGGGCATGGCCGACAGCTTCGGCCACTTGCCTTACTATATCAACGGCCTCGTGTATGGGGAGCGGGGCTCTTTCCTCGATGACCTGCTTTAGTGTCTTGCCGTTTACATACTCCATAACGATATAGTAGACGCCATTTGAGTAGCCGGTATCGTAGATGGTGGTAATATTGGGGTGGATTAGACTTGCTGCGGCGAAAGCCTCTCTTCTGAACCGCTCGATAAAATGGGCGTTATGGGTAAAGTGATCGTGAAGTATTTTTATTGCAACTGGGCGCGACAAAATTACATCAAAGGCCTTATACACGATAGCCATGCCGCCCCTACCGATAGCCTTATCTATTCTATATCGCTCGTTAATTATCTGCCCTTGCATCTATCCCCTTTAAAGCTCTTTCTATTCTCTGCCGCAGACATCTACATATTTTACGCTTACAAAACTGCAAGCGAAACGAGTTTCCCATTTTTCCGTCTCTAATTTCTGATTTCTGATCGGTACATCCCCGCCCGTTCGGGAATAATACAGGTAGTGGGGTGATTTCATGCAAGAGCATGCTTTCTTAAGAGAAGAGATTGAACAGGCAATCGCCCAAGAGCCTAGAATCACGGGGAGTATTACGGTGGAGCTTCGCGGGCGAGATGTTAGACTCACCGGGATAGTTAATTCGCTTGAGGAAAGAGAGCTTGCCGAGGAGGTTGCCAGAGAGTTCGGCCCGGTTAGGATAGATAACGATATTGTAATCGAATCGACCAAGGTAATTGATGACCATGATGTCCTGGCTTCGGCCAAACGTGCCATCGCAAGGGACCCGGACCTTGCCCATGATATTGGGGTCGATCGGGTGGTTGGTGGAGTCGCCTACTTAAAAGGACACAGCGCGAGTTTATCTGGAATCTCTAACGCCGCCGAGATAGTAGCGGAAGCTCCCGGGGTAAAAGACGTGGTTTCTGAGGTCAAAATAAAAACAGATGTTTTAATAACCGACGTGGACCTAGTCGATGAGGTTATGCAAGCACTAAGTGTTGATCCTGCAATCCACGCCGAGTTTATAGATGTTAGGGCGAAGGATGGTGTAGTGACCATTGAGGGCACCGTTGATTCGCTAAAGCAAAAAACCGAGGCGGGAAATATCGCAAAAACAATGCCGGGCGTTACCGGAGTTGTAAACAACTTAAATATGAACCAGTTGCCAAGCAGTCTTGACCAGGCGGTCGAAAACCAGGTCATCAAGGCGCTTGAACTAAGCGAGATCAACATGAATAGCGTAAGAGTTAATGTTCTTGATGGTGTGGTTCATTTAGACGGCACGGTTGATACCTATCGCCAGAAAGACCTGGCCGAGCGAACTGCAAGAAAAGTACCCGACGTGCGCTACGTCCAAAACGATTTGGTGATAGGGTTTCATATCGAACCCAAAGCGGGTTAATGCAAACAAATATCCACAAAATTATCTATTAACCGCCTATTAGGCTCATCATCGAAGGCCGCCACCTACGATAATACCCGAGGTACCATCCGGCAAGACCCGGTTAAAGCCGCTTATCGGTTCAAACACTACGCTTGAGTGCGATACTTGCTTGCAAGATATGGTTTGCTGAAGAGGGAAGATGGGTATAAATATTTTTGCTACTTGCTTACTAAGGAAGGAGACAAGCTTGCAAAACATCAAATGGAGTAAAACCCCGATTACGATGTTAGGCGGGGTAGCAGAAACGTTCAGAGATCAAATATGGACCATAGTTGAAAGCTGGATGCAGAGGTTGGCTTCTGAAGAGGGAGAGCACAGCTGGAATCTCTTGCCGAAAACCCAGTTAATAGATAATTTGCCAACGCTTTTGCTAGGCGTCTCAAAAGTGATCGAGAACCCAGACCATATAGCCGATTTTGAGCCCGGAGGGGTAATTTACCAGGCTGCCGCCGAACTAGGCACAAACCGCAGGGCCAACAACTACAAAACATCAGAACTACTCCACGAACTAGAGGTACTACGTGATACCATCTGGATGTTTTGCCGGAAGATTATCACACCCCTTGAGTTTTATGAACTTGAAAAGAGGATCAACCGGCCGATCGATAAGATGGTGTCAACAATCATTGAAAGCTATATTAATATCTACACGGCAGAATTAAAGTACCTGGCCCGCAAGGACAAACTCACCGACCTTTTAAACTACGACTCTTTTAAAGAGGAGATAGGACGGGAGCTCCTGCGCTCGCGAAGATACCGGCACGCCTTCTCGCTTATTATGCTCGATGTCGACGAATTTAGAAACTACGTCAACAAATTTGGCCTGGCAACCGGTGACAAGCTGCTGCTGGAGATCTCGAGGACAATCTCCCATATTGTAAGGATGGTAGATACGCTGGCAAGATACGGTGTTGACGAGTTCGCGATTATACTGCCGGAGACCTCGAAGAAGCAGGCGCGAAAAGTTGCCGAACGCATAAGAAGAACCGTGAAACTTGAGATGAGGCATCCTGCCCATGGCCAGATGGAGCAAAAACTGCCAATTACCATTAGTATCGGTATTTCGACCTATCCGAAAGATGCCGAGACAGTTGATGAGATGGTAAGTCTTGCCGATATGGCCCTTTTTGAGGCTAAAAAGGCAGGCAAAGATATGGTCGTTTGGAAATAAATCATTCCAGTTTGTCTTTGACCCGCTTGGTTAAGTCGCGCTCAACCGCCATTGCTTTTTGCACGAGCCCGGATTTTTTACCGGGGCGATTTATAATAAGCCTTTGGTTGGGTGATTCCTGGGCAAGCCACTTTTGCTTGTAGGGCTCATTGCCCCGTAAAAAATTAAAGTTGCGAAGCCCTGTGTTGATTGAGTCCTCAACCGCCCTGGCAATTAGAACAGTTGAGACACTTAAAGAGCCCCAGTCAGGCTCAAAGCCACCTAGGTAGTAATAAAAGGAATTGCCAAGCTTAAAGCCGTAAATTGCCGCCACGGGCTTTTTGTCTATCTCCATGATATAGAGCTGCAGCCAGCCGTGCTTTGCGAATGCGACTGCCAGGTCGGTATGGAACTTACGAAACTTCGGGCTAAGGTATGCACCAGGCTTTTTCTTACTCACAAATCGCTTTTGATGGAGCTTAAAGAAAAGCTTCATGTCCTTGGCGATATCACCGCCTTCGCTTAGCCTTACAGATAGCTCGTGATCGCGGGCAAGGCGCCGGGCATAGTACTGTACGTTCCAACGAAATTTTTTACTAAGAGCTGCCAGATAATCATCCCAGCTATCTGGCAGGACAAGGTTGTAGCAGTTATCCTGCGGGACTTGCTCGAAGGAAAGTCCCGCCTCGACAGCTCTTGAGCCAATTATTTGGGCGGCGCTACTGCCTAAAGGCAATTGATGAAGGTCAACCGCATCCCATTTTGGATATTTAAGCAATTGATCGGTTAACGTGGAGATAACTTTGGCCTCAGAATCGCGGTGGCTGATTATTATATCCAGGTAGTCGGTCCCGTTGGTTCCAATAAACGCGGCCACTTTAACCGGCAGGCCATAATAAGAGGACGATATATAAAGGGGCGCTACTCCGGCCAGGTCTCTCCCATCCCGTGCGGTAATTAACCAGAGTTTTTTGCCTCTACTGTTTGCCTGCCACCAGTGCCATGACCATTCCCAGGTCTGAAATATAGATAGATTGGCCTCAAGAACAATCCTATTCCAATCTTCGCTTAGAGCCTTAAACCCTTCTAGGTCTGTTACTATCTCGACTTTAAGCATTAACCCTCTTTGAAAACAAATTTGCTACTTCTTCTTGTGATTGATTTGAGCTTTTATTATTCTGTCTTTAAGTTCAACCTCGTCTTTTACGCCGTTTACATCGACATCTAAATCCATCATTGCCATAATACATGCTCTAACAATTACTGTATTGGCAAGCTTTCTCCCACCTGATACCTTGGATTTAATACTTACCGATTCAAGATAAGTAAACATATCCTCGGGCATGGTTATAGGAACGCGAAGGTAGTCCTCTTTACCCATCCAAACCCTCCTTCTAAAAGCATCAATTTTTTCAAGATCTAATCATAAGCTTACCTGCCTACCTATTATAAGTGCATTAGAACTATCTGGCAATCGGTAATGTCAAATTGTAATACTATAATTAAGCATAGCATTTATTGCCAGTTGGAAACCAACTTTTGCACCTGGAATTATCGCCGTTGATAAAAAGTAGTTTTATTTAGTAGCTTTATGCTAACTATGCTGCCTGCGCCAGACCTTTAAGGTCTTGGATAAGCTTATCTATCTCTATAGCTGGCATGGTCAGTGGCTTGATAGTGCCCCGGGACCCAAGGTCGATCGCCATTTTTACGATCGTATTGATATCTGGCGCTTCTAAAAGGTTAACAAAGTCGTATTGCCCCATAACGGCATACTGGGACACAATTTTTACGCCAAATTTTTGGCTAACCTCATCGTTTACTTGCTTAATTCTCTCTGGCCTTTCCCTCAATGTCTCCATTCCCTCATCTGTTAGTTTCGTAAGCATAATAAACATTGGCATAACTAACTCCCCCTAGTAAATATGATTTAACTTCTTTAAACCACTTTTACCCATTTTGGGAACGGAATTTTAAGAGAGTGTTCTAAAAAACCGAAAGACTGCATCCCAAGAGGGTGCAGTCCCGGCGGTGATTGAGTCAATAACATAAACGTCCTCCCCACAAAAAAGATACGGCAGTTTCGCAAAATTTCTAAAATTTTCGGGACAGGAGTTGATTTACACCACATTTCCCTCTCTGCCCTCAGTCTTTAAAATTGCTAGAGATGGTTTGAAAATCCCCTTTATTCCGCTAGGCTGTCCTAAAAGCTGTACTTATCAAGACAGGTAAAACAGTAAAAACTGTGCCAAGTACCCAATAGCCAGCTGTAATTATTGTAGCCTTACCCTTTGTTATCTTATATGTGACTGAAAAGCCTATTATAAGAAGGATGATTGACCATAAGCTAAAGATATCTATGCGTCCAAGAAAAACACCGAGAGGGGTTGTAATTTGGTCAATCGGGAGTAACGCGGAAAGCCCTGATGCCGCAAGATTTCTACTTGTAGCCATATATATAGACTGGATAATCTGCTGGATGATAATCGGAACTTGAGCATAGGCAACAGTTGCAATGCCGACGGTAAATTTAGCTCTTCCACCAAATGCATAAGCACCAAGGTGTAATAAACCGGACTGAATCAATATGGCAATTATAATGCCAATAAAGGCTGACACTGCAGCTATAACTGGCAAAATAGGCGACTTCATTATTTCTTTTGCTTTTGCTAACTGCCCTGGTGAAGCATTGCTTGCACTACTAAGTATCCTTTTTTGGTTAAGGTCGGCAGATAACGGTGCGCTAATTACCGCAAAAAGAACCGAGGTAATGATTAGAACTATCAGCGGCACCCACCATTTGGGATTTTCCCTTATCCACTCAAACACTCTAGAAGGCTTGATCAAAACAAGCGAAAGATTTTTTATTGCTTCCATAATATAACTCCTCCCAAAAATATGTTTTCTTTAAGCCCATGCCAACGAATAGCTCTGAATAACCCACTTATGCTATTACTTACTCATGTCTAAGAGCTACAAGCGGATTTAATCTTGCAGCCCTTAAGGCTGGGTAAATCCCAGCTATCAATCCTACGCTAGTGGCAAAGGCAACCGCAAAAACTGCAAGCCAAAGAGGTACTATAAAAGAAATCGGACTCCCGTTTCCACCGCCAGAGCTACTTAGATAAAAAGCTGCCAGAGCGCTAAGCACCTTTGATAGAATCCAGCCCAAAAATGTACCGCCGATGCCACCCGCAAGGCCGATAAATCCTGCTTCACCTAAAAAGATCTTTATTATATCTTTGTTGCTCGCTCCAACTGCCTTCATGATGCCGATCTCTCGCGTGCGCTCATATATCGACATTATCATCGTGTTTATAATGCCAATTGATGCTACTAGAAGTGCAACAGACCCAATAGCACCAAGGACTGCCTGGATTACTTTAAATGACGTCTGTATGCTATCAAGGACTTGTTTCATGGAAAAGACGGTGAGCTTCTTTGCTTCCAATTTTTTCAGTACCGAATCCGCATAGTCTGGCGAATTAACCGTAACCACTAATGAGCTGTAGCCCTGCCTTTTAATGAGATTAGGTTTATTCTCCTGCCATAACCAAATCTCCTTAGCCAATCCAATGGGAATATAGGCATTACTATAATCGGCCTTGGAGCCCTTCTCTTCAGCGATAGCAACAACGCGAACCCTAATTTGGCGTACCTCCTCGGAGCCATCATCCAGTGTCCTTGATACTTTAAGCAGCGCCTGTTTGCCAAGAAGATCACCAGTAGACAAGGGCGTCTTGTCGTCAAAAGATTCGCCGAATTTATTGGATAAAATAATTGCCTTGTCATCATCTCTTTTTGGTAGAGAACCTCTCGATATCTTGGGTGTTTCTTTCTTGCTAAAACCTTGTATTACTACGTTGGAGGCCTTATGGCTTTGAATTTTAACCAAAACATTCCCTATATTGATCATGGGAACAACCGATTTCACGCCATTTATCCTGGAGATCTCTTTTATAAGTTTATCGTCAATACGCACATTTTTTACCTGACCCTCAAAAGGATTTGCGCTAGGGCGGTTAGCAGATACCATCAACTCATTAACGTTGCCAAGTGAGTTGAACTGCCTTATCAAACTCTGTTGCATTCCTACCCCCAGGGCAACCATGGCTACAATCGCTGTTGTCCCAACTATCACACCAAGAACGGTAAGCGAAACCCTGAGCTTCATCCTTTTTAAGTTCACAAGCACAAATGATACAATATCTGAGCTATTCATTGGTTACTCTTGATTCTTGCCGAGGCCAAATAAAGCCTTAAAAAAGTTAATTATCTCGGAGAAAAATCCGCTTGATTTACTCTTCTTTGCGGGAAGCTTGGCGTCTTTATTAACCTTTATTTTTAGATCTTTCGTTACTGATTGCTTCCGATTAAAGTCATCGACGTAATTGACTTTAAGTTGCAGTGTTTTTTCGCCGGGCGCAGTGAACTTAACTGCTGTCTCATATGTATCTGAGTCGGAGGCATCAAGTGCCCCGACAAAATAGTTTGGTGATTTTATCTTTGCGCCATCGCCAGATAGCCCAACTGAAACGCCGTTAATAGTATAATTCCCACCGTTAATAACATCTGCAGTTAATTTAAATTCTTTATTAAGATCGATAGTCTCTGGAGCAGAAATATCTGCTAGCCTCAAGTCAGCCCTTCTAACCAGGACTACGCCAATCACCTGGCTTTGGGCCTGAGAACCACCGTAATCAAGCTTTACATTAATGTTGTATGTGCCGGAAGGAGCAGCTCCATCGGCAACCATCTGAAACGAGGTCTCTTTCTCAGCCCCTGCCGCAACTGAGCCCAAATAGCGAACGTTGCTATCGCCGATAACCGATATTGGGGATTGAGGTGGCGCACTCTTTTGTCCTTGAGATGTAGCAGCTGTTGAAGCACTAATATTATCTAGATCCAGCGTTACAATTAGATTATACGCCCTAGAACCGCCGCTATTTTTAACTTTTAGTTTTAAGTCAAAACTATCTCCAGGGGAAATATCCTTGGGCGCTGTGACGGCGTTAACAAGGATAATAGGGCCTTCCGCATGAGCGGTCGAGCCAATAAACATAAACACAAAAAGCATAATGGAAGCAACAAGTTTCTTTAACAATCTATGTCTCCAATCAAGTGCCTGTGCCTTACTAATCATTTCCTCACCTCAACCTATAATCCTGCCGTCTTTTATTAAAATCGTCCTATCCGCATAACGTGCCTTTTCTGGATCATGCGTTACCATTATTACAGTTAAGCCATTTTCTTTATTCATCCAGGTTAGAAGCTCCATTATTTCTTCGCCGGTTTTACTGTCCAAATTGCCGGTGGGCTCATCGCCCAGGATTATGGATGGACCGTTTATAAGAGCCCTTCCAATAGCTACTCTTTGCTGCTCACCGCCACTCATCTCAGTGGGGCGGTGATGCATTCTTTTCTCCAGACCCACTGCACGCAGTATTTGCTCTGTTTTAGATAAGCGATCGTCCTTAGGAACCCCGGCAAAGATAAGTGGCAGCTCAATATTTTGCTGTGCGGTTAGGGTTGGAATGAGATTATAGGATTGAAAAATAAAGCCAATCTTCTCACGTCTATACTTAGCAAGTTCATTTTCATCAAGCGATGCAATATCAAGCTCGTCTACTATAATCTTACCGGAATCGAAACGATCAAGTCCTCCAATGAGGTTTAAGAGCGTAGATTTCCCTGAACCAGAGGTGCCCATTATGCTTACGAACTCACCCTGCTCAATTGAGAGAGATATATTATCAAGGGCGGTAACCAGCACTTCTCCTAAGGTGTATTTGCGGACTAGGTTGGTTACCGTAATTGCTTTGGCCAAGGCATACTCCTGATTGCTTCATAAATAGATACTATCATGTATATCATAAGCCTGTGTTACAAGACAACCGTAGACTACATCTAATATGGAGTTGTAATATTCTACCATTAGAATCCGATGGGTAGATATTTAGCTTTAAGCTAAATTTCGTTTTCCACAAACTCCGTATCCTTATCCTCGGTAAGCTTCATAAAGATATCTTCCAGGCTTTCTTTTGGCTTCTTTGTTTTGGCCCGAAGCTCTTGTAGGCTTCCGAGCGCAATGAGCTTTCCCTTGTCGATGATGCCTACGCGGTCGCATAGGCGCTCGGCAATCTCAAGAATATGCGTTGAGATAAATACTGTTCCTCCCTGGTCGCAGAAACTTCTCAACAGGTCCTTCATGAGCTTAGCGCTTTTGGGATCCAAGCCAACCATTGGCTCATCAAGAAGCAAAATCTTTGGCTCATGGATAATAGCGGCAGCTAGAGCAACTTTTTGCCGCATGCCGTGGGAATAAGTATTAATGAACTGATCCGCTTTGCCATTTAGATCAAAAAGGTCTAAATAATATCGGATGTTTGCATCCCGCTTGGCCTCATCCATCTGCCAGAGATCGCCAATGAACTCAAGAAATTCTCGGCCTGTTAGCTTCTCGTAGAGAAAAGGATCATCCGAGACGTAACCAATCTCCCGTTTGGCCTCAACCGGCTCGGCCGTTATGTCATGGCCGGACATAACAGCAGTGCCATGATCGGGCCTAAGAAGACCTACCATCATCTTAATGGTCGTTGTCTTTCCCGCACCATTGGGGCCAAGGAAGCCAAACAGCTCGCCAGAGGCAATATCGAGGCTAAGGTTATCGACCGCGATAAAATCGCCATATTTCTTGCTGAGATTGGTCAAATGTATCATGATCAATGCTATCCTTTCCTACCTTAATGCTGTTCGATAGCAAATTTTAGTCTTAATATGGTTCAGCATGCTTTATCCTTTCGGCTGCGGCTGTGATGCATACCCAAGTTATTAATATTGTTGCGACCGTCAGAAGTGTTAAAGCAATTATCCATATAAGCCATGGGCTTATAAGTGCTCTCGAAGCCAAAACGCTTGCAATGCCGGCAATCAACCCCACCGGCAAGACAAAGAGAATGCTAAATACATTAGCGCTAATACCGGTTGATTTATGTGCTCGGGATATACAGGAACTTTCATAGTAAAGGTTAACTGCACAGACTCCCCCAGCGATAATGGTCATCAAGAAAAAGATAACCGTCGATTCAGAAAAAGAGGATTTAGATACGATCGATTCCACAAGGACAAATCCTAAGACCACCAGCATTGAGATAGCATACGCTGAAAAATACTTTGCTAGAACAAATTGGGTTTCCTTGATTGGAGTCGCCTTTATCAGTCTCAAGGCATCTTGTTCTCGCTCCACCAGGTTAGCCATGATCTGCTTAACGACCAAGAAGATGATAATTGAGCCAAAAATAGTGGTCTTGAGAATTAAAACAACCCCTCCGGGTAGTTCGCCGCTTTGTTGAGGGATAAGAAGATAGCCTATAAAAAACATAATTAGATTGCCCAGTGGCATCGGGCTGCTGCCTGCCCGCCGCATGAGGGCCAGGTCTTTTCTGATAACTGAAGGAATCACTCCGGCGATACGAAGGCTTCTGTGCCTACGAGATCTTTTAGCCCTACCCGCTGCATCAGCCGACAAAAAACCGCCTGAGTAGTAAAGCTTCTCGGTAAGGCGAAAGGAGGTGATCGATACTAAAATCGCAAATGCGCTCACCAATGTCGTCCAGAATAGCGCCTGAACTAGCTTCCCCTGGGCGACTAGCCTTACGCTAAAAGCTATCCACGTGGTTGGAAGTAGTGATAGGTTTAGGGAACTTACCGTTGTTATTGCGTACTTGACCACCGGTTGCACGCTTTCAAACTCCCAAGAAGCCAAAAGCGCCGCGAAGAAGATGCTGACTATATTCCCAACGATGGGAAATACCCTTCCAACAGCATTCCTTAGCTTATTAGCTGTTGTGAGGAGGTTAAGTAACAGCCCGATGCCAGATAGAGTAAAGTAAAGAAGCGCAATGTTGACGGTTGCAAACAGTACTGCGTCTATTTGCCACTTGTAAGAGAGGCAAATAGCAGTCCAGGTCGGGATAAGAAAGAATAACGCCATAGGTAGCGATCTAAGGCCCATAAACACGAAGCGCTCTTGAAAGATCGTTTCTGCCGGTACTGGTGCCGTCAAGAGAAGCGGGGTATCGCGGCCAAAGAGAAGCCCCGTCGTACCGAGTGGATAAAAATCAACCTCTCTTGGAAGCGAGTAGGCAAGAAAAGCAACCGAAATTAACAATAGCCAAAGAGATAGCGGGGTTTCAGATGTAGCATACCTCAAGAGTATCTGTGTAGCAAAAGTGACACTCCAGCTTAAAGCAAACGCCATAGACAGAAGAAACCTTACCGCGATTAATATAGCAAACAGCGGCGCTGGGTTTACCGCCATTCGACGAGAATTCTTGAATTTTACCTGGAGAATCTTCTTAACAAGATACATAGGCTATTTTACATTTTAGTTAGGGTCTGTTTGTCACCTTGGTAAAAATACCGGTGTTATATTAGCTTCGATAACTCCAGCGATGATTATTAGGATAAATGAAGCAAAAACTAACTTAAAAAAATCCTTAACATCTCGTCGTTCTATAAAACTACCGCCTTTTAAATAACGAAGTAGTACTTCGAGCGATTTAAAACCAGCAGTTCCCGCTAGAATTATTGCTGGTATCTCAAAAATACCGTGCGGAAGCACGAGAAGAATTACTTGATACAAAGAATTATTTTCAAGGGAAGCCATTAAGGCCGCTCCGAAGAAAAGGCCATTAATGAAAAGCAAGAAGAGTGTAAATAGTCCAAAAGTAATAAAGCCGAGAAGTATAGGACTTGTCGCAATAAGATTATGCTTGATAAAGCTGACGGCAGTTAGGTCGTTGTAGCCAAATATATTTGGCACTGCGCTTTTCGGTGCTTTAATTGCAAGACTTAATAAACAGCCAAATACAAAGCTTGTCAGATAAATTGCAAGCGAAGTGGTGATTGAAAACCTATTATCTGACAACAGTAAAAATCTCATTTTTACCGTCCAAGTTCTCCGTAAGTTTTAAAAAAATTTCCTCGAGCGTGCCGCCTTCTTCATTTGCTTTTACTCTTAAATCCTCAAGGGTTCCTGTAGTAACTAACTTTCCTTTGTTTATTATGCCAACTTGGGCACAAAGTCTCTCAGCTGCATCTAGGATATGGGTTGCAATAAAGACGACCTTGCCGCTCTTGGCAAATTCTTTAAGCAGATCCTTAACTTGTTTTGAACTTCTAGGGTCGAGTGCGTTAAGGGGCTCGTCTAAGACCAATATCTTGGGTTCATGAACCAGCGCTTGGATTATATTCATTTTCTGTTTCATCCCGCTAGAGTAGCTCTGCATGAAGTCATCTGCGACATCTTGGAGATTAAGAAGAGTTAGATACTTCTCAATATTCGCCTGTTTCTTTTTCTCTTCCATCTGCCATAGACCACAGACAAACTCTAAAAACTCTCTTCCGGTAAGTCTTTCATAAAGAAATGGCTGTTCCGGTACGTAACCTGTTATTTTTTTAACTTCGGTTGTTTCTTTCACTATGTCGAGACCATCAACTGAAACGGTTCCTCTTTCCGGTTTTAACAGGCCTACCATCATCTTAATGGTCGTTGTCTTTCCCGCACCATTGGGGCCTAAGAAGCCGAAAATTTTGCCTGGTCTTATTTCTAGGTTTAAGTTATCTACCGCGGTAAAATCGCCATATTGCTTAGTTAGACCCATAAATTTTATCATCTTCACTCCATAAATTCTTATTTGTATTGTTAACCATGAGCTCTACAGCTACTAGCAAGTCGGTCTTTCTCTATAAAGATCGATAACTTTTATCGTATATTATCTGCAATTTACTGGCTCCAAGCCTTAAAGGGATAAATGTTGCTAGCAAATTTAGCCCCAAAAAAAGTAATCCTGCTATTAGCCAGTTAAGGTAAGAAGGCAATGAAAATAATGGTCTAAAACCAAAAGTCTCCCCAATATGGCGCTCGATGGAGAAAAATCCAATACAGCCAACAGCTAGAATATAAACCTGCATTAGTAGCTGGCGTGTGTAAATTGATAGGAACGAGGATCCAGCTTGGGAAGAAACCTCCCAATCAAACCTGGGAAAAATTGCAGCCATCCCAAAAGATATGCCACATATAGAAATCACCATAACCGAATTAAGGATAAGACTAATTACAATTTGTCCAGCGGAAAATTGCAACCAGAGGCCTGCCACAAGTGTAATTGGGTCAATAATTGATAGAACGAGAACACAAAAGATGCAGAATTTGCCCATCAAGACACGCCCTATACTAACCGGCGATGCTTGAAAGAGATAAAAGTTTTTGCCCTCGCTATCAATGCTTATTAGCGGCAAAATCGTAGCGGCAAAGACAAACCCTGTTAAGCCGATAAAAACCAAGTAATAAAAGGGAGGAACGAAGAGTGGCACAACATGTACAGAATTAATGCCACTGAGAGCACCTATAATGGCAAACACAACGAGTATTGATGTTATAACGTTCTTAAAAAGAAGCTCTTTCTGCCTTACTATTAGGCTGATATCTTTAACCACTACCGCATATAAATCTGGGGACAAAATATTCCCGAGTCTTTGCAGAAATCTTTGCTTTTTGTTTGCTGTAATAGGCGCCTTAACGATTATTTCATGACTACAAAAAATTGATTTCTTATCTAGCGAAGTCTTAACCAGAAAAATTGTTCCTGCCCATACAACGCAGGAAAGAAGGATCAAGGGCAATATCCCTTTAAGAGAATTGGTAATATCTCCATTAATGGCCGCCACCAGGCTTTTAGCTGCCCAATTACTAGGCGGAAAGGCGAACCCGATCTTTCCTAAGAGAAGGATTAACCTGTTTAGAATTATTGACGATTGTATCTGAACTAAAGCTTGAGAAGTATCTAGGATTAGTCTATATACAGCTACTGAGACGTAATGGGCAAACACAGCTAATCCAATAAGAATGGCAAGGAAAATTAACCAAGAAACGACCCTTTGGGCGTAGATTATCCTTTTTAAATTAACTGCTCTAAATAAAATCGACAAAACTGACCTCAAGGCTAAAGAAAGCGATAAGTATAAGGGTAAGATTATGATTAAGGCTATATATATCCCCCAAGAAAATGGTGAAGTAATACAGTAGGCACATATAATAACCAGTAAACCAAGCATTAATAATATTATTTTAAACAACGGCCCCTCGAGAACTGTTGCCAGAAAGATGGCTACAGGCGAAACCGGGGAAATTGCTAAAAGACTGGCAGAAGGAGAAAGCAAGTATATAACAGAGTGTAATATCTTATTTAGGGACAGGTAGACGAAAAGCAACAACAATATGGCGGAAGCAAATACCTGCTTGTCCGGCGCTTCTTTGAAATAGATGGAATTTGCTGAGCCAGAGAAAATTGATGCGGACGTTAAAAAAATCAAACCCCAACCTAATACCCCTAGAAGCAAGATGATTAAGGGAAAGACCCAGCGATGGTAGCTCCTTTTGTTACGGGCTCGGGGACCGTAAATGAGATAATTCCAACGAGATTTGTACATTGCTTTTAAAATAAGTATTAGCAAGCTTAAATCAGTTATTTTCATCACCTAAACTGTTCAGTTTTTCTGATCAAACTTCGCCTGAGCTTTCCCAGACGAAGTTTGATCAGAAAAACTTACAAGGATGATACTGCAGAGAACAATGCAAATATTAAAATAGAGATTAGCCCTACTTTTGCAATTGTTGGGTCTAAAGGCGTGTAGTTCATTCCTTTTACAGAGCCATGCGGGACTACCAACAGCATTGCGCCTGTCAACATAACAGTGCTAAGAGAGATAGCAACCAGGGGCACCTTCAGGTCGGGTTGTTCAGATAAATAGTTCATGGTTTTGTTCGGCGCAAGAACTATACCTATGAGTTTATGATGCAAACTCAAATTAAATTTTCGGCTAGGGAATTCTGCGCTAGGTTGTAATTGTTCAATTTTCAAGACAATTCCTTCCATTTACGTGTTCCACATATAGCTCCTTAAGCCATAGCTCTTCTTCTTGAAAGAGGCTTAAATCGTTGCTCAGGCTTGCCCATAATATGCTGTACCTATACTTTCAGACCATGCTTAGATCATCCAACCGTATAGTACTAGGAAGGCATCCGGTGCAACCGATTGTTTATATAATTACCATCCTATACATGTACTTGGACAAAAACAATACACAAAAATACTTAGAGAGCAAGCTGGGAAACATCTGGAGGGATGCTAAAGGGTCTGCCGCCAAAGTCTGACAGCATCAAATCGGCTTTTGCAGGACATCTTGCGGCATATTTTATAGCAGTGATTGTCAACTGTTCGCTTGGTAATAGCTAGCTTTTGTGCAATCTGCTTGCTTGTGAGGTTAAGAGAAAAGCAAATCAAGGATTTGCTTTTCTCTACCAGTGAGAAGCCAAGCTTCATTTCCTAAATTCTCGTACATATGTCCTATGGTAGGCAAGCAATCGCTAGGTGTCAATGGTAAGTATTACTTAATACAAGATGAGTCCTGAAATTTTTCATTGATCTAATGAGACGCAAAAAGCTCTTTTTCTTACTGTGGCTGAGCTAAATAATTATAGCCAGTTTATTTGAAAAATCGAGAGTATTCCAAGATAATGAAATAACGTTATACTCCGTGACCGCTAAGTATTGTTTGGCGGCGATAGCATGGTAATATAATCTAGATGCGGTTGGAGATTTAAGTCTATGAGAAAACAGAGCGGGATTATTTGGAAAGGAAAGATCTTGCTGCCAGAGATAGAGCTGGGTCGTCAGATACCGATGAAGAGTACAAGCAGCGTATTGTTAAGGCAAAAGGACCGGATGCTACGACGATCATTGCTATTGATGATATCTTGCAGGTTAGGGCGCTGAAGAACTCGCTGATCGACGGGTTTCATCGTCTAAAGGCCACAGGCACCACCAGGCTTGAGCTAGAAGAGTTTACGGTTGGTAGCCTAAGGCGCGCTAAGCAAGGTGGTAATCCTGACACAAGCACTTATATGGCGGGTACAATTGCTGAGCGGATCAGCGACATTGTTACTGTCAAAGAGTTAACTCGATCTGGTTGCCTATTGGTGATTACATCCCTGAGCTTCGTGATCTGGTAAAACAACTGGTGTAGATCCTACCAAATTACCAAAGCGTAAGAAAGAAGGTCGGTGTTTGTTAAAAAAGAGTAAAAAGATAAGCAATATATTGATGATAGAAGCTGCAGATAAAGAATTAGTTGATGTCTATCATCTGGTAAAGCAGCCTAAATTGGGTATTGTCCAGCTGTTAACGCCTCTGAAAAACCGAGGTATTACAGCTAGAGGCATTGCCGAAATTCTAGAAGACGAAGAAGTAGATTACCGGAATGAACCTTGGGTAAAGGAGGCCGACCTTGTTGGTATTTCAATCTTGACGACAGGCAAGCCTAAAGGTGCTAAAAACTGCCGGCAGATAAAATCTAGCTATCCAGAAAAACCAGTCGTCTTTGGTGGTCCCGGGGTCTTTACCAAGCAAGATGCGGAAATTCTGCTTAAACATTCCGGTGCCGATTACGCTATCAGGGGCCCGGGAGATAGAGCATTTCCAATGCTTATCGAGGCCTTAAACGGCAAAATAAGCGTTGATGATGTGCCAAGCCTAACCTGGAGAACTGGTGATACGTTTGTGCATAACAAACGTGACAAAAAGCTCACTCCGGAAGAGTTCAATGCTCTTCCAGACCCAGATTTTACCATCCTTAGAAATTGGGGTAAGCTTTCTGTTATGCCGGTTTGTAGTGCGACTGGTTGCGACGGAAGATGTACCTTCTGCCAGGCAAGGCTGATTTGGGGAAGCCTTATTGAAGGGTCTCCTAGTATTGCAGCCGAAAGGTTGCTAAATTACAACCGCACCCATGACAGCTTCTTTCTTGTAAATGATAACTCAGGCGGTCCGGCCCTAGAAAAAACCCTAAAAATTATCTTAGAGCGTGGCTTTAAAGGAAACCTCATACTTCAGATGAAGATCAAGTCGTTCTTCAAGAGCAACGAGGAAATGGATGAGCTTGAGTACGAAGTTGGAAAAGGCCTTAAAAACTTCGTTAAGTCACTCCGCCACGGCCATCTAAACCTTGAGGTATTTCGTTTGCTAAGATCCTCCACAACTACAACAACGGTATGCTTAGGAATAGAGTCGGCCAGTGATGATGCATTAGAGACGATTGGCAAAGGCGTCAGTATAGCCGAAACCGAGCTGGTTCTACAGGTTTTGGGATACTTCGGGATACTCCGGCTTCTGATGGTTATTTTTCTTGCCGATTACTCTTACGAAGACATCAGAAGACTTGAATCTTTGGTTTTAAGATACGGTAATATCATGCAGCTATTGTTTGAGACTCCTTTGGCCGGAACCCTAGACACAAAGAAACGTCAGCGCCAGGGTTTGCTTGTCTGGGACGAGGACAAAGACTTCGAGATGCTCCGTTTTTTCAACGGCATGGTCCCTCTACTGAGAACTACTAAAATGTCCGAGAAGGAGATGGTAGAGGAGTTCTTGCGACTTTATGCCAACGTCTATTCGACCAAAAGGATTGTTAAAGCAGGCATTAAGGGTTCTTTCTTTAGGTGGCGCGTTCCAAACCGAGGCCAGTGGCTTGTGGTTTACGACCATCTTAAGAAAGGACGGCCTGATAAAGCACTTGCAAGCTTAGCTTGGTACCAAACCCAGTTTAAGTTAGCACCTGCCAGCCTGCTTCGGACGGGACAGAAAACCATGAATCTCTATAATCAATGCCAACCTTACAGCTGGTATATGGACAGATTTATTGAGCGCATTAACGAAGGTAAGACAAGGAAATATTTCGGAAGGCCGAGGGCTTAAATTAACATGCTTACTCCGCTAGTATCTGGGCAAGCTGCCATAAATTTACATCCAATACCTTTGTGTTTGAGACTACGTCTTCAAGAGAAGTATATGCCACTTGCCCACCAATCCATCCTACAAGCTTCCCGCCATTACCATCAAGCAAGAGGTTTACCGCAGCAGCGCCTAACCGTGTAGCTAGCAGTCGGTCAAAAGCAGTTGGTGGTCCCCCACGCTGGACATGGCCTAGTATGGTTACCCTTAGCTCAAAGCCAATTTCTTCACCATGGTCCTTGAAATACCTTGCAATCTCCTCAGCGTTGTTTTTGGCTCCATCGGTGACTACAACCAGCGCATATTTTTTGCCCCGTTCGTAAGCTGAGCGCAATTCGTCGGCA
Organism: Actinomycetes bacterium; assembly: GCA_021794835.1. Lineage (GTDB taxonomy): Bacteria > Actinomycetota > Aquicultoria > Aquicultorales > Aquicultoraceae > CADDYS01. The sequence goes on along the minus strand of JAJYQA010000028.1, from coordinate 70,314 downwards.
ATAGTTGCCGGGTCGACCTCAAATTCTGGAGTTACTACTACCTCTGCCCCACCAGCAATGCCAGATATCAGCGCAAGATATCCGTAGTGCCTGCCCATCACCTCTATGAGAAAGGCGCGGGTATGTGATTCCGCAGTCGTCTTGATGCGATCTGTTGATTCGATGATGATATTTAATGCGGTATCCGTCCCTATAGAAATATCAGAGCCGTAGAGGTCGTTATCAACTGTCGATGCAACCCCCACCACCGGGAAACCCTTCTCCCATAGCGCGTAAGACCCCATCTGTGAGCCATTGCCGCCGATTACAATAAGGCCATGTATGCTTCGCCGCTGAAGATTTTCAATAGCTTTATGCTGAGCTTTATCAGTTTTGAACTCTTCGCTTCTGGCAGTACCTAAAAAGGTACCGCCGAGCTGCAGAACGCCGCTTACATCTCGCACGGTAAGCGGAACGATATCGTTCTCTATTAAACCCACGTAGCCTCTTCGTACCCCAAATACCTCTATACCAGCACCAATACCCACCCTGGTTGCAGCACGCACGGCAGCATTCATGCCTGGTGCATCGCCTCCGCTTGTTACTACCGCTATGCGCCTCATGTCATTTGAACCTCGATTGGCTAAATTAGAATATTTTTGGCCCTAAGCGATGATACAACGCTCGATATCTTGCGGCCTACTCTGCTTTTTTTCCGCAGATAAGATAGTCTAAACAACCAGAAGTGTCAGCTTGCAGATGCGCTGGTTCGTCGGCAGTTGCCAGTATGCCCACCTCGTGATGAAACTTCTCTTGTTTAAACAGTTTCTAGAGCGAAATAATTAGAAATAATTAGTATCAAGAACTGGATACTGGCCTCAGGTTTCTTAAAACTACATGTACTCTAAGCTTGATACCCGGCTTATATAGCCAACTAAAAGCCACTAACTGGGCTATTTGGAGCAATGATGGCGATAAGAAAGGAAGAAGTCCGTCCGGCGTGGTATGCACTGCCAGCTGATGGTATTCTCAAAGAGCTGGGAACTACAATAGATGGCCTTTCAGAAGATGAGGCACAATCACGGCTTAGGAAGTTTGGCCTCAATAAGCTAGCCAAAGAGGAAAAAACGCCACTGTGGATAGTTATTCTTCACCAGTTTAGAGATCCGCTCATCTACATCCTTTTAGTTGCAGGCATTGTCACGATCTTTCTACGGGATTTCATGGACGCTGCTGTAATTTTTAGCACTGTAGTGCTAAATGCGGTAATTGGATTTACGCAGGAATATAAAGCTAAAGAATCAATACGAGCACTGGCAAAAATGCTGGCGCTAAGAGCTACGGTAGTGAGAAATGGCTTTGAACGCGAGATCGATGCTAAAATGATGGTGCCTGGCGATATAGTTCTCCTGCAATCCGGGCAGAGAGTTCCGGCGGATCTGCGTTTAATCCAGGTAAAAGAATTTCAAGTCGAAGAATCGGCCTTCACTGGAGAATCCGAGCCGGTTTTTAAAACTGCGGAACCAATACCCGGGTTTGATCTGCAGCCTTTTGAGCAAAAAAACATGGCCTTTATGGGAAGCACCGTAGCATCTGGGCGTGCCGCCGGGGTAGCGGTGGCAACCGGGCAAGTCACCCAACTTGGCCAGATATCCGAAGAAGTGCGGGCCGTCGACCTGGTTAAAACGCCACTCCAAGGCAGAGTTGAAACGCTGAGTCACTATATAATATATGTCACCGTTGGTTTCAGCATCGGAGGATTAATTGTTGGCGTTGCACGCGGTGAAAACTTGATCCTGCTCATACTGGCTATCATCGCTATGGCGGTCGCTGTCGTTCCCGAAGGGTTGCCGATCGCACTTACCATAGCCCTTGCGGTAGCAGTAAACCGTATGGCGAGAAAAAACGCGATAATCAGGTACCTGCCGGCAATCGAGACCCTTGGCAGCAGCACAGTTGTTGGATCGGACAAAACTGGCACCCTCACTCGAAATGAGATGACCGTGCAAAAGATTTGGGCGGGCGAAAAAACCTATCGCGTGGAGGGCATAGGATATGAGCCGGTTGGCAGTATCCTGAGCGATTCCAATCCTATCGATGCCAAAAGCAACTCCTTGTTGGAATGGACCCTTAGGATAGGGCTTTTGGCTAACGAGTCTGCGCTGATAATGGAAGACAATCTTTGGAAAGCGCACGGCGATCCAACTGAGGTAGCCCTAATCGTATCTGCCTATCGCGGCAGGCTTGACGAAGAAAAGGAAAGGCTTAATTATGTCCGCCTTGATATCCTCCCTTTTGAGTCTGAATATCAATTCATGGCTACGCTTAACAAACATAAAGATAAGGTGTATCTGCTGGTTAAGGGTGCCCCAGAGAAACTCCTCTTGCTTTCAAAAGGCATCGCGGGTACGCATGATGACCTTGAGACCCATAAATCTGCCGTTATAGATAAAGCAAATGAATTTGCCGATCAAGGCCTAAGAGTGCTGGGTATGGCGTATAAAGAGATGGACCCTGGTATAGAAGAGGTTACGCACGACGATGTGCGCGATCTTACCTTTGTCGGCATCCAGGGAATGATGGACCCACCCCGTCCCGAGGCTATAGATGCAGTTGCAAGTGCCAGGCTCTCCGGCATTCGGGTTATCATGATAACCGGTGATAACCAGCGCACCGCCCTTTCTATCGGCAGCATGGTGGGAATAGCAAGAGCGGATGATAAAGCAATGACCGGACGGGAACTCGATGAGGTAGACGATGAAGAACTCAAAGATATTGTTAGAACTGTCCCAATTTTTGCAAGAGTTTCTCCATATCACAAGCTTAGAATCGTAAATGCGCTTAAAGCAAACGGTGAGATAGTAGCTGTTACCGGCGACGGAGTTAACGACGCCGCAGCGCTCAAAGCTGCCCACATCGGGATAGCTATGGGGCTTACCGGCACTGATGTCGCAAAAGAAGCAAGCGATATGGTTATCGTCGATGATAACTTTGCCAGTATATATGCGGCGATAATCCAAGGTAGGATTGCTTTTGATAACATAAGAAAGGTGACGTTCTTTCTGCTTACAACCGGCGCTGGCGTACTCATCGCAATCTCCATCACGGTAACCACCGAAATCCCGCTGCTATTGCTCCCGGCGCAAATCCTCTGGGTCAATCTGGTTACAAACGGCCTTCAGGACATCGCTTTGGCATTTGATCCGAAGGAACCAGACGTTGAAAAAAGACCGCCACGAAACCCTAAAGAGGGCGTGCTGAACCGTAACCTCATAATAAGGTTAGCTATTCTTGGATCAATAATTGCAGCTAGTGTGTTCGGTATATTTATTGTAGAACTTGCGGCAGGTGTATCGCTAGAGCATGCAAGGACAATAGCGCTCACGGCTGTTGTGTTTGCGCAATTCTTCCACGTTTTTAACTCTCGCTCTGAGCTGGGCTCTGTCTTTCGTCAGAGCCCAGCTAGCAACCGCTTTTTATTCTACAGCATGTTAGCTGCCCTTACGGCACAGATGGCAATACTTTATGTGCCTTTTATGCGCACAATATTTAGAACTACCGCATTAAACATAAATGACTTACTTATTTCAATCGGCATCGCAAGTACCGTTCTAATTGGAAGCGAAGTTGATAAATGGCGATTGCGCATGGCAGAAGCTAGGGAAGATTAGCTCCAAAAAAAATCTTTTTTTGGCCAGTTGGCGTAGTATAGGTTGGCGTAATATAGTTAATATACACTAGGCAAGCCGAGAAGGTGAAGGATGGACCATACTACTAGGACTAAGAAAGACATAAGCTTTAAGGATATGATAAAAGGCGATTGGCCGATCTGCCTTATTATTGCTGGCAGCTTAATAGTCGGGTTGTTTCTTTATCCGCGTCTCCCGAACAGTGTCCCCATCCATTGGGGAGCGAATGGAAAGGCAAACGGTTTTGCATCCAGGACATTTGCCGTACTGTTTGAGCCGCTGCTTAATACTGCGCTCTACTTTGTTTTAATTGGTGCTCCTTTTATCGATCCAGAGCGGAAGAACTTCGCAAACTTTCTTGGCGCATACCGTATGTTCAGGTTGTTTTTCCACTCATTTCTCTCCGCAATCTATATCGTTAGTCTCTTGATAGGGCTTGGCTATAGGTTTGACATGGCCATGGCCGTTAATATGGGACTTGGCTTTATGTTTATCGTAATCGGCCTGCTTATGGGTAGCTTCCGCCATAACTATACAATTGGGATTCGCGTTCCCTGGACACTTGCAAGTCCTTTAGTGTGGGACAAAACGCATAAGTTCGCAGGCTCTATTTGGATTGGGGCAGGCATTGTTACAGTGCTCGGAGCGTTTGCCGGAAGCCCGGCCGGGCTGATCATAATGCTTATCTCGCTTGGCATTGCAAGCATTATTCCCGTAATTTATTCGTACCTATCGTACCGTAAGCTTATGGAAAATAAAGATGCCGTAAGGTAGCATTCTACTCCCAATGCAGAATATCTTTTACCCCTTGTAAGTAGAGATTAGACCGAGGAGAAATTGGCGTATATTTCTCCGATCCCTCACCTTTCAAACTTATCCCTCAATAATCCAATCTAATTTCTACTTTCTAATTTCTACTCTCTGACAAATAAAGAAGCCAGGCAAAGAGTCTGGCTTCTTTATTTGTCGGGATGAGAGGATTTGAACCTCCGGCCTCCACGTCCCGAACGTGGCGCGCTAACCAAACTGCGCTACATCCCGTAAATGCGCTACTTCAGATGCGGGTATATTATATCACGTTTGTTAGGAAATACCAGCTAACTAAACATGCCAATAGGATAAATTATGGGTATCTAATTTATCATGAAAGAGATTGCAAATAGAAAGCTTAAAGTAGCGATAATTTCACCACCCTGGTTCCCGGTTCCCCCTCCTGGCTATGGAGGAATTGAGATGGTCGTATCTTTACTCACCGAAGGTCTTTGCGCAAAGGGCCATGATGTGACCCTTTTTGCTTCCGGCGACTCAAAAACGAAGGCGCGCTTATCCTCGGTTTTTGCGGAGGCAGTAAAGCAGAAAATCTCGGGAAACGTGCACCTGGAAAACATGCATAGCCTTTATGCTTACGGGATGGCACAGGAATTTGACGTAATTCATGACCACGACGGCTATAGCAGCCGCCTGCTCGGAGCACTTACGAACAGACTATTAAAAAAGCCGGTCATTGCAACGCTGCACGGCCCAGCGGATGGATACGGTAAGAATTTTTATGCATCGGTCGCCACCAACCTTCTATTCGTGGCAATCAGCGATTTCCAGCGGCAAAGCTACGGGGCACTTAACTTCTTGGCAACTATTCCCAATGCTATTGAAATCAAGAACTACCCCTTCTCGCCCTTAGGCGGTGACTACCTACTTTTTGTAGGGCGTATGATCAAGGAGAAAGGAGCGCGCATTGCCGTAGCGGTTGCCAAAAACCTGGGTAAAAAGCTCATCATGATCGGCAAGTGCCGTGAAGATGCGGAAATAGCGTATTTTAACGAAGAAGTTAAGCCGTACTTAGGCAAAAATATCAATTACTTAGGTGAAGTCGACCAGGCAACAAAGCTTGAACTCTACCAAAACGCATGTTGCACGCTTTTCCCCATCCAGTGGCCGGAGCCTTTTGGTTTGGTAATGATTGAGTCGATGGCTTGCGGTACGCCGGTCGTTGCCATTAAAAACGGCTCTGTTCCCGAGGTTGTAAAAGATGGGGTGACCGGATATACCGTTAATAATAAAGACGGGATGATCCGGGCCGTGAGAAAGGTCGGCAACATAAAACGCTCTGATTGCCGGGACCTGGTTATGCAGCAATACAACGAAGAACTATTTATCGATAGACATGAGAGAGCCTATAAAAGCGCACTTTCAATATTTGAGAGATAACAAAAATAAGGCCCGCTTCTAGGCGGCGGGCCTTTCAGCTTCCCTGGTTCTTAATCGTCGGATTACGGTCTTGTTTACGTCGGTCATTGTCAGTATGCCTAAGAGACGTCCACCCTTCACGACTAAAAGCCTGCGATTGGCTTTGGAGTTAAGCTTGGGCATTAAATCAGATATCTCGGTCTCCGGGGTAGTGACAAACTCTGTCGAGATCGGGCGCATGATATCACGCACCCGTTTTCTTCTCCAGCTTCTTCTCGGAACATCTTTGAGGTTATCTATACTGACCATTCCTTCGACACTACTGTCCTCAACTACGGGGTATGCCAGCCAGTTATGTTGCATGAAATGATCTTTGACCATCTGCTCGATGCTGATATCAGGGTTGACCGTCTCCGGATCTCTGGTCATCGCCTGGTCTACCTTTACGCCCTCCAGGGCTTCCTCAATGATAATCTGCCGATAGCCGGAATCAGCTGCCCTAAGTAGGTACCATCCAATTAGTACAAACCATAGCAAGCTAAGATTCCCAAGAAACGGCCCCAGGATGCCGGCTAAAATCATCGTGTAGGCAAGCCCTTTACCAAACCCTGAGGCGACGCTTGTTGCTCTTCTTAAATTTCCGGTAAAGTACCAAATTACAGATCTTAAGACCCGGCCGCCATCAAGCGGAAATCCGGGCAGCAGGTTGAATACGCCTAGCAATAAATTTATATAGCCCAACCAAAAAGTAGGCGCATTAATAAAAGGCCCTAGATTAAGCCCACGGCCTGCAAAAAATATCCCGATAAAAACTCCGCCAAGGACCAAACTACTTAACGGACCTGCAAACGCCATTCTAAACTCAACCCCAGGTGAGCGGGGTTCCTCGGTCAATTCAGAGACACCGCCAAAAACCATGAGCCTTATACCTTCGATTTGTAAACCGTTTCTTTTCGCTACAAGCGAGTGCATTGCCTCATGAAAAAGAACAGAACCAAAAAAAAGAAGTGAAGTTATAAGGCCCATAGCGAAATATGCGACTAAGCCTAATCCTGGCGACATCTGCGGGAAGACAGCGAAAGTCAATCCGAATGCTAGAAGCCCAAATATGATAAACCAGCTATAGTCAAGACTCACATCTATGCCGAATATCTTACCAATTTTTATACCGCCACTCACAATATTTGCCTCCAATCCCTGTAGGTTACTTTTTCTTTACCCACGGTTTTAGATATGTAACTAGGTGCCAATGACCTTTACGGCAACCTTGCGGTTACGTGGCCCATCAAGTTCAACTAAAAAGATATTCTGCCAGGTCCCCCGCTCAATCCGGCCTCCAGTCACCGGAAGCGTAAGGCTACATCCTAAAAGGGCGCTTGCCAGATGAGACCACGCGTTGTTATCTATTCTGTTGTGCTCAAAGGATCTACCTTTCGGGATGATCTCTTTTACCATCCAGGTAAGGTCCTTCACTAGACCACTCTCATTTTCGTTTATGAAAAGTGCTGCGGTCGAGTGCGGAACATAGACAAGCACAATACCATTTTTTACCTTACTTTTCTCGACCTCTGCAACTACCTCCCTCGTGATATCTTTTACCTCAACACGCAAAGACGTTGGGACGGTGAAAGACATTTCAACCTCCTTAGGAAAGGGTATTTTCTTAAGAAAATACCCTTTCCTGCATATATCTCTAATCTAAAAATTGGAAATAGCTTAAGTTAAAAAAAACCCTCACCTTTAAAACAATCCCTCGGCAATCCAAACTAACGGTCTGTGTTCGCTTCAGACACTAATATAGTTTACAGCAAAAGGGTAAATACGTGTCAAAAGGAGATATTCACATGGCGCCAACCGGGCAATTGATGTCAGAGCATAGGCTTATTGAGCGAATGGTAAGGCTGATTCAGCGTGAGCTTTCAAGGATACAGGCAACTAAGGAGGCAGAACCAAAGTTTATCGAGATTGCCGTCGACTTCTTTAGGGTCTATACCGATTTCTGCCACCATGGCAAGGAAGAGCATATCCTCTTTGGTGAACTAGGGGTGAAGCCGCTCTTACCCGAACACAAGGCTATGATGGAGGAGCTAATACGGGAACACGCCTTCGTACGAGGGGTTGTCAAAGAACTTCTTGGGGCCAAGGAGCGATATGAGTGGGGAAGTGACGAGGCTTTGGCAGACATTAATAGAACAATGAGCATACTTAGCACGTTTTATCCTGCGCATATCGAGAAAGAGGATAAGCATTTCTTTCCCCTATCTATGGAGTACTTCAGCCAAAACGAACGCGGTCAGATGCTTGAAGCCTTTCGCAAATTCGACAGTAGCCTAATCCATGAACTTTACAAAGAAAGGGTTTTACAACTTGAGCAAGGGTAGCTGACAACATCTTAGGATTAGGTGCCAGGCTTGATATTAGGGTCTTAAAATAAAATTGCTTGCAACCTCCAAGCAAAATAACGTATAATTAATATGGAAATTTTTCCTATATTCCCTTTAGAGCGAGAGCGTTAATATAACGTTAATTTATGATTCAGTCGTAAACTGCTGTTCTGGTTGGTAGATGTTATTTCCCTTGAACCCAAACAAAAACAAGACAAAAGATTATAGCCAATGGGCTTGACGTAGATTTTGGAGTATTGCATACAAATAGCCATTGTCGATCTTCCCTAGCCGACGATCTGACGGAGCCACTAAAACCTAATATTGTTCAGACTACCACCGGTGGCAAGCTTGGACTGATGCTGCAAGGGAAGAGCGAAAGAAGCAAGGGTTATGCTCTTGCTGCGGGCAAGAGATGGATGAGGCTGCCATAAAGGAAAATAAAACTCAATGTACTGCTTGCCGGAAAAAATAAAAAACATTACCGGAGAAAACACGGCAAATTAGTTAAACTTGCCTTGCCATTTTAACCGAATTTTTAAACGCATATCATACCGCATAAGTAATCGTAATGCAGCCAACTACTCTATCTATAATAGTCGGAATTTAATAAACCCCTAAGCCGTTCAAATCTATTTTTTTAACGCTTACAGTGCTTAGATGACCGTTTACGTCATTTAGCTTGCGTAGATTCCCGTAAAAGAGAAAAATTTAACAAGAGGTAAGCTATCCCGTACAGCCTAATTTTTAAACAGAATTTAGCCTATCTTCTTTTATTTATGTATCGACCAATTATGCCTAATTTGATTATAATATTATAACCAAATAATTCTAATAATGATTTGTAATGGAAACGATAGTTAGAATAAGTTTAAACATTAAAATTGATGGCAAGCATTACCGGGCCAAAGAGAACCAGACCATACTCGAGGCCGCGCTTGCCAACGGCCTCAGCATCCCTCACCTATGCTACGATCCACGGTTAAAGCCCGGGGCAAAGTGCGGTATGTGCGTGGTTGAGGTTGCCGGGGTAAGCAGTCCGGTTAAAGCCTGCAAAACTAAAATCTCTGACGGTATGGTTGTCAACACCAGCACAGAAGCGTTAAAAGATATACGGAAGAGGCGCCTTGAGGAAATGTTTGCCGACCACTGGGCAGATTGCATCGCCCCGTGCACCCTGGCCTGCCCGGCCGGCACCGATGTCCAGGGCTATATCGGCCTGATTGCCCAGAAACGCTACCGGGACGCAATCGAACTTATAAAACAAACCAACCCGTTTCCGGGGATTATTGGGCGCATCTGCACGCGCCCCTGCGAGGACGCCTGCCGGCGCAACCTGGCGGGAGGCAGCGTAAGCATATGCTGGCTTAAGCGCTTTGCCGCCGATATGGACAGGTTGTCGGATACGCACTTCAAACCAGCTGTAAAACTACCAACCGGCAAGAAAGTCGCTATAGTGGGCAGCGGGGCCGCGGGCCTTACGGCAGCTTATTACCTTGCTATTGAGGGGCATAAGACGGTTATCTTTGAGGCAATGCCCCAACCAGGCGGCATGCTCCGCTACGGTATCCCCTCATATCGCCTGCCAAAAGACATTCTTGACGACGAGATAAACCAGCTTTTTGAACTTGGCGTGGATATCCGTACTGATCACCGCCTGGGTAGAGACCTTACTTTAGATGAGCTACAGAGCAGCTATGACGCGGTTTTTCTGGGATTAGGTGCGCAGGCTGGAGAGAGAGCACATATAGAAAATGATGACATTAAGGGTGTTATCAGGGGCATCAACTTCTTGCGGAGTGTAAGTTTACAGGGAAAGGTAGAGCTGGGCAAGAGAGTTGCGGTAATGGGTGGAGGCAATGTGGCGATAGACTCGGCGCGTACCGCACTTCGCCTCGGAGTGGAAAAAGTCTACCTTATTTACAGGCGGACCCGCGATCAGATGCCGGCTAACGACCTGGAAATCGAAGAGGCCGAGCGAGAGGGCGTTGAATTTATATTCTTAACCAGCCCTATTCGGGTTATCGGATCCGACAGGGTTGAGGGTATAGAGTGTATCCGAATGGCGCTTGGCGACCCCGACGCGTCAGGGCGTCCTAGCATCAGACCTGAGCCCGGCAGCGAGTTTGTCCTTGCGGTGGATAATTTAATAACAGCGGTTGGGCAGGTGGTCACCGCAGAGGGAGCCGAAATCACCCTGATCGGCAAAACGATAGGAATTAACGTAAAGACGATGCAGACCACAGTTCCCGGCGTGTTTGCGGCCGGCGATGCAGTAAGCAGCCCAGATGTAGCTATTAAGGCGGTAGCGGGCGGGCGAAGAGCAGCCCAGATCATCAACCAATATTTACTATCCCCACCTAATTGGAAGGTTTGGTCTGACGGCAGCCCGGAAGCAGCCCATACTATTAATCAATATTTAACAGATGATGAAAGCTCAGGTTTGGCAAAGCCGTTCAGCGCAGTCCGCAGAGGGATTACTAAAGAAGACCTCGATGTGCCTTCAACGGCCCGCACACCCATGCCTGAGCTTAAGTTGCTCAAACGCCAGGTTTTGGGCAACTTCACCGAGATTGAACTTGGATTTAGTGAAGAGGACGCATTAAAAGAGGCCCAGCGCTGCCTTGAGTGTGGCTGTGTTAAACAAAACGACTGTGACCTTCGCAACCTGGCAATTGAATACGAGATCGAGCCGAACAAAAATTATGAGGCCATGCGCCACTACAAGGTGGATAAAAGCCACCCGATTGTCCTTCGTGACCAGAATAAATGTATCCAATGCGAAAAATGTGTGCAGATTTGCGACGAGGTTGTCGGCGTAGGTGCGCTTGAATACCGAAAAGCCGAAAACGATATCGTGCCCGTTGGCAACATCCCGCTATCGGAGACCAAGTGCGAAGCGTGCGGCCAGTGCATATCGGCCTGCCCAACGGCAGCCCTGGTCGAGAATAAGCGCAAGTTCGAGCGGGAATTCTTCTGGCCGCCCCAAGTCACGCCCACCACCTGCACTTATTGCGGGGTCGGCTGCCAGCTTGAGCTAAATACCGACCGCACGGGAAAGGTATTTAAAGTTACAACTGAGCCAGCAGAAAGCGTAAACAAAGGCAATCTCTGCGGAAAGGGCCGCTTTGGCTATCATTTCATCAACCATCCGACCCGCCTGAGAACCCCCCTCATCCGCAAGGGCGGCGGGCTTGTTGAAGCATCCTGGGATGAGGCTTTAAGCCTAGTTGCGGAGAGGTTTTCCAAAATAAAAGAGCTATATGGGCCCGGCGCCATTGGCGGTCGGACTTCGGGTAGATGCACTAACGAAGATAATTATGTCTTCCAAAAGTTTATGCGGGCGGTTATCGGCACGAACAATGTCGATAATTGCGCCAGGTTGTGACACGCCCCAACCGTGGTCGGTCTGGCCAAAGCGTTTGGAAGCGGTGCAATGACCAATTCAATCGACGATATGCTCGATGCTTCGGTTATATTTGCCATCGGCACAAACACAACCGAGGCGCACCCCATCATAGGGTTTCAGATAAAGAAAGCGGTGCGCGAGTATGGGGCTAAGCTTATCATAGTCGACCCCAGGCGGATCAGGCTCGTTGATTTTGCCGACGTGTGGCTTCAGATAAAACCAGGGACGAATATCGCTTTGCTTAACGGAATAATGAACGTAATCCTCGGAGAGGACCTTGTCGACCACGACTTTATTGCCCAAAGGACCGAAGGCTTTGAAGCACTTAAGGCGATTCTTCCCAAATACACCCCTGATGCCGTCGAGAAAATAACCGGGGTGCCGGCCGAGGATATCCGAAAAGCGGCACGAATGTACGGGGCCGCCGATAGGGCGATCATATGCTATACGTTGGGGATAACCGAACACGTAACCGGCACCGACAATGTCCTTGCAATCGCCAACCTCGCCATGATGACCGGAAACATCGGGAAACGGGGAGCCGGCGTAAATCCGTTAAGAGGCCAGAACAACGTGCAAGGCGCGTGCGATATGGGCGGCCTGCCGAACGTTCTCCCTGGTTACCAAAGAGTTGATGATAATGCGGCACGGGCCAAGTTTGAAAAGGCCTGGGGTGTTACACTTCCCTCAAAACCCGGCTTAACAGAAACCGACATGATGGAAAAGGCTGCATCGTGTGAACTAAAAGCTATGTATATAATGGGAGAGAACCCCATGCTTGCGGACCCGGATACCCACCATGTTGAGCAATCGCTCAAGAGCCTGGATTTCCTGGTGGTCCAGGATATCTTTTTAACCGAGACGGCGCAGCTTGCCGATGTTGTGCTCCCGGCCGCATCGTTCGGAGAAAAGGACGGCACCTATACGAATACCGAGCGAAGGGTACAAAGGATACGAAAAGCAACTGAACCGCCAGGCAACGCCAAGCCTGATTGGCAGATCATCTCTGAACTTTCGCTTGCGATGGGATATCCTATGCGTTATAACTCGGCCGAAGAGATAATGGAAGAAGTAGGGCAGCTTACGCCAAGTTTTAAGGGTATCTCTTACGCAAGATTGGAGTCAGGTGGCATCCAGTGGCCGTGTCCCGCAGAGGACCATCCCGGAACGCCGATTCTTCACACCGGAACATTCACCAGAGGAAGAGGGCTTTTCCATGAGATTGAACACCGATCTTCTGCCGAAGAACCCGATAGCGAGTATCCGCTTATGCTTACAACCGGGCGAAATCTCTGGCATTACCACACGCGCACCATGACCGGAAAATCGGAAGGGCTAAACGCGCTTGCCCCGCACAATTGGGTAGAGATACACCCGAATGACGCGGCAAAACTTGGCATTGTGCACGGCGATATGGTAGCGGTGGAGAGCCGGCGCGGGCGTATTACGGCAACTGCGGTTGTAACAGATACCATCCTGCAGGGCCTTGTTTCAATGCCCTTCCATTATGCCGACTCGCCGGCAAACCTGCTTACCAATCGGGCTGCGGACCCGGTTTCCAAGACACCGGAGTTTAAAGTGTGCGCAGTTAAAATTGAGAAAGCTTAAAGCTTTAAAGTATTGACCTTTGGCCTGTCGGTCTCCGAGAAGGTAAATTTATGCACTTCGTCCGCCATGGTAAGCCTTGCCCGACCGGCTTCTAGCCTCTCGACTTCCCGGTAGTCGTGGGTTACTAAAACAAAAGGAATATTCCACTGTTTTTGCAAGCCATAGAGTTCTTCCTGAAGCTCTAATTTTAAGTCGGCATCAAGCGCAGACAACGGCTCATCAAGAAGCAAGAGCGCGGGCTCGGTAATAAGCGCTCTTGCCAAAGCAACGCGCTGGGCCTCGCCGCCGGAGAGTTGTTTGGGGAACCGGTCTTTCAAGTGGGCGATTCTCACAGTCTCAAGCATTTGAAGGATTCTGGATTCATAGTCGCCGGGATTTATTTTCCTAACAATGCCGTAGCCGACATTGTCCTTTACTGTCAGGTGCGGGAACAACGCGTAATCCTGAGGAACAAACCCTATGTTGCGAAATTGCGGCTTAACCTTGATCCGGTCGGCAGAAGAAAATAATATCCTGCCATTAAGCTTAATAAGACCGTTTTGCGGCATCGCGAGCCCCGCAATCATTTTAAGAATCGTGCTTTTGCCGCTGCCGGAAGGGCCAAATAAGACCAGGATTTTATTCTCCGCGACAATGTCGGTCTTTAATATAAAGTTGGTTAGTCTTGTTTCAAATTGCACTCGTAACATGTATCAGTACCAGCGTATGAATTTCCTTCTCCAAGCACTTACGGCAAACACAAGCGAAAAGCTTACCGCCACTAGAATCATCACCATGTAGCCTGCGCCTGCCATATCTCCTGACGAAGCGAAAGAGTATACGGCAACCGGAATAGTCTGCGTCTTTCCGGGAATATTGCCGGCAACCATAAGGGTCGCCCCAAACTCCCCCAGCGAGCGGGTAAAAGCCATGACAACGCCTGAGACAATTCCCGGCCAAGAAAGTGGCAGGGTAATAGTGCGCAAAACCCTTGCCTCCCCGGCCCCCAACGTGCGCGCTACTTGCTCAAGGTTTAAGTCGACCGATTCAAGTGAGGATTTCACGCCCTGATACATGAGCGGTAGCGCAACTACCATAGAGGCGATCGTGGCCGCCCACCAGGAGAAAATAATTTGAATTCCAAAGTAATTAAGCAGGCGGCCAAGAGGCCCGTTTTTACCAAGCAAGAGCAGCAGAAAGAAGCCGGCAACCGTAGGTGGGAGAACTAGCGGCAGCATAACCAAAGCCTCAATAATAGTTCGGCCACGAAATGAATAGCGCTGCAGGACAACTGCCAGGCCGGTGCCAACTATAAAAACTACGCCCACAGCTATTATTGATACCCTAATAGATAGCCAGATTGGAGCTAAATCCATTTCCCTGCTACAGCACCCCCTTATTAAAAAGCATTTCGATAATCCACCTTATTTAGCAACCTGCTTAAAGCCGTACTCTTTAAAAACATTCAACGCTGCCTTACTCTTCAAATAGTCCAGGAGCTTTGCCGCAAGAACGTGCTGCCTACCGTTTTTAACCACAGCTGCCGGATAGACGATTGTGTCATGATAGCTATCAGGCACTGAATAAGCTATCTTAGCATTCTTAGAAACCTTCATATCGGATTTATAAACAAAGCCAAGGGCAACTTCACCGGTTTCAACATAGCTGAGGACTTGACGTACGTCCTCAGCTAGGACAAGCTTCGGTTGAACCGCATTCCAAATATTTGCCTTTTCAAGACTTTGTTGAGCATATTTTCCGGCCGGTACTTGGCTAGGTTCGCCGATCGCAATTTTATTTACACCGTTGATTGTCGCAATTTCCTCGATCTTGCTTATGGTTAGTTTACTGTTGGCAGGCACAGCTATAACCAGGTCGTTGCTGAGTAAATTAGTACGGCTAGCTGAGTCGATAAGCTTTTCCTTACCAAGGGCGTCTATCTCACTTTTGCCCGCCGAGATGAAGAGGTCGGCTGGACCACCTTGCTCTATCTGTACCTGTAGATCACCCGATGACCCAAAGTTAAAAACAAGCTTTGCGTTGTTGACTTTTTCAAAATTGGGGGCCAACTTTGTTAAAACATCCTTTAAGCTGGCCGCGGCCCAAACATTTACCTCAACCGGCGCTTCTTTTGATTTTGCTTGCATAGTTTCTCCGACCGCTTTTTGGTTTGACGTCGAATTAGAACATCCGGCTATTAAAGCCAAGCCTAATAACAATGCCATTGGAACCAAGTAAAACTTAAAATTTGCCAACTTTCCCATGTAAGTCCTTTCCTCCAACCAAACTATAACTAACTAAAACTAACATAAGCTATTATAAACCAACATACACATTGTTGGGAAGATCAAATTGCGATATGTTATTATGAGAGTTAGCGTAGTAACTGAGGTGATATTAATTTGGTGGACAGTGTTTCCTATACTCCAGAAGAAGTAGCCAAAATTCTTAAGATCTCTCGTTTTACCGTATACGAGTTAATTAAGCGCGGCAAATTGGCGGCTTACAGGGTTGGGCGAAAGGTAAGAGTTGAGGCTACCGACCTGGAGGTATATATACAGGAAGCTAAAGGTCTGGGCCAGAGCTTAATACACCCGGCCCGCCAGCGCACGGAACCCTTCTTTTCCACAAACGAAGGCTTAATAATTTGCGGCCAGGATGTGGTACTGGACGTTTTAACAAGGCACCTGGAGCAGCAGATGCCACATATTCTATTTCTTCGCAATTATGTCGGCAGCATGGCCGGCTTGCTCGCGCTCTACCACAACACCGCCAATGTTGTTACGGCTCACCTGTGGGATAGCGACAGCGATAAGTACAACGTGCCGTATGTGCGGCGGATAATGCCCGGTCACAAAGCCATGATCTTTAACCTGGTTTATCGGATGGAAGGTTTTTATGTAGCACCCGGCAACCCCAGGGATATCCATGACTGGTCTGATTTGACAGAGCCGGGCATTCGCTTCGTCAACCGCGAACCTGGCGCAGGCGCCCGGGTCTTACTGGATGAGAAGTTATATAAATTGGGAATCGACCGTAACTTAATTGAGGGTTACAGTCACGAAGAACTGAGCCACCTTGCGGTGGCAAGTTGCGTTGCTAGGGGTAAAGCTGATGTTGGTCTGGGCATAGAAAAGGTAGCTGCCCAGGTAAAAGGCTTAGAGTTTATCCCGCTCCATAAAGAGCGCTATGATTTAGTCATCCGAAAAGAGGACTTAGAAAAGCCCCATTTCCAGGCCCTTCTCTCGGTTCTGCGTTCCGAGGCTTTTCACGGCGAAGTAGCCGGCATGGGGGGATACGACATCTCGCGGATGGGCGAGCTCATAGCCGAGACCTAAGTGGACTGATCGCTCAGGTATTTAGTTATCGTCCCTACGGTTAAACTCATTCATTGCCCGCTCTGCGCCGTTTGCAATGATATAGCCGACGGCGTCGGCAGCTTTTATGATGGCAAAGTTTATTTCTTCTTCTTGATCTCTGGTAAATGGGCTTAAAACATAATCGGCCGGATCCTGGCGGCCAGGCGGCCTGCCGATACCAATGCGCACCCGGATAAAATCTTCAGTCCCGATATGCCTGATTATTGAGCGCATTCCTCTGTGCCCGCCGCTTCCGCCATCAGCGCGCACCCGGATGCGGCCCGGCTCAAGGTCCAGATCGTCGTAGATTACTATCAGATGATCCGGCGACACATCTTTATCTTTTAATAAGCTCTTCACTGCAACGCCGCTCTCATTCATATAGGTCATAGGCTTAGCTAACAAAATGCTCTCGTCCCCGATTTTCCCTTGTCCCCAGCGGGCAGAGTGGTTTTTCATGCTAAGCTTTATGCCGCGCACCTGGGCAAGTTTGTCCACCACCATAAAGCCAACATTGTGGCGCGTATTTTTGTATTCAACCCCCGGGTTTCCCAAACCAGCTATTAAAAACATCTTCCACGCTTCGCAATTTTATTCCCCGCCGCCTTCTTTGGCAGCCTCTTTGGCCGCGGCCTCGCCGCCACCCGCAACTGCCTCAGGCGCAATTCCTTCGATGGCCTCTTCTGCAGCGGCAACAGCAGCACGTGGCGTAGTAATCGCAAAGATAACCGCCTCAGGGTCGGTCAGCATTACAACCCCATCGGGAAGTTTAAGGTCGTTTGCATGGATGCCTCCACCAATTCCAAGCTTGCTCACATCGACCTCGATATGATCCGGCATCTCGGTAGGCAATCCCTCGACTTCAATCTCTCCAAGGTGGCGCTCAAGAACACCCCCCTCTTTAACGCCAGGTGCATCGCCAAGCACATGTATAGGTAACATAGCGGTGATTTTCTCATTAAGCTCTATTCTTTGAAAGTCGATGCTGAAATACTCGTCACGCACCGGATTTCTCTGAACCGATTTAACGATCGCATTTGGATATTTCCTGGCTCCCGGGAATTTTAGCTTTACAATAACATGCGTGCCGGTATCGGAGTGGGCTAGCGAGGCAAATTCGCGTGCATCCACCACGATCGGTGTTGCATCCCCGTCGCTATACATAACCGCAGGAATTTTCCCCTGCCGTCTAAGTTTTTTACTTATTTCCTTTCCTACTATCTCGCGCTTCTCAGCTTTAAGTTCGGCTACCTCCATATTTATCACTCCTCAATCAGAGACCAGAAGCAAGACCGGGCCTATCGGCCCTTCAGAAACCAGCTTGAGATTGCCATAGGGCTAAAGCCCCTCCCAATGACAATTTACTTACGTTCTAGACCTTCATATCTTGTTCCTGATTTCTGTTCTCTTGTTTCTGTTCTCTTGTTCCTATAACTGGTTCTGTCCGTCAAACAGCTCACTTACCGACCTATCCTCATAGACGTTTTGGATCGCCTGGGATAGCAGCTTCGCAATTGAGAGAACCTTAAACTTAGAAATCATCTTTTCCTTGGGAATCGGTATCGTGTTAGTGGTAACCAACTCCTTAATTACGGATTTGTCGATTCTCTCAACCGCCGGGCCAGATAGGACCGGATGGGTTGCGCCGGCATGTATCTCAGTCGCACCGTGCTCTATGAGCGCCTGGGCCCCGCTTACCAGTGTCCCCGCAGTATCAACCATATCGTCAATCATCAGGCAAGGCTTACCTTTAACCTCACCGATAATGTGCGTTATCTCGGCGACGTTGTGCGCCGGTCTCGTCTTGTGAAGGATCGCCAGAGACGCCCCCAGTGTATCTGCATATCTCTTAGCCATTTTTACTCTACCCACATCGGGCGAAACAACCACGAGATCTTTAATTTTCTTCTTTTTAAAATATCCTACAAGGAGCGGCAGCCCCATGAGATGGTCTACTGGCACGTTAAAGAATCCCTGAATCTGTCCGGCATGAAGGTCAACAGTAACCATTCGGTTTATGCCTGCCGTCATTAAGAGATCTGCAACAAGTTTTGCCGTAATCGGTTCTCGCGCCGCGGCCTTTTTATCCTGCCGTGCATAACCATAATGGGGGATCACAGCAAATATCCTGTGCGCTGAAGCGCGCTTCAGCGCGTCGATCATAATAAGCAGCTCCATTAGATGCTCGTTAACAGAATCAGCGAGCGTCTGGATTATGAAAGCATCGGCCCCTCTTACGCTTTCCAGGTAGCGAACGTAGATTTCGCCGTTACTAAATGTGGCTATGTCTACCCTGCCAAGCTCGACTCCTAAGTGCTCGGCAATTTCCGTCCCTAGGGCCGGATTGGACCGGCCGCCAAAAACCATCAATCGTTTGCTTATTTCGCTGGCCATTCTCTCCTCACACTAACCTTTTTTTATGTCCTTCCTTTTTCGCTTTTTTTCAGCCCAGTTATCGACGACGACTTGCTCCGAGCGTTCGACAGCCAGGCTACCATCAGGAACATCTTTGGATATTACCGATCCCGCTCCGGTAAACGCTTCCTTGCCTACACGCACCGGCGCAACCAGCATGGTGTCGCTTCCTATAAAAGCACCGTCCCCGATAACGGTCTCGTATTTATCGGTACCATCATAATTGCACGTAATAGTACCTGCACCTATATTAACATAATCGCCGATTTTTGTATCTCCTATATAGCTTAGATGGGGCACTTTACTCCCCACACCGACCTCACTTTTCTTAACTTCGGCAAACGCCCCCACTTTGGCTCCCGATTTAACCAGAGTTCCGGGCCTGATGTGGCAGAAGGGACCAAGCTCTGCACCATCTTCTATGGTGCTCTCACGCACAATCGAGTTTTCGATCAGGACGCTGTCCCCGACCTTGCAATCTATCAGGCGGGTCATCGGCCCAATATTACAGCCCTCGCCTATTTTAGTCTTACCGCTGATAAATGTCATGGGGTGAATTACCGTGTCTTTGCCTATCTCTACGTGGGCAGCAATAAAGGTGGTCTCGGGATCAACAATCGTCACACCGCTTAGCATCAGCTTCTCATTTATCTGTTGCCTTAGAGCCTTTTCGGCCTTAGCAAGTTGAACCCGCGAATTTATTCCCATAACTTCGTTCGAATCATCCGTTGCATTTGCCATGACCTTTTCCCCTTGATCCCTTAAAATGCCAATGACATCGGTTAGATAAAATTCCCCCTGCTGGTTGTTGGAATCAACTTTTTTTAGCACCTCAAAGAGCTTGTTTTTATCAAAGCAATAGGTTCCAGTGTTTACCTCGGTGATCGCCCTCTCCTTATCGGTTGCGTCCTTTTCTTCTATAATTGACAAGACCGCCCCGTCGGATGAGCGAATAATCCTGCCATAGCCGGTTGGATTATTCATCCGTGCGGTGAGGATACTTGCGGCCGCTCCAGTCTTCTCATGAACATCAAGCAGTTTGCCCAAAGTACCTGCCCTAAGAAGCGGCGTGTCTCCACTTAAAACGAAGACCATGCCCTCAAAGTCCTTTAGGCTCTCCTCACAAATAGAGACGGCATGGCCTGTACCAAGTTGTTTATCTTGGTGCGCAAACTCGACCCTTTCTCCAAAACAAGAAAGATCCTCTTTTACCATCTCGGCCTTACGCCCAACAACTACAATGGTTCTCTCGGGGTTAAGCTTCTCGGCCGCTTCTAAAACAAAGTTGACCATCGGCTCCTCGCAGACAGTGTGGAGGACCTTGGGGCGGGAGGATTTCATGCGAGTGCCCTCTCCCGCTGCTAAAACTATGACGGCAAGACGCATTAAGCGACGACTCCTAACTTAATTTATCCAGCAATTATAAATCAGTAGAATTTATAAATCAGTAGAATTATAACATTATTCGGCAGCTGATTTAAAATAATGAGTTTTCAGGAGCCAGAAGAATGTGAAAAACATTCGGATTTGGAAACAATATAAAGAATAAGAAGGAAGCCGAGCACTAGATCCTAAAAACAAAAATAAGTCTTTACTCTCCTGGATTCTGGCTCCTGACCCCTGTACTTGCGGAGATGATTTTTATGCCGGCAAAAGTTGCCTTTTTCGAGGTGGAGCCCTGGGAAGAGGCCTATATCGAGGGACACCTAGATAAAGGGCTGGAGTTTGCGTTCCACTCCGACCCCTTAACAATAGACAACGTCGAGCTTGCTGAGGGATATGAAATCATATCGCCATTTATTTACTCAGATATCGACCAGAAAGTTCTTAGCCGTCTGCCGAACCTGGAGCTTATCGCAACCCGGTCTACCGGATTTGACCACATCGACATGCGCACGTGTCAGGAAAGAGGGGTCCCGGTTTCCAATGTGCCATCTTACGGTGAAAATACAGTTGCCGAGCATACCTTTGCATTAATTTTAGCACTTACTCGGAAAATTCTGCCGTCAGCCGAGCGAACCAGACGCGGTAAATTTAACCTTGAGGGTCTGCGCGGCTTTGACCTTAAGGGAAAAACTATTGGGATTGTTGGAATTGGCCACATCGGCCAGCACGTGGTAAGAATAGCCCGTGGCTTTGAGATGGAAATCGTCGTCTTCGATGTCAGGCAAGACGAGCTTTTGGCAAAAAACCTTGGCTTTAGGTATGCCGACCTTAATGAGCTACTTGGGCAATCGGATGTTATAACCCTCCATGCCCCGTACAACCCGCATACCCACCATATGATCAACCGCAGAAATATCCACAAAGTAAAAAGGGGTGCAATTCTTATCAATACCTCGCGTGGGGGTTTGGTCGAGACTGCAGCCATTGTCGAGGGGCTGCAAAGTGGCATTTTAATGGGAGCCGGCCTAGATGTTTTAGAAGAAGAGGGGTTAATAAAAGAAGAGCGACAGTTACTGTCGCATGAATACTCACATGAAAGGTTAAGAATAGCACTTGAGACACACCTGCTTCTCTTCAGGGACGACGTGATTATAACGCCTCATAATGCGTTCAATAGCCTAGAAGCAGTACAGAGGATTTTAGATACTACAATAACGAATATAATCTCCTACCTGGAAGGTCAACCGCAAAACACTGTCAGCCTTAGGGCAGCCTAAATCAGAGACCGGAAATCAGAACGGGCTTTAAAGCCCTTCAGAAACCAGAGAAAAACTTTAAAGAACCAATTATTTATTTTATCAAGTTACCTGCAACCTAGAACTTTAAGTCGGTTTCAAATTTCTAGCTGCTAGCCTCTGATGTGCTGCCAAGCTGCTGCTTGTATTCAGCAATAACAGCCGCCTGGATACGCTCTCTCGTCTCGCTGTTGATCGGATGCGCTATGTCTCTAAAATCGCCGCTTGGAAGTTTACGGCTGGGCATTGCCACAAAGAGCCCCTTTTCCCCTTCGACTACACGCAAATCGTGAACAACAAACTGGTCATCGATGGTGATGCTGGCTATTGCCTTAACCTTGTTCATTTCTACAGGTCTTATGCTCACCTTTGTAATTTCCATTTTGCGCTCCTTTTCTATGTTCTTGCCAATCCTATGGCCGAGATTTCTATCTTTGCGCCCCTTGGTAGACCTGCTGCTTGAATGGCCTCCCTGGCTGGCAGTTGCTTTGAAAAATATTCACTAAATACATCGTTAACCGCTGGAAAATCAGCTATATCACTTAAATAAACGGTCATCTTGACCGCCATATCAAGAGAACTATTACCGGCGACCAGCACCGATTCCACATTTTTGAGCGCCATCTTGGCTTGCACCCTAACATCGTCTTCGACAAGCTCGCCTGTATTAGGATCGACAGGTATTTGTCCGGAGACAAATACAAGATTTTCCGCCCTTACTCCCTGCGAGTAAGGTCCAACCGGCTCCGGGGCACCTTCGGTTATGATGGTGATTCTACTCATTTTTCTCCTCCAGCTAAGGTAACAGTAACCAACTGTAAATCCGACTCTTTATCTACATCTACCCCTATTTCAACGTAAGGTGTCTCGATGGCCACGCAGACTGCATTTGTCATTTGGCCTATTCTTCCCTCAAGTTGACTTATTGTCAACATTCCCAGTATGAACTTTAAGAGAAACGAAAACCCGAGAATTTGTGCTATTTTTAGCGGTTGCTTCCTTAATTCATATATACGCTCGATAAGGCCAAAATTCCTGTTTATAAATTTCGGGTTGACCAACATTATATTGCCACCCGTAAAACGACCTTCTTTTACACGAGCATAAGTCCGCTTCACACCGGGGAAGAGCTTCTCAGACTTGCCATATCTTACAATAGGGTAGTAAAATTCTGCCTTTTTAGTTGAACACTTCTTTAAAAAATCACTTACTGCTTCTGGAGTTATAAGAGGTATATCAGCTGAGAGCATAAGAACCGGCTCTTTAGCCTGCAAAAAATCAAGACCCGCCTTGGCGACCGCAGGAAGGCTGCCGCTTGCCACATTTACACCGACCTTTTTAGATGAGCCATTAAAAGAATATTCAACCGGAATAACGACACAGATACGCCCGATGTCCTCACACCGACTCAAGGCATCAACAACGTACTCGACCATAGGCCGCCCGTTAACCGGAACTAATCCCTTTGCCGGCACATTAGCCAGGCCTTTTGCGTTTCCGCCAGCCAATACAACCGCGTCTACCAATCTAAAAACCCCTCATTGCCTGCTGCCGATTAATATCAAATAGTTACATATTCTTGGTTTTTCTTAGATTTTCCTCTAGTTTTAAGGAAATTATTTCAAGTTATTTCAAATCCCTTATCAACCGGCCTCACAATATCAACAAAAAGCGCCTCATCTCGCGACCTTAAATCATTTGCAACCCGGTTTGCCACTTCCTCATCCCTGCATATTACATAGACGCTGGGACCGCTTCCCGACATCAAAGCCCCGCTGCCGCCAGATGTTATTGCAAGCTTCTTTACACCCTCGATATCGGGATGAAGGGGAAATACGACTTCTTCAAGAAGGTTTTTCAGCATCGCCGAAATCTGGGTTATGTCGCCGCTCTCCAATGCACCCAGGAATTCCGTCCCCGTATAAAGGGGGGCTATTTCTCTTTCATCCACTAAGCGGTAGACATCAGCGGTTGATATTCGTAGAGGCGGTGTTACTAAAACTATCCAGAATTTGGGCATTGGGTTTAGCTTGGTTAGTTTCTCTCCTCTGCCCTCAGCAAGCATAGTCCCCCCTGCCAGGCAGAAAGGGATATCTGCGCCAAGCCTCTCGCCAATTTGCTGCAGTTCTTCTACTGGCAGGTTAAGTTCCCATAGTATGTTTAGCCCGGCAAGCGTAGCAGCAGCATCGGCACTTCCACCGGCCAAGCCCGCGGCAACAGGAATTTGCTTGGTAATATTGATATGGGCGCCTGCTTTAGGGCTGGTGGCAGAGTGAAGCAGCTCAGCGGCTTTAAAGGCTAAATTATCCTTGTTTGATAATTCTCTGCTTGTTGTGGAAAGACTTAAGTCCTGAGCTGGCGATATCTCAACTAGGTCATGCAGGGATACACTTTGCATGATGCTCTCGATCTGGTGATAACCGTTGGGATACCGCGAGATGACATCGAGATAAAGGTTGATTTTTGCATAGGCTTTAATTGATAGCATCTGATTGTTGGCTTTTGATCCTTAAATCAAAGCTTCTTATTTTATTTTAAACTCCTTTGAACTACAGTAACCAGGGAATTAGGCTTTCGCCGTTATCAGGATTCGAAAGCTCGACCGTTTTAGTTAGCACATCTGCATAGCTATAGGATACCCTACGGCAACGGTTGCGCTTTTCCTCAACCCTTACGACAAACAAATTAGGGTGTATTTCCTCCAATACGCCCTCTCTTTCGATAATCTTACAGCGACCCATGTTCGCTTTGAGACGCATCTTTTCACCTACAAATCCGTCCAACTGCTTCCGAATTCGACCAACTATCTCCACTTGCGGCAACTGACCAACTGCCATAATATTTATCCTCTCCTTCAGTGTTCTGAAATATTATATACGAAATTTGCAAAAACTTCAAGTTTACCCTCTAGCACAGCTAAATGCAAGTATTGTGGAAATATTATCTTTTACAATTATTCGGCAAAACCCTGCTTCTCAATAGAGATTTTTTCGCCAATTCGTAAACTTTTTGGACGGCAACGCTTAAAATATCTTTACTACCCAGCCGCAGCTCCTTTTATTCAAGGCCATTTGTAATTTCAGCGAATTCCCTGGTAGAAAGTGTCTCACCACGCCGATGGGGGTCGATAGCTGCTTTCTTTAGTAAACCATCTAATTTATCCGAGGAGAGCTCAAGCTGTGGGTTTTTTAAAAGCGCGTTCTTGATCGTCTTCCTCCTCTGCCCAAAGGCAGCCCTTACTACTTTAAAGAAAAGCTCCTTATCCTTTACGAAGACCCTTGGCTCGGGCGTGCGCCTCATCCTGACAATGGCCGAGCTTACCTCAGGGGGAGGCAAAAACACATTCTTTGAAACGACCGCCACCCTATCGACCTCGCAGTAGAATTGAGCCTTAACCGAAAAGATGCCGTATTCAGGTGTCCCCGGCTTTGCCACAATGCGGTCGGCAACCTCTTTTTGTACCATCACGACAAAAAGTAATAGGTCGGGAAAGTTATCTAGATAGTCAGCCAATATGGGTGTAGCAACCTGATAAGGCAGGTTAGAGACAAGCTTGTTTGGCGCAGGGAGTTTATAAGGCAGTTCTTTTAGATCAATAGAGAGTGCGTCGGCAAAAACTACGTTTACATTTTCACAGCCCTGAAGGGTGTAGTCTAAAACCGGCTTTAGCTTACGATCGAGTTCTATTGCAATAACCATACCGGCTTCTTTTGATAGGGCTTGGGTAAGTGTGCCGATGCCCGGGCCCACCTCGACTACAATATCTTCTTTGGAAAGTACGGCTGCATCGACCACCTTGTTTAATATGTTTTGGTCGATTAAAAAGTGTTGCCCCAGGCTCTTTTCGAGCCTGAGGCCAAACTTTTTTACTACTTCAAGCGTCGCCCGCGGCGTTGCTAGCGTCACGTTTTATACGTCCCTCCTTAAAACCCAGCTGTATCAGGGCACTAGTTAAGGATGGTAACCTTGACCGTACGTACGCCGAACTTATTACACTCGCCAGGCGTGTTGAAACATAGGTCAATGCGATTCCCTTTTATCGCACCACCTGTGTCGGCAGCGATCGCTTCACCGTAGCCATTGACGTAGAGCCTCGTCCCCAACGGGATAACCCTGGGGTCGACTGCAACTACACCCCTTTGCGCCCGCATACCAGTTGCAGTTAAACTGCCGCCTTCGGCAGGGACAGGTGCATATGCGGTTGCAAGCATTACTAGCACTCTGCCTACTGGGCTCCTTGCCTCTCCACGGGATACATTGATTGTCGGTTCTACTACACGGGCAATCTTGCGTTTTGTGCCTATCGCCATTACCTCATTTACTGGCGGCGATAAAATGCTCTCAAGCTTAACTTGCTTGCTGACAGGCTGACCGCCCTGTAAAACAATCTTTGTAACCCTAAGGAGTAAGCCGGGCTTACCCTGAGTCACCGTTACCTTCTGGCCGTAATCCAGATTCGGATACTCTTTAGTTACCGTCTGGTATGCCACCGGCACCTTGGCGACCTCGTACTCACTCGTAACTAGCGTAACTTCTACCTTCATGCCTGCCTTGACTTTTTCATCCTTGTTTGGATAAACCTTATCTGCAGGCTTTGTTTGTAACCTCATGTCCCTTAAAATACCGCCTACTGTGCCGGCCGTGGACATCATTGCAATTTCTTGGTTGTTAAGTTTCACGGTTACTGGTACTGCATGTCTTACTGTTACTGTCATACCTTGTTTAATTCTGTAAGAAAGCTTAGGTACTACTTTGTCAAATGCCTTAACTGTTACGCCGTTTTCCCTCAGAACAGCAGCTACTGTTCTCGCCCGCGTATGTACGGTTTTCGTCTTCCCATCAATAGTTAGGTTCATGGTCGTACTACCATAGACCATATCCAGCAGGACAAAGACCATAATCAGAGATAGCAGGATTACTTGGTACTTTCTTTCTCTGAAGACGCGGGTTATCTGATGAAAACGTGCCTCCATCAAATCAATCCCTTCAAAATTCCTTATTCAGTTGTTAAGGCACAAACGCAATAACTTGCCCATCATTATACCATAATCGGACGCATTACTCAAAAACCTTAGCTTAATACATGCCCTTCTGGCAGGAGCGATAATGGATTAATATCGAGGTACTTTATTCGTAATATTTGGCTATTACAATAATAAATTTGAGGGATATTCCAAAAAAGGCTGGAAGAAGTAATTATTAATCATATCCCCTGAACAGGGCATTTTTAGGCCAAATCTAGTTTCTAGTCCCAAGTCTCTAGTTCCTAGATTCTAGCTACTGGAGAGAAAAAAGTAGGGATACATTTTCCTGTATGGAGGCCGAGACAGCGGTTATACCTACCCCCTTAATTTCGGCTATTTTCTCTGCAACCAAACGCACGTTCGCCGGCTCGTTCTTGCGACCCCTATAGGGGTGCGGCGTTAAGTACGGAGAATCAGTTTCAACTAAAAGCTTGGTTAAAGGTACAAACTTAGCCACGTCTATTAGATTTCCGGCGTTTTTAAAAGTAACCGGTCCTGCAATGGATATATAGAAGTTCATCGCCAGGACCGTTTGCGCAAAAGACACATCACCACTGAAACAGTGAAAAACCCCTCTCTTGGGACGGTGTTTAGTAATTATTTTTAGCACGTCCTCGTTTGCATCCCGGTCGTGTATCATTGCCGGAAGACCAAGCTCGGCAGCAAGATCAAGCTGCTGGCCAAAAACCTTCTGCTGAGTTACCCTCGGCGAGTGGTCCTTGTAGTAGTCGAGCCCGATCTCGCCGATTGCCACTACCTTCGGGTGCTCGGCAAGTTTTCTTAGCTCCTTTATCGTGCTTGAGTTAACTGCTTTTGCCTCATGAGGATGGACGCCTACCGCAGCATAAACACTGTCGAATTTCTCGGCAAGCTCAACTGCCCGGTAGCTTGACTCAAGCTTGTCTGCAACAGTTATGATCCTGGTAACACCGTTATCTTTTGCTCTTTCTACCACGCCCTCAATTGCCTTGTCGCTCCCGAAAAAATCTAAGTGGGCGTGGGCATCCGTAAAGCTACTCTTTTTTGCCATATTCCTCCCCGATCCTATTCCAAATCCTTAGCATCTTATCTACCCTAACCTCATTCACCGTTCACTTTATTTCAACTCTCGGAAACAGGGGCGCCGCTTTCTTGACCGCTGTCCCGAGAGCAAGCATATCCCACTTCCTTGCATCCTCTATTGTAACTGATGTAAAGTTAGACTGCCCAAGCTGATCCCAAATCTTTTCGGCGGTCTCCGGCATTACAGGGCTAATAAGTATCGCAATCACCCTTATCGTTTCAAGAAGAGTATGCATGACTGTCCTTAGTTGTTCGGTCTGCCCCTCTCTTGCCAAAGCCCAGGGCGCCGCCTCGTCTACATATTTATTAGCCCGTGCGATAACCCCCCAAATTTGCATAAGCGCCCCGCGGATATCGGTTTTATTCATCAACTCATCGACAACCAGTGCCAAACCAATCGTTTCATCTCTTAAAACTGTCTCCAGCGCACCCAGCTCACCGGCTTCCGGGACCTCCCCGTCGAAGTACTTCATTACCATTGCGACAGTCCTATGAACAAGGTTGCCGAGATCGTTTGCAAGGTCACCGTTTAGGCGTCTGATTAAAGCATCCTGCGTAAACTCGCCATCTAAGCCGACGGCTATCTCTCTTAGCAGAAAGTACCTAATACTGTCTGTGCCAAATTCCTCGATAAGCCGGTTGGGATCGACGACCACACCGGTCGATTTTGACATCTTTGCGCCGCCCAGCATCCAGAAGCCGTGCGCCAAAACCTGCTTAGGTAGCGGCAAGCCAAGCGAAAGAAGCATCATAGGCCATATGACACAGTGAAAGCGAATTATGTCTTTTCCTATGACATGGATATCGGCCGGCCAGAACTTGGCTGTCTTTTCTTCGTCCTGCAAATATCCAACTCCAGTAAGGTAGTTAATAAGTGCATCAAACCACACGTAGACTACGTGGTCGGGATCAAATGGCACCGGAATTCCCCACTTAAACGTAGTTCTAGACACCGAGGTATCTTGAACTCCGCTCTTGATAAAGCTTACAACCTCATTTCGTCTAAAATCAGGCCTTATAAAGTCCGGGTTGTCTTTTATATACTGCAAAAGTTGATCTTGGTACTTTGAGCTTCTAAAGTAGTAGCTCTCCTCTTTCAACCATTCGACGGGTCGGCCGCATTCGGGGCAGCATCCCTCTACTAGCTGGGACTCGGGGTAGAAGGTCTCCTCATGGATGCAGTACCATCCTTCATAAAATCCCTTGTAGATATCACCTTGGCTGAAAAGATTTTGGAAGATAGCCTGTACGACCATGATATGCCGTTCCTGCGTGGTGCGGATAAAGTCATCGTAGGAAATATTTAGCTTTCGCCAGAGTTCTTTGAAGGGGCCCACCATGAGGTCGCAATGCTCCTGGGGGGTGCGTCCCCATTCTCTGGCAGCTTTTTCAACTTTTTGGCCATGCTCGTCGGTTCCCGTTAAAAAAAGGACGTCGTACCCGGAGAGTCTTTTATATCTGGCAAGAGCGTCCGCTATTATAGTTGAATAAGCATGTCCAATGTGCGGAACGTCATTTACATAGTAAATGGGAGTTGTTACGTAGAAGCTTTCTTTTGACAAACCTGAACCACCTTCGTATAAAATTTGGTAAATTTTATCAACAAAAAGTATAGACCTCGTTGACACAATTTTTCCACAACCCTATAATTTAAACAACCACTTGTCAAGGAAAGCAGCAGGAGGTACCCCATGAAGTCCACTGGTATCGTGAGACGAGTAGATGAATTAGGAAGAATTGTAATACCTATGGAGCTTAGACGTACTTTTGGCATCGAAATTAAAGACCCTCTGGAGATCTTTGTAGATGGAAATTCCATCGTTCTCTCGAAGTACCAGTCGGTCTGTGTATTCTGTGGAAGCAGTACACAAATTGAGAGCTTCAAGGGTAAAAACGTCTGCCAGGATTGCAAAAAAGAGCTAATGGCGGATAAGAGAGTATAGCAAAAGCAAGATTTCAAAGAGATTCTTATTTCTTATATAAGATAAGCTGCTGTTAAATCAATGGTTTATTTAATTGTACAAAGCTGATTTATATTTGCCTTTTAATATCTTTCTCGTGAATATCGATGACGGCTTTGTAGACCATGCGTTTATTGGCACCGTACTTTTTGGCAACCTCTATGATTGCCAGTTTTTTAGGCATACCTTTTTTAATTAATCCAACAACCGCTTCTCTAAGCTTGTCCGACGTTATACTTATGACGCCGGCGGCTTTTTTACTTGGGCCAAAAAGAAGAACAATCTCGCCTTTGATCTCAGTCTTATCCAACCGGTTAAGAATCTCAGAGGCCGTATCTCTTATTACCTCTTCGAACTTTTTGGTAAGCTCGCGGGCTAAAACCGTCTCCCGCTCCGGGTCTAATCCTACAATCTCCTCTAGCGTTTTCTTGACTCTCCGGGGTGACTCAAATAACACAACCGTTCTCCCTATTCCTAAAAGCTCCGCTAAAAGAGACATTCTCTCGCCTTTTTTTCTTGGCAGAAACCCTTGAAAGACAAAGCTGTCTGTGGGAAGCCCGGATATAACAAGTGCGATGATAAGGGCCGATGGCCCGGGAACCGGCTCAACGGGTACTCCTTCATCAATGCAAGCCCTGATGAGACGGTGGCCGGGATCAGAGACCCCCGGCATGCCAGCATCGGACACCAATGCTATTGTTTTACCGGCTTTCATATCCTTAATTAGCTCTTTACCTTTGACGACCTCGTTGTGCTCGTGGTAGCTTGTCAAAGGAGCCGAGATACCGTAGCGGGAAAGAAGCTTTATGGTAACGCGGGTGTCCTCTGCCGCAATAAGATCAACTTCTTTGAGTATGCGCAAAGCACGTAGGGTTATATCCTCGAGATTTCCGATGGGCGTTGCGCAGACATAGAGTTTACCCGAATCCTCGGACATGTTAACTCCTGTTTATTATGATCATAGTTCGGCAAACTTAGGGGATTTCCTGTTCACCAATTCGCCAGTTTTTCCTATTCACCATTCACCTATTAACCGGTCTTTAATTCGACATTTAAAAATTCGCACCTCGAAATTATTTAACTTCAACCAACTTGTAGTCTCTTGTGCCAAGGCCAATCTTCTCGCCATAGGCAAGCTGTGGTCGCCAATCCACACCCGAGATGGCCTTAAATTTATCTCCGTCTCCGCCATCGAAGCTGGCGAGCCTACTCCCAAGCAAACCCTGAGCTTGGTTAACCAAATCGACGCTTGCCTGATCAATAGAAATTGGGTCGGTTGAGGCAAGAATACCAATATCGGGGACTATTGGTGATTCGTTCCAGCCCCAGCAGTCACAATCAGGGCTTACGTTTAAGACAAAGTTAAAGAAGCCAACTTTGCCTGGCTTGTCCTTGATAACTGCCCAAGCATACTCGACTATCTTCTCCTGTGTAACCCTGGGCTCGGTCTTCCAGTTAACTGCTATCGCCTGGAACGTACATGTCACCGTACACTCACCGCATCCAATACATTTCGAGTGGTCAATCATCGAGCTTGTCTTGGTTACCGTGATTGCACCTTCTGGGCACCACTTGACGCATTTTGCGCAGTTCGTACAGATGTTCTGATCTATCTGCGGCAGCACATCGGAATGCATAACCTGCTTCGCGCTGCGACTGCCCAGTCCCATACCTATGTTTTTTAGCACGCCGCCAAAACTGGTGAGCTCGTGCCCCTTAAAGTGGGTTAGAGCTATCATAGCGTCGGCATGGTAAACCGCGCTTCCGATCTTTGCCTCTTTTATATGCTTGCCCTCGATGTTTATAGCCACATAATCCTTGCCGTTTACGCCATCGGCTATAATAAGCGGCGCGCCAACTGTTGCATAGCTAAAACCGTTCTCAATCGCCGCGGTTAGGTGATCCACTGCATTTGAGCGGGCGCCAACGTAAAGCGTGTTGGCATCGGTTAAAAACGGCTTACCGCCGGCTGACTTAACTTTGTCCACAACCCGACGCACGAAAAGCGGCGAGAGGAAAGCCGTATTCCCCGGCTCCCCAAAATGAACCTTGATCGCAACTATATCGCCCGGCTCAATGACCGACTTAAAATTGGCTCTGTCAAATAATTTGCCTGTTTTATCAAGCCAACTCTTTTTTCCACGAAGATCGCTAAAAAACACTTTGGACATAACGCACCTCTGGGATTATCAAATGAATTAACACTCATAATCGTGAGCTATTTGCAGCTTAAGCCTACATTATAGCAGTTTGTTGCAAACTGCCGCCACACAGTTCTTTTCCCTCACCTGATATAAGAAAGTAGAAATTAGAGATTAGACCGATTAGAAACTGCTCATGAGTCAAAATAACCTTCATTAATCTATTCTTATCCCTTAATAATTCAATCTACTTACTACTAATTTCTAATCTCTGAAAAATCGCCTAAAGGCAATTTTTCTGGGTAGTAAGGAATTAGGTGTATTTTCGTCTTTGGTGGAAGGAGCCCAAAATGCCAAGTGATCAAGAGATATTATCTGATGTACAGGATGCTCTTACATGGGATGTAAGAGTTAACGCCGCAAGTATAGATGTTGATGTTGTAGGCGGGGTGGTGACTCTAAGCGGTACGGTTGATACTTACACGCAAAAGCTCGATGCTTCTCAAATAGCAAGTCGCATAAAGGGAGTAGCTGACGTAATAAATAATCTTGTAGTAAGACCAACTATCATTAGATCAGACCAAGAGATACAGGATGATATATACGCCGCGCTGCGCCGAGACGTGCTTGTAGATGAGATAAATATTATGGCACGGGTTGCCAACGGGATTGTTGTCTTAAGCGGTTCGGTCCCTACTATGGCGGAGAAAAACGCCGCGGAGAGCGATGCCTGGCTGACCCCCGGGGTTACCGACGTGATAAACAACATTGTCGTCACGCCGGCGGTTGAAAGGATGGATCAGGATATCCAGGAAGATGTGGTCGCAAGCCTTGCAAGAGATACCAGAATTGACATGAGAAACATCAATATCGGTGTCACCGATGCAATTGTTTATCTAAGAGGAACGGTAAGCGACTACACGCAAAAGTGGATCGCCTCTGATATCGCCTGGTGGACACCTGGAGTCAGGGATGTAATAAACGAGTTAATAGTAAAAGCGGCCGCTTGAACCGCGGCCGCTTTTTTAGCTCAAGTAAAGCTGTCAACTTTGTGGCTGTGCGGCTTCTCCTTTCCCTTCCTCTTCCTCTTTTTCTTCGATCTCAGGTGCCTCATACTCTCTTAAGAGCTCGGCCATCCGCTTTAGTTTCTGGTCAACCAGGTAATGTATCGTGCCCTCTGAAAAGACTCCTTCTTCGGTTCGCCCACCTGCTTCAACGCCGGTTAGTGTCTCAATTCCCTCATCGATCGACTTAACTGGGTAGATATGGAATTTGCCCTCTTTTACAGCATCAATTACTTCTTGCTTAAGCATAAGGTTTACAACATTTTGGTGCG
Organism: Actinomycetes bacterium; assembly: GCA_021794835.1. Lineage (GTDB taxonomy): Bacteria > Actinomycetota > Aquicultoria > Aquicultorales > Aquicultoraceae > CADDYS01. The sequence continues at coordinate 37,100 of JAJYQA010000028.1, read as the reverse complement.
GGATCAGCACTCCCTGGTCTCCGGTTAGCCCCCTTGCCTTGCAAATATCGAAAAATCCTTCTATTTTGCGATTAACTCCGCCGATCGGCTGAATTTCGCCTCGCTGGTTAACCGAGCCGGTCACTGCAAAGTTCTGTTTTATGGGGACTCCGGACAGGGCCGAGAGAAGCACGTAAAGCTCAGTGCTTGAGGCACTATCTCCGTCGACGCCCGAGTAGTTCTGTTCAAATGTAATACTTGCCGAAACTGACAGCGGCTTGTCGGTTGCGTACATCCCCGCGAGATAGTTTGTAAGTATGAGTACGCCTTTACTATGCGATGGCCCACTTTGGTGAATCTCCCGCTCGATATTGATTACGCCTTTTTTCCCCAGGTGAACCTTAGCCGTTATCCTAGACGGCTGCCCGAAGTAGTAGTCGCCAAGGCTTATGATGGAGAGTGCGTTTATTTGGCCGACAATCTCCCCTTCGGTCTGGATTAAGATCATGTTGCGCTCAATCATTTCCTGAATTTTCGATTCAATCATGTTGGAGCGGAACTTTTTATGGTGCTCCGCCTGGTCGACATGCTTTGCCGAGACTAAATCAGTGCTATCGGTACTTGCCCAATAACTTGCCTCACTCACCAAGTCCCCGACATCCATAAACCGGGTAGAGAGCTTCTTTTGGTCACCGGCTAACCAGGAGCCGTACTCAACAATTCGCGCAACTCCCGATGGGTCAAAGGGTTTTAACTTAGCCTCCTGGACTTGCTCGCTGACAAAGTTGGCATACTTTTGGACATGTTCATCGTTTCGGTCCATCTCAATGTTAAAGTCCGCCTTGACTTTAAAAAGCTCGCGGAAGTCCTCATCCAGATTGTAAAGAAGTGTATAGATATACGGGCTTCCTATAAGTACTATCTTGATGTTTAAGGGTATTGGCTCAGGTTTAATCGTCGTTGCCGGTATTACCCGGTACTGCTCGCCCATGAGCTCAATTCTTATCTCCTCGCTTCTTATGGCCCTCTTTAGCGCGTCCCAAGCCAACGGGCTTGTAAGGACATCCAGCGCATGGGCTATTAAGTAGCCGCCGTTTGCCCGGTGAAGCGCGCCGGACTTTATCATCGTAAAGTCGGTGCTCATCGCACCGAACTGAGCTCGATACTCGGTTTTACCAATCAGATTGTAATACGACGGATTAAGCTCAATCACAACCGGCGCGCCTTTTAAGTCCCCGTTGTTTATAACTACGTTGACTTTATACCTATCAAAACTGGCTGGCCTTTGCAGGGCCTCAAGGCCGGGAATCGGAACTGCGGGTTTCTCGGTTATGCGGAAATCATCCAGATTTTCAATAATGTCTTTTTCAACCTGGTTGAGATAATTCAAGACCTTGGCGTAGGCACTATATTTGCCGCGTAAGTCTTGCAACAGATGCCCGATTGCAAAAAGAGCTATCTCTTTATCGAGCCCCTGAACTTTGTCTTTGGTTTCCTTCTCGAGCTTTCTTATGTTAGTGAGCACCTCATTTATCTCTGATTGTAGCTCTTCGCCCTTGCCTTGTATTTCCTTTCTTTGGTCATCCGGTAGTAGGTTAAATTCCTCCCTTCTTAGGGGCCTTCCTTTAACCAGTGGTATGGTAATTATACCAGCGGTTGTTATGTCAACAGCGAATCCTCGCTGCTCAGCCTTCTTCTCGATCTCGGAGAAAGCTTTTTCACGCTCAGACTCTAGTTCATTTGCTATGCGGGTCTTTCTCTCCTCATACTCCTTGCTCTCAAATGCCTTTGGAATCTCATCCCGTGCATGTGCTATAAGATCGTCCATGTCCTTTGCTAAATCCCTACCTTGCCCGGCCGGAAGAGATATAGTAAGTGGGCGATCCGGGTCGTTGAAATTGTTTACGTAACACCAATCGTTTGGCACCGGCTCTCGTTTTGCCATCATTTCGATATAATCTTTAACCGTCGATGTTTTACCTGTCCCGGAAGGACCTGCGGCATAGATATTAAACCCCTTGGTCTTGATACCAAGACCAAACTCTATGGACTCAACTGCCCTTTCCTGACCGATTGTGCCCTGAAGTGGCTCCACCTCCTGAGTCGAGGTAAATTTAAACGTCGAGGGGTCACACTCACGTCGTAATTCTTCGACGCTGACCTCATTAAATTTAGTTGTAATTCTTTTAAGGTTTATTAGTCCGCCCATCAATTTCCCCCTTACTCAAAACTCGTTAGTCTGAGATTTACCCTCTTTTGGCGAATTAAAAACAATATAACCGGTTAAATGGTGAGCAGACCTAGGAAACTTCGAATTAACCCTCACTCTAGACCCACTTTTCAATACACAGGGTACCTTGGGAAAGAAAACTCCTCGATAAAATTCTCGCCGGGGGTTTTGGTGAATACGACCACTTCTTCCGGCATAATGTTGATGAGGTTGTAGGATGGTGGGGTATAGCCACGCGTGCGCAGAGTGGAAACCGTACCGCTATTTATAATAAGCGTGTTGGAGAGCATCCAAACATAAGGGACGTGCTTGTGCCCACAAAGGACAAGATTCACGCCCGCCCCGCGAAGAAGCGCGAGTACATCTCCGGCATCCAGTACAATGTTTCGCTCGCGGCCGGTTCCCGGGACGCTCACCAGGTGATGGTGTAAAACGAACACTTTGAAAGTGTGCGGCTCGGTAAACTCTTCTCTTAGCCAGCCGTAGTGCTCACGACCAACCTCGCCATCGTTTAGGTCCGGCTTGGTTGAGTCTACCGCCACAAATTTTATCCGCTCCTCGAAATTCTCTTTAGACCGCATCCCAAATTGTAGATCAAGTGTTCTATACCGGGAACCAAAAATACCCTCAAAATACAGGTAGCCAAGGTTCCGGCTGTCGTGATTACCCGGTACCACAATCTTAATGGGGCACTCGATCATGTCTATATATTCTTTGGCCTGTACAAACTGATCTTCATACCCGGCAACAGTTAAATCGCCACAGATTATCACAACATTGGGTTCCGCCTCGTTTACCTCGCGAATTGCGCTTGCAAAAAGCTCATCGCTAAACCGGGGGTCTCCGCAGTGGATATCGGACATATGTGCGATTTTATACGATTCTATAGCCATGCAATCAACCTACCTCATAAATCAATGTATAGCCAAGGCCCAACAGAAGTTGGGCCTTATACTACATCCCTATATATATTTTCCTATTCTTGATTACTTTATGCAATCCAGATACCGCTAGATCATTCTAGGATTAACCGGCCCTTGGTGCCTTAAACCGTTTTAGCCTAAGCGAGTTAGAAACAACCGAGACCGAGCTAAATGCCATCGCAAGCGCGGCAAGCATTGGATTTAGTTTAATATGCCATATCGGGTAAAGCGCGCCCGCGGCCACCGGTATCAAGACAGCGTTATAGACAAACGCCCAGAATAAATTCTGGTAAATCGTCTTTAGCGTCTTACGGCTTAAGGCAATCGCCGTTACTAGACCCTGTAAATCTCCGCCCACTAGCGTGATGTCTGATGCCTCAATTGCAACGTCGGTTCCGGTGCCAATCGAAATGCCGATATCGGCCTGCGCCAGGGCCGGCGCATCGTTTATACCATCGCCTACCATTGCAACTATCTTGCCCTCTTCTTGCAGGCGTTTTACCTCAATTGCCTTATCTGCCGGAAGAACCTCGGCCAGCACGCGATCTACACCGGCCTGCCTTGCAATCGCCGCAGCAGTTCTTTCGTTATCTCCGGTCAGCATGACGACTTCAAGACCCATCTCGTGAAGCCTTTTAACCGCCGTAGCCGAGTTTGGCTTAAGGATATCGGCAACTGCAATAATCCCGGCAATTCTTGAATCAACCGCAACAAGCATCGGGGTCTTTCCTTCACCAGATAGGGAAAGCACACGCTCAAGCGCGCCGTCAAGCACAATACCGCGATCTTCCATCAAACGCGAGTTACCCATAACAATAGAATGACCGTCGACGTCTGCGCCGATACCGCGCCCGGTGAAGGACTCAAAGTTACTTGGCTCAGTAAGCGCAAGACTCATTTCCTTGGCCCTTGTCACAATAGCCTCGCCCAGGGGATGTTCAGATCCCCTCTCGGCAGATGCGGCAAACCTCAACACATCAGCCTCGGTAAAGCCGTTGCTTCCGACAATATCGGTCACCGCTGGCTTACCCTGCGTGAGTGTGCCCGTCTTATCCAAAATAATTGTGTTTATCTTATGCGCGTTCTCCAAGGCTTGGGCATCCCTTATTAGGATACCGTTTTGCGCGCCCTGGCCTGTCCCAACCATAATAGCAGTCGGCGTTGCCAGACCCAGTGAGCACGGGCAAGCAATAATCAAGACCGCGATAAAGTTTAGGAGCGCAACCGTGAAGGCCGGCTTCGGCCCAAATATCATCCAAATAATAAAAGTTAAAACTGCAATTGATATAACTGTCGGGACAAAGTAGCTTGCCACGACGTCGGCAAGTCTCTGGATCGGGGCTTTAGATCCCTGTGCTTCCTCAACAAGCCTCACAATCTGCGCAAGCGCGGTCTCGCTGCCCACCTTGGTCGCCCTAAACTTAAACGAGCCAGTTTTATTGATGGTTGCACCGATTACCTCGTCACCCTCACGTTTTTCAGCCGGAATGCTCTCGCCGGTAATCACCGATTCGTCAACCGAGGAGTATCCCTCAGTCACAACGCCATCGACCGGAACTTTTTTACCGGGTCGAACCAACACAATGTCTCCGACCTGGATATCCTCAATTGGGATATCCAACTCCTCACCATCTTTTACAATGCGGCCCGTCTTAGGCTGCAGGCCCAAAAGTTTCTTTATTGCATCTGAGGCATGCCCCTTAGCTTTGGCCTCAAGGTACCTCCCAAAGAGAATCAAGGTGATAATGGTTGCTGCCGTATCGTAATAAACGGCCGGCGTAATCCCCTGAGCCTTGAAGAACTCGGGGAAGAAGGTGACTGCGATACTATATACATATGCAACCGATGTACCTACAGCAACCAGTGTATTCATGTCGGTGCCGCCGTGTTTTGCAGTAAGATACGCCCCGCGGTAAAACCGCCAACCCGCCCAGAACTGAACCGGGGTGGTAAGCGCAAGCAGTATAATATAGCGGATCTTATCCGGGATGAGCATAAGCGCGGGGATAAGCTCGTGCATGCTTCCAACCATTACAATAACCGTTAATGCTGCAGCTACAATAAGGCGTTTTTTCAGTTGGCCGACTTCGTCTCGCGACTTATCGCTTTTAACCTGAGCGCCTGTACTCCCACCTTCGGGCTCCCTTACCTTGTAGCCTGCCTTTATTATCGCCTGTTTTAAGTCCCTCGGGCTGGCCATCTCGGATATATATTTTACGGTTCCCTTTTCAGTTGCCAAATTTACGTTAGCTAAGACGACGCCGTTTACTTTAAGCAGGGCCTGTTCAACCCTTCTTACACAGGACGCGCACGTCATCCCACCGATTGGTATGGCAATCTCCTCAACCGGGACATGGTAACCCGAATCCTCAACCGCCTTTACCAGGTCAGAAATACTTACGTTACTGCCTTCCTCAACCTCAATGATTGCTTTCTGGCTTGCCAAACTTACGTTTGCGCTTTTTATGCCCTGAGCTGTCCCGAGCGCCGTTTCCACGCGGCGCACACATGAAGCTCAAGTCATGCCCGTGATCGGCAGAGTATATTTTTCCGCCACCGCTTTTCCTTACCCCCTACATCTATCTTAAAAACAGGCATGTAAAAAAACTTAGATTACGGTTTTTATTCTATAACTTTACTAGGATATACCCATCCCCCCTATAGGCATTATTATATCATTATCCATCCCATAAAATCACTTTACCTAATAGTTTACAACTTTCTGTGAAGGTTGACGCCAACGCCTCTTTCCATAATAATGGGGGTATATGTATACCGAGGTAACTATATGGCGTCATACTCAGAAGACAAAGATAAAATTTTATCAAGGCTAAAGCGTATTGAAGGCCAGCTCCGGGGTATCCAGCGCATGGTTAAGGAGGATAAGTACTGTGTAGATATCCTGGTACAGGTATCCTCTGTCTTGGGTGCAACGCAAAGGGTAGGTTTCATCATCCTCGACGACCATATCAAAGGCTGTGTAAAAAATGCCCTCAAAAATGGGGGCGAGGATGCCACCATCCGGGAGCTAATGGACGTAATCGAGCGCTTTGTTAGAACCTAAGAGCAGCACTTTATTCGACCTTCGCCTTTATATCAACTACAACTTTGCCGTCTTTTAAGATATTTATCTGCTGGTGGCAGCCAAAGTCCTTGATTTCGGCCATTACGTCAGCATCCCCGTAGTTTTGGACATACCAATTAATTGCAGCCCGTTCCAACTGTTTATAACCAACACTGCCGCCCACAGCCGGAGCCGCACCGCCGCAACAGTAACCACCGCCCGCACCTACTGGTCCGCCGTTTGCGTAGCAGTTGCCAAAAACGCCACGGGTATAGACGCCGTTTTGCATGTCGGGGCGGTCTAATGCCAGCTGGCTACAGGCGTAGTAGCCACCTTGGAAAACATCCGCGCTTCTTGACGCCACTACCGACTCTACAGCCACATTAAGGATAAAGAAGGCGGCGACAAGCGCGAACCACATCGCTACGTACTTTACAACCTGGTGTTTTACATTGACTGCAACCGTACTCTCAGAAGCCTCACCTACAAACTCATCAGCCCTATTCTCTCTCATCAACTCCCTCCTTAGTCGTAAGAAACCTTTGAAAACTACTGCCCGCCTACCGGCCTATCCAGTGGTTGCGGTACCCACTTGGCTAAAGAAGCTTCGGCTATTTCGATCTTGTCTCCCACCAGCTTATGCGGCATCTCATCAAGCGGATAAAGCCTACACGCCCCAGAAGCACCAACCTGTGTCTCGGGATTACGCTTCGTACCACATGAACTGCGGGTAAGCGTGCCGTCTGGCTCAAGATACTGCTTCTTGGACTGACATGGTGGACATAAACTTACCCTTGTAAAGAGTTTACCTGATGGCTTTATATATGCCAACATCGGGATGACCTAGCTATCGGAAAGCCTGGGATTTCTCGACGGAAGACTAGCCACTAGGAACGTTTCCTTTTTTCCTGGATCAGTCTCTCAAGCTCGTCAAGTGTAGAGTCGTCCTCGCTTAGGCTATTCACAAAAAAGGCCAGCGCCTGCGACCCTAGGTCTGATTTAAGCCCATTGATAACGGAGGTGAACATCGTCTGGCTGAGCTCTTCCTTGCTTACTGCAGGCTTATACAAATAGTGCTTACCATCAAGCTCCTTTTCTAGGATACCTTTGTCGGAAAGGCGGCTCATAACGGTCATTACAGTTGTGTACGCAATAGCGCGATTCCCCTCAAGTATCTCGTGAATCTCGCGCACGCTGGCTATTCCCTTCTGCCAGACAAGCTCCATGATATCGGCCTCTAGATCACCGAGTACTTTTCTTATTCCTAGTTCGCTTGGCCTAAAATTGATTACCTTAAACCTTTTCACATTCAACCCCTAAGGAACAGAATTCAGGAGCCAGAATTATTTATTACAAATCTCTCCAAAGCTATCTCCTATATAGCAATAAACTAATTACTATGCTCTGTAGTATAACCTTTTCTTGGAACTTTGGCAAGTATGCCAAAAATTAAACAATTAAAGCACGAGTGTGACAGGGCACTAGTTTATGTTAAAATAGATAAATCTATGCATACCGGTAGGGGGTATATATGAACGGCGGTACCGATATCAGTATCTATATGGCATTTTGGGGTGGGATCGCCTCATTTGCGTCACCGTGTGTTTTGCCTCTCATTCCAAGCTACCTTTCTTTTATATCCGGTGTATCGTTTGACGAGCTTAGCAAATCATCTACGCAGACCAGACTTAGGGTATTTACCGCAACCATCCTCTTTGTTCTCGGGTTTGCAATAATCTTTGTCGCCCTCGGGGCATCCGCAGGATTTATCGGCTCCTGGCTCATGTCCTACCGAGCAATTCTCACCAAAATTGCTGGTATTATCGTTATCGTGTTTGCGCTTTTTATTATGGATATAATAAAAATTCCTCAGCTAAATGCTACTAAGAGATTTAATGTAAGCAACCTCAACTTTGGGCTATGGGGGGCAATTCCCCTTGGGATGGCGTTTGGGTTTGCCTGGACACCTTGTGTTGGAGCGTATTTGGCACCCATCCTCTCAATGGCCGCCACAAGCCAGACTGTAAACCAGGGCACCCTGCTTTTAAGTATTTATGCTCTGGGGCTTGCCTTACCTTTCATAGCAACGGCACTTTTCTTTAACGCCGCCCTGGGTGCTTTTCAATGGATCAAGAAAAACTTCCGCACAATCAACATAATAAGCGGCGTTCTCCTGCTTATTATGGGCATTTTGATTCTAACCGGCCAGCTCAATGTACTTAACAGCCTATTACAAAGATTCGGCGGCTAACAACAGCCGACAGTAAAAGTCCGCTAGACACCTATAAAAATACCGCTTAATTACCCTACATTGGAAAAATTTACTTGACAATTACTTGACAATTGCCGGTACCTTTAAACTATAATATTAGTGATTTTGTTACATTGTCCTTATATGGTTCATAATACAGCTGGAAGTTATTGGGTATAACTAGGATTTTTAAATACCTTAAATACCCTAAAGTTACTGTTACATTGGCCGATGACTTTTACAAGACCTATACCAGGCGGATTCAATGTCAGGACGGTTACTTAATGCGATTACCTAACTTGAAAGAGATGGACCCAAGGAGAAAAAAGCTTCTGTTGTACCAGGTCGGTGCACTAGCTGTTCTTATTATAGCAGGCCTGGCTATTGGTTATTCCATGGGGTCGCGCTATCAAACCTGTCTAAGCTGCCACGAGATGGACGACGCAGTAAAAACATGGCAGGCTTCATCTCACGAGAAAATCGCCTGCCCTAATTGCCATAACCCAAATCGAGGCTTTTCTGGATTTTTATTAGGTCTTCCCCATAAACTAACCGATGTTGTAACTCATATATCCGGTAATTACACCATGCCGATTACAGCAAAAGAGCACATAGAATCACGTGTTTGCCAGCAATGCCATGTTCCTTGGCGAGTTGTTACCCCCGGTGGTGACCTAATAATGCCCCACCAGAAGCACCTTGCCAAAGGAATTCCCTGTGTAAGATGCCACTTTGATGTTGTTCACGGTGCGAACGTAGAAGGTAAATTCACTAGAAGACCGCCTATGGAGCTTTGCTTAAGCTGCCATGGCGGGGGCATAAAAAATGTAAGCGAGACCTTCAACGCACCGGTATTAACCTGTAAGAACTGCCATACCGAAAAGGCCATGCCAAGCAGCCACAAGAATCCCAAATGGCTTGAGATTCACAGCCAGGTGGCTAAAGATCCGACTAATCCAGATCACCTGTGCCAAAAATGCCATGGTTGGACACCGTTCTTCTGTACTAATTGCCACCAGAGTCACCGCCCATCAACCCATATCGGCGGCGATCAGTGGCGTACGCTACATGCTATCCGTGCCCGTATTGACTATAGTGGTTGTTTAGTATGCCATGACAAAAAAACTTTCTGTTTCAGGTGTCATGATGAGGGTACTTTCGCTAAGAAGCAATAGGAAGGATAAATAGTTCGTGAACAGCTTGCTGGATAAACTAAAAGAATTTTATCAGGGCCATACAAGAGCAATAAAGCTAGGAATCTTAGCGGTAATCGCGCTTGGCGCAGTCAGCTACGGCGGCTTAGTTTTCACGTCAACGCCTGGCTTCTGCAACAGCTGCCATGAAATGAACGCTGCGCATAATACCTGGCAAAGCTCGGTTCACGCGGAGGTTGCCTGTGTCCAATGCCACGTTAAACCAAGCTTAGTTGCCCAGATGCTACATAAGGTTGAGGCAATGAAGGAGCTCTACCTGCACTTCACAGTATTTAATAAACCAAATCCCCCCAAGATCGTCGCCAGCGAGATGGAGCCGATCGATGACGCGTGCCTGCAGTGTCACACGCTAAATCGGAAATACTCATTCTCGGGGGATTTAAGAATGCCCCATGCCCTTCATATCAAGAAAGGGCTTACCTGCCCAACCTGCCACTCAAGAGTAGTTCATGGCGTACCTGGACAGCGAAAGCCGAAGATGGAAGTCTGCTTGACGTGCCACAATGGCAAGAAGGCACCCAACAGCTGCCCAACCTGCCACACCAAGAAGGCTATTCCTGAGTCCCACAAGCAGGCTAATTGGCTCCAGATACATGGAAAGATGTCTCAGACCATCAACTGCGGTAAGTGCCATAACTGGAGGCCTGACTGGTGTATGCAGTGCCACAAGAACAAACCACAGTCACATATGACACTATGGAGAACAAGACACGGTGCCCGCGCTAAGGCCGACCGCGCGAGCTGTAACGCGTGCCACAATGAAGCGTTCTGTATGAGGTGTCACGGCATACAACCATAGTACAGCATTACGATAAATTAAAGGTCTATTTTACTGACCACCTATCAGCAATAATATTGCTTATCAATCAAAGTAAAGTGATGCTGTACTAGAGATTAGAAATTAGATAGTAGAAAATAGATTGAATAATTATGGGATAGAATAGATTAATGAGGGTCTTATTGCTCGTGCAATTTCTAATCGATCTAATCTCTAATTTATAGTTAGTTGATGTGGGATGAAGTACTAATACATCGTCTAGCACACTACGATTTGTCATTGCGAGCCGTAAGGCGAAGCAATCTCCGAAGTTGCAGCCAACATGCGAGATTGCCACGTCACTTCGTTCCTCGCAATGACACCAATCAACTCATGCTTGATGGAGTACTAGTTTAGCTCACAGTTTTTAAGTGCCAAGGTGCTGCAGTGCCAGTTAAGTAAATCGTAATTACTTTTGTAACTAGAAGCAACCGGGAGTCATCATGTCCGACGTAGTTGAACAGCCTCAAGCAGAGCCAGCTACACCAAAGAAAAAAACTAGGAATTACCTGTTCTTAGTCCTTTTCAGTGTGCTGGTTGTATTTCTTGCCATTCCCTATATATACACATCCAATCCCAAAAGCTGCACCCGCTGCCACGAGATGCAGAAATACTATAACTCCTGGAAAAAGTCCCCTCACTCCGTTGCTGCAAGCAATTGTTTTTACTGCCACGTAAAGCAAGGAACATTAAACTTATGGATATACAGAATTAGCTTTTACCGAGAAATTTACGCCAGCATGGTGGGCGCTAACTTAAAGCCAATTGGTGCAACCCTCCCTGGGGTAGATTCCTGTCAGAGAGAAGACTGCCACAGCTTAAACCGGGACGAATCGGGCTCTGGAGATATTAAGATAAACCACCGGCTTCACGTGAGAAAAGCCGACATCCCTTGCACGAGATGCCACCCCGGGGCAGCACACCCCAATGTAGGTAAAATCGGCGGTATCATCCCAAAGCAGAAATTATGCTTCCAGTGCCATTCGACCATGAGAAACAAGTGTTCCTTTTGCCATAATAAGCGGTTTGCCGACTCATCAGCCAATTATACTCACTAATATATACTAGCATACATACTATACAAATTGGCAGGCTAGGGTTCTTTTCGGTAAGCTTTTACGCTACAATTAGCTTGTAAACGTCAGCTTGGCTACAATCGGGGGTAACCCATCTATGCAAGAATCAAGTGGGTCCAGTTCAATCCCCACCGAATCGCTTCACAGGTTAGCGCTTTACCACTGCAAGCTAACCGATATGCTATTGGCTAGGCATAAGGATGTAATTACATCCGAAGAGCTTGCCAAAGCCTTAGGATTAAATGGGGCCACCATAAGGCGCGATTTAATGTTTATAGGTGGGACATACGGCAAACGAGGCACCGGCTACAATATCGGTATGCTAAGACACATGATTGGAGATTTTCTGTCCCTGCCATCGTTTGCGCCTATTGCTATTGTTGGCTCAACTACCGTTGCAAGATCAATTTTTGAATTTTTCCCAATTGAAAAATTCGGTTTCACGCCTGCCGCATTTTTTTCTGAGGATCCTCGGGACCAAGGCGTATGGATAAATGGGTGCGAGGTGCAGCCAATCGAGGCTATTTCACCGGCAATTACTGCAACGGGCATAAGGGTTGCAATGGTTGCAACCCACCCAACCTGGCTTATGCATAGTATCGGTCTTCTCGCTCAGGCTGGAATTAAAAGCATTCTGGTGCTCACCCAGGCCGAGATAACAAAAGCTCCGGAGGGCATCTGCATTATGCAGCTTGGGATAACCTGCGAGCTTAAGTCGCTCTTTTACTATGCCAGCCAGCTTGAGCACAACAACCAGCCCTCTGTTGTAAAAGTTATTGCGGATAAACCCCTTTAAATATTAAATACGTATATCCCTATCTTAGCTTGTTAACAGAGGTATCTAATGCTAAAATTTAGCAAAATGTTTAGTTTGAATTTCCAAAGACTAAAATCAAAAATTAAGCTTTCTCACCTTAGGCTAAGAATCCCACATCTTAGGCTACCTGACATACAAAACAAAGGCCCAAGAACGCTTTTGATTGTGGGCGGTGTTGTCGCGCTTGTTATCATAGCCGCGCTAGGTTTTGTTTCCTCATACACGTCACAGCCAGGTTTTTGCGCTAAATGCCACGAGATGCAGCCTGCCTACAACGCCTGGAAGGTATCGGTGCACGCCGACGTGGGCTGTGCCGATTGCCACTACCAGGGATTCTTCGGTTTCTTTAAGCAAAAAGCTGCTTTGGCTTCAGATGTCTTCAAACACATCACCAAATCCTATGCGGTACCTATTAACAAAAGTAGCAGCTTAAGTAAAGAAATCCATAGCGATACCTGCCTAACCTGCCATACTCCAAAAAGGGTCGTTACGCCAAGGCGAACACTAGTTATGAACCATAACATTCACATTAAAAAAGGTATCAACTGCACAACCTGCCATAATCGCGTGGGACATCCGACGGAAAAAGGATACCAGACATTTATCAGTATGGAGGGATGTTTCCGCTGCCATGGTCTCTCAAAGACAGCAATTGCACCAGGAAGATGCAGCGCCTGTCATCCGAAAAGCTTTGGCCTAATTCCGGTAAGCGGGGCGTTAAGCCACGAAGCAGGAACCTGGCTTCACGGCAACCATGGCAAGAACGCGGAAAAAGACATTACCCCCTGCCGAATGTGTCACCAAAAAACATTCTGTTCCGGCTGTCACGGCGTAGAGGTTCCCCATTCTGAGAAATTTATAAAAAAAGAGCACGGCGGCATAGGAAGCAAGCACCCGGAGATTTGTCAGAAGTGCCACCAACAGCAGGATTTCTGCAATGCATGCCACCATAAAGCGTATAACTATAACGGTCCACCCGGTGGATGGGTACCAACGCATAGGTTTGCCGTCGCCAAGGTTGGGCCAGCCAGCTGTTTTAACTGCCACAGTCCGACTTTTTGCGCCTACTGTCACGTAAGGGGCGAAGAACCACCTCGGACTAGTAAACCAACGCAAGAATAATAGAATAACCTGTGCGCTCACACCTATCATTCTTACTTTCTGAATCCTTAAAGTGGATAGGCAAAATGCCCTATTAGATTTCGTTAGCTAGACAATAATGATTATGTTTTTATATTTCTTCATGCGCAAATTACCTAACTGTATGTTAATATTAAAATACGGGAGGAAGCTTTAAGATGAAAAAAGGCTTAATTATGCTACTGATCGGCCTAAGCCTGCTGCTAATTATCCCCTTTGCGGTGGGTTGCAGCACCAAATCCGTTGCAAAATCTATTGAGTCAGAATCCCAGGCACTCCCTTAAATAAAAAAGAGCTCAACAATATAAAAGGGCAGCTAAGCGCAAAAATCCAAGGTCACTATCCCGACAACTACGGGCTCTCGCGGGTCTACGGCGAGGTTGTAAGGGCAGCAAGCAGGACTTAAATCCATCCAACAGCGCGAATGCCTCCACAGCCGGAGAATACAATACAGACCTGGTTGGTGCTGCTAAATAACAGCGCCAGCTAGTTATTTTTGAAAAGAGGTAAAGTCCATCAACCTGGCTCTAGTTAAGCGGCGGAAATTAAGTATTTCTGAGCTTTTACTTATCGGCTTTGTAGCTATCTATCCTTTACTTATCAATCCATTTCTTGCACCGGTTTTTGGGCTTCCAAAACTAACCTTTCTGGTTTTGGTCTCGCTGGCCTTAGTTGCCTCATGGTGCGCCCTCGCAATACAGAAAGGGGTGTTTAGCCTAAGCCGGTCTTGGCTTGGGCTGGCATTGGGTGTATTTTTTATCCTTGCAGTACTATCGGCACTGCAATCAGTCCATGTCCCGACGTCTCTCTTTGGTCAATACGGGCGGTGGGAAGGGCTTTTATCAATTGCCTGCTATCTTATACTTTATCTAGCTGCGCATAACATCTGGGCAATAAAAGGCTCGGCTGATTTTACAAGGATGTTTTTCTTAGCCCTGCTTGCCTCTTCCCTGTTGGTCTCGGCAATCGCCATCGTTGAGTTTTTCTGGACCAACCCGTTTCTTTTACTTGCCAAGGCATACTGCGCGGCGGGCTTCGGCCAATCCAGCTCGTTTGAAACCGGGCGCAGCATGGCCACTTTTGGAAACCCGGTGTTTCTTGCAGCTTATCTCGCGCTGGTCATCCCGATAGTATTTTCTGGTCTGCTTTATCAAAGGCGGTCTTTATCCCCAATCTGGCTGCTTTACCTTGCGCTTCTTATGACATCTGTTGCGCTTCTGTTAACATTTGGCAGGGCTGCCTTGATCGGGACCGTTGCTGGGGTATTGCTAATCAGTTGGCTTAGCTGGGAGCATATTAAAAAATTTCAAACCCACGTTCTCGTGATCGCCTTTATTTTTCTGGTTGCCTTCGGGTTTGTGCAAGCCGTTGGGCATAGCTATACAGTAGAAAATAGGATTATTTCTATCTTTAAGCTACAGGGTAGCGCACTAACCAGAGTTCAAATGTGGGTAGCGCTTCTGCCGCTGATACCGGAGAGGCCGCTTCTTGGCTCCGGTCCGGATACTTTTAAGTACGTGTTTGGCAAATACAAACCCGAGGGGTGGGTTGAGCATATCTACAATCCCATGCTTGATAAAGCGCATAGCGACAGTCTGCAGATTGCGGTAACGCACGGGCTTTTGGGCCTGACTGCTTACCTCTGGGTATTTATAATGTTTATCTGGTTGGGAGTTAAAAGAGTTCGTGCATTTGCAAATCGGCAGGAAAGCTGGTTCGCGATCGGCATACTTGGCGCTGCTTTGGCTTATATGATAGAGTTGCAATTTAATTTCAGCCATTTTACAACCTCTCCCCTTTTCTGGCTGCTTTTAGGTGCCGGAAGCGGCCTTCTTCTTACACCCAAACCAGCTAAGGTTTTTTACCTCAAGATATCGCAGTCTAAAAAAACTGTTTTACTCTTTGGTATAGCCATCGTTTCCATGGCAATTGCAGCACTAAGCATGTTGCCCCTTGCCGCTGATATATACTTTTATAAGGGGCAAAATCTTCAGGCTTTAAATAAATACCCCGAAGCCATCCAAGAATACGAGCGCGCGGTATCCCTTAACAGGTTCGAGACTACGTATGTGCTTGCGCTTGCAGATGCGCTTATGCAGCTTTGGCGGCACACTAAAAATACCCAATATATAAATCTTGCCGTAGCGGATTTTAATAGAGCCAAAGACATGAACCCGGTTGACGAACAAGTTTACTTTAAGGGAGGAGATGCGTTTTTAAACGCAGGTAGAGATGGTGACGCCTCCCTGATAAGAAAGTCGATTAGTTGGAATAATCAGGGCCTTATATTAAATCCGGTTATGGCCGACGCATATCTTGATAATGGAGTAGCCTACGCATATCTTGGCGACTACAGTGACGCGATTGACGCTTGGCTAAACACACTTAAGATTGATCCGAAAAACGACCGCGCCTACTTTAATCTTGGATGGGTTTATGAACAAAGGGGGCAGCTGAATCTTGCTAAAAGGAATTATCTGAAAGCTTACCAGCTCAATCCAAGGTTAAATAAGGCGAAGGCAGCTTTTGACCGCTTGTAAATTCCTTCACTTTACTATATCTTTTTTAGTAAGGTGCTTAATATGACAATAGATAAAGATTCGGATATTACCGAACCTGTTGGGCAGGATTCAGGAGAGGCTACCCATGAAGGAGTCGCCCGATCGGCTGAAGAGATCAGTATCTGGTTAGTCGGGATGGTCGTGCTATTTCTTATCCTGATTTTTGTTGTCACCGGCCTAATCGTCCACCGGGTATATTTTCAGCCGCAGGTTGCCCGCACTGCCATCGAAAGAGATATGCTTAAGTTTAAAGAAGCAATCAACAAAGACCCGAACGACGCTGATGCCTATATTGGCCTAGCTGATGTCTACCTGGAGATGCAGGACCCGCAAAGCGCAATAAACATGCTCGACAAAGCCGTCAAGCTAAATCCTAAATCCTGGAATGCACACTTTGAGATGGGCAGGGCTTACGATGCTCAAAATAAAACCAGCAAAGCCATTGATCAGTTCACGCAGGCCACAATGACCGATCCTTACAATGAGCTTGCGTTCTACCAACTTGGAAGGCTTTATCAAAAACAGAAAAGCTATGGCCAAGCCATTCAAGCATACCAGAGAGCTTTAAAAATAAACCCGACGTTGGCCGACGCTCACTATTACTTAGGGTACTGCTACGAAAAGACTAACGAAATCGAGCTTGCAAAAAGCGAGTACCATGAGACGCTAAAATACGTACCGGATTACGTGGACGCGAAAGAAGCCTTAAAAAGGCTAGAATAAACTTTTTAGAAAGGGTAGCGAGCTATGCAGCGAATAAGCTTGAGGAGCTTTCTAATAGCATTATTAGGCATACTAATAGTGATGACACTTGCCCTTCTTTACCTGTACTATATCATCTCCCGTCCCCCCAATGTGCCAGCGTACCAAACCAGCCAAATAAAAAATCTTTTTAGTATCTACGGTTACGGGACTAAAAACGAGGAGATGCTCGATCACCCATCAGATGTCGCCTTTGATGGCGATGGCAACATCTATATTGCTGATACCGGGCATGCAAGAGTGCTCTTATTCCGTTCCAACGGCCAATATATAAGAACTTTGGGCAAGAAGGGTTCGGGCAAAGGCGAGCTTATGGAGCCCCTTGGTGTTACCGTTTCAAAAGATGACCGGGTATATATAGCCGACCATGCCTTAAACAAGGTTGTCATATATAATAGAGACGGTAAGTTCGAGGGCGAGTTTAAGGTCATGATGCCGTTTAAGCCTTACGTGGCAAACGACAAGCTCTACCTTACGACCTATGGTCATGTAATAATATATGATCTTAATGGGCAACAACTAACCCAGTGGGCGCACAAAGGCCGCCAAAAAGGCGACCTTGACTCCCCCGTTGGAATTGCCGTAGCCCCGGATGGTAAGATCTATGTGGCCGATACTTTTAATTTAAGGCTGCAGGCCTTCGCAAAAGACGGAGAAGTACTGTGGGTAAAAGGAAAGCCTGCCGAAGATGTTATGGCACGGGATAGGGCGTTTGGCCTTCCCTGCGGCCTTGTTATGGACAAGAAAAAACTGCTTTACCTGGTGGATGCTTTTGATGACTCAATTAGGGTTTTAGATACAAACGGCAAGCAGCTTGCAGAGCTTAGTAAAAAAGGTTCTAGGGAAGGTGAATTTGATATGCCAATGGGAATTGCCTACGACCAAAACGGGGTCTTTGCGATTGCCGATAAATACAACAACCGTGTGCAGATCGTAAAAATCACGGTCAAATAGTTAAGGTGCCTATGGATCTATGGATATAAAAGAGGCCGTACAGCGGCTAATTAAACTCGATAAATCAATAAAAATTAGCAAACGCCAGTTTGCTTTTGTCGCCCTGGGTATAATCCTGCTGGGTTTCGCTGGATTGGCCATCTACACTTACTCCCTCCTCGGCGATGAGTATGCAACAAACCGCTCAACAACCATGATGGGCCGTCCCAAGTATCTTCACTCGATCGGTGGTACAGGTGACGCAAAGCTTACCAAGCCGCTCTCGGTTGCGGTCTCCGGCAAGTATGTTTATGTTGCTGATTCCGGAGATGGAAAACTAAGCGTATTTACCAAGCAAGGGGCGCTCGTAACTTCGGCAAAGCTACTTAAAGACGGCAACCCCTATCCAATTGGTATAACGATAGATGACCAGGGCAAGATTTATATCAGCATGGAAGTCCGGGGGCTCTACCACATCATGGTGGTTGATGCCAGCGGCAAGTTCCAGTACCTGTTTCCGGAACCCGATATTACAAACGGCGCCAACCAGCCCATTTTAAACCACCCGACAGGCCTCTACTACCGGGACGGCAAGATCTACGTAACCGATGCCGGAGACCACGATGTCAAGGTTTTCTCTACGGACGGCAAGCTATTAGAAAGGTTTGGCCGCCCCGGAACTAAAGCCGGCGAGTTTTTATATCCCCACGGCATTGTTGTAGATAAAGACGGTAATATCTATGTGGCCGACTCAAACAACAGCCGGGTCCAGGTTTTTGACAAAAAAGGTAAGTTCAAGTACTTTTTCACGCCAGAACCAAAGGAACCATTTATAATTCCAAGGGGTATCGCCATAGATAGCCTGGGACGGGTACACGTCGTTGATCTTGCCAGGCAGAAAGTATTTGTATTTACTAAGCAAGGTAAGTACCTTTTAAGCTACGGGACCGGCGGCCATGGCCAGGCCCTATTTTATCCAAATGGGATAGCAATTGATAAAAATGCGGGCCTTATTTATATTGCAGACTGCCAAAACAACCGAATCGCTGTTTTTAGTGAATAATTCCTTACGGTGGCCATCCTACGCTTACTATTTGTCCAGAATAGTTAATAGTTGTATAATTAAGGTATTATTAGGACGTTGATTATTCTATAGGCGATAGGCAATATTATGCAATTTTTTAAACGGTTGCTTTCCTATCAGTTAAGCTTTTCCAAATTAAAACTGTTTATAATAGTAGCCGCAATTATCGGCTTTTGCTCTTTCCTGCCAGGTGTGGTATCGGCAGCGCAACTTACCGTTACTTCACAAGCTAATGCCAGGGGTTCTGTTACGTCAACCTCATCGTCCGGTCAAAACTACGTGCTCATGCAAACGCTTTCCATGCAGGCCGATTCCGGCAGCATAACGGTGCAATCAATTACCATAAACGATTATGGCAGCGGTACCGCCAGCTCAAACGTGGCAAGTGTTTCGCTTTATAGGGAATCAGGAGTAAAAGCTGGCTTTCAAAGCCCCGAATCTGTTGGGGGAAGCCAGGATACTTTAATCCAGACGGCAACATTTCCATCCAACGTTGAGACGGCAACATTTACGTCGATAAACCAGACGATCGGCACATCGCCAACAATTTTCTATATTGTCTATTCAATAAAAAGCTCAGCCCAGCTTGGCCAAACCGTCGGGACAAACATCCCCGACCAGAGTGCAATTAGTATCAGCACCGGCGCAATCAAGCCGTTTACCAATTTGAAATCAAACCTTTTAACAATTGTTTCGTCACCGCACGGCGGCTATTCGAGCACCACCAGTATCTGTGAAGCCTGCCACCTAACACACCTGGCGCCGGATTTTTCAACCGAGACTACAATCACTGCAGGCAGCTCAAATGCAACTTATCGGATACTAAATAAAGCCTACCGCAAAGACCCGGATGTAGTAAACAACTACTCGCACCAAACCTACAACCTTCTCTGCGAGGCGTGCCACGACGGCACTGGGGCTAGTACGAATATTAAGGCCGACTATGACGGGAGCGGCAAAATTCCCGGCCATTTCACCAAGCATGCCGGGACAATTACCACTGGATGGAATCCGCCTCCTTCGGGTAAGCAATACAACGCAGGTGTAAAAATACCTTGTACTATCTGCCATAGCGTTCACGGTTCGTCTAAAGGCAACTACGCGATGCTTTCCGATGGGCTTTACAACTACGAGACCTCCTCAACCGGGGGCGGCTGGACTGACCCCAATGGGAACGGCAAGATAGACCAGGGCGACGAGGAGTGCCTGGTCTGCCACGAGCCAGCGGTAAATTCAACCACCCAGTCATCCAGAACCGGCGTAATCATGGGAATAAATATGAAAATGCCAACGACGCATAACCCGACATCCAACTGCATGGGCTGCCATAAAAACACGTCCGGTAGCAGCGTGCATGATCTTGACCTCGCGCCCGACTCCTGCTCGTCATGCCACTCCGAGATCTACAATAGGATGACCAGCCCAGCGGGGGCCGACCTTAATTCATCGCATATGATAACTTCAACTGCAGGCAACCTGACCTATACCGCAGGTAGTTGCACCGGTATGTGCCACACCAACCACATCCATACACCGACAACAAACAACATTTGGTCCGATGCGATAAATCATCTCGCTCAGGCCGGCCCAACCTACACGGACGAGACGTCAACTGCACCGTACGGGCTTTGCCTGTCCTGCCATACCAGTTCGCAGTCCGGCAACTCTGCCGGCGCGGCGGTTACAACGGTCGCCATCAATGCGACCAATTTCAATAACTCAGCGCACCAGTACCAAGCAAACCTATTCACCCATAGCTGGGATAAACTCCGCTTAAAAATAAATTGCCTGAAGTGCCATCGGGACTCCGACCAGTCGCTGTCCCAGTCTAAATACGGGCCGCACGGATCAACGTACAGAGACCTGTTGTTTGCCGGAGTAAATTCGACAAACGGATATGCCGAGGAGGGCATCTGTTATAAATGCCATGCAACTAACACATCCAAGAACCCAAATGGTGGTATCGGTAGAGACTTCTATAACGCTGTATCCATGACGGCAGGTGCCCTCAATATCGATAATGTATTCACCAGCAAGACCTACACGCACCCAACCTACACAGTAAGCGGAAAACACCTTAAGATGCCGATAAATGAGACCGGTGCCGATTTCGCATATAACTCTACGCCCTCGCTTAACAACCGCCATGCCGAATGCGAGGACTGCCACGACGAGCATTCGGCCAAGCCGGGCACGCATGCCCAGGGCACCAATACAGTATCCGGCGCGCTTACCGGCGCGGTCGGTGTACAGCCAACATCCTGGCCAAATGGTACAAGCGGCAACTGGGCTAACGACAAAAAACCAACTGTTTGGCAGCTCGTTGCAAGTATCGGCTACGAGTGGCAGTTATGCCTGAAGTGCCACTCAAACTACACAACCCAGCCAATTGACGCGACAAAGTACCCGTGGCCAGCAAATTCTGATGCCGGCATCGCCGCAAACCAGCAGACCAATATGGCGCTAGAGTTTAACCCGAACAACCCTAGTTACCACGCGGTCATCGGTGCAAGCAAAACAAATTCTAGCTACTTAGGCTCGGATAACTTCGTTAACGGTTGGACAGCCACAAGCCAGCTTTACTGCTCTGATTGCCACCGAAGCGAGACCAGCACGGACCCGGCGGGGCCGCACGGCTCAAACATCCAGTACATACTGCGCGCTCCCTGGAGCACAAATACCGGCTCGTCCGGGACAGACAATGATCTTTGCTTCCAGTGCCATAACCGGGCGGTCTACGGTGGCAATACCGCTAGCGGCGGTTATGGTGGGACCACCGGGTACAGCGGATTTAGCAGTTCCCAGCACAGTAACCTCCACAACTGGTGGCCACATAGGAATAAGCCCTGTATCAAATGCCACAGCTTCATCCCGCACGGCTGGAAAAGACCCAAGATGTTGATTGATAACAACATTATGAACAGCAGCGGCGGCCTCACAGGTGTGGCAGACCCGCCACCCTATAATAACGGGGGCGTTCTCGTCCCGGTGCTGGATAGTAACGGTAATTTTGTCGGTAGCAGCGGCAACTGGCAGGAAAGCTACTGCGACCACAGTGCCCAGGGCGGGGGCTGGGGTTGCACTTAGACATCTAAAACACGCCGCAGTATTATAAAGGAAACCGCCCAGGAAGGATGAATCTCTAAATTGGGGCAAGAACCTGCGGAAAAGCAAATAAAGAAAAGCTTCGCCGCAGTCTTATACGGAATCTTAAGATCCAGAAAATTGGCCTTTTTCTTGATAATCGCGTTGGCAACAGCAATCCTAGCTGCTAGCTTAATCCCGCAAACCTCCCAATTTGCCACTCCAGAAATAGGGTCTCTAAGATCGCGGCAGCCGGAGCTCTTCTCGTTTCTTAAGGTAACCGGCCTGGTAGATATCTATAACTCCTGGTGGTTTTATACACTCCTTGCGCTCTTTTTTTTAAACACGCTCGTTTGCACAATAAATAGAGTAAAATACACGCTCAATAAAAATAGAAAATGGTCAGATACCCCTTCAAAATCGCAAAAATCAAGGCTCTGTGCAACCACTCCGATTTTTCTCAAGACTTCCCCTGACAAAGCACTTGATATCACTAAAACCATCCTCAGCGCTAAGCGGTACCGGGTAATCAATAAGAGTGGTTTTATCGCCGCCAAGAAGAACTGGTGGAGTAACTGGAGTACAATCATCTTGCACACCAGTTTTTTGGTTATTGCGCTTGGTATCCTCATTGGGCGCGCCACCTTCATGAGCGGGCAGGTCAATCTTGTTGAGGGACAGAGATTCTTTGATGAGCCCGGCAATTACCTACACAGCGAGAAAGGGCCCTTTTTTAACGAAAACTATGCTGGCTTTGAAATAATACTTAAGAATTTTACGGATAAATTCTGGAGAGACGGCACCAATAAAGAATACGCAAGCACCATAAACATATATAATAATGGCCAGTATATTTGCACAAAAACAATAAGCCCAAATTACCCGGCCAGCTACAAGGGCCGGAATATTTACCAGCTTAGCCTTTTCGGTTGCTCAGCAATCCTCAGACTGGACAAGGCCGGAGGGCCGAGCAAATTTGGCTGGATCAATTTTGAGACGCCAAAAACAGCCAACGCGCCTATCGAAAACAAATTCGTCGTGCGCGGAACCAACTATCAGGCAGATGCAAAATTCTACCCGGATTACAAAGACCGGGGAACGCAAAAATCTTGGAACCTGTACAAACTAAAGGACCCGGTCCTAACGCTTAAAATACTAGATACAAGCACCAACGGCGTCTATGAAGGAATTATGAGGCCTGGCCAATCAGTGCGCTTAGGCGACGAAACGCTTACATTTGTAACAGCCCGCCATTGGACCGCGCTCGGGGTGACAAAAGACTCGGGAGCCTGGATTGTTTTCCTTGGTTTTTGGATGGCACTCGCCGGTATCGCTATGTTATACTTTATAATTCCTAAGCAAATATGGGTGCTGGTAGACGAGGCAGAGGACGGAACAGTTCTCTATCTTACCGGTACCGCCAGCAAATACCGTATATCATTTGCTGAACGCTTGAATGAGCTGCGAGAAGAAATAGCAGACGCCCTATCCAATCAGGAAGAAGTGATAGAGCATGTTACAGTCTGAGGCCATTTTTTATTGGGCTGCGGTAACCCTATATGCCATCGCGGCAGTCATCTATCTTTCGGCTCTTGTTTTTAAAAAAGAGAGGTGGCTTTTGCCTGCCGCGATTATAACAGCGGTCGCACTGCTGCCCCACGCAGCAGCGATATTGTTGCGCTGGTATACGGTGGGCCATGGACCTTATGCAAGTTCCTACGAAGTGCTCTCATCAAATACCTGGCTTGCGGTTGCCCTTTTCCTTGCCGTCCAATTTAAAATGCCAAAAGTAAGATTAATCGGCGCGGTAATACTTCCCCTTTCTGTTATCGCTTTAGGGGTTGGGTTCTACCTTTCGCCTAAGATCAACTATCTACCCCCCTCACTTCGGGGATACTGGCTATTCATTCATATATTCTTTGCTAAATTGGCCTATGATTGTTTCCTTATCGGAATTGCATTTGCCGTCTTGCTTTTGCTTAAAATGAGCCGGTGGGGTAGCGCAAATAACTTGTTGGACAAATTGCCGCATACGGGCAGGCTCGATGAACTATCCTACCGGTTTTCGGCCCTGGGGTTTCTATTTCTTGCAGTCATGATCATTGCGGGCTCCATCTGGGCCAACCAGGCCTGGGGCAGGTACTGGGGATGGGATATGACCGAGACCTGGTCGCTGGTTACGTGGCTTGTTTATGCAGTCTACTTGCATGCCCGCATTACCTACAAATGGCATAATCAGAAAAGCGCGTGGTTTTTAATCTTCGGTATGGTTTTTGTGATCATCACCTTTTTTGTTCTTCCCTACATACCGCTGGAAAACACCCACATGACTTACTTTAGAGGTAAGTAAGCGATTTGAGCAGGTCAAACATTGAGTTATAGATTGAAGAGTGCTATAGTACAGGTATGGAAAAGAAGGTTTTGTTAATAACCCCGCCCTACCATTGTGGGGTGTTAGAATCGGCCGGAGTCTGGCTGCCACTCCCCTTTGTCTACCTGGCAGGATCGCTAAGGAAGGCTGGGTACAAGCCTGTTATCTACGACGCGATGAGCCGCTTTGATGACTACAATGCAATCCAGCAATGTATTGAGGCCGAAAAACCGGATGTGGTGTGCTCAACCGCCTACACCGCAACAGTTGTAGATGCTATCCAGGTGTTAAAACTTGCCAAAGATATCAATCCCAAAGCCGTAACCATTCTTGGCGGTATCCACCCCACCTTCTGCTGGGATGAAATACTTGAACATAATGGGGATGCGGTAGACTTTGTCGTGCGCGGCGAAGGCGAGGAGACTCTGCCCGAGCTTCTTGATGCCGTATTTGCTAAAGGCAATTTCGCAAGAGTAAACGGCATCGCCTACGTTGAGGATGGCAGCACGATTGTAACGCCCTCACGTCCCTTCATCCGTGACCTTAACAGCCTTGAGACCGCATGGGATTTGATTGAGTGGCCACTATATACCTTCCGCACCAAGGACAATTCCACCTTGGCGGTAACGCAAACTTCCCGAGGATGTACCCAGGCCTGCACGTTTTGCTCCCAGCAGCTCTTTTGGGAGCGCAAATGGCGAGCCCGAAGCCCCGAGAACTTCATTGCCGAGCTTGAGTTCTTGCGCGATAAGTTCGGTGTAAACGTTGCGATGATAACCGATGAGGTGCCGACGCTAAACCGTGCGCGTTGGGAGCGTATCCTTGACCTTTTGATCGAGCGTGAAGTGGGCGTCGATATCCTTATGGAAACTCGGGTTGACGATATCCTCCGCGACGAGGCCATTATGGACAAATACCGCCGGGCCGGTATCGCCCACATCTATGTCGGTGTAGAATCCGGCTCACAAGACCAGTTGGACCGCTGGGGTAAAAATATAAAAGTTGAGGAGTCCCGCCGGGCGATTGAGCTCATCAACAGAGCCGATATGATATCTGAGACCGCCTTTGTCCTTGGCATGCCCGAGGAAACACCGGAATCCATCGCCAAGACCATCGAGCTGGCCAAGCACTACAACCCAGATTTAGCATTTTTTCTGGCAATCGCGCCTTGGCCGTACTCAAACCTCTATCCCGAGGTCAAGACTTACGTTGCCACAAAAGACTACCGCAACTACAACCTTGTCGAGCCAGTCTTGAAGCCAACTGCAATGGAGCTTGATGAACTCTCAAAAGCCCTTATGCAGGCTTTCCGTGAGTTTTACATGGATAAACTCACGAAGTTAGATGCCCTTAGCCCATTTAAGAGGGATTATATGATCAAAGTCACTAAACTTCTTACTGAGCACTCCTACCTAAAAGAACAGATGAAAGGCATTGGTGAAATGCCCCCAGAAATAACCGAGCTTCTTACCGGTATCCTGCGCTCCGGGGTTGCCTAACCTTAAGCAAGTTTCCAATAGCTATTAAGCAAACTCCTCTGGCATTACCATTGGCCAATTACACCAAACAGACCTGCCCTTGACCGGCTTATCGCTCCATGCTACGATTTAATTAGCCGCAAATTACTCCACGAACGATTAATTGATAAATTAACTTTACTTAAGCGTAGTTTGGTGTGGCTTTGCAAATAAGAGCTTATTTCCCGTAGTTGCTATTATTACATTAGTTGTGCAAATAACCGTTTTTAGCAGGTAATAACCATAGTATAATGCTTGACCAGACGATAAGCTCATGTTATCATTGTTAATATATGGTAATTATTAATCGCCTGCAACACGCTTCAAAGTATCGGAAGCAAGGTGGAAGGGTTGATAAAAAAGGGGCTAGTTCTTTCATTAATTTTAAGCGTGTTCTTTGCGGTGACTGCGACCATCGCCTTAGCCAGTGGGTATAATAATCCGCTACAATATAATAATGACGCGCTCTACCCGCAAGGTCCCCATGGGGGTTATACGACATCCACAAATAAATGTAAAGATTGCCATGCCGTACACCTGGCAACGGGTACGTACCTCTTAACCAGGGCGGATAGCGCAAACCAGGTGTGCGACTTCTGTCACTCGGAAACCTCTGGGCTGGCAACAAAAAGGGTTAGCTTGAATACGAACGGCCACGGCGTAGATACAAATACCCCCGACCCCATTGTTGCGCCGGACGATACCACACCAACCCCATATACCATACCAAAAGCCAATTGGGGGTGTGTTGATTGTCACTCCGTGCATAACAGTCAGACCGTAAAGCTTGCCGACGAGCCATCAACCAAATTACTTAAGGCCGATCCAAATCCAGGCAAGGCTTATTTCTATTACAATCCAAGTCTGATCGATACAACAACTCGTCAGTCGCCGCAAAAGCTTGCTGCATGGTGCTCGGCCTGCCATAACGCAAATTTCGGTTACCACAAAACTCCCAAGCAATACTATAATGGTACCGAGACCATAAACGTCTACGGTCACGACGTAGCTGAGGATTCGGCAACTCTTGATACAACTACCGGCTACGCACTTAATGTTAATCCAGATAACGGAAACCAAGGCCCAAACTGTAAGCAATGTCACCAGGCAGATGGCGGCAGCACGTTCCCGCATGAGAGCACAGCACCAGATTTGCTTATGAGTACCGTCAACAGCACGAAGTCAAACCTGGATGCGGTATGTATAAGCTGTCATAATACAGCGTCACTACCGTAAACTGACTTGATTAAGAACCCGTAGGCTATCAACAGCCTACGGGTTCTTTTGTTCTGCTACTCCCATCCCACATCAACTAACCATAAGAATCCTTAAATAGTTAAAGAAGAAAGTAGAGATTAGACCGATTAGAAATTGCTCTTTGAGTCAAAATAACCCTCATTAATCTAATCTATCCCTCAATAATTCAATCTACTTACTACTTTCTAATTTCTAATCTCTAGTACAGCGTCACTTTGTGACGCTGTACTAGAGGTGGGGTGTTTGGGTGTCTTCAGATATTAGAGGTTTGTCTATCCCTTCCTTGATTTGGTAGCTGGTTACATCCGTATGGCAGTTAAGGCAGAAATTTGCCGTGTTATGGCAACTTATGCACCATGCTAGAGATACTTTTGCAGCTTGCCCGTGCTCTTTTACCCAATTATCTCCATGCGGGGAGTCGCTTGTGTGACACTTCTCGCAGAACGGGCCGTCATGACATTCAAGGCAGACCTTCTTCTCAACAAAACCGCGCAAGGCGTGCCCGCCCGCTTGCCAGCTTTCAGGGTGCGGCACCTGTATCTGGTGGCAGCTTAGGCAACTGCTTGGTAGATGGCACTTATTGCAGGCTATTTTATTTGACAGATTTACTTTAGGATAATCATTACGGTTAAGGATCTGTACATACCCACCTTGGTTGGTATGGCAGACTTTACAATCAGCCTTGGCTTTCGTCTGATTGTGGCAGTCGACACAGCGACTCATCCCAAAATTATCGAGCTGTCTTTTCTCGACGTGAAAAAGACCTTTTGAGAAATGGCATTCGGTACATCGATAGCCTGCTTCAAGTGGTTCTTTGTGTTTTACCTTAATAGTTCCGTGAACAACAACTGCCTTTACTATATCAGCATGGCAAGTCAGGCACGCCTCATTTGAAACCTGGGGCGAGATGACATTGCCTGCAACACCCGATTTTGTGATAACCATCTCTGCAAGCTCCAGTCTTTCAATAAACATGTTGGCAATCCCCGGGCCCTGGTGGCAGGATAGGCACCCTACTCCCTTGTGAACCACATCGGGGGATTTATTGTAGGCCTCTTTCATCTCGTGGCAACTAAGGCAAAAACCCGGTCGGGCGGTGTAAGACAAGACGAACCCGATTGAGACAATGGTAAGTATGCTAAATACTCCAATTGCGATATATAGTTTCTTAAGCTTGGGGACAAGCTTTTCTCTTTCAATAGGCTCAGCTTTTTTTGTGCTTGGTTTCATAAAAAAGATGGCGATAAAAGTCAGGATAATAAACACCAGCAAGATGATCAAACCGATAAGGATCGGGATTTCTTTCATGTGGAGCTCGGGTTGCCTTATTATGGCCTGCATATGGTTGATAAAGTTCTTGAAACTAAAACCTGTCATGGCCTCTGGTTACCCCCGGTTATTAGAACGCCTTTGTGCTTGTGTTTTTCGTGGCACTTGTCACAGTCCTTTTCATAATGGCAAGTAAGGCACGTCTTCTTGCCGTAAATATCTGCCTCCCATTTATGCGTTGACAAGAAAGCTGGCGGGTGGGGCATGGATACGAGATGGCACTGGCGGCAAAACTTCTCTTCTTTATGGCAGATCGCGCAGTCGCTTGGATTTTGCTTTGCATCCTGCCCGTGGATATATTCCCAACCCTCCGGATGGGGTACGGTTGAATGGCACTGGTTGCAGTCCTTCTCGTGGTGGCAATCTTTGCAGATAAAAAGATCCCTTGCCCCGTGGATTTTCATCCAGTTCGGGCCGTGGGCAACTCCCCAGCCGGTATAAGGCTTCATTCCAAGCCATACTTTTTCTAAATGGCAGGTTTGGCATCTCGAAGAGGCTTCGCGGTCATTATGGCAGCCGCTGCATTTTTCCATCATTGAGATGCCTTTTAGGCCCTTTTTGTTGCCATGCGCAACCTCATCATGGCAATCGGTACAACGAATACCTACGTTTAATACCTCGCGATGGCTCATCATAACCTTATGCCGAGTTTTAACTCCATGGGCGATATCACTGTGGCAGGTTAGACACGCATTGTTACCTACATCGGCGATAATGGGCTGACGATAGTTGCCGGTCAGGTAATCATAAATCATCCTTGCCTGCTCAAGCTTTTGGATCGGCATGGCCATGACCGAGGATTCCTTATGACAGGCTATGCAGGTTACCTTACTGTGGCCGGACTGACTCAACTCTCTCGCCGCAACCCGCATGGGATGGCAGGTTTGGCAGACTAGCGGGTGCGAGGTCACGCCCGCAAATATTAGAAAAACCGCAAAGACCATGGTTGCAAAGAGCGGGATTGGCAACCGGTAAATTTTCTTGATTTCCAGCTTATTAAGTAGATTTCGTAAGAGAAAAACTAGGACTAGAAAAAATACTATAGAAAAACAAAGGGCCGTGATGACCACATACATACTGCTTACTCTTGCCAGCAATGCCGTAAAAAACTTGGGGATAATCACCTTTTAAAATACCACCAATATTATCCTTAAGGAGTCAGAGGTCAGAACCAAGAAGCCAGAAGATTTTACCCAACTGCTGCTTCCATATTCCAGCATTAAATATCTAGCAGTGGTTAGCAACTATTACGTAACACGATAATAGTATAATTTAATGTGCTACATAATGCTAGATTGCTACATTTAAAAGCTATCCTATATAATAATTATGCAAACGTTCTGTTATAATATATGCGCTATGAAACAAAATAGGATGTCTTGGAGAAATTGAGTTGGGTAAATCCTCAAAAAAGCAAGGCAGTACAAATAAGAAAAAGAAGAAAAATGGCTCTAAAAATAGTTCTGCAAAAGCTAACGATATAAAGCCCGGTGATGCAAAGACCAACGACACAACGACCAATGACACAAAAATCAATGACACCCTAGGGTTTCGTGATTTTTTCCTAAAACAAGACACCTTCGTTGATAACCTGCTAAACACTTTTCGCAACATGAATGCTACAACCAAAAGGGTACTTTTGGTCTTGCTTGCCATATTCGCCGCCGCTTTGGTCACCGTTCCCGCGGTGATCCTGTGGCCAAAAGTTCATCACGGAAACACGCCTCAAAAACAAGTCGCAACCGTGGAGATAACAAACCCAAGCCAGATCACCGATGCCTACAATAAAGGCAACTATAAGGGAGTTATCCCAGGCTTAGAAAAGTACGTCAGGGCAAACAAAAACGATCTAAAGATGCGCGAGCTTCTGGCATCATCTTATTTCCTAACCGGGGATAGCCAGAAAGCACTTAATGAGTACCAGGATATATTAAAGGCCAAGAACGAGGACCCTGATACCCTTTACAAAATCGGCGTCGTTCTTGAGCATATGGGAAGGGAGAAGGAAAGCATTGAATACCTAAGCCGGGCCGTGCATGCCTCGCCGAACACGCTTCTTTTCCGTATAGAGCTTGCCCGTGCAAGCGCCAAGGGTAAATATTACGCTAATGCAGTTGATGAGTGGAAAAGCGTCTTAAACCTCCTGCCCGCAGACGATAAAGCAAGGGCGGATGTTCTTGCGGAGATAGCCAACATCTACATCACGCAAAACAACTACACGCAGGCCAAGGGAATTATCGCAACCGGCTTGGCGGTAAATCCGAATAACCAAACCCTCCAAGATCTCGAGGCGAAGATCGGGGCGCAAATACAGCCTGCCTCCGGGCAGAGGTGATCAGATGGGAATAAAAAGCCTGCTTAATGCCATTGCCCTAACCGTTATTTTCGCTTTGGCAATCGCATTAGCTCCCCAGACCGCATCGGCCAATCAGCTTATTCTTAACGGAAGCTTTGATAATAATCTTAGCGGATGGGTTCTAAAGGATATAAACAAAGGGATCAAAACCAGCTGGGACAGCGTAGGCTGCACGAATAGCGGCAGCCTACGCTTTTACATCCCTGGGCGCAGGGATAGGGGCAAGGCCATCGCCACCCAACAGGTCAATATCCCGATTCCGGCAAAAGTGAGCGGCAGCATCAGTTTTGCCTTTAAGAAAAACTGGAGAGCCATCGCACCGGTATCGCAAAGACTCTACGTAAACCTTATAAAGCCCGATAAAACAACAGTTACCATATGGGAGGAGAAAAACCCGTCGGACGACAATATTTGGATAACCCAATCGGTCGATATCACGGGATATCTGGATCAAAGTGGATTATATGCGGTAAGCTTCGGTGCCGCCTTTGAAAACGGAAATTCGCGAGACGCCGCAACGTACGCCTGGTTCGACGACATAGAACTAAATATATCAAACGTAGGTACCAAACCCAAAACGTCCATCCTAAACCCAACCGGCACCAGTAAAATAACCGGACGCAACTGTGCAATTAACGGGATTGCAACCGACGATACGGGTGTTAATAACGTTGCGGTGGCCATAGTAAGGCTCTACGACAACACCTGGTGGAACGGCAACAGTTGGGTTAAACAGAAATCCTGGAACCCGGCTACAATAATATCCGGTATTAATGGTTGCTCGGTAACCTGGAGTTATCCCTGGCCGCTTCCAACAAGTGACAGCGGATCTTTTGAAATTCTGGCCCGGGCAACCGATACCATGGGAAACCGGGAGGTCTTCCCGGTTGAAGACTTTGTTACAGTGGATAACGTCGGCCCGGTTGGTAATATCTACTTAGACGATGGGGCAAGCTACACAAATAAAAAAAAGGTCCATATTAACATTGCTGTAAGCGGCGCAAATCAGATGTGCTTTAGCCCAGATAACGGGATTACCTGGACTAACTGGGAAAGTTTTGAGACAACAAAGACCCTTACCCTTCCAAAAGGCGATGGGGCAAAAGTAGTAAGCGCACGGTTTAAGGACGACTCCGGCAATACCTACCGGGTCTCGTCCAGTATCAACTTGGATACCAAACCGCCGGTGGCCAAGCAGGTCTTTCCAGCCCCCAACGATGCCAAAGTCTTGCCCGGATCAGTTGTGAGCGTTATTTTCTATAAGGGTGTAGATCCTTCAAGTCTTAAAAACGACGGCTCCGAGCCGGGCTCGACATTTTATATCAAGCAGGGCTCGCGCTGGATTGCAGCCAATGTAACCTACGATGATAAATCAAAGACCGCCAAGCTTCTTCCCCGGGAAAAACTCGATAACGGGACCAGCTATACGGTTTATTTAACGACGGGCATCAAAGACCTTGCGGGAAACCCGCTTGCCGCCAACTACTCCTGGAGCTTTGTAACAACCGGCACATATAAGTCGTCAACTAAAAGCATAATCGGCTCAAGCGGCGGCAAAATTGAAGATAATAACCAAACCATCGCCCTTGAGATTCCGAAGGGCGCGCTACCAAAAGATACGGAAATAAAAATAGACGAATTAAGGGGTAAGCAGGTGCCGGGCACAAATGGGGCGACCAGGTACAGCGGGGTTTACCAATTCTCACCTAAACAATTAACGCTTAGCACACCGGCAACCTTAACAATTAAGTATAAACGTGACGAGTCGCCCAACCCAACTAGTCTTAGGCTGGTTTTCTACGACGAGGGGCAGAAGAAGTGGGAGCAGATCGGGAACGAGAGCATTGATTTAGTCAGCAATCAGATAACGGCACAAATTACAAATTTCTCGGTAGTAACAGTGATAAGCCTAAGCGATATCAAGCCACCGACCACCGCCATCCTCTCCCCAACCGGAGCATCCAACATCTCCGGAGACGCGGTGACGATTTACGGTATCTCCTCGGATGATAAAGGAGTCTCCAGCGTCGAAGTTGCAATCGTAAATAAATCCGATAATTCCTACTGGAACGGACATGGCTGGCAAAACTCAGAGGCCTGGAACAAAGCCAATATTACCCGAGGCCAAGGAAAGAAAGAAGCTATTTGGTCTTATCTGTGGGTACTGCCCAAGGATAGGAACAAGGAGTATGAAATAAGGGCCCGGGCAACCGACAGTAGTGGAAACACTGAGCCTAACCTGGCGTCTGTTCAGGTAAAATGGCCTATGTAGTCATATTTATTTGAGACTTACCATGTAATTTATTTGATTTAAAAGAGAGGCTCCGTAGGTTTGATCAACAGCCCACTTACCAGAGCCTAAGCCGTTCACAAGAGGCACCGAGCCTTTATCAACCAGATTATAACGGGGGTCAGCGTAAGGAGTCTCCCACTTTGAGTTATTAGCCGCTCGGTTTAAGGGTGCAGTTGTAGCATAAGCTTTTAAGTGCTGAACTACCGCCCGTATACCAATTTGCGGGTTAGGAAAACTATTTCCAGGAACACCACCGCCCGTAGCGCCAATGCCACCAAAATTATATTGGCTTGGGGACACGTCTCTGCCAAATTTTAAAAGGCCTGTCTCGTGCATCATCAAGGCAAAGGCAACGTCAGCCCTAACTCCCTCATAATTAGCCTCATCAATTGTGGTCTGCACAAAGTCTTGAATTGTGGGTACATTGGTACCCGCATAAGGATAGCTTGAGTTATTTCGCTGATAATAAGCAACCATTTGTTTTTTGGTGGCGTGGGCCTTCCCCATTATCGGGATTTGCTTTTCTGGTGCTTGGGTAATTAAATCCGTAGCTTGAGAACTTAGGGTTTTGGTAACTGAGGTTGTAGCTTGGACGTTAGCTGGTTGGGAACCTACCACAAAAAACAGGTTGGCTAGAAAAATTGCCCCTATACCAAAGCTAAACAAGTTTTCCCATTTTATCCTACTCATCCCTATATCTACCCCACCTTTGCTATCGCTTGCCAAACCCAACGCCCGAAGATCTCTATATAGCCGTTATTTTGAACCTCTTCTGCTTTTTTGGCCTTCTCTACTTTTTTGGCCTTCTCTGGATTAACCACTGGTTGAGTTTTTGGCGCACTCTTCTGCACAACTGGCTGTGGTGCGGGCGGCGCAGGTGGCGCGTTAAGCTGGTTTAAAGTAGCTTGAATATCCGCTCTCATCTGGTCAAAAGTCTTGCCGTATTCAGCCAAATACTCATCTGGGTCAGTATGGCCGTCGGTTTCAGCAGGCCACATATTAGAAATCATATGGTGCGAGTAGATGTCGTTAATATTCCAACCATAGCGTTTCATGGCATCAGCTACTAGCCAGACTGTACGGTTATAAGTCTCATTAAAATATGCTTGGTTATGGGTGGCAGGCATAGTCATCTCTACACCCAAAAACTTGTGATTTCCAGTTGGCCCAACATGCCAAGCCACCTCATTTTCAGGAATAGTCCTAATTATTGAGTGGTCATCTACTACATAATGTGCAGAAGATCCAGCGTATTGGCTGTCCCAGTAATCGTGAATGGCTTGCGCATTAGCTCCTGGATCATCAGTCGAGTGGATTACAAAGCCCTGTGGGGATAGGCTCTCTCCTGACCTATTGTTGTGAATAAGCTCTTCGGTAATTGGGTAACCTGCCGCGAAAGCCTTTGTTCCTAGCCCAATGGTCAGGGCAAACCAAAGGGTAATTACGAATAATATGCTTAGTTGTTTCTTAAACAAAATCCAGAATCACCTCGTTCTTTGCTTCGGTTTCTATTAGAAACGTCTTGAAAAGTTTATAAAGCAGCTTGTAGTTGCCTGTAAGTGTGTATTCGCCTTGCATTAATGCCAAGCATTTCATTTTAAAATTCTCCTTTCTTGCATAGTAATCTCGCTTTTCTGGACGGCATGCCTACCGTCTAGAAAAGCGTAAATGCTTTTCTTTTGCACTTTGACAACTACCTAATCCAAGTAAATTAAGACCCTTGCTGTAGGTTTACGCTGCCGCACACTAGACTAACTCCCTTTTGAATAATTGTCAATACCTGGAATTTGCAGTGAAGAACCGCCTCGTTGTCGCTATAGAAAGGATTTACTTAATATTGGATCAGCTAATATTTAAGCCAGAATTTAAAGAAGGGTCGGTGGCTTAACGCCGATGTAGGGCATAAGGCTATTTCACCCTCGTAAAACTGCTTCCATACGGCAACACCTCGGAAGAAAAGACAAAAGAGGCCCGCCGAGACTGGATTAAAGCTTTTAGACAAGCCTCAATGGAGGGAATCTTCGACTTTCTTAACGGTTAGCCAAAACTTTCCGTTTATATCTAGGCCGGTTCCCTCGCCCCAAGAGTTATACTGCTTAACCTTGGAACGAGGCTTGACAGCCTTTAAGCCGTCTTTTGGTTTTTCCGAGAAGTATTTTTTAGCAAACAATAATGGCATATCGGTCACTCATTAATATTGTTAATTATAACCGACGTAGTCAATATTTGTCATGGGCAAGTGGTTGGGCAACGGAAGGGCTTTCCATAATGGAAGGTAAATAAGAACGATTATCGATTGGACAATATTTAAAACTTCTGGAAGAGTTATCGGTTGTTTTATATAAAGAGCCAGAGTATTAATAGCCGTTCCCTTTACTATTAAGAGTGAGCTAAAAAAGCTTAAATTGCCGAAGATATACCAATAAGTTATCCTAGTGTTATTATTGGTTCCTCAAGAAAGCTTAATAGCGGCGAGGAATTGTATTATCATCAAATAGTATAGTTTTAGTATAGTTTTTGGGGTTATTCCTCGTATATTTAAAAACCTGGAGAATAGATGTCTGATTTTAAAAGCCCTCTCGACATATATAAAATCCTAAACAAATCAAATTGCCGTCAGTGTCAATTGTCAACATGTATGGCGTTTGCCTATCTCGTGTTCAGAGGCGAGAAATCTCTTGAGAGCTGTCCCCATGTTGATCAAGAATTAGCTGGTCAGTCCAGAGAAAAAGCGCCTCTAGGCAATTCTCTTGATAAAAACGGGGAAGCGCTACTACGGCAGCTGAAAAAAGATATTGTCTCCCTTGGCTTCTCGTCCGTGGCAACGAAACTGGGAGCTCAGCTCGTTGGCGATAAGCTATCAATTAAGTGTCTTGGAAAGGACTTTTTCATTGATAACGAAGGTAACGTGGATTCATCGTGCCACGTTAAAGACTGGTTTGAAATAATACTGCTCCACTATATAATATCGGGTAAAGGCGATAACCCGAGAGGAAACTGGATTCGCTTTTCCGAACTAAAAGAAGGGATGGCACGGAACAGCTTCTTCCTGAAAATGTGCGAGCGTGAGCTAAAGCGAGTTGCTGATGCCGGCGAGCAACTTTTCTTCGATATCGCCCAAATCTTTGGAGGAAAGAAACTTGATGAGAGGTCTTCTGCAGATTGGTCAGTAATTTTATATCCACTTCCCAAAGTCCCCTTTCTCATACGCTACTGGAAGCCTGAAGATGATTTTGAATCCGATCTCAAGCTATTTTTTGACGAATCAATCAATTCTAGCCTGAGCACTGAAGCTATATACTCACTTGGCACTGGCATCGCGGCGATGTTTAGAACCATCATGCGCAGGCATAGTAAAAACGGTCAGCTAAATATAAGCATTAGATAATAGAAGCTTAATTATCGCTCAAAAATCGACATTTTCCAGAAATGGCTATTGTAAATGTATTGTTAATATAGATAAAATTT
Organism: Actinomycetes bacterium; assembly: GCA_021794835.1. Taxonomy (GTDB): domain Bacteria; phylum Actinomycetota; class Aquicultoria; order Aquicultorales; family Aquicultoraceae; genus CADDYS01. The sequence continues at coordinate 574 of JAJYQA010000028.1, read as the reverse complement.
ATAATAAATAGGCCATTTAAGAATAAGCGACGATATTTCTGTCGTGGACTCAGCCAGCTATGAGATTTTGCATGATCCACCTAAAGCCCATGAACTGCCAGATAGGATTGAATTGTTTTGCGAGTTCGCGAACTCGCAAAAACATGATCCAAGGTTCATACATCCAGTAGTTAAGGGAATTTTATTACATTTTTGGCTTGCCTATATCCATCCATTTGCCGATGGTAACGGGAGAACGGCGCGGGCTCTATTCTACTGGTACATGCTTGCTAACGATTATTGGCTATTTGAATACTTGCCAATATCGTATCACCTCAAGAAATCTAGAGCGCAATATGAGAAAGCATTTCTGTATGCCGAACAGGATGGGGATGATGCTACCTATTTCATTGTTTACCATTTGAAAGCTATAGAAAGAGCCCTGCGAAGCCTACAGGACTATCTTGCGAAGATCGCGCCCATATAATTCTGTAAAAAGGTTCATTTAAAGATGGGTTGAAAATGAGCCACCGTTCCTCAAGAATAGAAGTTACGACACTACTATTATAGGAGGAATAACGATGGCTCAAGAAAA
>JAJYQA010000011.1 GCA_021794835.1 Actinomycetes bacterium | reverse complement strand
AAGACATGGTTATTAAAAGTAGTATAGGCAAAGGCAACAGCTGATTGAGAAATCAACAAGGCGGCAATAAGCAACGTTGCTAAAGCTAGCTTAAATTTCTTGCTCACTATTTTGCACTTCCCTTTGTGTTTATTCTATCAGTTAAACGATTACTATTCCTGTCAGCTAAGTAATTTCTCATCTCCTATCTATCAAAATAGGTTTGATAAAAAATTTGGTAAGCCGTGTTTTTGTAATCTTGTGGATGTTCTGGGATTGGTTGGTTTGCTGACGTTCAATTTGCAGTATAAACAGGGGGCATAACGATGTCAATAAAAACATACTATGTTGTTAATAATTTTTTGCCAACGTCTGCAATTGTAATAAGTTATTTAGTAATACTTCCAGCAGGTATCAGGTAATCTACGGGGTAGTAGAACTTGGGTTTTAAAAACTACTGATTTTACTGCATACTTTAGCTACTAGCATAACTCGACCAGATTGACTAATATGCACGGAAGACAGTCTAGGCTGCTTACACAGCACCATAGCCTGTGGTATTATATATTTTTAGTAAATTTTAAGGCAAAGAACCGCAAGAATGCCATCTTTGCTATCGATAACAATTTCGCTGATTTATTTTTACATATTATAAGAAGGGGAGATATATGATCCAAGAGATCCTACCGAAAGTTTATAATCCCCGCGAAGCCGAAGCCAAATGGTATAAATACTGGGAAGAAAAGGGCTATTTCCACGCGAAGATTGAGCCCGGCAAAAAACCATTTACCATTGTAATTCCGCCACCTAATGTTACCGGCTCGCTTCATATGGGACATGCCTTAAACGATACGCTGCAAGACATCGTTATACGCAAGCACAGGATGCAGGGAGACGACACGCTCTGGCTTCCCGGGACGGACCACGCCGGCATTGCAACGCAAAATGTTGTTGAGAGGCAGCTTGCACAAGAGGGCTTGACTCGCCAGGACGTCGGTCGCAAAGAGTTTATAAGGCGAACCTGGGAGTGGAAGGAGCAGTACGGAAACCGCATTATAAATCAGCTTAAGCGTCTCGGCGCATCGTGCGACTGGTCGCGTGAGCGGTTCACGATGGATGAGGGCTACTCCAAGGCGGTGCGCAGGGATTTCGTCCAGCTCTATAACGAGGGTTTGATATATAAGGGCAGCTACATAGTTAACTGGTGCCCGCGTTGCTTTACCGCACTGGCCGACATCGAGGTCGAATACAGCGAAGAGGAAGGCAACCTCTACTACGTAAAGTATATGGTCAAAGATTCAAAGGACTATATCGTTGTTGCAACCACGAGACCTGAGACGATCCTTGGAGATACCGCAGTTGCCGTCCACCCTGAGGACGCCCGCTATAAGGACTATGTTGGTCAGACTGTTATCGTGCCGATTATGAACCGTGAGATTCCAGTTATCGCAGATAGCTACGTTAATCCCGAGTTTGGGACCGGTGCGCTAAAAGTTACACCGGCCCACGACCCACATGACTTTGAGATAGGCGAGCGGCACAATCTTGAGAGAATTAGCGTTATGACTCCCGAGGCCAAGATGAATGAAAATGCCGGGCCTTACGTTGGCATGGATCGTTATGAGGCACGCGAGGCGATTATAAAAGACTTGGAAGTGCAGGGGCTTATGGTAAAAATCGAGCCGATGACACATTCGGTGGGGCACTGCTACCGCTGCAGTACAACGACTGAGCCTTACCTTTCCACGCAGTGGTTTATGCGCATGAAGCCTTTGGCCGAACCCGCGATAAAGGTGGTTGAGGATGGTAAGATATCTTTTATCCCGGAGCAGTGGACGAAGACCTACTTCGACTGGATGTATAACATCAGAGACTGGTGTATTTCCAGGCAGATCTGGTGGGGGCATCAAATCCCGGCCTGGTACTGCAAGGATTGCGACGAGATAATAGTCGCCGAAGAGGCGCCGACCAGATGTACCAAATGCGACAGCACCAATCTTGAGCAGGACAGTGATGTTTTAGATACCTGGTTTAGCTCGGCGCTGTGGCCGTTTGCAACCCTTGGCTGGCCGGAGAGAACCCCGGAGCTTGACTACTTCTACCCGACAAGCCTTCTGGTTACCAGCCACGACATCATCTTCTTCTGGGTGGCTAGGATGATCATGATGGGGATGCACTTCATGGGCGAGATACCGTTCGACAACGTCTACATCCACGCGCTCGTTCGAGACGAGTTTGGCCGCAAGATGAGTAAATCCAGGGGCAATGTAATAGACCCGCTTGATGTTATCGAGGAGTTTGGCACGGATGCCCTTCGCTTTACGCTGTCCTCCATGGCGACCCCGGGAAGGGATATTTTCCTGTCCCGCGAGAGGATTGAGGGCTACCGCAATTTTGCCAACAAGCTCTGGAACGCATCGCGCTTTATCCTTATGAATCTTGAAGGCTACAAAAAAATTGATCTCGGGGAGTTTGATCTTACTCTTGCCGACCAGTGGATTTTATCCAGGCTAAATCACACAATCTCTCAGGTGGACGAGGCGATTGCCGCCTATAACTTCGCTGAAGCAAGCCGCTTGATCTACGATTTCTTCTGGAGCGACTTTGCCGATTGGTACATTGAACTTTCAAAAACCAGGCTTTATCAAGAAAAGGATAAGCGTGAGCGATTCATAGCACAAAATCTCTTGGTTGATATTCTAAATCACACGTTGCGGTTGCTTCATCCGTTTATGCCGTTTATTACCGAGGAAATTTATCAGAAGCTACCCAACACAGGTGAGAGCGTCATGATTGCGCCCTGGCCAAGGGTTGAAGCATCGTTTATTAACGCCGCTGCGGAGTCTGATATGGGTCTTATCCAAAGTGTGACTTCTTCAATTAGGTCAATTAAGTCGGTTCTTGGAATTGCGCTTACCAAGCCAGTTAAGGTGATATTAAGCACTCCTGATGAGTCAAAAAGAGCGGTACTAGAAAGGGATGGTTCATATATCAAAGAGCTTGCGTGGGCGGATGAACTGGCTGTCGGTGTGCATATCGTAAAGCCAGAGCACTCGGCTATTGATGTTGAACAGGGCGTCGAGATATTCGTGCCCCTTGCAGGCCTCGTTGATATCGGGGAGGAGAAGAAGCGTCTCTCTAAGGAGCTTAAAAAAACTGAGGTCGATGCCGAAAAATCAAGACGCAAGCTTACCAACCCCCAGTTCCTAGAAAAAGCCGCCCCCGCAGTTGTTGAGAAGGAACAGACTAAACTCGCCGAGTTTGATGAGAGGATATCTAAGCTGAGACGACAATTGGATAGCCTATAATTAGTTATCAACAGATCCTAAAAGGAAAGAAGAGTAATAAGATAGCATGACCTTCGATGAAGCCATATCTTACATAACCGAAGCCCTAAAATTCGGAATAAATCCGGGCCTGCAAAAGATTGGGGCTATCTGCAGTAAGCTTGGCAACCCACAGCTAAAATATCCAACTATACAGATAACCGGAACCAACGGGAAAACTTCAACAACCTGGATGACAAGAGACCTACTGTATGCATATGGTCTTAAGACCGGCTGCTACACCTCGCCCCACCTCCACTCCTATAGGGAGCGCATGACAATTGATGGCGAGATCGTTTCAGAAGAAGACTTTGCCGCAACTCTGGAGGATATAAAACCGGCAATTGATAAAGTAAAGGCTGATTTAGGCGAACTCACGGAATTTGAAATACTAACCGCGATGGCGTTTTACTACTTTGCCAAAGAGAAGGTGGATGTAGCCGTCTTTGAAGTTGGACTTGGCGGCAGGTGGGATGCGACCAGCATGGTCCAGCCAAAAGTTGCGGCTATAACCGGCATATCGCTTGATCACACCGACAGATTGGGAAACACCGTAGAGGAGATTGCCTGGGATAAGGCCCACATAATCAAAAGCGACTCAACTGCGATTGTGGGCAAGGTTCCCGATAAGGCACTAGAAAAAATTAAAGAGCGCTGTGAGTTAGTAAATACGTCGATGAGATTATTTGGTCAGGATTTTAGCCCAGAGAATATATCCATAATCAAGAACGAGGGCTCAGCGCTATCCATACAAGGAATTTTTGCCCGCTATGAGGATATAAGACTTCCCATATTCGGCATCTACCAGGTTTCTAATTTTACCTTAGCAGTTGCAATAATTGAGGCCTTCATGAACCATGCACTTGACCTAGAGTTGATCAAAAACGCCGCTCTTAGCCTTAAGTGTCCAGGCCGCTTCGAGCTTATCTCGAAAGAGCCCCCGATAGTCCTTGATGGAGCGCATAACCCTGAGGGCATAAGTATGCTGGTTGATGGACTACCACAGGTATTTGATTACCAAAACTTAATTGTAATCCTTGCAGTATCAAGCGATAAGGATATCAAGCAGATGATCAACATCCTGTCTAAAAATACCTCGCTCATGGTACTTTCGCAAAATAAAAGCTATAGGTCGGCAAGTGTTAACCAGCTAACCGATGTTGCGATGCGTACAGGAAAAAGATATATTGTTGAACCAGACTTAAAAAAAGCTATCGCTATGACTATTGCGAAAGCATCCGAAAATAACCTAATCTGTATTACGGGTTCTTTGTATACAGCAGCAGAAGCCCGGGAACATTGCCTTAAATTAATACCTAATAATACTATTGGTTATCTTTCTAGAATTAAGTAAAATAGTAACTAGCAAATAACAAAGCAGGGGTATAAGTTGGATTTCTTTACTTCAATCGTAGATTTCTTTAGCTCACCGGCTTTCAAGTTAATGATTAACTTATTCTATCTATTTACCTTTGTCCTGTATTTAAGCCTAGCTAAATGGACTTACTCAGATGCTAAAAGAAGGGGAGCTATGGCGTTTTACTGGACTATAGTAACCCTTCTATTTCCGCTTGCTGGCTGGCTAATATATCTTATTGTTCGCCCACCCGAGTATTTAGAGGATACGCGTGAGCGGGAGCTTGAGATTAGGGCAAAAGAGGCACTTTTAAGCACGGGCGATGTCGTGTGCCCGGCTTGCCACAAACCAATCGAGAAAGATTTTCTCATATGTCCCTATTGCAGAAAAAAACTTAAAAAATCCTGTCCATCTTGCAACCGACCTCTTAATAATAGCTGGGCAATCTGTCCCTACTGCCAGCAAATCCTTTAAGAGGCCTAAGTGTTTTCACTACTTTTTATAAAAAGTTTGATAAAAACCAAACTATCGCTTGAAAATATTATCCACACCTGCTAAATTACTACTGGAGTGAATATTGTAACAATATTCACAATCTTCACACCGGAGAGTGCAGATTTGGAAAGAACTTTCACGATGATAAAACCGGATGGTGTAAGAAAATCACTTATCGGTGAAGTCGTGAGGCGTTACGAGAACGCCGGATTAAAGATAATAGGATTAAAATTGATGAGGCTTTCCAGGGAAAAGGCGGAAGAGCTTTACTCTATCCACAAAGGAAAGCCTTTTTATGGGGAGCTGGTAGATTTTATAATCTCCGGTCCTGTTGTTCCAATGGTGGTCGAAGGAGATAATGCCGTCAACCGCGTCCGGGAGATCATGGGGGCGACAAACCCCAAAGAAGCCGCGCCCGGAACAATCAGGGGAGATTTCGCAGAAGAGATCTCCGAAAATATAGTTCACGGCGCCGACTCAACTGAGTCGGCGAATAGAGAAATCCCAATATTCTTCGGCGAGGTCGAACTTGTCGAACTATAGGGATTTTTTGTATATAATTAGTTTAGGTTTTGACAAAAAGTTGTGGACACCCAAAAAGGGCTATCGGGAGCACTTTATTACTTAATCCAAAGCAACTTAAAACCGATATAAGAAGATAATTGCCTACTGTATGCGTACTTAAGCATGCTCAGGGAGCACGTTCGTGCTGCGGGACGGCCAAAAAAGGACGAGAATAAATGGTAAGTGCAATAATTTATTTTACGGTTTTCTTAATAGTTGGAATCATTGTTGTTGCTGCTATGCTTGGAGCCTCGAAACTGCTTCAAACTAGACAACCTACGCAAGCAAAACTTGATACTTACGAGTGCGGTGTACCTAACATAACCGGTGATCCAAGAATCCAGTTTAAGATTCATTACTACATTTTTGGGCTACTGTTAGTTATCTTCGATGTTGAAATGCTATTTATTTTTCCGTGGGCGGTTGTGTTTAAGAGCCTCGGTCTATTTGCATTCGTTGAAATGCTTATTTTTATCGCAATTCTTGTGCTGGGCCTCTTCTACGCCTGGCGTAAAGGAGTATTAAAGTGGGTATAGTTAAAGAGCAAATGCTTGATAACGGAATAATGCTAACCAAAGCGGGCGACCTCATAAATTGGGGACGCAAGAATTCCTTGTGGTGGATGGGTTTTGGTTTGGCATGCTGCGCGATCGATACCATTATGATGGTAAACTCAGCCCGTTTTGACGCTGATCGGTTTGGAATATTACTCCGTAATACCCCGAGACAATCGGATCTAATGCTAGTTGCTGGAACTGTAACTCATAAAATGGCTCCCATGATTAAGCAACTTTATGAACAGATGCCAGATCCAAAGTATGTTATAGCTCTGGGTAGCTGTGCGATTAACGGCGGTCCGTTTTATTATGACAGCTACAACGTAGTAAAAGGCGTCGACAAGGTTATTCCGGTCGATGTATATGTACCGGGCTGTCCGCCACGTCCAGAGGCAGTTATGCATGGTATTGAAAAACTAAAAGAAAAAATAATGGCTAGAGGACAAATAGAGTTATTAAAGAGTAAATAGGATTATTAGAGGTCAATGAGTAACGAGAACATTGTTGGCAAAAACGGCCAAGGGGAAAAAGATCCAAACGAATTAAAGATAGTCGAGGAAAAAGGGCTCGGCTACACGCTTACAGTGGCCAGGGAGGATATTCTAAAAGCTGCTGTAGGGCTTAAAGAGGCGGGCTTTGATTTGCTTACATTCGTTGCGGGCGTTGACATGCCCGATAGTATAAAGTTGACCTATAGGGTTTACTCAAGCAAACAAAAGAACCAAGTCGCTGTAATTATTAAGACAGAAGTGCCGAAGAGCGACCCTGTTATAGATTCGTTAACTCCAATTTGGTCTTCCGCAAATTGGCACGAGAGAGAAACTTATGATTTGCTGGGAGTAGAATTTAAGGGCCATCCCGATCCGCGCAGAATGTTTATGCCAGAAGATTGGGTTGGATACCCGCTTCGCAAGGATTATAAAGACGATCGTATGGTTGTTTTTGAAGATTATCGTACAGATAGGCCTGGTGACAGTGAGTAAAATAGAAGAAACCAAAGTTTCAAAGGCTAATCTAGCCGAGCTGGAAAAAGAACTCGCGTTTGATGAGACTCGAGAGAGTGAGCCCACCCTTAAAACCGAGGAACTAGTACTTAATTTTGGACCGCAGCACCCTAGTGCGCACGGCGTCCTTCGTGCAATCTTTAACTTAGACGGAGAAGTTGTAACGAAGATTGTGCCGTATATAGGTTACCTGCATAGATGCTTCGAGAAAATAGCGGAAAAGAGAACCTATTCCCAATTCATGCCTTTTACCGACCGGATGGATTACGTGTCTTCGATGCATAATGGCTGGGCCTATGCCATGACGGTTGAAAAACTAGCCGATATAAAAGTCCCGGAAAGGGCAGAATATCTCAGGGTTATCTTTGCCGAGTTTCAACGTATTGCATCGCACTTGCTATTTTTAGCAACGACTGCAACAGAGGCTGGCGCTCTTTCCCCATTCTTTTATTTCTTCGATGAACGCGAAAGAATATTATGGCTTTTTGAGAGACTATGCGGTGCACGGTTGACATATAACTATGTAAGAATCGGTGGCGTGAGCGCAGATCTTCCGGATGGTTGGCTTGAGGATGCACTGGCCTTTATAAACAGGCTTGAGAAAACAATACTTGAATACGATAAGTTATTGCTCGGAGGCTATATATTCAAGAAAAGAATGAAAGGTGTCGCGCCGTTTTCAGCAGAGAGGGCGTTGGATTGGGGAATTACCGGCCCACCGTTAAGGTCGACCGGTATTCCGTATGATATAAGAAGGTCGGATCCATACTCGGTTTATCCAAGAATGGATTTCGATGTTGTAATTAAAGATAACGGCGATAATTATGATCGCGTTTGCATAAGATCAGATGAAATCAAGCAGAGTTTAAAGATATTAAAGCAGGCGATCGAGCAACTTCCTGACGGTCCTATTATAGCTGATGGCGTTGCAAAAGATATAAGGCCGCCGGCAGGAGAGGCATTCGCCCATGTTGAATCAAGCCGTGGTGATCTCGGATACTATATTGTGAGTGATGGCTCGATCAAGCCTTATAGGGTAAAAATACAAGGTCCTAGCTTTGCAAACCTGCAGGCGTTCCCGGCAATAGCAGAAGGCGCATATCTCGGTGATGTTGTTCTAACACTTGGAACCCTCGATCCGGTATTTGGAGAGGTGGATCGCTAATGCTATCAAGTAGCTCGTTACTTCAGTTTGCATCTCATAATGGAATGCCTATTTGGGTGCTCAATACTTCAATAGCCCTTATTATGTCGCTAGTAGTTTTTGCCTTATGCGGTTTGGGAGTACTGATTCTGGTTTACATGGAGCGTAAAGTAGCTGCCGATATGCAACTTCGTTGGGGGCCAATGCACGTTGGCTGGCACGGAGTTCTACAGCTTATTGCCGACTCAGTGAAACTGTTATCTAAAGAGGATATTTTTCCCAGGAATGCAGATCGCTGGATATTCCGTCTTGCTCCCGTGCTTGTGTTTTTGCCTGCGTTTATTGGGCTTATGGTTATGCCTATCGGCCCACACCTTGTTGTTCAGGATTTAAACGTGGGCTTGCTATATGTTTTGGCAGTGCCAGCCATTGGCGTAGCAGGTGTTATAATGGCCGGCTTTGGATCGTACAATAAATACGCGATACTGGGCAGTCTTCGCTCTGCTGCGCAGATGGTTAGCTATGAAGTCCCGAGGGCGCTGTCGATTCTCGGTGTGGTTATGATCGCGGGATCGGCGAAACTGACGGCGATTGTGGGTACACAGCATGCCTGGTATATTTTCTTGCAGCCAATCGGATTTGTTGTGTTTCTAGTTTCAACACTTGCTGAGACTAACAGAGTGCCGTTTGATCTTCCTGAGACCGAATCGGAGTTGGTAAACGGATATCATACCGAATATAGCGGTACGCGCTTCCTGTTTTTCCTGTTCGGCGAATACATCGCCCTGATTGCGGGATCGGCTTTAGCTGTGGTGCTATTCCTTGGCGGCTGGCACGGGCCGGGTCCCGAATTTTTGGCACCCGTCTGGTTCCTTATCAAGATGTTTGCAATTATATACCTGGCCATGTGGATACGCTGGACTCTCCCACGGTTCCGTATAGATCAGGTAATGGATTTGGGTTGGAAAGTGTTATTGCCCTTAGCCCTTCTAAATGTATTGATAACCGGATTAATAATGGTGTTATAACGAGAAGGTTGATTAGATGTCTGGACGGTTTTCAGATTTTATCGATGCGTGGAAAAGCATATTTATAGGTCATAGCATTACGGCGAAAAAGCTTAGGGCGCCTCGGGTAACGGAGTTCTATCCATTCGAGAAGCCCGAGCTTGCCGATCGCTTCCGCGGTGCCCCAATGCTAAAAGGTGTTATGGGTGAGGCGACCGAGACGGAGAAGTTCCCAAACGTGCTGGGTGAGTTCAACGCAACGATAAAGCAGAAGCAAGAATCCGAAGAACTTCCGCCGTGCGTTTTCTCTTGTCCGGCCCACGTTGATGCCCGGGGCTATGTCGAGCTTATTGCAGAAGGCCGTTTTAAGGACTCGCTGGATTTAATCCGTGAGCGGTGCACTCTTCCGGCCTCAATCGGGCGTGTTTGCACGAGGCCGTGTGAGACCGGCTGCCGGCGCAACAAGTTTGACGAGCCGATATCCATCCGTGATCTTAAGCGTTTTGCAGCCGATTCCAACATGGATAAGCCTCATCCGCAGGCCGTTCCTAAGACTAAAGACAAAAAAGTTGCCATTATCGGTGGGGGGCCGGCAGGTCTAACGGCGGCCCAGGTTCTGGCGAAAGAGGGCTATCCGGTAACCATCTACGATAAGAACCCGCAGGGCGGCGGCACGCTTCTTACCGGTATTCCAAAATACAGGCTTCCCAAGAACGTATTGAAATGGGATGTCGATGCGGTATGCGCCCTCGGTGTTGAACTAAAAACCAACGTTGAGGTTGGAAAGGACATCAAACTAAACGATCTAATTGACTCCTACGATGCAGTGCTTCTTGCAACCGGCCTTCCGGCAGGGTACAACCTCGGTATCGAGGGAGAAGACGCCGAAGGCGTCTGGGGTTGCTTAGATCTACTTAAAGAGATGAATTTCGATAATCATCCCGAGCTAGGCAAAAAAGTTGCAGTTGTTGGTGGTGGAAACGTTGCCATGGACGGTGCAAGGACTTCGCTTAGGCTTGGTGCCGAGCAGGTCTATCTGATATATCGCCGTGGTAGAGCCGAGATGCCGGCCCGCTTCGAAGAGATACATGAGGCCGAAGAAGAAGGCGTTATCTTCGAGCTTTTGACCAACCCGACGAGAGTTATCGTCGAGAACGGCAAAGTCGCCGGTCTTGAGTGCGTCCGCATGGGGCTTGGCGAGCCGGATGCATCAGGGCGTCGTCGTCCTGAGCCGATTGCCGGTAGCGAGTTTGTCCTCGATGTTGATACAGTCGTTACCGCCATCGGACAGAAAACCGATTTGAGCTTCCTTGAAGGTGTAAATCTCGAGCTAAATGCAAAAGGCGTGATTGTATACGATAAACTGACGCTTCAAACATCTAACCCGAAGGTCTTTACGGCGGGCGAGGTTGTAACGGGCGCGGGTGCCGCAATCCAGGCAATTGCAAGCGGGCACGAGGCGGCGGAGTCGCTTGACAGGTTTTTGCGAGGGGTCGACTTAAAAGAGGGAAGAACCGCGCAGGTTCTCGCAAGACCGTATAGCTACGGTCAGACCTATCTGGATGGGGTAGAGCCGGAGAGGCGCAGGGTTCATATGAAGATGCTGCCCCTTGAAGAGAGAACTAAGGGTTTTGCCGAGGTTGAGCTCGGCTTTACCGAGGAAGAAGCGATTCGTGAGGCAAACCGCTGTCTTGTTTGCAATAACGGAAACTGCAGCGGGTGTACGATGTGCGCACGGGCTTGCCCAACGAGCTGCATCGATGTTGAGAGAACCGGCCCACTAGAGACCAATCGCAAGGTTCTCAAGTACGATCTTAATCTAACCAAGTGCTTATTCTGTGGTTTATGTGCGGAAACATGCCCAACAGGTGCGCTTGAGATGAGCAAAGATTACGAGAACGCCGAATATGTAAAGGACAGGCTGTTCTACGATAAAGAAAAAGTCTTGCGCCAATGAAAGAGCGATCAGCTCTCAGCATTCAGCCATCAGCATTTTTATAAATAAGCTGAAAGCTGATGGCTGAAAGCTAGAAGTAAACTTTTCAGTTCTGCGTATGTAGAATAGAGGAGCAATGAAATGAACGATATAATCACATACATAATATTTTTCGGATTATCTGCAGTAGCTATAATTAGCGCGCTGGCGATTATAACCAGGAGAAACCTGTTTCACGCAGCCATGTTTTTAGGCTTATTGATGTTGGTTGTAGCCGGCTTTTATTTCTTGCTGGATGCCGATCTTGTTGGCATAATGCAGGTATTTGTCTATGTCGGCGGGGTTATCGTGGTACTACTTTTCGGTATTATGATGACCTCGCAGATGACTAATGTGCGCATGGTATCGGCGATAAAGCAAAAAGTGTTTACAATTCTTGCAGTTGCCGGTTTTGTAGCACTTCTTGTTTCAGTGTTTACTAAGGTTAATCTTAGCGTATCGAACGCCGCAGTTCCGAAGGATACAACATCTTTGGTAGGTAAGCTGTTTATGACGAATTACATCTTGCCTTTTGAAGTAATGTCGGTACTACTTCTTGCAGCATTGATAGGAGCTATAGTTATTGCCCGTCAGGAGGTTAAGCAGTAATGGTAATACCTCTTTCATGGTATTTAATAGTAAGCGCGATATTGTTTGGGATTGGCTTGATCGGTGTTTTGCTCAGGCAAAATGCAGTGACCATATTGTTCTCGGTTGAGATTATGTTGAATGCGGCCAACATTAACTTGGTGGCATTCTCGAGGTATGTAACGCCAAGTGTCATCTCGGGGCAGATGTTCGCCCTGTTTGTTATGGCGATTGCGGCCTCTGAGGTGGCTGTAGGTTTGGCTATAGTGCTTACGATCTACCGTAATGTTCAGTCGGTGGATATAGATAGAATCAATATATTTAAGTGGTAAGTGGTAGTGGAGATGTGAAATGTTAGCTTATTATCTTCCGTTAATAGTATTAGTGCCGATTTTAAGCTTTATAACACTTGTGATCTTTGGTAAGAGATGGGGCGGTAAATCAGCTTACGTCTCAATAGCCGCTGTACTGATCAGCTTAGGTCTATCCATTAAAGCTTTGATCGATGTACTTGGCGGGTTAAGTACTAAAGTTCTCTTTACCTGGGCTTCCATCGGCAGCTTCCATATAACTTTTGGATTTCTCCTGGATCCACTATCGGCCATGATGCTGGTCGTGGTGACTCTAGTCAGTGCGCTGGTGCAGATCTTCTCAATGGGCTATATGCACGGTGATAAACGCTACGGTTGGTTCTACGCATGTCTCTCTATGTTTACGGCATCAATGCTTCTTCTGGTGTTTGCCCCGAACTATGTGCAAATGTATATGGCCTGGGAAGGCGTCGGCGTTTTCTCGTATCTCTTGATCGGGTTCTGGTTTGAAAAGAGAAGCGCAAGCCAGGCGGCAAAGAAAGCCTTTATGGTTACACGAGTTGGCGATCTTGGTTTTGCTATTGCCCTCATTCTCCTTTACGTACACGCTGGCACACTTGATATGGGCAAGTTGTTTGCAATGCACTTCGCACCGGCCCTTGCCGCAACCATATCAATTTTGATGTTCTTCGGAGCAGTTGGAAAATCGGCGCAATTCCCGCTTCACGTGTGGTTGCCCGATGCCATGGAAGGCCCAACCCCGGTTAGCGCGTTAATCCACGCAGCTACTATGGTTGCCGCCGGTGTTTACCTGGTTGCAAGGTCATACCCATTATTTGAAAAGGGTCCAGCCTCACTCGAGTTTGTTGCGGTAATTGGAACGATTACAGCATTTATGGCCGCAACCATTGCGCTTACCGCAACAGATATAAAGAAGGTTTTGGCGTACTCTACCATAAGCCAGCTTGGCTATATGATGATGGGCTTAGGCGTCGGCGCATTCGCCGCAGGTGCATTTCATCTCTTTACCCACGCGTTTTTCAAGGCACTTCTCTTCCTTGGCGCAGGTAGTGTAATCCATGCGGTTCACAGCCAGGAGATATTTGAGATGGGCGGCCTGTGGAAGAAGATGAAGATAACCTCCATAACGTTTATTATAGGGGGACTTGCGCTTGCCGGAGTGCCGCCGTTTGCAGGATTTTGGAGCAAGGATGAAATCCTCCTCGGTGCTTATACGAGCGGACACACGGTGATCTTTTGGATTGGTATTCTGACCGCACTGCTTACTGCATTTTACACATTCCGGTTGATCTTTGTGGTCTTCTTCGGCCAGCCCAGGGCGGACCACCATGGCCACGCCCATGAGTCGCCGGCGGTTATGAGTATCCCGCTTCTTATTTTAGGATTTTTTGCCCTAACTGCGGGTCTGCTAGGGTCGCCGTTTATGCATAATGCTTTCCAGGGATTCATTGCCCCTGGGCACGAGGCGGAGGCTATAAATCCCTTGGTAATGGGTCTTTCAGTAGCCGTGGCTTTGATTGGCATCACCGCTGCCTGGCTAAAGTATGGGACGCAACTTCTGCCAGAAAACATCATCGGCAAGAACAATCCGGTTTACAAGCTGGTGGCGAACAAATACTATATGGACGAGCTTTATCAATATGTGCTAATCACGCCGACGCATGTGCTGGCAAGGTTTGTTCTTAAATTTGATCAGATCGTCGTTGATGGAATTGTAAACGGAGTAGCTAAAGCCACCGCTGCCTTTGGCAGTGGAATGAAACGCCTGCAGACCGGCTACGTACAGAACTACGCATTGTTTATGCTGGTTGGACTGATAATTTTAATAATATGGTCGTTTAGATTTTTAGGCATACATTAAAGGTGTGAAGAGATGAGTTACCCGATTATAACAATAATAATATTCTTACCAGTGCTCGGAGCCCTGCTCTTGCAGTTTGTACCGCGCAGCAGGGCAAATCTAATTCGCACGTTTGCTTTGTTGGTAACGCTTATCGACCTCGGCTTAGGTATCGTAGTTTTAACGGGGTACAAGTTGGGTCAGGCAGGCATGCAATTTGTTGAGAAGGCATCCTGGATACCAAAGGCCGGTATTTCATACCATGTCGGGCTTGACGGTATAAGCCTGCCGCTTTTTGAACTCACGCTGCTTCTGACGGTGGTCGCGGTTTTGGCGTCCTGGTCGATTAAAGATAGGGTAAGAGAACACTATAGCCTGATGCTTCTTCTTGCAGTTGGTATGCTCGGAACCTTTGTAGCTCTTGATTTTGTGCTCTTCTATATATTCTGGGAGCTTGTCCTTATTCCGATGTACTTTATCATCGGCATATGGGGCGGGGAGAACCGCAACTACGCGGCGGTTAAGTTCTTCTTATATACGTTGGCCGGAAGTGTTTTGATGCTTGTCGGTATTATCACGCTTTACTTTACATCCGGCCTGGGCACGTTTGACATGGTAAAACTTATGCAGGCGGGATATCACTCGCAGTATGGTTTGTTTATCTTTATAACGTTCTTCTTAGGCTTTGCGGTTAAGGTGCCGATGTGGCCGTTCCACACGTGGCTTCCCGACGCACACGTTCAAGCCCCAGCGGCAGGCAGCGTGCTTCTTGCCGGAATTCTTCTTAAGATGGGGACCTATGCGTTTATAAGAATAGTCGTTCAAATACTTCCCGCCGAGTTTGTAAAATTTGCACCGTTTATCGCGGTCCTGGCGGTTATAAGTATCGTCTACGGCGCATATACGGCGCTGGCCCAGCAAGACCTAAAGAAAATGGTAGCATATTCCAGTGTTAGCCACATGGGCTATGTGATGCTTGGCATTGCCGCGCTTACGCCGGTCGCGCTAAACGGCGCGGTCCTTCAAATGGTGGCCCACGGGCTCATTACCGGTATGCTCTTTTTGATGGTTGGATATATCTACGAGAGGACGCACACTCGTGATATTAAGAAACTGGGTGGCCTCTCTATAAAGATACCGATCCTTGGCGGAATGTTTGTCTTTGCGGCGCTCGCATCCTTGGGGCTCCCCGGCTTAAGCGGGTTCGTTGGCGAGCTGCTGATCCTGCTTGGGTCATACAGCGTCTTCAAGATTTTCACAATATTTGCCGTGCTAACCCTTGCACTCACCTCGTTCTACCTGATAAGAGCAAACCAGAACGCAATATTTGGCATGCCGCAATCTTGGATGGGGGATTTTAAGGATGCAAGCGGCAGAGAGTTGATAAGCGCGCTCCCGCTGATAATATTAATAGTTGCTATTGGTGTTTACCCGCAGCCAATCTTGCATTATATTAATCCTGCGGTAAATACGGTATTACAAATCGTAAGAGGTAGCTAAAATGGACTGGTCACAGGTTAACTGGATGGCTATAATGCCGGAACTTATTATATTGGGATTTGCGATAATCGTCCTTTTAGGCGAGCTGTTTTTAAATTCTGACGCAAGGCGTTCTCTCGGTGCCGTAGCACTGGTCGGGATTATAATTGCTATAGTTAGCGTTATCAGGCTGTGGGGGATAAATATAACCGAGTTTAATGGAATGTTCTCGGTGGACCTCACCGCCAACGTCTTAAAGCTGATACTTCTTATAACAACTGCGCTGGTAGTTTTGGGCACGCTTAAAGTAAAGGTAACGCTGGGCGAGGGTGAGTTCTTCAGCCTCATGCTTTTTTCGGTGCTTGGCACGATGCTTATGGCCTCAGCGACAGACCTAATCATGCTCTTCATAGCACTTGAGCTTACGGTGTTGCCGGCGTACGTGCTTGTGGCAAGTAAAAGAGATGCACGCTCGGCCGAGGTAGCTTTGAAATACTTCCTGTTGGGGATTGTTGCCTCGGTAATTCTGCTATACGGCATGACGCTTTTGTTTGGCGCGACTGGATCAACCAACTTTGCGGCAATTACAAACAGCCTGCATGGGCATAGCCTAGAACCAATGCTTTTAGTCGCAATACTTATGATTATGGTTGGCTTGGGTTTTAAAGTTGCTGCCGTGCCGTTTCACTTCTGGGCGCCGGATGTTTATGAGGGATCTCCGGTGCCGGTTGCATCGTATCTCTCCGCTGGCCCTAAAGCTGGTGGTTTTGCCGCTCTAATTCATCTATTCCCGGTGGCTCTTGCCTCGGCGGCACCGGCCTGGGCTACCTTTTTTGCAATCCTTGCGGTATTAAGTATGTTTACTGGAAACCTAGTAGCGCTGGCGCAGACTCATGTTAGAAGACTTCTTGGTTACTCAGCTGTTGCACACACCGGATATCTGCTGGTCGGTCTTGCCGTAGCCAATAGAATTGGCTACTCATCGATGATATTCTACTTTTTCGTATACTCACTAGCCGCACTTGGCGCGTTTCTTGTAGTGCTTGCAACTACAGAACGGGGAATAGGGGAGAACATAACGGACTTTGCGGGTTTACATAAGCGGGCGCCGGTGCTTGCCATTGCGATGGCGGTCTTTCTGTTTTCGTTGGTCGGGCTGCCGCCATTTGCAGGCTTTATGGGCAAATTCTTTCTATTTAAAGCTGCGGTATCGTCAAACCTGATATGGCTGGCTATTATCGGTGTCCTAAACAGCGCGATATCGTTCGGCTACTACGTTACGATTATCCGGCAGATGTACCTGGTAAGCCCCGAGTCTGATGGGACGGTGACGATTTCAAAGCCTCTTTATCTCTCAATAGTGCTTATCATGGCCGCTGTGATCTTCTTCGGTGTTTACCCAACTGCTTTTCTGTCTATAATTAAACTATAGACCAGAATCAGGAGGGGTAAGAATGGAGGAGCAGACCTTTGCTTTGATGTTCAGGCAGGCTCTTACCGAGTATGACTTTACAAGTATCAATATAGAGTTTGGGAAGGCCTCGGTTGTCTTAAAAAGAGAAGTCTATGCCGAAGATGGCAAGAGTGACACGCTGGAGTATACTTTTTCCAACCCCGTCCTGATTAAGGTACTCGAAAGCCTAAAATCATATCTACCGTCTCTTTAAACTAAACTATATCTGCCGTGGCACAAATGTTTCGCAGTCGGCGTGGTTTTCATGGAGGTTCACGGTAATCCCCGGCGCGCCGCAGCTTAGATTATCGTTATAACGACAAAGTAGCACATCACAGCCGCCTACGGTAGCTTGTGGGCTCTCAATTTCACTTCCCCCAATGCCTTTCTCGTAAGTATCGCAGGTTGGGTGCTCTTGGCCGACGTGGATTGCTGATGCGCGGCAGGACCTGCCCTTGTTATAGACGCAATCAAATACTGTACAAGCCAAAACAGGTGGTAAAGGCATATGATCCTCCTGGTATAGCTGTATCTCTATAAAAATTTGTTTTTATTTACCCGAACCTGGGAAGAATTATCGAAAGTTTCCAAGAACAAAGAATTAAAACGCCTACTAAAATTTTACGCAAAGATTTTAAGAAAAGGCTAAAACTATTGGAGTTGCTGCCGATATTATTAATGTTAGCCAAGACGGATAATTAGAAGCTTTGGCGAGGGTTTCTAGGTCGTGGCAGACGTCTTGACTGACAAAAAAGCCCCGCTTCGAAAGGAGCGGGGCTTTTTTGATCCAACCCCTGGGGATAAGTATTTGGTTTATCATATCCAGTGCAGGCAAAGTCTTAATTTGCTATACTTGTTTAGACACAGGTGGCAGACCAGGAAAGCCAATTCCGTGGAAACGTAGCTGAAGGTTTGTCAGCCTGATCCTTTACTGGCAAAATAAAGAAGTAGGTAAAAAGGGGAAGATTATGGCTGAAGAAAAAGGCATGGATGTTTTATTAGAAGAGCTTAGAACTTTTCCTCCATCGCCGGAGTTTAGCGCAAACGCACATATAAAAAGCATGGAGGAATATGAGAAACTCTACAAGAAATCAATCGAAAATCCAGAAGAGTTCTGGGGCGAGATGGCGGAAAAAGAGATTGATTGGTTCCAGAAATGGGATAAAGTTCTGGATTACGATTTTTATAAACCGCAGATCAAATGGTTTGACGGAGGCAAGCTAAATGTCTCATACAACTGCCTCGACAGACATATCAAAACCTGGAGAAGAAACAAGGCAGCCTTAATCTGGGAAGCCGATGACGGGAGCTACAAAACCTATACCTACCAGCAGCTCTTTTGTGAGGTTAATAGGTTTGCTAGTGTATTGAAGAAAAAGGGTGTTAAGAGAGGTGATAGGGTATCTATCTACCTGCCAATGATCCCGGAGCTTGCAATTGCGATGTTGGCGTGTGCCAGGATAGGTGCGATCCATAGTGTGGTATTCGGAGGTTTCAGCCCCCAGGCCTTGCGCGACCGTATCCAGGATTGCGGGGCCAAGATTCTTGTTACGGCAGATAACGGCGTGCGCGGCGGAAAGCTTGTTCCTTTAAAAGCAAACAGCGATGTCGCGCTTGAAGAATGCCCCTCGGTTGAGGGCGTGATCGTGGTTATGAGAGACGGCGGCTACGTTAAAATGAAGGAAGGTCGCGATACCTGGTGGCATGAGGAGATGGATGCTGAGGGTGTTTGTAACTACGTGGAGCCGGAACAGATAGATGCCGAGGACCCACTTTTTATTCTCTACACCTCTGGCTCAACCGGCAAGCCAAAGGGAGTACTCCATACTACTGCTGGCTACCTGCTCTACACACTTCTTACATTTAAGTGGGCTTTTGATTACAAGGAGGAGCAGACCCATTTTTGCACGGCGGATATCGGCTGGGTCACCGGGCATAGCTATGTTGTTTACGGTCCGCTTGCCGCAGGTGCCACCAGTTTAATGTTTGAGGGTATTCCGTCTTATCCGAACCCAGGTAGATTCTGGGATATTTGCGATAAGCACCAGGTAAATATTCTTTACACGGCCCCCACAGTTATCAGGTCGCTTATGAAAGAAGGCGAGAGTTGGGTACAGAAATACAATCTCTCGTCGTTAAAGGTTCTTGGTACCGTCGGCGAACCGATTAATCCTGAGGCCTGGATGTGGTATTTTAAGAACGTAGGCAAAGGAAAGCTGCCCATAGTTGATACTTACTGGCAGACAGAAACAGGGGGCTTTCTAATAACGCCGCTTCCTGGCGCGATGACGTTAAAGCCGGGCTCTGCAACACGGCCGTTCTTTGGCATTGCCCCGAAAGTCCTAAGACAGGACGGATCACTGGCGGGCGTCAATGAGGGCGGCTATCTTGTAATTGAGAAACCCTGGCCGGGAATGCTTAGAGGAACTTACGGCGATCCTGAGAACAAGCGTATGAAAGAGGTCTATCTTGAGCGGTTTTCCGGGCTGTACTTTACTGGAGACGGTGCGAGGATGGATGAGGACGGCGACTACTGGCTAATGGGTCGTATTGACGACGTTATCAATGTCTCTGGCCATAGGCTGGGAACGGCCGAGATTGAGTCGGCCCTTGTCAGCCACCAAGCTGTTGCAGAGGCCGCAGTTGTCGGCTTTCCGCATGAGATAAAAGGCGAGGGAATCTACGTCTATGTGACGCTAAAAGATGGCTTTAAACCTTCGCTGGAACTCCAAAAAGAGCTTACCGGACATGTAAGGACAATCATCGGCCCGATTGCGACTCCTGACAAGATGCAGTTTACACCAGCTCTTCCGAAGACGAGAAGTGGTAAAATTATGCGCAGGATACTAAGAAAGATCGCCCGCGGGCAGATCAATGAGCTTGGTGATACCTCAACACTGGCAGAGCCAACAGTAGTTGATGCGCTGATTAAAGATAGATTGTAATTAGCTCTCAGCTTAAAAGGCGAAGAAATAAAAAGCTGAGTGCTAATAGTGGGTTGTTTTATAAAATCTAGCGTTGAGGAGGAATTTATATGGCCGTGTTAACAGAGGAAATGAAGGATATGATTGCGACGCAGCAGTGCTTTATCGGGACAGTAAACCCGGATGGCAGGGCAAACGTAGCCCCCAAGCGGACAACAAGAGTTTTCGATGATAGCACCCTGGTTTTTAATGAGGGCACCGGCGGCGCCACTTGGCGCAATATCCAGGCTGACCCTCGCGTAACAGTTGCCGTTGTTAATCGCGATATCCCTGATGGTTTTCGTTTTATTGGAAATGCCACGATCGAAAAGGAAGGTCCAACCTACGATGCTGCAGCAGAGGCGTCAAAACAGCATGGTCGCCCCGCCCCAATCGCCGTAATAAAAATCCATATCGATGAGATTCATAGCCTTAAGCCAGGCCCCGGTGCAGGAAAACCGGTTGCTTAAAATTGACTAGCCTATAAGAGCATTAAAAAACCCTCCTGGTAAGGAGGGTTTTTCTGTTGGTGGAATCGGGGAATATTTCCGGAGGAATTACGCAAAGAAAACGATTACGATATTTCCGATAATAATAGAAGGGATATCGGCAAGCAAAAATAACTTTCGTGGGTATATTAGTCTAGGAAGGAGGGCGATAAGACTATGTTTATCGATTATTTAGCAGTTATGTTAATAAACTTAGTGGCCGGGCTGTTCCTATTGGCATACTATATCTACCGTGGCATCGACGACTCCGACCAGAAGCGATGGTCTCCTGGTTTCGCAATAACCGGTATCATAGGGTTTGCAACAGGGTTGCATATGGTGTTGACTTGGCCACTGCCTGGTCCGTACAATATCGCTTTTGGCGATACAGAACTTCTATTTGGGGTTCTATTTCTTGCGGCATCATTATCCCTTGCACTTAATTGGAGTTTATTTTCAGTTTCGATTTATGCACTATTTGCCGGTTTTGTTGCAATTGAAGTTGGAGCGAGAATTATAAATAAGAGCTTAACGACAGAACCATTAGTAGCTGGCATAGGCTTTATTCTTACTGGTTTAACCGGCGTATTTCTCGCGCCGGCTCTCTACTGGCTGAAAGCCAGGCCATTCAGGATAATATTTGTGATAATTGCAATAGTTGCTGCATTGATATGGGCATTTGTCGGCTATGACGCGTACTGGACCCACTTTGTTTCCTTTGCTAGATGGGTTCCGGCAACGTTAAAAAAGTAATTACCGCATAAGTTATAGTAGTGGTTGAGTAGTGGTTGGCCTATAGGTTACCACCCTTATCAAGGGTGGTAACTATTTTATCAGCCTTCTCTTCATGAGTGCTATTGGTACCAAGAAAATAACTACCGACACTACGATTACCCAGACCGTGCTTACCAGTACACTCTCGTTTAATCGTCCTAGGACGAGGTTTCGGCAGACAATTACAATGTGATATAATGGCGTAAACCAGGCTAGGGTGTGTGCCCAGGGCGGAAGCGCCTCAATTGGGAAAAATATCCCAGAGAAAAGAAACAGCGGTGTGATGAAAAGCGTGAAGTAGTAGTTAAAAAGCGAGATGTTTGAGACAAGCGCCGTAAAAGTCATGCCGATGATAGCAAAGAGAAGCGAGAAAATAAAAAGAAGCGGTATAAGTAGAACGATGGCGGGCGATTTTACCAAACCAAAGATCGCGACAACAATTAAGAATACAAGTGCGTTTAGATAGCCACGTGTTGCGCCCCACAGCACCTCGCCTCCTATTACATCCTCAATACTAAGCGGTGTTGCAAGAACTGCGTCATAAGTCCTCTCGTATTTCATCCTGACAAAGCTATCATAAGTTGTCTCAAAGGATGAACCAAACATTACCGTTGAGGCCAACAGCCCGGGTGCTAGAAACTGGATATAGGACATGCCTTCGATCTTTCGTACGAAAAGCCCAAGCCCAATGCCGAGACTTAGCAAATATATGAATGGCTCGAAAAAAGTTGGGGCGGTTGCCAGCCAAAATATCTTTCGAAATATCGTCCAGTTTCGCTGCCACATCCTATAAACCCCGATGGGGGATATTGTGCGGGCGGCTTCTATAAGTATATTCAATCCCTAAGCCTTCTCCCGGTAAGCTTCAAGAAAACATCCTCCAGAGTCGCCCTTCTTACTAGCATATACTCAATTTTAAGTTTAGCCTCTTCGGCAATTTTGAGAAGCTTATCCGCCGATGGAGCAAAAAAGAGAAGCGTCTCGTCTTGAGCTTCGTAGCTTTCACTTTTAGGTGATAGTATATCAATTGCCTTTTGAATTTGATCGGGGATGACCCTGATCTCAAGGGCCTCCTGGCTGATATACCGCGCGATAAGTTCAGCAGGTGATCCCTCGGCTATAATTTTACCTTCGTCCATAATCACAAGCAGGTCGCAAAGCGTGCTTGCTTCATCCATGTAGTGTGTAGTAATAACGACAGTAACTCCTTGCTCTCTTAGGCTTATAAGCCTGTCCCAGATGAGATGCCTTGCCTGCGGGTCAAGTCCGGTGGTTGGTTCATCAAGTATTAAAAGCTCGGGATTGTTGATAAGTGCCCTTGCCAAAAGAAGCCTTCGCTTCATGCCCCCCGAGAGTGCGTCGACCATGGTGTCAGCTCTTTTTTCAAGATGGATAAAGTCGAGTAGCTCTTCGGCCCTCTTGCGGGCGATATTTCTGGGGATGCCGAAGTAGTTAGCATAGACTAGGAGATTATCAATGACGGAGAGTTCGGTATCTAGGTTTGTTTCCTGCGGCACGACTCCAATACGCTTTTTAATCTCGCGAACCTGCGTGAGTACATCAAGCCCAATCACCTCTAAAGTGCCGGCGGTTAGGGGAGACATCCCGTAAAGCATCTTTATCGTAGTCGTCTTGCCAGCCCCGTTTGGCCCGAGAAAGCCAAATCTCTCACCGCGCTTGATTTGAAAGCTTATATTGTTTACCGCCGTTAGGCTATTGTATTGCTTGGTTAGGTTATCGGCGGATACTACAGTATTGTTTTTTGCTTTATCCAATAAAATCACCAAGTTTTTATACCCGTATTAGCTTGTTGCTGATAGCTCCCAATCGTTATTAATATTTATTTAGCTATACCGCTATTTATACTTACTTAATTTGTTCATCACTTGTCTATTTTACAGCGGCCCTCAACTTCTTTACCGTAAGGCTTGATTAATAAATGGAAGGTTTTTTCTTATCTTCATCGAATGTTACCAGTATGACCGTTTATTCTTATTCCAGGCTAGAGACATTCAGGAGTTGCCCACTTAAGTACAAGTTCACCTATATAGACAGGATCAAGCGCCCGTTTGATAGCGTTGAGGCCTTTATGGGAAGCCGCGTCCATGCGGTACTGGAAAAGCTCTATGCCGACCTTAAGCATCAAAAGCTAAATACCCTTCAGGAGTTGCACGGTGATTTTGAAGCACGGTGGCGCAGGGAATGGCACGATAACATTATCATAAGAAAGAAGGATTATACAGCAGATAACTACTTTGAGATGGGTCGCAAGTGCATCAGCGACTTTTATGAGCGGTATTATCCCTTTAACCAGGCATCTACCCTTGGGATTGAGAGGGGAGTCAAGTTCTCACTTGACCCCGAGGAGCTCTATCGGATGGTAGGATACATCGACAGGCTTGACCAGCGGCTGGATGGTACCTACGAGATCCATGATTATAAATGCTCGGGCAGTTGTCCTGAACAGCCGCATTTTGACAAAGATCGCCAGCTTGCACTTTATCAGATAGCTCTAGGGCAGGTGTTTACCGATGTTAAGGATGTTGAGCTGGTCTGGCACTACCTGGTTTTTGACAAGGAGTTCCGTTCAAGGCGTACCTCGGATCAGCTTGAGAGCTTGAAGACAGATATGATCGAACTTATAAAGATGATAGAGGCAACCGAAGAATTTGAGCCAAATGAATCTGCGCTTTGCGAATGGTGTGATTACCCCGATCTTTGCCCAAGGCAAAAACACTTCTTTGCTGTCGGGCAGCTTCCTGTGAATGAGTACCTAAATGAGCCCGGGGTTGTTCTGGTTGATAAACTAACCAAGTTGGAGGAGAAGAAAAAGACGTTTAAGGCCGAGATTGAGGAGGAAATCGCAAAGATAAAAGACGCGCTTATAAAGTTTGCCGAGAGCGAAGGCATTGATGTCGTGCGCGGCTCAGCCAAAAAAGCAAAGGTTAAGATTGAAGAAGTTGATAAATATCCCGTCTCTGGAACTAAAGAGAGAAAGTTGCTTGAAGAGCTTATCGAGCTTGCTGGCTGCCTCTCAGATGTTTCATCCTTTGATTTAAAGAAGCTTGCTAAGGTTGTAGAGTCGGGCAGTTGGGATCCCGGTCTTGTCTCCCAGGTTAAAGAATTTGCCGTAAAAGAAATAAAACCCTTGGTTACACTCTCAAAACTTACCGAAAAAGACCTTCTTCTTGAGGAAGAAATTAAGGATTAGGATGAACTTCATCGGAGCCGACCTGGCCTGGAAAACGTCGGACAAACCAAGGGCTAGAACCGGGCTAGCTGTAATCAGCAGTGGTGGTCACCTTACCGATACTGCTTTGGTAGGTGGTTTAGGGGCAGGGTATATCTTATTGCCGAAGTAATAAAATGCGGGCTCGCTTGGGGCGGGCCCGCAGCGGGATTAAAGTCTCTTTATCGGCCGTTAAGCGGCATGACGAACCTTACCCACAATGCCTGGGCACGCAATAACGTCTTTTTCGGATTCGTATCTATCGTGCTCACAGGCTCTTAATATCTCACGCATGGTCATCATTTTTCCCTCAAGCACTTCGATCTCACGGTCGCCAATCTGGTTTGTAAGCGACCTTTTGCTAACGGGAAATTCTACACCCTGAAGTGCCGCTACTATAGATGGATAAGCCATTCCGCAAACCTCCTTTCGCTTTAGAAACTGGCTTTACTGACTATGCTTTTTTTACCCGTGATATAAACCATGGCAAACAGTTTCATCTAGTTCTGCCGGTCTGCTCTTTTGCGTGATAGGAACTTCTTACAAGGGGAGCGGCCTCAACATGCGAAAAACCCATGCTAAGGCCAATGTGCTTAAGCTCCTCAAATTCTTCAGGAGCATAGTATCTTGCAATAGGGAAGTGCTCTTTTGAAGGGGCCAAATACTGGCCTATGGTTATTATGCCGCAGCCATGCCGCCTGAGGTCGGCCATTACTTCGACCAATTCATTTTTCTCTTCACCCAAGCCTACCATAATACCGGATTTTGTCGGACCCGAAAATCCCATTTCTTTGGCCGTTCTAAGTAGTTCTAGAGAGCGCGTATAGTTTGCTGCCGGCCTGACTTTTGGATAAAGGCGGGGGATCGTCTCGATGTTGTGGTTTAAAACATCGGGTTTAGCATCGATGACCAGCTTTAGGGATTGCCAATCGCCCTTAAAATCAGGGACCAGCACTTCAATCCCGCACTCGGGATTAGACTGCCTCACGTGTTTTATTGTCTCGGCAAAAAAGGACGCGCCTCCATCCGGCAAATCATCCCTTGTTACTGAAGTGATAACGGCGTATTTAAGTCCAAGTGAACCTATCGCACGAGCAACATTTAAAGGCTCATTTAGGTCTGGGGGATTCGGCCTGCCGCCGCCGACAAGACAGAATCGGCAGTTACGGGTACATACATCACCCAGTATAAGAAAGGTCGCTGTTTTGGACTCAAAGCACTCGTAGATGTTAGGACAACCGGCTTCCTCGCAGACGGTATGTAGCTTAAGCTGGCTTAGGGTGTTTTTAACAAATCGGTAGTTCGGACCCTGCAAAACCCTCACGCGCAGATGGAGTGGTTTGCGCTCTATATGTACTGAGCAGTAATTATCATTACTATTAGGCTCGTGTTGAGGTTTATTGTTATCCGACATCTTCATACCCAATTTCTAATATGGATTCCTTTTTAACGGGTTTCATCTTTAGCCCAAACACCAATGAAAAATTCTTAATAACCATTTTTTGAACTAGCGGAAGGGGAACGTCACGCTCAAGTATTTTGGCAATTGACGTAGTCCCCATATTATGAAGCCCGCAGGGGATTATTCCACAAAAATAGGATAGATTGGTTGATACATTGAGGGCGAAGCCATGTTTGGTAATCCCATGAGAAACCCGCAGTCCCACCGCGGCGAGCTTCTCGAAGCCAAACCAGACACCTGGGTATCCCGGCATACGGCTGGCTTCTATGCCAAAATCGCCGATAGTTCTAATGAGGACTTCTTCAAGCTTTGCCAGGTAGTCCTTAATATTTGTTATACTGCCGATTTGCATTATGGGGTAGCCGACCAACTGCCCGGGGCCATGATAGGTGATATCACCACCTCGGTCGGTCGAGATAAAGCTAACGCCCCATTCCTTCATCTCTTCGTGGCTGACCAGGAGATGAGATGGGTTAAACCGCCTTCCGGTTGTGTATATATGCGGGTGCTCAAGTAAAAGCAGGACGTCCGGTATTTTCGACGCAAGCCGGAGCGCAACTAGATTTGTCTGCAAGTCAAGCGCGCTCTGGTAATCTATTGTTCCTAGCTCTGCAAACCAGCATTCGTTCATTTTTCCCTCTGCGATCGGTGGTGCTTCTTTGAAACTGTTACATAAGGTTTGCAAGATCGGGCGTGAAATCCCATGTCTCAAGATTATGTTTTACCCGATTTAGAAACTGCGCTGCCATGGCCCCATCAATCAGCCTGTGATCGTATGAGAGCGGCATAAAGACCATATGGCGTATTGCTATCGCCTCGTCGACAACGACCGGCCTTTTTTGAATAAGCTCGAGACTTAAGATGGCCACATTGGGCTGGTTTATGATCGGCGTCTGGATGATCGAGCCAAACGAGCCCGGATTTGTAATTGAAAATGTTGAGCCGGTTACTTCATCGGGTGAGAGCTTGCCCTCCCGGGCTTTTTCAGCCAGGTCGTGTATAGAGCGGGCAAGTCCTAGCAAGTTCATCCTATCGGCATCTTTAACGACCGGGACAATTAAGCCATCCTCAATCGCAACCGCAATCCCGAGGTTTACATAGTCGTGGAGTGCAATATGGTGCTCGTCAATTATTCTCGAGTTGACCATCGGGAAGTTTTGCAGCGCATCTATAGTGGCTTTAGCAACGAAGGGCAGATAAGTGAGCGAGAATCCCTCGCGCTTCTTAAACGCGTCTTTAAACCTGTCTCTCTGTTTAGCGATGCCGGTCATATCAACTTCAACAATTGCCGTAACCTTTGCCGCCATGTGCCAGCTCTGGATCATGTGCTTGGCTATTTCATATCTCATATAGGGCACTTCAACTATGTGCTCACCAAGTAGGGCCGGCGGCACGGGAGGTGGACCAGGTTTAGCCTTGGCCGGTGGCACGGCTGCTTTTTCCGGTGGTGCAGCTGGCTTTTCGGCTTCCATCGCCGCCATGCCGGGAAACTCGCGCTCCGGTACCTCGGCCGATGGCATAGGCGCAAGCGATACTGGAGGTGCCTGTGCTATGGGCGGTTTAGGGGGTCCGGGTACAGCCGGTTGTTGTGCGATATATTGCTCGACATCCCGCCTGGTAATTCGTCCGCCCGCGCCGGTTCCCGTAATTTTGGACAGGTCGACATTATGTTCTCGAGCAAGCTTTCTTACAATCGGTGAGACGAAACCGATAGGGGGTGCCTTCTCTGGTGGTTTTGCCACCGGTGTTGGGGCGGGCGGGGCCTTCTCAACCTCGGGGGCAGGTGCCGGTGTTGGAGCTGGGGCTGGCGCCGGAGCTATCAGTGGTACAGCCACTTTTTCCGGTGGTGCAGCTGGCTTTTCGGCTTCTTCCGGTGCAGC
This sequence comes from Actinomycetes bacterium, assembly GCA_021794835.1. Classification (GTDB taxonomy): domain Bacteria; phylum Actinomycetota; class Aquicultoria; order Aquicultorales; family Aquicultoraceae; genus CADDYS01. Next base: position 16,464 of record JAJYQA010000011.1, on the reverse strand, counting down.
TGCTTTTGCGGTCTCATCTATTTCTGCAATCTCTGCGTCTACGGGGACAGTCTGGTCCTCTTGTGCAACTATCTTAGTGATCCTTCCACTGACGGGGGAAGGCAGTTCAGTCTCTACTTTTGCGGTTGATACCTCAACAAGATTATCGTCCTTATTAACATAGTCGCCTTCGTTTTTAAGCCATTTTACGATAGTTCCTTCGGTGACCGTCTCACCAAGCCGGGGCATTGTGACAGGAACAGTCATACGTCAACAACTCCTATCTCTTTGTCTATAAGTAATCTCTATCCGTTAAAATTTACGTATGCTTATACGTTTAGTTTTGTAAGCCAAATAGCCAAGTAGCCAATAGCCAATAGGATTGCCACGTCACTCGCTGCGCTCGTTTCTCGCAATGACAATTCTTTATTGGCTTTTGGCCGACCCACATATCTAGACCTACAAAACATTGGCCTTTTGGCCTTCTAATATGCTGACAGCTTATCAATAGCCACCATTACATCGTCCACCTTTGGGAGAAAGTAATCTTCCAGAGGTGGACTGTATGGTATCGGCGCATCGGGAGAGGCCACCCTTAGAACAGGACCGTCCAGGCTCTCAAATGCCTCCTCGGCGATAATGGCTGAGACCTCTGCACCAATCCCCAGTGTTTTTATATCCTCATAGAGCATGATTGCCTTACTTGTCTTAGCAACCGAGTTTAAAATTGTCTCTTTATCCAGTGGGTAGATAGTTCTCAGGTCTACCACCTCAACGGAGATGCCTTTTTCTTGGGCTTTGTTTGCCGCCTCAAGGGCAACCTGAAGCATTGCCGCATAGGTGATGATAGTGGCGTCTGTCCCTTCTTTATGCACCTTAGCCTTGCTGATTGGAACGGTATAGTCATCAGTTGGTATTTGCTCCTTTAGGCGTCGATACAAGTACTTATGTTCAAAAAAGATAACCGGATTATTATCTCTTATAGCGGCTTTCAATAAGCCTTTGGCATCATAAGGAGTGCCGGGCATAACTACTTTAAGCCCGGGCATGTGAGCAAACCACCCCTCGGGGCTTTGGCTATGAAACGGCCCAGCTCTTAGACCCGCACCGGATGGAGCTCTCATCACCATCGGGACGGCTTCGCGAGTGCGGTAATGGTACTTGGCGGCGACGTTTACAATCTGATCCCAGGCGCAGGATATAAAGTCGGCATACTGATACTCGATAACCGGGCGCATACCTGTTAAGGCAGCACCAACCGCCATGCCCGTGTAAGCTTCTTCGGCGATCGGCATATCGATTATCCTCTCCGGGCCGAAGTGCTCAATAAAGCCCTTGGTCACTTTAAACGCACCCCCGTAGGGACCGATATCTTCTCCCATCATAAAAATGCTTGAGTCACGTTCCATCTCCTCCCAGAGAGCCTGAGATATCGCATCGATAAAAAGTGTCTCTTTTTGTTCATCTTGACTTTGGCTAGGCTGCGTAGACATCTTCTGTTGCCTCCTTTCCCTCTGGATAGGGGCTTTGTTCTGCATAATTGACCGCATCCTCGACGGTTGCATTTACATGGTCGATAACCTCTTTCTTTTTATCTTCGTCGAGTAGACCTCGCTCAGTCAGGTAGTTTTCAAAGCGTACGATCGGGTCGCGCTTTGTCCAAAGATCGATTATATCTTTTGCCACGTAAGTGGCCGGGTCATGTCCGGCGTGGCCCCGCATACGCATGGTCTTTGCTTCAATTAGCGTAGGACCGCCGCCCTCGCGGGCTCTCTCAACAGCCTTCTTGGCCCCCTGGTAGCACTCAATAACATCATTTCCGTCAACAATGACGCCGGGGATAGAATAAGCGCAGGCCCTATCCGCTACGTTTGCGACTTTCATCTCCTTGTAGACGGGGGTAGAATAGGCGTATCCGTTGTTGATTACAACAAAAACGACGGGGAGGTTAAGCACCGAGGCGGCATTTATTGCCTCATGCCAATCGCCGACCGATGTCGCACCCTCGCCGCAATAGGCCATAGCAACTTGTTTTTCACGGCGAAGCTTAAAGGCAAGTGCGGCGCCTGCCGCCACCGGGTAAAAATCGGGAAGCATACTTACTGTTGCAAAAGTACCGCGTTTTAAGTCGCCCTGGTAGTTATCTTCGCCTTTGCCATGCGTGAGACTGTCTGCCCTGGCATAGTGCTGTAGAAAAACCTCTCTTGGCGTGATCCCTCTGGGAAGCTGCGACATCATATCGCGGTGGGTGGGCGCAAGCACATCACCCGGCTCAAGGGCATAAGAAGCCCCAATTTCTATCGCTTCCTGGCCGGTACCAAGATAGATTGCCCCGGGGAGCCTTCCGCCTTTATAGAGGAGGTTGAGGCGATCCTCAATCGCACGCCCGAGCCGCATGAGATAGTAGATATCCATTAGCTCCTTAGCACCAAGCTCTAATGGCTTAACCTGCATAGTCTTACCTCCTGATCTTTTTATAATGAATGCAATGGTTTTCCCGCCAGCTTCAACACCGTCTCGCCAATCGATTCGGCAAATGAAGGGTGTGGATGGAGAAACTGAGCCACGTCTTCCGCTGTTGCCTCCCAGTTTGTGATAAGCATTGCTTCTGAGATCAAGTTAACTACATCAGGGCCTATTAAATGAACGCCGATGATCGGACCCCCTTTTATGGACACTATTTTCGCAAATCCAATACTTTCTTTGTCGATCGCTGATCTGGGTACTGCCTGTAAAGGGAGACCCACGGTCTCAATCTCAAAACCTGCCTGCTTAGCCTCATCTTCGGTGTATCCAACCTTTGCCAGCTCTGGAGAACCAAATGTATATATAGGTATCTGTTTTAGATTGAGCGTTGGGGGATCCATGCCAGCGATTATCTCAACTGCATGGATACCTTCCGAGAAGGCGAAGTTGGCGTACTGGGGGTTAAAGGTGACATCTCCGGCAGCGAAAACACCTTTGATATTTGTCCTCATGTCGGAATCAGTATCAATAAAGCCGTATTTTGTACGCAAACCCAGCGTCTCGATATCAATGTTATCAAGGTTTGCAATTCTTCCTGCGGTGACCAGCACCTTATCAGAGGTTATTGTTTTTACCTCGCCGGTTGATTGGTTCTCGATTTCGATTTGCGCCCCGGCGTTAGTCTGCACGGCCGCCTGGATTTTCGTATTCGTGTATATGCTTATCCCGCGTTTAGCGAAAGATCTCTCGAGATACTTTGCCACCTCGTGGTCGTCACGGGGCAAAAGGTGTGCTGCCCTCTCGATGATCGACACCTCTGAGCCAAATGTTTTAAAAAGAGTGGCAAACTCAACACCGTACGCGCCGCCACCAACAATCGTAATCGATTTTGGAACCTTGTTTATCTCAAGAACCTGGTTAGTATCCATCGCCATATTTGGGTTTCCTTGGAACTCAGGAATTGCCCTTGGCGAGGAACCAGTTGCAATTATGATGTTGTCGGTAAGTAATGTATGTGATCCAGTATTATTCTCAACTCTTACCGACCCTGGCTCATCAAAGGCCGCAGTTCCTTTTATAACCTCGACCTTGCGTTGTTTAAATAGGGTGTTAAGTCCCATGAACAGACGGTTAACTGAGACTGATTTAGCCTTTTGAATTGCCTGCCAGTCGTAAGAGATACCCTCGACTTTAATACCGAACTTATCAGAACGATTGACCGTCTCAAGTACCTTTGCGCATTGTAAAAGGCTTGTGGTTGGAATACACCCGTGGTGTAGGCAGATGCCGCCGATCTTGTCTTTCTCAATCACCACTGTTTTGAGACCAAGTTCTGCCGCCCTAAGGGCTGCCGAGTACCCGCCGGGACCACCTCCAATAATGGCTATCTCGTAGCTCACTTCACCCAACTCTTAAATACCTCCAAACTACTCCTCCAGCAATCCAATGTTGCTTTGGATTCTTAAATATACCCGTTGGTAATAGTCATTAATCCCATTCCGGCATGCACTATTTTTCAGATAGCCGCTTTATTATCTTAACCAAGCCGCCTCCATGGTTAGATATATTCCCTAGCCCCGGACCCTATTTTGGGGTGACATAACCAAACGTATCCTATAGAATATATTTGGACCTTGCTAAGCGCACATTTACATATTTAGTTGTATCTAACTTAGGAGGGGTATTGACAGAGAGAGACATACATCTGACTATTAAACAACTGCCGCCGGAATTGAGACCAAGAGAGAGGTTGATGCAATATGGTGCAGGCAGTTTGTCAAACGCGGAATTACTGGCTATAGTATTGGGTACTGGGACTAAAAATAAAACAACAGTTCAATTAAGCGAGAAGTTATTATCTCATTTTCAGACGCTTGGCTCTCTCAGCAAACGTACCATCGAGGAGCTTTGCAGTATTGGTGGAATAGGAAAAGTAAAAGCTACTCAGATATTGGCGGCGCTTGAGCTTGGAAGGCGGGCCGGCACGGCCTCGCCAGCCGAGCGGTTTACCATAAATTCCCCGGAAGATGTTGTGCGGCTTCTCATGCCCGACATGCGGTATCTGGATCGGGAATATTTTAAAGCGTTGATATTAAACATAAAACACCAGGTTTTGCGGGTGGTCGATATATCAATCGGCAGCCTGAGCTCGTCTGTAGTACACCCGCGGGAACTTTACAAAATGGCGATTAGGCATAACGGCGCTGCAGTGGTAGTTGCGCATAACCATCCTAGCGGTGACCCGACACCTAGCTCTGAGGATATATCTGTAACCAAGCGGCTTGCAAGCGCGGGCAAGGTTATCGGTATAGATTTGCTGGACCATATTATTTTAGGAGACGGCCGCTTTGTTAGTCTGAAAGAATATAATCTAATGTAGGTAAAAGGAGAGGCGATGTTTGATTTCTTGTCGATGCCGTTTAGCCGGGATATGGCTGTAGACCTTGGTACAGCCAATACGCTCGTTCACGTTAAAGGTAAAGGCATTGTTTTAGTTGAGCCTTCGGTCGTAGCTTATGACAAGACGTCTAGCAAAATACTTGCCGTTGGAATAGACGCAAAGAAGATGATTGGGCGCACCCCAGGGAGCATCGTTGCCATAAGACCGTTGAAAGACGGCGTCATCGCCGATTTTGATGTTACCGAGGCAATGCTTAGGCACTTTATCCAGAAGGTGCATAACCGTAAGTGGCCGGCAAAGCCCCGGGTTGTTATCTGCGTCCCTTCTGGTGTCACCGAAGTTGAGAGAAGGGCAGTGTTTGAAGCGACACTATCTGCCGGAGCACGTGAGGCATACCTGATAGAGGAGCCGATGGCAGCCGCTATCGGGGCGGGTCTTCCTATCCAGGAGCCGACTGGCAACCTGATTGTTGATATCGGCGGCGGCACAACGGAAGTTGCGGTCATCTCACTGGGGGGGATTGTAACCTGCGAGTCGGTTAGAATTGGCGGAGACGAATTCGACGAGGCGATAATAAATCACGTCAAAAAAGAGTATAATATTATGATTGGTGAGCGTACCGCTGAGGAGATAAAGATTGAAATTGGTTCGGCCTATCCGTTAGGTGAGGAAGAAGATGCTGAAGTAAGAGGCCGTGATCTTCTAACAGGGCTTCCTAAAAATGTTATCCTTTCATCCGAGGAAATAAGGGCGGCTGTCGAGGAGCCGCTCTCGGCAATCGTCCTTGCGGTAAAGAGCACTTTAGAAAAAACCCCGCCTGAGTTATCTGGCGACATTATGGACAGGGGCATTGTTTTAAGCGGCGGCGGGGCGCTCCTAAAAGGCATGGATGAAAGAATTAAGCAAGAAACAGGAATGCCGGTTCATATAACCGATGACCCTTTAAGTTGCGTGGCTTTAGGAAGTGGAAAGGCCCTTAGCGAGATAAACACGCTCAGGAAAGTATTGATCGGCACTTCATCAAGATAAAGGGGCTTTATGCCTGAGTTCTTTAGCAGACGCAATTACCTAATTTTATTTGCACTAATTGTCATAAGCATGCTTATCCTCACTATCCATTTCCGCGAGGGTGAGAATGGCCCAATTCATAGAGCCGAGCGCTTTATGATGACGGCGATATCTCCGATTCAGGCTTCAGCTACCAGTGCTCTTACACCGGTCAAAGACGGCTGGGACTATCTTGTGCACTTCGGGAATCTAAAACGGGAAAACAGGCGACTTAGACAAGAAGTTGCTAAACTGCAGAGTAAAGTATTATCCCTCCAGGGTTTAAAAAATGAAAACTCCCGCCTTCAATCGCTCATTGGTTTTAAAGACCAGGCTGGGTACGATACCATACCAGCTCGCGTTACTGGAATGCCTTCGAGCAACTGGTGGTCGTCAGTAATAATTGATAAAGGGCTTGATGATGGGATCAAGCGAAATATGCCGGTTATTGCAGGCGGCGGGCTTGTTGGCCAAGTGGTCGATGTTTCCCAGCGGGCTGCTAAGGTAATTCTTTTAAACGATGTGCAAAGCGGGGTTTCGGTTCAGGTTCAAAGGACCGGTGAGGTCGGTGTAATTAAGGGTCAGTTAAGAGAACAACAGCTTTTGCTAAAATATATATCAAAAGATTCAACCATCCAAAAAGGTGACATAGTTGTTACTTCCGGGCTGGGAGAACTCTTTCCAAAGGGCATCTATGTCGGGAAGGTTGCTAACGTATCACTGTCAAGCTATGGGCTTTACAAGGATGTTGAAGTTGACCCCGCGGTTGATTTTACAAACCTTGACGAGGTTTTAGTTGTCAAGTACGAGCCCAATTTCTCTTTTAAGGGGGGTAGCTAATGTGGCCTTTAATCCAATCATGCCTGGTGATTTTAGTTGCGTTTGTATTCCAGGCCACGATTGTTCCGCACATGGCTATCTCGGGGGCTAAGCCCGACGTTGTCTTAATTGTCACCGCGCTTTATGGTTTCACTTATGGTTCGCGGAACGGCATGCTGATTGGGTTTTTCGGTGGGCTTCTTGGCGATTTACTTGCCGGTTCTTACGTTGGGCTCGGCATGGCGAGCAAGTCTATAGTCGGCTTCTTTGCTGGTCTGGTCCAAAGAACTATTTTTGTTGAAAATCTTCTTATTCCTATGTTTGCGATATTTGTTGCAACCTGGATCAACGAATTTATCTACGTTGCATTTTTGTTTTTATTTGGAGAAATTACGCCTGTTGAAATGTTGGTATCAAAAATTATATTGCCGTCGGCTATTTATAATGCAATCCTAACGCCTTTCGTTTATGGAGCCGTTCGCCGGTTTATGGTATTTAAACAAGGCACGCCGGTTACCAGGATTGCAAGGAAATATGATTAGGATTCCGGACTCGGGATCAGGAGCCAGATTTTTATGAAGTTAACTGATATAACACTTGATCGAAATACTAAACCTGAAGATATTAAATCCAGGCTAATGATTATTACATTTATCGTCTTTGGAATATTTACCGTTCTGGTAAGCAGGCTTTGGTTTCTGCAGGTAATGGACGGCCAGATGTATACGGGACTTGCAGAGGAAAACTACATCAGGACTATTCCGATAGATGCTCCCAGGGGCCTCATTTACGATAGAAATGGCCAGGTACTTGTAGGCAACCGTCCCAGCATATGTGTCTCGGTACCCCCGCAGTTTGCAGAAAAATACCCCGAGACGCTAAGCAAGCTCTCTAAAATACTGGGGATGCCGACCGATGAGATCAAGAATAAGTTGTCTGACAAAAAAATCGATCCGCTTAGACCAAGAATTATAAAGAGAGATCTTAATCAGGCAACTCTTGCCTATATCGAGGAGCATAAGATGGAGCTGCCCGGAGTTGACATCGTAACCGAGCCGGTTCGAACCTATCCGTATGGTACGTTGGGCGCCCATATATTCGGTTATCTAGGTGAGATATCAAAAGAGGAGTTGTCTAAGCTAAAAAATACGGGCGACTATGCGATGGGCGACATCATTGGCAAAACTGGCGTCGAGCGCCGTTACGAGAGGGTGCTAAGAGGTGAGAAGGGAAGCCAGCAGCTTGAGGTAGATGCATTAGGTAGGCCGGTCCGGGTTGTTAAAAGACAGGACCCTATACCTGGCTCAAATATCATGCTAACCATCGACCTTAATGTCCAGAAAACAACCGAGCAGGCACTGGGTGAGGCCATCCAGCAGGCGCATAATAGCGGAGAACCTGCCGATGGCGCGGCGGCTGTTGTACTTGACCCAAGAAACGGCGAGATAATTGCTATGGCAAGTTACCCGACATACAACCCCGCGCTTTTTGTCGGCGGCATATCGAAAAACGATTGGGATAATCTGGTAAACCCAAGTAATCACTTTCCGCTAAATAACCGCGCCTTAATGGCATATCCTCCGGGGTCGACTTTTAAACCGGTAACCCTAATGGGGGCGCTAGCCGATGGCCTAACGTCGACCGGTGAGATATTTAATAGTACGGGAAGTTGGGATGGGCTCGGTAAAAAATGGATTAGGTACGACTGGAACCGTGCCGGTTTTGGACGGATTAGTCTTGCTATGGCAGTCGCAGATTCGTGCGATACCGTATTTTACGAGCTCGGTCTGAGATTTTATAAACGGACACAAGAGGGGCTACAACATTGGGCCAGAATCTTTGGTTTTGGGTCGCTTACGGGGGTTGACCTGCCAATGGAGGCAAAGGGCCGTGTCCCAGATAAGAAATGGAAGAAAGATTTTAACAAGGGCCACCCAGAGTTTCAAAAATGGTATCCCGGAGACACGGTAAGCATGGCAATCGGTCAGGGCGATCTCTTGGCAACTCCGCTCCAAATGGCATCGTTTTACGCCACAATAGCAAATGGGGGGACGTTTTACCGACCCCATGTAGGAAAAGCAATAATATCATGGAATGGCAAGATAAAAACCGAGTTTAAGTTAAAGCCGGAAGACAAGCGCACGCTACCGATATCTAAGAACATAGTTGCATTTGCGCAGTCATCGTTGGAACTTGTTACGACTAAGGGTACTGCGGCCGGTGCCTTTGCGGGCTTCCCGGTAAAAACCGCCGGTAAGACAGGAACATCGCAGGTACAAGGTAAACAGGATTACGCATGTTATGTTGGTTATGCACCTGCGGACAATCCAAAGTATGTAGCTGCCGTTGTAATTGAGCAGGGAGGACACGGCGGCTCAACTGCAGCTCCGGTAGCTAGAAAGATTTTTGCAACGGCTCTAGGTTACCAGGATAAAGGAGCTAGATACGTTAATGATCTATCAAGGTAAATAATATGGATTTAGCAAGCATAAATCGCAAGATAGATTTAACAATGGTAATAACTGTGCTGCTTCTTTGTACCTACGGCGTAATCGCTGTATTTAGCGCGACGCAATCAGGGATGCATGGCGGCAACTCTTACCTCTTATTAAAAAAGCAGATTATAGGCTTTCTTATCGGTATCGCGGCATTACTCTTTATGAGTTTATTTAACTACAACAAATGGAAGAACTACGCGACCACGATATATATACTAAACATCATCTTGCTTGCAGCCGTACTGATTATCGGGAAAATACATCATGGGGCACAGAGTTGGTTTCAATCAGGTGCCTTTCAGTTTGAGCCGGCGGAGCTTGCAAAGCTTCTACTTGTTATTTCACTTGCCAGTTTCCTGACTAATCACAAAGGCCAATTGGATAACATACGGGAACTTGTATCATCGCTGATGCAAGTTGGTATTCCTTTGTTGTTGGTGTTGTTGCAGCCTGATCTTGGGACCGCACTATGCTTTTTGGCGATTCTTCTTGGAATGATGCTGGTTGCGGGTTTTCCGGCTCGCCATTTTGCAATTATCATTCTAGCGGGCATTATTATTGCATTTGTTGCTATCCAGTTCCATGTTCTAAAGAGTTATCAGCTTGATCGTTTAACTGTTTTTGTTAATCCCGATAATAATGTTAGAGGGGCAGGCTACAACCTGTTGCAGTCAAAGATAGCCGTAGGTTCAGGACAGCTTTTTGGCAAGGGATTGTTCTCAGGCACCCAGACAAGGCTACAGTTTTTACCAGAGCGACATACCGATTTTATCTTTGCGGTCATTGGTGAAGAAACCGGCTTTTTTGGAACAGTCCTATTGCTAATTCTTTTCTTCGTGCTGGTAATGAGGGGATTGAAAACTGCTATCTCTAGCAAAAACCTCTTTGGCGCACTTCTTGCAGCCGGAATAGTCTCGCTTTGGCTTTTCCAGATATTTGTTAACGCGGGTATGACCATCGGAATTATGCCGATCACTGGCATCCCGCTTCCCTTTATAAGCTACGGAAACAGCGCCTTAATCGCTAACCTTATGAGTGTTGGAATGCTTCTTAATATTTATGCCCGCCGTTATGTATAATCTAGATACTAGAGACAGGATACTAGAAATTAGACTTTTTTAGAGACCCAGGCCTAGGATTTAGCACTACAGTTGCTTGTTCTTAGTTCCGAAAATCTATAGTAATATACTGAAAGGTAAAACATGTCTGCGTTTGATTACTTTAGAAGAATAAGAAGCGTAACAAAGCTTCTTAAAACCGTGCGCGGGGAAGCGAAAAAGCCGGTAAATATTGTGCTAATTGCTGAACCTCTAGTTGAGGCTGATATATTGGCAAAATTGCAGGTAGATGTGCAAAGCAACGTTATTTTGCCCGTAGGCAGTTTTTCCAACGGCGAGGCGGTGGCGTCCAGGCTAAAGGATGCAGACCTGGCGCTGGTTGTTATATCACCGGGAAAATCAAATAAAGACCTTGAGCAGATTGTTAAACAGGCAGCCCTCGCACGCAAAAAGCTTGTTGTGGTTACTGGACATAAGATAAACGACTGGCTTGTTGAAAACCTGGCGGATGTTTTCCGAGTTAGCGGAGAAGACGTTATATTTGTGCCAATCTCGGATGATATCGCGGTACGAACAGTCCTCGTGCCGCGAATTCTTCAAAAAGTTAAAGACAAGGAGGTCGCACTTGCAGCAGCCGTACCTACCTTTAAAGAAGAGGTAGCAAACCGTGTGATCGCCGAGACGGCTAGACAAAACGCGGTCATCGGAGTGGCGGTTTTCATCCCCGGGGCTGACATGCCAATTATGACCATAAACCAGATCAGGATGATACTCAGGCTATCTGCGGTATATAATCAGGAGCTGTCGGCAAAGAGGCTCTACGAAATCCTGGCCGTTGTAGGTGGAGGTTTTGCGTTTAGAGAAGCCGCAAGGCAGACTTTATCGGTGATCCCGGTAGCCGGATGGGCGGTAAAAGGCGGGATTGCCTACGGGGGTACTATTGCTATGGGACAGCTTGCGAAGAAATATTTTGAGAAAGGTGAAGTTTTTGGACCTCTGGCCACAAATAGAAAGGATACTGCCAAAAGTAGAGAAGCCGAGTCGCTATATAAATCATGAGCTAAATTCAACTCATAAGGAATTATCTTTAGATACCGTAAGGGTTTCACTGGCATATCCGGATACCTATGAAGTGGGCCTATCAAATATGGGCCTGCAAATACTTTATGAGATATTAAACGACCAGGACGACATCGTTGCGGAGCGCGTGTACGCGCCTTGGATCGACATGGAAGCAGCTATGCGTGAGGCCGGCATACCACTTTTTACCTTGGAGACGCACAGCCGAGTTGCCGACCTGGATGTTCTTGGCTTCTCGCTTCAGCATGAACTCATCTACACCAACGTCTTAAACATGCTTGACCTTGCCGGAATCCCCATATTTGCAAGAGATCGCGATGCCTCATATCCGTTGGTAATTGCTGGCGGACCCGGTGCGGTAAACCCCGAGCCGATGGCGGCATTTTTTGACCTTTTTGTTATAGGTGAGGCCGAAGAGCTCATCGTCGAGCTAGCGGATATTATCAAGGATTGGAAGAGGACTGGCGGAGGTGGCAAACAAGAGCTCTTGCGGCGGCTCTCTGCGATACCCGGTATCTATGTGCCGTCGTTTTACGATGTTAGTTATACCGACAATGGCCTGGTAAGGGAGATAAAGCCCAACAAGGGTGCTCGGGCTACGGTGAGAAGGCGAGTTATTAAAGACTTCAATAAAATTGCCGTTCCCACAAAACCAATCGTGCCATTTGTTGATGCGGTCCATGATCGGTGTTCTGTTGAAGTAATGCGCGGTTGCACGCGGGGGTGTCGCTTCTGCCAGGCAGGTATAATATATCGCCCGGTAAGGGAGAGAACAAGGGAACAGATCGTCTCTGGGATATCCCAAATACTTAATAATACCGGGTATGAAGAAATATCGCTATCTTCACTTAGTAGCACCGATTACACACTCATTGAAGATACGCTTAAAACTTTATCAGATGAATATACCGAGAAAGGAGTCTCAGTATCTCTACCTTCACTGCGGGTTGATGCTTTCTCGGTACAGCTGGTAAAGGAAATAGCAAAAGTAAAGAAAACCGGCCTCACCTTTGCGCCCGAGGCCGGGACACAGCGGCTACGCGACGTCGTCAACAAAAACGTTACCGAAGATGATATTTTAAGCACGGTAAGAACAGCTTTCGAGGCTGGATGGCAAAGGATAAAGCTTTACTTTATGATTGGGCTTCCAACGGAGACTGAAGAAGACCTGCAAGGGATTGCCGATCTGGCAAAAAAGATAGTAGATATCGGCTGGCAGTCTCTGGATAGATTAGCGAGGAATCGCCTTATGGTTGCCGTTAGCGTATCCGCTTTTGCCCCTAAGCCACACACACCATTTCAGCGGGTTGCCCAAAACACGCTAGAGGAGTTTGAGAGGAAGCAAAAGTTTTTAGGGGAGAACATAAGGGGAAGGCATCTTACTTTTAAGTGGCATGATGCAAAATCGGCTGTTATCGAGGGTACTATCGCCAGGGGTGACCGAAGGCTTGCAGACGTAATTTATAATGCTTGGCGGTTGGGTTGCAAATTTGATGCCTGGACAAGTGAGTTTAAATACGATATGTGGGTGCAGGCATTTAGTGATATGGGTCTTGACCCCAGGTTTTATGCAGCAAGAGAACGGACTTTTAGCGAGATATTGCCGTGGCAGCATATAGATACCGGAGTTACAGCGGAATTTTTACAGGACGAGTACGAGCGTGCCCTTAGCAGTGAGACTACGGAAGACTGCAGATTTAATGTGTGCAGCTCCTGCGGGGTATGTACGAATCTTGATGTAGACAATATTCTATTTGGATAGGCAAAAACCGGTGGGCCAGTAAACCGGCGAATCGGTCAAGGAAACAGAAACAGCAGGAAACAGGGACGTTCCTTGAATAACTGTATTTACGGAATATTTTTCCTCAATTTTAGTTATTCAAGGAACGTCCCCCCTAGCGAACACAGAGGGACTAGAGATTTATGCCTAAAATACTTATTCAATATGGTAAAAGTGGCGCGTTAAGGTACCTGTCGCACTTGGAGTTGATGCGTGCGCTAGAGCGGTCGTTTAGACGGGCTAATATTAGGATTCAAATAGGACAGGGCTTCAATCCAAGGCCAAGGGTTTCGTATGGCCCGGCGCTGCCAGTTGGAACAGGCAGTCTTGCCGAATATATGGTTGTTGAAGTAATAGATTCTGTTGCTGAAGATAACCTGCTGGAAAAGATGGTTTCGGTTTTACCAAAGGGGTTAAACATTTATAGGGCGAAATACATCGAAGGAAAACAAGGCTTGATAACGAGCGCGGTACAAAGTGCTGCTTATAGAGCCAAGGTTAAATTTGGCTCGGACATCGAAGATGTCGCGGCTTTAATCACTCGCCTTAGGGAAGAAAACCGCTTGTCAACAAGGCATAAGGATAAGGAAAAATGGGTAGAAACTAACAAAGCTATTTTAGATTGGCAAGTTAAGCGAAAAAACGGGAGCATCTACGACTTTTATATGCTGCTCTCAATGAACGATCAAAATAGCCTGCGTCCTGAGGCTGTAATAAATAAGTTGTCGGAGATGTTTTGTCAAGCTGGTAAAATCGAGCTACTAGAGCTTTGCCGTATTGAACAGTATGTTAATCGGGGCAACCCGTTAATAAATATCTACGATTTTTATGAAGGTGTGACGATGGGAAGTGAGTTTAACAAATCATGAATTGATGATCTCGGTGGACGGCTTCGAGACCAGAGCGGCTGTACTCGAAGACCGTGAGCTTGTTGAAATATACCTGGAACGCCGGGAGGCCCCCTCAATAGTCGGGAACATCTATTTGGGGCGGGTAAAAGATATTTTACCAGGTATGCAAGCAGCATTTGTTGATATCGGCATTGAGCGGAACGCTTTTCTTTACGTCGAAGAGGTTATATTTCCAAGGACAAGCGAAAGCGAGGCTATTCCGCCAATCCAGTATCTACTCAAACCTGGCCAAGATATTCTTATTCAGGTAGTCAAGGAGCCGATGGATTTGAAGGGCGCTCGCGTTACTATGCAGGTAACGTTGCCGGGGCGCTACCTGGTGCTTCTGCCGTATTCGGATTTTATTGGAACGTCCAGGCGGCTACCCGAAGAGGAAAGACAGAGACTTAAGGAAATCTGCGAGAAAATAAAGCCGCGCGGTAAGGGTCTTATCGTAAGGACGGCTGCCGAGGGGACCAGTTTTGACGACCTAAGGGCTGACGTTAAAAGACTTCTTCTTTATTGGAGAAAGATAAACCGTGAGGTGCGCCAGTCAAATCCCGTTAAGTTAATTTATCAGGAGCCACAGCTCGCACTTCGGATTGTGCGCGACCTTTTCTCGTCCGATTTCAGACGCCTGGTTGTAGACAGTGAACCGGACTACCACACAATTGTTGAGTTTCTTGAATCAACCGATCCTGAGTTGGTAAAAAAGGTAGAGCTTTATTCCGAGAGATTACCACTTTTTGACAAATACAATATAAACCAGGATATTGAGAACGCGACAAAACGTAAGGTATGGTTACGCTCAGGTGGGTACATCAGCATCGACCATACCGAGGCACTTACCGCAATAGACGTAAATACCGGCAAATATGTAGGCAAGACGACTCTTGAGCAAACCATTTTTAAAACCAATCTCGAGGCCGCGGTAGAGATAGTGCGCCAGCTAAGATTGAGAGATATCGGCGGCATAATCGTCATCGACTTTATTGACATGCAAGAGCCTGCAAACAGGGAAGAGGTGTCCCGGGTTTTACTCGAGTCGCTTGCATCCGATAGGACAAAAAACCGGGTTATTGAGATATCAAAGCTCGGCCTTGTTGAGATGACCAGGAAAAACGTAAGCCAGGGTCTGCTAGAGTTCCAGGCTGAGACATGTCCATGTTGCCACGGCCTGGGTGTTGTTTTGTCAGATGCCACGGTCGGCATACAAAATTACAGACAGATGAAAAAGGTTGCTGCAACACATATCTCGGAATCGTTTATCTTTAGAATAAACCCCCGGGGTAAGGCTTTTCTTGAGCAAAAAGGCAAACTTATGAATAATGTATTAGATCTTGGATGGGGCAAGAGGGCCTATCTAGTATACGACGACGCTGTGCCGGTAAGCAAGCCTGAGATGGTTGAGGAGGGTACAGAAGCTCAGATAGAGCAAAGTATTAGTAACTTCTATTGAAATTACAATTAAGAAATTACTGATTAATTTTGAGGTGACATTATCACTGATCAATTACAAGAAGGTTAAAGAAGATTGACACCTGTCTACTCATGTGCTAGTATAAATGCTTATTGTCAAGGAGGATTGCCATGTACGCCATCATAAGGTTCGGTGGAAAACAATATAAGGTAAGTAAGGGCGATAAGCTGGTAGTTGATAAGGTTGCCGGCAATCCAGGTGACAAGTTTGACATCACCGACGTCATGATGACCCGTGACGATAAGGTATCGGTTGCCGACCTGGGCAGAGTAAAAGTAGCAGCCTCTATTGTCGAGCATTTTAAGGACGACAAAGTTATTGTCTTTAAATACAAAGCGAAAAAGAATTACCGCCGCAAGTTTGGCCATCGCTCACATTTGTCGAAAATAAAGATTGAGGACATTAAGGTCTCAAGGCCCGGAACTGCCAAGAAAGAAACCCCTGAAGAAACCGCAGAGACAAAACCTGCAAAAGAGACCAAAAAAGTAGAGGAAACTAAGGCAACATCTTAAAGCTAAAATGCAACGTTGTTTTTCACAAAGAGGTTGCATAACCTCTTTTTTGTCCTCTTTGCGTCTCTAGATAGCTGCCAATGAAGTATGTATAATTGGGGTTACAATTAAGTTACGGTAATTTAAGATTTGGTTAAAATTTGCGGGTAGTGTTAACAGCCGTAGTAACCGTGGCTATACTATAACTTAACCTGAATTATTGGGTGTAAATGAAAAGAGGACAAGCAAGTCTTTATTAGTGTAAATTGATTGTGCATTGTTTCACTAAGTATCGCTTAGTAAAACTTTAAAGAAGGTGAGGACTTTAGATACGACGGGGCATATCAGATCCACCAACAAAAACCTGAAAAATAAAATTGCGGCTCTGTCAGGGCAGAAACTTGATGAGTGCTACCTATGCGGCAAATGCACCGCCGGATGTCCGGTAGCACCGTATCAAGATATCCCCCCCCAT
>JAJYQA010000025.1 GCA_021794835.1 Actinomycetes bacterium | reverse complement strand
TTCTTCAGCTATGGGTTCACTTAGGCCAGCAATCTTATTTTGGATTATACGAAGTCTGCCTACTTCGGCAGTATAAGCTGCGTTAAAAGCTTCTTCCCTAGTCATAGCTACCACGCCCATCAGCAGGCACTAGCTTACTCCATGCCTCTTTATCATCTTTCGGCGGCAATACATCCGATCTATTTGTAAAGAAGCTCTGCAAAATATAGATATTGCTCGTCGCGCCGAATAGCCGCTTTGCCTCATGGCCGCACTTCTCGCAGACAGCAAGATCATCACGCTTGGCAATCTGGCGGTTTAGGGTTTTAATGTGTCCGCAGCTCTGACAAACATAATCGTAGTTAGGCATAGCGCGTCCCTTTCTTCTCTTCTACGACTCGGTATAAGTAAACATCTTTATCGACTTCTCGGACGCGCTCAAAGTTGATTCGATGATAATCAATCTCGATAAACTCAGTCTCCGGCATAGCAAGCTTCACAATTGCCGCCGAGACATAACCATCGGGATCATTGTGGTGTAGACAGATGTGCATGGTATTACACCCCCATACCGTCAACAAGCTTGCCAATAGCCTCTTCTAGGCTATCCCCATCGTAAGAGACTAAGCCACCATCGTCTTTGACTGCCGACACCAGAAACTTGCCCCTTATACTCTGAAATCTTACCTTCATGTAGCTTGGCATCGTGCATCTTTCCTTGATTACTTCTTCTAGCTTTTTTAATAGTTCCATAGTTACTCCTTGTCTTGGTTTTCTTTGACTTCTACCATGTACGATAAATTCTCTCTCTTCTTCTTCGTGCTATATTGTTTCGCAAGTTTCTTATTCTTCTTGCGGATCTCTCGCATGTATCCCGATGAGCCTGGGGGTGGTCCTTCCTCTTTCTCCTCCGGTTTTTCTATCAGCAACTCAACTACGAAATACCTATCCACGTCGCAAACATGATGTTCGCTCTTCTTTGCAATATCATTCGGGTTAGTCTCGCTTGTCTCAGCCGCCGGATAACAACGCCTTGAGTTAAGGCAGTTGTCGGTAAAGCGCAATTTTGACATCTGCTCGCCGTCTGGCCCGTCGTATGGTTTCAACCATTCGTGAAGCTCACGCCAGCCGTTTTCCAGGTTCTTGCTGGCCTTTGTGAGTGAGTAGCCACATTCGGTTAATGGCAATGCTCCTGTTGCCTGCTCTCCCTCTTCTGCCAGGGTCCCATCAGGATTGATAAAATACTTTTCGAATACCTCATCAAAGCGATCTGCGGTTGACTTGCCGGAATCCCTTGAAGGCGTCCACGCATCGGTATCCGCTACGCTCCAAACTAAATGCTCCTGCGTGCCGTCAGCGTTTTTGGACATTCTCACAATTTCTAGGGCCTGGTCTTTATCCGTTACTCTGTGCGGGTAATACTCTCGGTAACAAAGGCCCCACTCCATCGAGGGGTGCATAGCGTACCATTTCCAACAAGCCCGAGTAGAGTATCCAGGGTCGTAGCTTGCATATCTTAGCCAGTGCTTAGGCGGTATCCAGTTGCCAAATACATGTATTTCCTCGTCCCATTCCTCGAAGAACGCGCCTTCGCCGATAGTAAAGGCGTCGGCCTCAACGCTCGGGTACTGGCTTCTGTAAGTCTTTGGCAAGTTCGCCTTTGTGCGCTCATACCATGCCTTATCACGACGCGGATCAGCTTTCCAATTAAGGAAAATCGGGGTAAACATGTTCTCGGCCAATTTCGCGCTCTTCCAGATATCCTCAAACAGCGTATTAATTCTGCCTGTTGATAGCCCGATTACCTGACCGGAGAAGTCGGCGCGGTTTACTGTCGGATACGCGCCGGTCCATATCTCATCTGCAAACGGGTGCAGCGCCCATTCATCTAGTATTATCAAGTTTGCCGTAAAACTGTGCGCAGTATCTGGCGAAGCCGCTAAAGCGATAAATTGGGATTCCTCGCCGTCCGGCCTGTGTATGGTAATCTCATGCGTCGAGGCTTCCCACATCAAACCGTCCCAGCCAGCCGGAGCTTTTTTCTTCTCGACGATTAGCCAGGAAGGGAGGCGTCTTAGCATCCGTTTCATGCGCAAAGTGGCGATCTTGCAGTCGGGAATATCCCTCTTGCTAATAAAAAGAACTGTATAGCCTTTTTCAAAGAGCATCTTGTGAAGCGCATAAGCAAGAGATAACCAGGTTAAACCGAGCTGTCTTGCTTTTAGGACTATCAGAAATTGCAGGGTTAAAAAGCTGTTTAGGACTTCTAGCTGCTTAGGCCATAAAGCAAATTTGCTCATGCCCTCTTTATTGGTTTTGTCCTCTATGTATACTGCATCCCTAATAAAATAGGCGCAGGAGCGTTTATATCGTTCACGCTTATAAGCTTGCCTAAGCTTCTCTTTGTTCGTCTTGACCTTCGTCGTTGTCGAAGCCAAGAGCTTCTCCTAGTTCTTTTAATGCCGCCTCTGATAGGCCGGATAAATCAATGTCGTGTTCGTGCTTGTGTTCAATCGGCTTACCGTCTTTGCCGGTTATTTCGTGTTTCTGGACACTCGGCAAGACTCCGGTGTGTTTAGCAAGTAATTCAATGGCCGGCATCTTAGCGTGCATCTTAATCTTTAGCGTGCCGAATGGACCTTCAGATATTTCAGATATCGCAGCCTTTAGGCTCTCCGGCATGTTCTCTGCCTCTTTAAAGCTTATGCCGCCCTCATAGCCTACTACTTTGTCCTTGCCGTTCTCATCCTCTTCATAAATCGGCTTCATTTTTTGCCAGTCTATGAGATCCGCAATACTTGAAAATGCTATCTTTGCAGCCTCTTGAACCACTCGATCAGCATTAACAAAGGTTCTTTCGGTCCTCAACTCAATTTGCTTTTCTATCTCTTCTTGAATTTCAACTTTCTTCAACAAGCTGTGACCGATAGAATAAGCTGTTTTTTCGCTATACCCTGCACGAATAGCCGCCTTGGTAGCGTTAAAATCAATTATGTATTCCTGGCAGAATCTTTTTTGTTTTGGTGTAAGTTTTCTACTATTATCAGTTGCGGCCATATTGCCCCCTAAACAAAGCTCTACCTATATAATTTGCCAAAAGCGTTAAGTTCAAACTTAGAGGTTAAAATGGATAGCGTAAAAAGACTGTGGGACCGGAGGAATCTACCCGGCCCCACGATTAAAGGAGAATCTAGTTTAGTATTGCCCGTAAAAGTTTCTTTTAAACGGCCGGTGCTCCTGGCCGATCAATTCCAGGAGCACACCTTTATCTATCGCTGTTCGCGTATTTCATTGAGCTTATACCTTTATATTTGCCAATTGTCTATCAGGCCAAACATACATCCTCAAGCTTTTGTTTTACCTTATTTCTAATCGACTTTAAAATCCTCGATACCTGCATTTGTGAGAGATTTAACATCCTTGCGATATCGTCCTGGCAATATTCAAGAGCATAATAAAGCCTGTATACTTGGGCTTCGCGGCTATCTAAAACTTTGAGTGCTTCTCTTACAGCAACGCGGTCACTAATTTCTCTGGAAAAATCCTCTATCGTCAAAGCTTCGTCGTAGAGGACAGCCTCACCGCGTCTGGTTTGCTCAATGTCAAATCCTTCATCCATGATGGGAACCATGTATCGCTCTCGCTCATAGACTTCTTTTGTGCCTACCCTCACTCTCCTAAATCCCACCTCAAAGAGCAAAGCGCGCACGATCCTTGATTCCAGCCAATTGTAAATATAGACATCAAAACGCATACCGCGCGACGAGTCATAGCTCTGCACATATTTCAAATAGTAATCCGTAGCAGTGCCTACGATGTCGGAAAAATCTACATCCCTAAACCGCTTCTTTAGTTTCTTGGCTACAACATTTATTATCCAGGCGTTTTCCTCGGCGATCCTTTTTCTGCAATAGCAAAGCGGCTTCAATTCTACTTCAATCTTTTTTCTACCCATGAGCTTCAAGTCTCCTTCAATGTTAAGTATTAAGTTAGAGGTTAATTTGCTTTACAAAAAAATTTACTTCTTCCAAATCGGGTGATCCTTAAATCTCTCCAATCTCGGGCACACCCTCAAAACTGTCCCTTCCGCTGTCCTGTGCTTCTGATTCAAGCACTCGTTTACTTTTATTATTGCCATCGACATTGGTAATCGTTTGTGATGGCAAAACGCTACTTGCCTTTCTTTTCTCGGCACTCGCCAGATGTTTAGATGCTTCTTTCTTCGTCTCGGTTTTATCTCTCTTGCCAATATCTGCCTCCCCTATTTCGATTTCTACTCTTGGATTAAGTTTGTCAACATTAAAACTGTCTTCAAATCCATCTATCTGATTCCACCCATCGTTTTTAAGAACGCCAGCTTTTACCAGTGCATCTTGTACGAACTTTCGCGCAAACGAGATGTTGTCTTTGTCTCGCCTTTTATTTGGCTCTATCCAGTTGTAGCTCATGAAAACCGGATATGCGATACACAAACCTTTTAGCTGAGATTTTATTGACCAAAAGATATAGCTTTCTGTGTTCTCTTTCAGCTTTGCCGCCTTGTATTTGTTGGCTCTCTCGGCCTCAATGTACTCGTTTAGCCCTGGTAGTTGGCCTGGGATTATTAGTATGTATGGTTTTCTTATTTTTGTCTCTTGCGGCCTAGTGCTCATGGCTTACGCCCTCTTTTGCAGGCTGTGACCACATAGAGGTTTTTGAATTTGTATCTTTGTTTCTTATCTTCGGGCAGCACCTTTTTGTAAGCCTTTGAAAATACCATGTCGCGCGCGTTGCCGTTGCCCATAGCCCAGAGACAAGAGCTAAATATTTCCTTTGGGCAGTCCCAGCACAGGGAAGATATTCTATTAAGCGTGGGTATTTTTTTAGCTTCGATTATTTGTGCCATTTTTATCTTGCCCTCCTAAATAATTCGTTTGCTCTCCGGCGTGTGTAAAAATTGCCTTCCCAGGGCAATCTTCCAATGATTGCGCACTTGCCGCAGTAAGGGCCGTATTCCGCGTCGCAGCTCTTTACCTTGTAGTGGTAGTTATCCGTTAAAATGTTTCGGATGGGGTCGAAGAACGCCCACATTACGAGGCTTCCCCAACAGTAATCAGGGTTTTTATCAAGCCAGCCAGCCACTTTGATAAGCAGATTTTCTCTAAATGCTGTTTTAATGGACCGTGACTTCCTGTATCCGTAAGGATAATCTCTGTGTCGATGATAGTCTCTGATGGTTGATTTAATTGTTTTCATTTTGACCTCCTTAAAGTGGTTAGAATGGATTAACGTTCTCATCCTCTACGAACTTGGTATATTGTTCTTTGTATTTGAGTTTATAAAGACCGCCGTCACCCTTTCTGTGCTTGGCAATATTAATAATCGTCTTCGCTCTTTCCTCCAAGCTCTCGTTATTAACGTCTCGATGAAGTAAAATAACGATGTCTGAATCCATTTCCAAAGAGCCTGACGATCTTAGATCGGCAAGCTGTGGGATTTTCTCTTGGCGTTTCTCAATCTCGCGGTTAAGCTGTGCCAGGGCAACGACGGGGCATTTAAGCTCTTTTGCCATGACCTTTAAGGCGCTGGTTATTTTGCTTATTCTCACCTGCTCATTTTCGCTGTTCCCTGCCTCCCTTATCTGCTGGACGTAATCAATAAAGATAACGCCAGCGGTCTCGGCTTTAGCAAAAAAACGCCTTGCCTTTGTCTGGATATTTACTATCCCCGTGCTTGGTGAATCATCAATATGCAATGGCTTGTCATTAAAAAATTTTGAGGCCGCCTTTAAGCTTTCAAAAATCTCCCCTGGCATTTTCACATATTTATTACGGAGATAATCGTTGTTGACCTCAGCCTTTGCGGTATAGAGGCGGTACATTAATTGCTTTGCCGTCATTTCAAGGGAAAAGATGATAACCGGTATTCTCTGTGCCAGCATATTGGTTGCGATATTTAGCATAAACGCGGTTTTACCAACCCTTGAGCGAGCGCCGACAACAATTAAATCGCCTGGGTAAATGCCGGTTAAAACCTGATCAATTTCAGGGAAACCTAAATCATAGCCATAATCGACAAACTCTTGGTTATAAATTTCTCGGATATCCCTATCGGTCGACTTAATGAGTTCGCCAAGCTCAACGGCTTTTCTGCTCTGCGTCTTATCGGCTAACTCGTAAATTATTCCGCTTGCAGCATCAAGTAATTCTGTTGCATCTTCAGCGGTATACGCCGCCACTACGCACGCGCTCATTTGCTTGATAAACTCGCGAAAAATATATTTGTTAACGATAAGCTCTGCATTGGGCTCTATGTTGGCGGTCGATAAAAGACCGTTTACGATGGTATGAATATATGCTTTTCCCCCAGGCAGTCTATCTAAGTTGCCTTGGGACTCTAGCTTATTGGCAACAGAGATTGAGTCGTAGGGCTTTCCCTCTGCCGCCAGCTCTATTATGGCCCTATATACGGCTGCGTTTGCTTGCCCTTGGAATATGTCCGCTCTAATGGTTTCGGCCACATCGACAAGGCATAGTGGATCAATGAGTATAGAGGCTAATATGGCTTGCTCGGCATCAATTGCAGATGGTAGGGGTTTATTTGTTTGCATAATTTAACTCCTCCATCCGTTTTCTATCACGCTCAGCGGTTGCTTTTAATCTGCGCTCGATCTCATCATTTGGTGATTCTTGCTGCCCTTTATTAGCGCATTCAAGAAGATAAGCACCCCAAGCCCCTAGCGGTTTTCCTTGTCGCAGTTTATCAAGGGCGAAGCGTATAGTACTATTTTCTATTCCGTTAGATATGGATTCGTATACTTTTGCGCGGGTTTTCTCTATATCGTCTTTGAGTGGTCGAATAGGTTTGCAAGATTCAAGCCATTCTTTTATTAGCTTAATAGTTAGCTCATTCCACAGATTGTTTGGATAATTTTTAGTGGGTTTTTTACTCTCTTCTTGTATACCTTCTTGTATACCTTCTTGTCTCTGTCCATTTTGGCTATCACTACCAGGGAAAATAACCTCTTGTGATATGCCATCTTTGGTATCTGATATGCCATCTTTGGTATCTGATATGCCGATATCCTGATATCGTGATTTCGTGATATCATCATTTCTGGATATCAGGGAAACATTAATCTTTCGCCAATTCCTAATTCCAATAATAAAGCCATGACTCACTCGCTTCACGTCAAGATAAAGACCATTAAGACGTGCTATGTCGCGCTGCAATTGCCGATAGCTAAACCCTGTCTCTTTAGCAAGCCTATCTATTGTTAAAACTGCACCGTTAAGTACCAGACCTTTAGTGCCTTTTTTGGGAACTACGAGGTCAAGTAAGGCTAGATAAGTCCATATAGCATTACCCATTTGATCTCTATGCTTTAAGTCGAGTAAACCGCTCCATACTGGCACGAAGTATTTAGAGCCTTTGTCTTTAGGCATGGTCAACCCTCCACGGCTGTCCGTTTTTGTAATCCACACATCTATCACAAAGAACCATCTTGTACCGATGGTAATAGGCAACAAACCCGTTTATTGGGTAGGCATCGCCCGATGGATGATTATACGCTTGTCTGACCGTTAGATCGTGTCCACAATTCTCACACTTATTGAAGGGACACCCGTCTAGGTTTTCTACTCTAAACTTATCGGTTAAACTATCGGTGTCGAAGATTTGTCTCTCAAATAAGAAGTGAAATTCTAGTGGGACTTCTTTTTTGATTTCTGCGGGGGATTTACTCATCTATCGCACTCCTTTGGGTAATAAAAAACCAGGCAAAGGGGAGTGCGGATTCTGACCAAAGAAAACCGTGTTCCTCTGCCTGGTCTGATTATTTATTTTACTACAATTCCTGGCATTTAAAAACATGAAAATCCGCTACTCCTATAACTAGTTTTCTTTGGTCTACCTTTATTATACCCAAACAACTGTTCGCTTAAACTACTCACGCTTATATTGGTCTGCAACCTACCCATCAAACAAAGTAGGATTTTTAATGCTTATTGCCGCGGCATCGTTTAGCCCCAGGGTATCTAAGAACGGGTTGAGCTTTCACGCGCTCACCGCCTTTAGATATTCTCTATAACCAGGCCAGCGGCCATGCTTATAGTCATACCAGGAGCAGGATTTTCGCGTTGCTACGTGGTTGCACCACCGAGCAAAAGCACTTTGATAGAGGTCTTTTTTGTTATATGGCATTACGAAAGGATTGACGCCGAGATTCATTAAAGCCTGTACCCTATAAATGTCCTCTGCGTGCGTCGTCGTGTGCCCTACAAGCACGTAGAAGGTTAGTTGATCTGGATGGAAATATTGTTTTAGAATATCAATGCCTACCCTTACAGCCTTTTCATATTTCAAACTATCCCATGCAAAATGCAGCCTTCCCTTGTGTCTTATTTGTTTTAAAAGTGCGGCCTTATTGTGGTCGATCAGGCGAATATCTAAGCCTTGAGTAATCTCAGCTCTTAGCTTTTCCTTAATGCACTGTTGCAAGATAAGCTCAAAGTGATCCGGCAAAGCGGTAAGGTTATTGTCTAGTAAGACGATCTCTTTTTGTCCGGTCCAAAAAGAGTAAATGTCTCCGGTCGGCCGTATCTTGCCCTCTTTAATCGGCACGATGCACCACAGGCATTTACGTATGCAGCCACGGCTAGTAAAGCCTAGCGCATAGTCGATTCCATAAATCGAATAGTCAGGGCAGATATCCTCAGCCTCTTGAGTAAGCCTGCTTGCAAGATCATAACCGCTGCCGCCGGTCACGATGGGAGTTTTAAGAGGATCGGGGAAATAAGGATAATCCGGCGTAAAGTTAAATATCTTTGAGGCATAGATTATGTCATAGTCGCCCTTTAGTGGATTATGCCACTCAACCTTGTGCCCTTTTGATTTTAGAAGCGCAGCGTTTTTCATTATGGCAAGGTTCGGCCATCTCTTCTTTTTGTTGAATTGGTCTACGTCTACTAGCGCGGCTTTCACTACTTACGCCCTCTCTACCACAAACAAATCTTCTATATTTGCAAACCCTTGGGTCTCCCCCACGACACGCACCGCAAATACTTTATTAAGCCCTGTAATGCGCAAAACTTTTGCAATATGGGTATTTTTCTCGCTTATTAATATCACTAGCTTGCCATCCACGCCCTTTAACCTCTTATAGCAGCCGAGAAGAACACCCATGCCGGATGAATCCATGAACTCTACATTGCGAAGATCAACCGCGATATTCTTTACGCCATCGTCTATGAGATCAAGAAATTTCGCCTTTGCTTTGGGCGCGCTCCACACATCAAACTCACCTGCAAGCCTTACTAATGCACAATCGTTAAATCTAACTTCCTCAATAACTAAATCCATTCTTACTTCCACCGCTACAACCCCCTGTTACGATTTCCAGGCGTTTACATTATCTGTCAAGCGAATCCAGGTAAAAAAAATTAGCTGGCGTTTCTATGCTTATCTCTAATCCTATCTACCTGCTCTTGTGCTTCTTCGTAATTCATATTTATAGATAGAAGCTCAAAATAGTGGTCAAATAGACATTCATAGTAAAAGCAGCCGCCGTAATACTCGCTTACCAAATCCCTTAGATCGACACAGCGCAGACAGGTATTGTAATAATCTGTCATTCCTCCCCATTTACCAAAGACATATTCGTAAGTTTCGCCTGGCTGAATAATGTGTCCACACTCACCGCACCTATGCTCTTTTTTAGCTACTACTAGCTTTACGTTATGAAATTCTGCTGGTATAGAATCTAGGGAACATGCGCAATCCATTTATCTCACCTCCAATGCGATAGCACTAAAAAACGTCAATATCCCTGCAAACATCAGCCCAAGAGCTAACGTCTCGGCAATAGGCAGGTCAAAAAGTGAGGGACGACCGAAGGCATTATCAATTGCTTCTTCTAACGCTAGCCGCCTCTGCCTAATCTCGTTTTCTCGGGATTTTAGGGACGCTATGCCCTTTTCTGCGTCACTGCGGCTGGTCGGAATATAGCAGCCGTCGCCTGCCGTGGTACAGACAGGCTTGCGGTAATCAGATACAAGCGTCGATATCATAGCCCTTATTGCTCTCGGGTATGTCTTGAAATGCTCCGCTATTTGTTTCTGGCTCTTAGCGTTGTGCGATCCTCTGGCGTAAAGTGACAAGAAGTTATAAAGTGCTTTTAAATCATCTGGCATAGTCTTTGCTGCCATTGGTTTTCATCTCCTGCCTTGATAACTGGCTTAATTGTTTTAACCTCGGGTGTGTGCCCTCATATACTGCCAGGCACACACCCGTCTATTTTCCTGGCCTTCCCCTTGTGGTTTGATTTTAGCTTTGCCAATAGCTTATCCAGGGATAGAGAAGGCCAAATCTAAAAAACTAAGTCGTTCGGTACTGGCTCAAGGTCTGGATCAAACTCGGGATTGTAAACCTCGCCGTTAGGGTTTTGCCCTGCCAGTAATTTTTTAGCCGCCGATCGAAGCACATAGTCATAAGCTTCTTTTGCTAGCCATTCAATGTAATCGGGTGCTTCGTCTAAAACTTCGGCAAGGGTTTTGTTTGCGTGCTTGCCGAAGTCCAGCAGAACCGCGCCAGGATTTTCGAGCCAGGCCGATTTTGTCTCATCATCAACCTGTTTAGTGTCCTCTTTTGTGGTCTTAGCGGTTGTTTTGGGTTTTTGGGAGTTATTAGTCGGTCCGTCGCTCTCGCTACCCATTTCAACACTTGAAGTCATGCCGATATTGACCGCAAGCCTCATCGCCCGTGCAATAGCTCGGGTATCAGCTAGTCTTACAAGATGTGGCTGCATGGGTTTTTCGCAAGACTCGGGAGAAGCATCACCGAGGGCCCCAAAAATACCCTTCTCTGTCTCAACGGTTGCCTTTACTATCGCAAGCATCCCATTATCTTTACTAGGTGCTTGTACAAGCTCGGTATCTACTACCTTTAGCCCTTCGGTATGTGCAATCTCAAGTAGTCCCTCAAACAGCACAAAGTCTTTGCCCTGGATTTTCTTGAGATACTTTGCAGGCACTTTACTCTCTGCCATCTGTTCCACCCTCTTTCAGCTTTCTAGCAATGGCACCGCCCATAGACTCACTAAAGGAAAACTTCTCTTTCTCGTAGTGCCGCACTTGCCTTTCTCTTTCCTTCTGCTCGTCCATAACCTCATCGGGCGGTAAATCATTCGGATTGACTGTATCTCTCATCTCTGTTATCCTTCCATTGTCCCGAATCAACGCCTCGGCCTTTTGGCTGGGGCTTTTAACTTTCAAAAAGTGATGCTCTTTGCCCTGTAATGCCGCCAACTCTCACATCTTCCGGATCTGCGTTAGCTACGATTACGCAGGGACGGTTAGAACCCGAGTTTACCTGCCGGATATAGCTGATGCGATTTGATCTTGTGAGGCCGACAAAGTAGGTATCGAGCATGATCATCTCGTTCTCCGTTGAACCGATCTCGACCGCTATCGGCGCGCCCATCTCAAGGGTTTTCACCTGCTCTAAAACCCTTGCCCTTCTTTCTTCTAAAGCTTGCTCTCTTCTTCTCTCTGCCAAATCGATTGCGTTTATCATCTTAAAACCTCCCTTCGGTTAACATTTGCTTGCCAGCTTTAACTTGCCTTAAAAACTC